>JAZONS010000001.1:0-2651 GCA_045654585.1 Eubacteriales bacterium
GACCTCCCCAATCTGTTGGCTGGAGCTATGGAAGTTGATATTTATAGTTGCCCTAAGTGCAGAAAGGTTGAGTTCTTTTTAGCGGATGATACAGAAGCGGGTCTGCCACAAAAACAATGTCCAAAATGTGGAAAAATGCACGATTTCGATTATCCAAAATGTCCGTTCTGCAAATATGATTATTATAAATAAGCTAAAAATCCAATTAAAAAACCATGCATAAATATTGAAAGCAACAGACCGATGCAAGCGCATCGGTCTGTCATATTTTGTAGATTAATCTATATCCTCAATTACACTCTCGAGGGTATTATCAAGCACCTCGGGATGGAGAAGATATCTCTTTATCCTCTTAAATGCGGAAGCGTAATAGTATCCGTCGCAAATTCTTTCATCTGTAACAACCTTAAGAGTAATGAAATGGTGTCTTTCACGCGTACCGTCTCTCTTGATTGCATCTGCGGTAAAAACATTTCCGTAGGATATGAATACGGGTAAGGTTCCAAAGTCATAGAGATGATGATATATTGCGGGAATACCCAAAGAACCCATGGAAGTAATGATTACAGAACCGTGGAACGGGCTGACGTTCATAAGTGCCTTAGGAAGCCAACCGTGGTAATCGAGCCACTTGAGAAGTGATACGATGCCACGAAGAATCGGACGAGGTATTTTTGTAAGTATACCTGCAACGTTGTCAAAGTCACTATCCTGCTCTATTGCTTCCTTGACTGTTTTCTGGAACTTCTTGTATACGTTATATATGTTATCTCTGGGATCCATCTTAACCTTAATGCAGGTATCGGGAGATTCAAGAGAAAGCTCCTTCTTGATGGTCATAACGCACTCGATATCGTTTCGGGCAAATATTCTCTGGCCCGCTAAGAATCTATTAATTCCCGGTCTTTCGGAAACTACACGAGTATATGCAGCAAGGAGAACGTGAAGCAATGAAAGATCGGTATATCCTTCCCTGTGCTTCTCATCGAGATAACGCTCGATATTGGTTATATCTACAACGTCCTCAAACTGATTTTGGGAATCGTTTCTTTCCTTCATAATAAAAGGAGAAACGTAGCTCATCGCAGGAAGAGTACGAACTCGTCTTCCCTCTTTTCTATCACCCCAGCGCTTTTTACGAGGTTTATATGCAGGAGAATCATATGTAATTATATCGTCGTAATTTTTATTGGCCATAATAAAATTCCTTATATAGATATATTTTGAGTCATTATAACATATTTTGATAAAATAGTCAAGTAAAAATCGGTTTTTTTGTAACTACGTTGACACTTTACTGCTAAATGTACATTAAAATAGGGCTATCGCGGATTATTATGCGATAGCCCTATGAAACAAGAGTTAGTCTCTATTTGCTTCTGCAATAACTTTTTCGGCGATGGAAGAAGGAACTTCATCATATCTGATGAAATCGAAATCAAATCTTCCACGTCCCTGAGTGGATGCACGAAGAGCGATTACGTAATCGGTCATCTCGGAGAAAGGAACCTCGGCGAGAACTACCTGAGTCTCGCTGCCATCCTCTGCGGGCTCAATACCCATAACTCTTCCGCGACGCTTGTTAAGATCGCCCATAACGTCACCAACGTAATTATCGGGAACATAAACCTTAAGTGCGCCAACAGGCTCGAGAAGCACAGGAGATGCCTTAGGAAGACCTTCACGGTATGCAATGCCGGCTGCAAGCTTGAAGGAGATTTCGTTAGAATCTACATCGTGGTAAGAGCCGTCGTAAAGGTTAGCTGCAAGGTGAACCATAGGATATCCTGCAAGTACGCCCTTCTGCATGCAGTCGCGGAGACCGGCTTCTACTGCGGGGAAGAAGTTTCTCGGAACTGCGCCACCGAATACGCTCTCAGTGAATGTAAGACCTTCATCTTCTCCGGGAGAGAACTTAATCTTAACGTGACCGTACTGACCGGAACCACCGGACTGTTTCTTATGCTTACCTTCAACTTCGATGCTCTTCTTAATGGTTTCTCTGTATGCAAGCTTAGGCTTTGCGAGATCTACGTTTGCACCATAGCGGTTACGAAGCTTAGAAACAAGGATATCAAGGTGCATATCACCAAGACCGGAGAGTGTGAGCTGTTTGGTCTCGGAGTAGTTTTCGTACTTAATGTTCATATCTTCTTCAAGAAGACGAGCTATACCTGCAGAAATCTTATCTTCATCGCCCTTAGCCTTGGGAGAAATAGCCATAGTGAAGTAAGGTCTGGGATATACGATAGGCGCATACTTAATGCCACCAGCTACGGTTGTAAGCGTATCGTTAGTATTGGTGTTTGTAAGTTTAGCAGTAACACCGATGTCACCACAGCAAAGAGCCTCTACGTCGATCTGCTTCTTACCGCGAAGCACGAAGATCTTATTCAACTTTTCACTAGCACCGGTAGTGGAGTTTTTGAGTACAGCATCCTTAGTCAAGCTACCGTTCATAATCTTGAAGAAGGACATTTTACCTACGAAGGGATCGGCAACGGTCTTGAAAATGAACAGTGAGGTGTCAGCGCTATCCATATCGATTGCAATATCGGATACGTTACCTTCATCATCAACAACGTGCTCAACCTTACGTGCCAAAGGTCTCGGGAATGACTCTGCGATAGTATCAAGGAAGGTCTTGATAC
>JAZONS010000002.1:0-63656 GCA_045654585.1 Eubacteriales bacterium
CAGGTCACTTTATTATAACATATTGGAGGATTTCTTTTCACCGGTTAACCTTTATTGAACCACGCGACTATCGCGTGGTTTTCGTTATACAAAAAGGCTCGGTTCAAATACAGAACCGAGTCTTTTTCTGATTTATATATAATCAAAAACATTATTTTGGGGTGTTGTTCATTATTTTTGCAGTTTTTGTAAATTATTATTTACTTTTGCTATCCAATTATCTCTGTAGAGTTAAGCGTAGGGTTAAGACCATACCCTTCTTTCAAGCTATATAAAAACACATAATCCGAAGGTAACTCACGAGGCGAATATCCCGTAAGTCTTTTGAAAACGCGGTTAAAATTGCGTATCGTATTAAACCCGCAAAAGGCGGAAATCTCCGTTATATTAAGTTTCCCTTCCCTTATATTTTCCACAGCAGTAGCAATTCTCACTGCATTAATATACCGTGTAAACGTCATTCCGAAGATATTATGAAAGACCTTAGAAAAATGCGGCTCACTGAAATGCATGTATTCAGCCATATCGGAAAAGGTGAGCGTATTATATTCATCCGAAATCTTCTTAGATATTTTATGATATAAGGCTGCGTTGTCCGATACGCGGTCAACGTTCTTTTCAAATGCAACCGTGACCTCACTGCGAAGCATTTTTATAAATATCTGCATCGCAATACTGTCCGCCATTTCTCCGCAGCCTATCAAACCGCCCAAAAGCTCAACTCGGGCAGTTTCAAGAGCGCCTTCCGTATCGGAAGAGTGCGAAAGATAAGGTGATAAAACTCTCTTCCCCGCAAATATGGCTTCAAAATATTTTTTATCTCCTTTGAGAACTGTAATAATATCGTTTTTCCCCGAGCTTATATAATGAATATCGTTGCTGTGTATAAAGACACTTCCTCCCGCTCCAAGATTAAAAATCTTCTCATTTATCATAATTTTCGCATTACCCTCATTGATAAAGACCAGCTCGTAATCGCTGTGGTAATGAGAAATATTGTTCAGATTTTTGTATTTTATGCAGCTGACGTGTGCATTTTCATTGATACCACTCGTTTCATATACCGTTTTTATGATGCTCACCTCCCATTTAACTATATTATAGCATCAAGATTAATAAATGTCCATACCATAATAACAGACTTCTTGAAAGAACGCCGATTATTTTATACTATGATATCATAAATGTATTTTTAGAGGTGCTTATAAATGAAAAGATGCTTTTGGTTTTTGGTCGGAAGTCAGTGTCTTTACGGAGATGACGTATTAAAAACCGTCGATTCCCGTGCCGCGGAAATGTCAGCATATCTGAACTCCGTTGCAGGTCTTCCGAACGAGCTTATATATAAAGGTACAGCAAAAAGCAACAGAGAGATCTCCGAGGTGATCCGCGCGGCAAATTACGACAAGAGCTGTGCGGGAATTATCACCTGGTGCCACACGTTTTCTCCGTCAAAAATGTGGATAAACGGACTTGCAAATCTGCAAAAGCCGTATTGCCATCTCGCTACGCAATATAACAGAGATATCCCAAACGAAGAAATAGATATGGACTTTATGAATCTCAACCAAGCGGCGCACGGTGACAGAGAGCACGGCTTTATTGCTGCAAGACTCCGTATCCCGCGCAAGGTGATAGCGGGGTATTGGAAGGACGCGCGCGTTATTGATAAGCTCGGTGCCTGGATGAGAGCCGCCGTAGGCGTTGCAGTATCACGTGAGCTCAAGGTTATGCGCTTTGGCGATAATATGCGCGATGTTGCGGTTACAGAGGGCGACAAGGTCGAGGTTCAGGCAAAGCTCGGCTGGCAGGTAAACACCTGGGCTGTCGGTGACCTTGTTAAAGAGATGAATTCCGTTACCGACAAGGAAATAGACAAGCTCGTAGCCGAATACGAAGCTTTATACGACGTTGCAACGGAAAACGCAGATGCCATCCGTTATCAGGCGCGCGAGGAGATAGCTATTGAAAAGATGATGAATCGCGAGGGCTGCACGGCATTCTCGAATACGTTCCAGGATCTTTACGGCATGGAGCAGCTCCCGGGACTCGCTTCCCAGCACTTAATGTCAAAAGGCTACGGATACGGCGGCGAGGGCGACTGGAAGGTAGCGGCAATGACCGCCATTATGAAGGCTATGGGCAAAGACGGCAACGGCGCATCCGCTTTTATGGAAGACTATACGTATCATCTTGAGGACGGAAATGAATGTAGTCTCGGAGCGCATATGCTTGAGGTTTGCCCGAGCCTTGCGGAGGGTAAGCCGAGAATAGAAACGCATCCTCTCGGCATAGGTATGAACGAGAAGGATCCCGCAAGACTTGTATTTGAAGGCAAGGCAGGCCCCGCGATCGTCGTCAGCCTCGTTGATATGGGTGGAAGACTTCGCCTTATATGCCAGGATATCGAGTGTATAAAACCAATTATGGAAATGCCCAATCTACCCGTTGCTCGCGTTATGTGGCGTCCTATGCCCGACCTCATCACCGGCGTTGAGTGCTGGATCACCGCAGGAGGAGCGCATCACACAGTGCTTTCTTATGACGTCAGCGCCGAGCAGATGAAGGATTTCGCAAATATGCTCGGCGTCGAGTTCGTTCATATCAACAAGGATACCACGGTCGAAGCTCTTGAAGAAAAGCTGATGGTTGCAGATCTTTTATGGAAGCTTCGCTGATAAAAAAAGTGTAAAGGATTCAGAAAATATGTTGAATAAGTTTTTGATCGGTTGCTGTTACTATCCCGAGCATTGGGAAAAAGGAAATATGAAAAAGGATCTTGAGCGCATTAAGAGCTTGGGATTCAACTGTATTCGAATGGGAGAATTCAGCTGGAGCATGTATGAAAGTGAAGAAGGTAAATATGACTTTTCTCTTCTTGCGGAAGCTGTTGCCGAAGCAGAGCGATTGAGGATTTTCGTTATTCTCGGAACACCGACTGCAGCGCCTCCGCGTTGGTTAACAGAAAAGTACCCTGAGGTGCTTTGTACCAATTACAATGGCATCATTATGCATCACGGCAGCCGTCAACATCATAATCACACGAGTGAGATCTATTTAAAATACTGCGCTGCTATTACCGACGCAATGGTGAAGCGTTTTGCGGGATTTTCAAACGTGATCGGCTGGCAGATCGACAACGAGTTAAATTGCCATAGAAAAGAAAGCTATTCCAAAACTGACAACATTGCTTTTTCTAAATGGTTAAAAGAGAAGTATAAAACTATTGAAAACCTCAACGACTGTTGGGGAAACCGCTTCTGGTCACTCGAATTCAACTCCTTTTCACAGATAACCTGTCCTCGTCCCAACCCTGCGTATCCGAATCCATCATGGATTACCGACTATTATTTGTTTTTATCGGATAGTGTTGTCAACTTTGCTTCCGTCCAAACTAAAATTATCCGTAAGTATATGCCTGACGCATTTATTACTCATAACGGCTATTTTGAAAACGTTGATTACAAAAAGCTGACACGGGAATGCCTTGACTTTCTTTCCTTTGACAGTTATCCCGCCTTTCAGGAGAAAAATCAAAAGGCGCTCGGAAGATGCGTTGCCTATCGGTTGGCACAAACGCGAAGCTGCACGGAGAAATACCTTGTGCTTGAGCAGCAATCCGGCCCCGGCGGTCAGCTTTCGTATCTGCTTCCGACTCCGATACCCGGACAGATACGGCTTTGGACTTACCAGGATATAGCACACGGTGCTACGGGCGTACTTTACTTCAGATACCGCACGGCACTTTTTGGCGCGGAGCAGCTTTGGTACGGTATATACGATCACGACGGCAAGGAGAATTACCGAAGCCGTGAGATACGCGGGATCGCAAGCGAGCTTAATAGGCTTGGTGATCTATTCCTTAACAACCGTCCCAAGCACGACGTGGCGATATATTACGACTATCATAACACTTGTGCCGACAAGGCTGAAAGCTTTGCTAAAAGTGACGCAAGATTTATCTTTGGTGAGCTTAACGCAAAGAACATTCACGCCGACCTTATCAGTGAAGATGACGATTTCTGTAAATATAAGGTAGTGATCGTCCCACACATAACGGTGGCTACGGAAAACTTTGCAAAGAAGCTTGAGGCCTTTGCAAAAGAAGGCGGAATAGTTATCATCTCGGCAAGAAGCGGAGCCAAAGATAAAAACGTTCATTATCGCCCCACGAAAGCTCCGGGAGTATTCCGCGCGCTCTCGGGGTGCTCCGTCGATTGGTTTACCTCTTTGCCGTTACACGAATCTCAGAGCGTGATATACAAAAACAAAACATATACAATAAGCGATTATTACGAAGTGCTCGCACCCGACAGTTCAGAGAACATCGGTACATATACCAACGGATTTTGTAAAGATATGTGTGCAATTTCAAAGAATAATAACGTTTATTACCTCGGTTTTTACAGCAACACATCCGCAGATATTTATATAGACATCATCAAAGAACACATAGATTACAGAGAACCTATAGACGATAATCTGGAAGAAGTTGATATGGGCGAATACACTCTATATCTAAATCACGGATATGAAAGCGTCGACCTTTGCGGATATGATGAGATAAAAATGGAAAAATTCAACACGGTACCACCCTTCGGCGTGGTACTGGCAAAGCGCATTCAAAAATAAGATAGCACGTCGGCAAAAACCTACGTAGAGGTATATATGATAAAAATTTTAGGAATAGAACTCGGATCGACGAGAATAAAGTCCGTCATTATAGACGATAGCGCATCGGTGATTGCCGAAGGCTCTTTTGAATGGGAAAACACTTTGACAGATGGGCTATGGTCATATTCTTCGGAGGACGTTGAAAACGGTATAAGAGCAAGCTATGCTTCACTCAAAGAGAACTACAAGTCACGACACGGGGAGCAACTTAGTGATATATCAGCAATGGGAATATCCGCCATGATGCACGGTTACCTCGCCTTCGATAAAGACGGCAAGCTTCTCGTGCCATTCAGAACTTGGAGAAACACAAACGCAGAAAAAGCGGCAACAGAGCTGACAGAATTATTTGGTTTTAACGTTCCTATGCGTTGGAGCGTGTCGCATTATTACGAAGCCGTTCTCAAAAATGAGCCTCACGTGAAGGACGTGAGTTTCCTCACAACGCTTTCGGGCTACGTTCATTACAAGTTAACCGGCAATAAAGTGCTTGGTGTAGGCGATGCTTCCGGCATGTTCCCAATTGATTGCGGTAACTACGATATAAATATGCTCAAAACCTTCAATTCAATATTGACTAAAAATGGCATATCTACCCCATTTGAGAGTCTGCTCCCAACGGTACTCTCTGCGGGGGAGGACGCAGGAACGCTCACCGAAGAGGGTGCAATATGGCTCGACCCAACGGGCGACTTAAAAGCAGGCGTTATTCTCTGCCCTCCCGAAGGCGATGCGGGGACAGGCATGGTGGCAACAAACAGCGTAGCTGTCGGAACCGCAAACGTTTCGGCAGGCACGTCGGCGTTTCTTATGGCAGTGATGGAGAAGCCTCTCTCCACTTACTACAAAGAGATAGACGTAGTCACAACTCCGCACGGAGCGCCCGTAGCTATGGTACACGTTAACAATTTTGCATCCGAAATAACTGCTTGGGCAAATCTTTTCGAGGAGGTCATCTCGCTTGGCGGCGGGAAGATAGACCGCTCATCACTTTTTGGCGCGCTTTATGAAAAATCCTCCGAAGCAGACGGTGCGTGCGACGGTCTTATCGGATACAACTTTCTCGCAGGTGAGCCGATAGTAGGTATAGCACGCGGAATTCCTCTTATTTCTCGTACCCCCGATACCAAGCTCACACTCGCGGGCTTTATGAAAATGCATATCTATTCCGCTCTCGGCGCTCTTTCGATGGGTTGCGATATCTTGGATAAAGAAAACGTAACGATCAGCACCGTGGTTGGTCACGGTGGATTCTTCAAGACTCCAAAGGTCGGGCAGAGTGCAATGTCAGCTGCGCTCGGCGCACCCGTCACCGTTATGAAAAACTCAGCAGAGGGCGGCGCGTTCGGTATTGCTCTTTTAGCTAATTTCAGACTTGACGGCGGCGGAGATCTCGAGAGATATCTTTGTGATATTTTCCGCGATACCGAAAAAATAACAATTTCAGCGGGCAAAGATAGCGATACGGGACTTATCGTCATAAAACCAAGCGGCATTCCGTACGACTCCATGAAAGCAGAAGATATGGTAGTCGTTGATGGCGACGGCAACGTGATAGAAGGAAAGTACAGACCGTCAAGCGACCTTGCGACGCATCTTTACCTTTATAAGCAGCACCCAAGCCTCGGCGGTATCGTTCACACCCACTCCACCTACGCGACAGCCTTTGCGCAGAGCGGCCGCGAGATAGTAGCATACGGAACCACCCACGCCGATGCCTTTTACGGAAACGTCCCCTGCTCCCGTGAGCTGACGGAAGATGAAATCGCCAACGCTTATGAGTGGAACACGGGAAAGGTGATCTGCGAAACGGTTACGGACTTTTACGCGATGCCCGCCGTTCTTGTTAATAATCACGGAGTTTTTACTTGGGGAAAAAGCCCCGAATCAGCAGTAGAAGTTGCCATCACACTCGAGGAAGTAGCAAAGATGGCTCATATAACAGAATCCTTGAATTCAACTGCACTAAAAATAAAGCAACCGCTTCTTGATAAGCATTATTTCCGCAAGCACGGCATTGATGCTTATTACGGGCAGAAAAAAACATAAAACAGAAGCTTATCTTTTATAAAGTCTTTACAATTATGATTTTGCGTGATATAATATTACAAAACTTATATCAATAATAATTCGGAGGACTTATGAAGATAAAAGGCGCAATATTTGATATGGACGGAACTATTGTTGATTCCTTGATGTTCTGGGACTATCTTTGGAAAAGAATTGGCGAGGAATATATGAATGATCCCACCTTCAGACCAAGCGAAGAGGTTGATAAGAAGGTAAGAACAATGATATTCGTCGATGCTATGACGTACTTCAGAGAGTATTACAGTCTTGACGTAAAGGTCGAAGATTTTATTCGTTTCACAGGCGGCGGTATCAATGACTTTTATAAGAATATAGCAACAGTCAAGGCAGGCGCGCGTGAGTATCTCGAATATTTAAAAAACAATAACGTAAAAATGTGCCTCGCATCGGCAACAGCTATGCCCGAAATAAAATATGCGCTTGAGTGCCACGATCTGCTTAAATATTTTGACATCATTCTCTCCTGTGCCGATATCGGCGTTGGCAAGGATAAGCCCGATATTTACGTAAAGGCAATGACCGAAATGAATATTCCTTACAGTGAGCTCTGCGTGTTTGAGGATTCCTTCGTTGCTCTTGAAACGGCAAAATCGGTAGGATTTAACACGGTAGGCATCTACGATAAATATAATTTTGAGCAGGAGCGCCTCAAGGCGGCATCGGATATCTACCTCAGTGACGGTGAGCGTTTGGATTCCTTGATAGACGTCATCAAAGTTCATTGATCACGCCGCGAATACAGCATTTACGCAAATAAAAATACACCGTTCATAAAAACACTTTATTGTTAATCATCGCTTCTTAAAAGCATAAAAAAACGAGCAAGTACGGAATTAAATCCTCCGTTTTTGTTCGTTTTTTGTATTTTTGAATATAATTGTTTACATTTGGTTAATTTTCAATTATAAAAACTCGATGCTCTTTATAATTGCCATATTAATATATCAATTGGCGCGTTTTTTATTAACACAAAAAAATATATAACAAATGTAATAAACATGAAGCAAAAAAGATTGAGATGCATATACTGTCCTCGGGCAAGCCGAAGTTTTCGGGAATACTGCTTTGCCTATACACGGGTCTGCGCATCGGCGAGCTTCCGGCTCTCGAATGGTCGGATATAAATTAAATCGCGGAGAGCTCGGCATCTCACACCGCGGATTTCATGCTCTGCGCCACACGTTCGCAACAAGAGCTCTTGAATGCGGTATGGACGTAAAAACTCTATCGTAGTTACTCGGGGACACAAATCATCGACAGTTACTCTTAACAGATACGTTCATTCTATGACCGAGTACAAAGGAGCAATGATGAACAAGCTTGAAAAATACTCGTTGTATAGAACAACAGCCTACTATCACAATCGCAATAGATGTAGATACTAACGTTTGATAATTAACAAAAGAAGTTTTGTGTAAACTATTCTCGATAAATAAAAAAGTAAGAGGATTTTATGCTTGACTAAAAATATTTATGGTGCTATAATTAGAATTAGAGCATAAGCTTAAACTATCTGTTGTGATGTTAGGCGGCTTACCAAACTATCAAAAATTACACAATGCACTTACCCGTTTTGAGTGGGCGTGTTGTTTTATATAAATAAAACATTTCAAGGAGGCTATTATGAAAGGAAACTTCAAAAAGCTGATGGCAAAGCTCGCACCTCATAAGGTGAAAATTCTTATTTGCTTGCTCTCGCTTTTGGTTGTTGCAGGCGGAATAACAACGGCTGTTATTCTCACAAACGGCTGCAACCATGATTGGCAGGATGCAACCTGCACAGCACCCAAGACATGCGCTAAATGCTCCGAAACCGAGGGCGAGGCTCTTGGACACACGGAAGGAACGGCAGCAACCTGCACAAGCAAGGCGGTTTGCTCTGTTTGTAATTCCGAGTACGGCGAACCTAAGGCACACGTTTACGACAAGTCAACCGTAAAGGCAGATGCTCTTAAATCTGCTGCTACTTGCACTGAGGCTGCAGTTTATTACAAGTCCTGCGCCTGCGGCAAGGTAGGCACCGACGCAACGTTCACGAGCGGCGAGCCTATCGCTCACACCTATGACAAGAACACTGTTAAGCCCGAGGCTCTTAAGTCTGCTGCTACTTGCACGTCAGCGGCTATTTACTATAAGTCCTGCGCCTGCGGCAAGATCGGTGACAGTGCAACGTTTGCGAACGGCGATCCGCTTCCACACACCTTTGATCAGACACTACTCGAGGTTGGCGGAAAGAGCGCGCTCAAGACCGCTGCAACCTGCACGTCGGCAGCAGTTTACTACAAGTCCTGTACCTGCGGCGCGATAAGCACGTCCGATGCAGACACGTTTACAAGCGGTACCCCCATCCCTCATACATATAATCAGGAAACGGCAAACGCAAATACGGAGAAAGCTCCCGCAACCTGCACGAGCGCTGCTGTTTACTACAAGTCCTGCTCTTGCGGTGCGGTAAGCCCCAACAACAGCGACACATTTACAAACGGCGATCCTATTCCTCACACCTTTGATCAGGAGGTTGTTAAGACTGAAACACAGAAGGCTCCCGCATCCTGCGCGAGCGCAGCCGTTTATTACAAATCCTGTGAATGCGGTGCTGTAAGCACGTCTGACACAGATACATTCACAAGCGGAACTGCTCTCCCTCACACCTTTGATCAGGAACTCACAGAGGTTAACGGCGTAAGCACGCTTAAGACCGAGGCTAACTGCCAGAGCCTCGCTGTTTACTACAAGTCCTGTACTTGCGGCGCGGTAAGCAACAAAAACGTTGATACCTTCAAGCGCGGAGAGGTAGGAGATCACGTTTACGATCAGGAATCTACCCTCGCGGCAGCAAAAGATCCCACTTCCCTTTGTGATGCCGTAGCTTACTTCTATAAGTCCTGCGAATGCGGCGCAATAAGCACTAACCCCGACGATCGCTTCCTTGTTGAAGGATTCGGATCGCACGACTACCAGGAGACCGCTTCTGTTCCCGCAACCTGTCTTGCCGCTAAAAAGGTTACTATGACCTGTAATTGCGGTGATTATTACGAAGAAGAAGTCGGCGCTCCTCTCGGTCACAGTATCGTCGGCGCTCCCGTAAAAGAGGAAGTTCAGATAGGTGACACCTGCGAGTATATTCAGATGCACGAATGTCAGAACGGTGACTGCACGGAGATAGTTGAAGGCAACCACGTGTTCCACCACACGTACGTAGCGTCCATTACCAAGGTTGCAACCTGTAAGGATCCCGGCGAAAAGACTCTTACCTGCAGCAAATGCTCAGATGAAAATTCCGAGAAAGAGATCATCCCTGCCGACGCAACGGGACACAAGTGGATTTTGGGCACTCCTTCGGGCAATACCCGTACAGACACCTGCGAGCACTGCGGAGAACCAAAGACGGTAACAATAGCAAACGGTACTACCGACTCCACAAAGGCTGAAGATCTCAAGGATAAAGAGCTCGAGATCAACGTCGGTGACGGAACAAACGCCAACATTCAGCTCGGCAACGGCGTAATTGATAAGATCGGAACAGACAAAGAAATTCAGGTTTCCGCAGGCAAGGTAGATAAGGAAACCGCAGGTCTTACTCCCGATCAGCTCGAGCAGGTTGGAGATAACCCCGTATTCGACTTCACTATCAAGGATAGCTCGAATAATACGATCTCCGACTTCGGTGAGGGTAACTTTGTAACTATCACTCTTCCCTACGAGCTCAAGCCCGGCGAGGACGTAGACAATATCGCAGTCTGGTACATAAGCGATAAATGCCAGGATAAATACTGCACCGACGGTGACGCTTGCACGAACGCGGCTCACAAGCTCGTTTCCATAAAGGCTACTTACAATAACGGATTCGTAACCTTTGAAACCAACCACTTCTCTTACTACACCGTAACAAGACTTACTCCTGCTGAAAGATGCGCTCTTTACGGTCACGTTTACTCACACAAGACCGTTGAGGCAACCTGTACTCAGGCAGGCTATGAGCTTCACGTATGTATCCGTTGCCGTAATAGCTACACTGACAACGAAGTAGACGCTTTAGGTCACGCTTACTCTCATAAGACCGTTGAAGCGACCTGTACAGCGAGCGGTCATACAGATTACGAATGTAACAATTGCCACCACTCTTACAGCATCAAGGTTAAGGCAACAGGTCACAATTACCCTGACTCACCAACAGAAACCGTTCCGGCTACCTGTACCGAAAACGGTTATGAAAAATTCGTATGTCAGAACGAAAACTGCGAAGCAGAATACAAAGAGTATTCCGCAGAGAGAGCTGAGCACGTATATAGCGACACCGTAGTTCCTCCCACCTGCGAGGAAGAAGGCTACACTCTCCACGAGTGCGATAACTGCGACTACAGCTATATAGATACCTACGTTGCGGCTAACGGACACAGTCACGGCGTAAAGGACAGCAAACCTGCCAGCTGTACACAAGACGGTTATACAACCTATAAGTGCGACAACTGCGACGACGAATACACCGAGCGTCACGGTAAAGCTGCTCACGATTACAGCACGGTTGTTACTCCTCCCTCGTGCGATACCGAAGGATATACAACTTACGACTGCGATAATTGCGATCATACTTACGTAGGCGACTACGTTGCCGCAACAGGTCATAACTTCAAGCCCACCTGGACTTGGGCAAGCGACAATAAGTCCGCAACTCTCGTTCTTGTTTGCGAAAGCAACGCTGACCACAAGGAAAGCATCATGGCAACCGTTAACGTTAAGATAGTTCACGGTACTTGCTCAAGCTTCACGGAAACCACCTATACCGCTGCTGTTCCTTACGGCAGTGAGATCTATACCGACGTTAAGGTAGTTACCGTTGGTACGCCCGACCACTCATACGCATCCGAATGGAAGAGCGATGACAATAACCACTGGCACGAATGTGTTTGCGGAGCTAAAACTGACGTTACAGCTCACGAATTTAAGAACGCAACCGTTACCAAAGAGCCCACCTGCGGCGCTGACGGTGAAAGCACTTCTACCTGCGCCTGCGGCAAGACTCACGTAAGCGCAGTTCCCGCAACAGGCGAGCACGTTTACGAGAACGGCTACTGCAAGACTTGCGGAGAAAAGGCTGAAGTAGATACCTATTATCTCAACCTTGTTAACTCCTGGAAGAACGTAAACGGATTTGCTATCAAGATCCGCGATTTCTCCTACGAAATAAAGAGCTCCGACACCTCACTTCTTGACGAGCTTAAGGTTATAGGAAGCATCAAGCAGATCGACGTTGCTGAGCTTTCTCTCTACTATGAAGACGGTGAATTTGGCGGCGCGGCATCAGGTAGCGTTGAGATCTTTAACGGTCCTATCCGCGATGCAAAAGCTACCTACACCTTCAAGGCTGTTATTCACGAGGGCTTTGCATACTTCACTCTTAAGCAGCTCGAGAATCCCTCCGAGGATTACAGCGGAAAGATAGCTGTAGATGCTATTATCGAAGCGCTTCTCGAAGAGATGGATATTGAGGGCGAGGCAGTTGACGTGCTTAACTTTGTTAAGGACACCGTGCTTCCCGCTATCGAAACTCTTGTTGAGCTCAACAAGAAAGAAATTGACAGCATTCTCGAAAGCATCTTTAACATTCTCTTCTCGCTTGAGGAGCAGTCTGACGGCTCATTCGTTGCAACTCTTGATTACGATAAACTCAATACCTTGAACGAAAATCTTGCGACCAAGCCTATCGCAGAGGTTATTGACATTTACTTCGGCGAAGGTACGTTTGACGATCTCGCAGCTTTTGCTATCGAGATACTTAATCTCAAGATTTCCGAGATCCCCGCATACGTTGACGAGATGGGACTTGACTCAGCCGATCTTATTGCAAAGATCAACGAGCTTGCCGCAAAAACGGGCGCACCCGAGGGATGGGATCTCAACGAGCTTGTCTTCAATAACAAGGAGCTTGAAGACGTTACTATAGGAATGCTCATCTTTAAAACCGAAGATGATTCTTACGTTAAGACGTTCGAGGACAACTTTGTTGAACCTCTTCGCGAAGCTATTCTTTATAATCTCATAAACGAAGACTTTGCGGAAGAAATAAAGGAAACTGTTGCAAGTATAATTGAAATGGCTTCCGAATATCTCACCTTCTCGTTCTCCACCGATTACACCGGTATGCTCAAGTCGGTTAACGTTGCTCTGGATGAGTTTGAGACCGAGATAGACAACACCACCGTATACGCAAATGCCGAGGTTGATATTCTTATCAATCAGAAGATCAACGTAACCTGGGCGGGAATGGTTGATGAGATCGAAGCTGAGATTGCTCTTCCCACCGATGATATGCTTGATGAAGACGGTTACTCGGGCATAAACGGCTTCTTCTACAGCGGCTACTTTGAATTCAAGGGCGAAGAGTATCGCTACGATAGTGGATTTGAAATTTATTTCTATAAGCCCAATTACAACAGCTTAACTCACGTTGTATTCTACCCCGACTGCGACGGTTGGCTTGGATACGAAACGTGCTATGAGGAAACCTATTACAGATTTACGTTAGCTCAAGCCGTGATTGACGAAGAAAACGTAAAGGTACTCATCAATGAATTTTCAAACGAGGTAGCTATACTCGTCGCAACCGACACCGGATTTATCGCAAAATACGAGGACGGCACCGAGCGTGAAATAGCATTTGAGTTTGAAACCCCAACCGAACCCGAAGAAAATGAAAAACTTCTTGTTCCTGTGAACTACGCAGGCAACATAGTAATCAATCCCGGAACATCCATTCCCGTAATTCCCGGACCTTCTGTGATCACGATGGATACAGGAAAATACGTAGAGCTCTTCTTCGACGTTTTCGAAAATCCCGAAGGACGCGTTGAAGCATTCGGCGATTATGTTTATTATTACTACAATTCCGCTAAAAAAGAATACGCGGAAGAAAGCCAGCACGAGCTCGTATACGACTATGAGCTTGACGGCGACTATTGCTGGGACGGATGCACAACTCACTTAAGCTGCGAAAAGTGCGATTACTCCTACGAGTACCGCGACAGCTACTGTTCATCGGAAACCGTAACGATCGATCTTACGGACTACTGCGGCGGAAGCATCACCGCGGATCGCTGCAAGAAGTGCGGAAGAATAACGAATTATAACTACGACGATATGGAAAACATCGGCTGCTCTATGGAAGGTAAACCGACCGAAGAGGAGATAACCGATGAAAGCGGCGCAGTTATCGGCAGACGCTTAATCTTCACCTGCCCCGATTGCGGACTTGAATTCGTGCAAGCATATTGGAAAGACTACGTCACCACTTGCGAATACTACGAATATAACGCAACCTATATCTTTAGCGGCGATGATTGCATATTTGAATATATTCAGAGATACGGTATGTACGACGAGCACGAGTATGAGTACACCTACGAATTCAAGGGCGATCATTGCGACGACGGCTACAAGGTAACTCGCCATTGCCCGAAGTGCAAAGAGACAGACGAATGGAATCAAAGCGGTCACGACACGGACTACAGATACGTTGAACTTAACGACCTTGGTCTTTGCGGTGGCACTATACGAGAATATTACTGCATCGTTTGCAAAGAAATCTTTGATTCGTACGTTGAATGGGAAAAATGCAATTGGTACCACGTAGAAGATAACGCGGAAGGCTATTCCGTATACGAATGCCACGAATGCGGAGCTCAGAAGCTTGAACACTATTACGAAACCGAAAAGGACGAAAACTGCCGCTACGAATATACAGAAAAGCTCATATACGTTGTAAACGGCGAAGAAGTTTATAACACAGAGTATAGCGGCAGCGGCGAGTCTCATAACTACAGATACGACTTCGATATGGAAGGCGAAAGCTGCGACGACGGATACATCGTAACCCGATATTGCACCGATTGTGGCTATAGCTACAGATACGGACATTATAGCGGTCACCAGACTTTCGGAAACGAACTTCTTAACGGACGCAATGACTGCTGCGAATATCATTATGTTGAAGTTAATTCTTGCCCCTGCGGTGAGTATTTCTACGTTTATTATGACAGCGATAACCTCACTTATTATGAGGAGCTTAACGCTTACGTTTGCGACGAGTGCGGATTAATGGTTGAAAACTACACCGACTCGAACACAAGCGGTTGCGTTTTAACCGTGACGAAAGTTCTCAGAGTAACGCTTGGCGACGAAGTTCTTTACAATTACGAAAATTCAAAAGAATATCCCGAGCATGATTACAGCAAGATTGAAGCAACTTCTATCGACGGAACGACTACCGTTACCGTTACCTGCTCTAAGTGCGGTGACGTTTACGTAACTGAAACGAAGGCGGCAAATAATCAGGCTGTGCTTGAAAACCACGACGGCATCTACTATTACGACTTCACCGTTACTCCCGAAGAGAGCGGTTACTACGTAATAACCTCTATGGCCGACTACGATACTTTCGTAACACTCTATGGCGTCAAGGGCGGCGAGCTTTATGAGATAAACTTCAACGATGACGGCGCGGGGAACGGTCAGTTCTACCTCGGAGAGTATTTGACTGCAGGTGAAACTTACGTTTACCGTATCCGTTTCTACGACGATGGAAGAAACGGCATCATCCCCTTCAGCTTCACTTTGGGTGATTCTAAAATTTCTGAAACCAAATGCTATTATCACAACAATTACGACTACGGTAAAGAGAGCAGATATCAGTACTTCTCTGTGCTTCCCGAAGGTAAAAAGTCTTGCGTAGAAGGCGTTATATGCGGAAGAGTTTGCACAGCTTGCGGTCACGTTGACAATATCAGAACCTCTTACGAGCACCAGACGAACAACAACGTGATCGTCATCGACCTCTCCGAATATCCTGTTTGCTCAACCAGTGAAGGCAGCAAAATCACGCTCTCGGTTTGCGCGTGCAGAGAACAATTAGCAATCAACAGTTACTACGGCTGCTACGATACAAATTACGAGACTGATGAATATTACGACGAAGAACTCGGCTGCAGCGTTAGAGTTGAAACAATTTACTGCTGGAATTGCGAGCTTACAGTTGAACGTATGTTCTACAGCAAAGCAAACGGCAATTGCTCAATCACACGTTACGAGACCATAACGGTTCACGTGGGCGATCAGCTTATAGATAGCGTAGAAGTTGAGATCAATCAGCCGTCTCACAACTACGATCTCTCGTTCAATCTCGCAGAAGGCGCTACCTCGTGCGAGGACGGAGCGATAATCACCTATACGTGCGCAGAATGCGGTTACTCTTACTCAAAAACCGTTTACAATCACGAAACCTTCGAAACCGAACACATTCCTTATAACAGTGTTTGCGGCGGCGGCGCTTTGATAAAGAAGTGCGCTTGCGGTAAGGTTACAGAAGTTCAGCGCTCCGAGCACGGTTGCGAGCTTTACTACAACTGGTGTAATCTCTGGATTGAAAATGCTATAACAGGCAGTCAAGAGGATATAAACGGTTGGCACTATTATAACACGTATCATTATATTTACACCTGCTCCGTAACAGATCCCGAGCAGTGCGCTTATCATATAAGATACGCAAAATATTGGCTCGCAGAAGCTGACGAATGCGTAGCTTATGAATATGAGACATGGCAGTTCGGTTATAATCCCGAAACCGGTGAATATGACCGCGAGGTAAAAATCAAGACAGGAAACCGTCAGATTTATCATCATTACACCGCAACAAACCCCGACAATAACAGCACTCATTACGATTGCGCGGTTTGCGGAAGCTACAAACACACAAATAATTACTACGATGATAACGAGCGTCATATCAAGCAAGAAATCCTTATAGGCAACACTCTTACCGATTACAGCGACAAAAAGTCCTACGAATACATCGAAGAGTGGGCTCGCGACAACGATGGACGCACTATTGAGACGCGCACTTATTACAAGAATGTATATTGGGATGACACCTATAGCGAGAACGAAAACATCTATAAATATACTTATTATTTGGTAGATAATGGCTACGAATCCTACTACGATAGCTACACAAGCTATCATTATTACCGCCAACACTATAGAGAAGGTAACGAGTATTGGTACAAAGAGGAAAACACAAGAGAGGATTACTCGGCAAGCTTCGGTGAAGACGGTTATAAGATCACCAGCACTTACACAAACAGCAACGGTGAGAACCGCTACAACGAAAATGCTCGCGTATTCTATATGGGATATGAGTATATCATCTATTCTTACAGTGCGGAAAACGAATGGTGGGAAAGATACGAGTATAGCTATTCATTCGATGGCGAGTGCATAAGAACGGTAGTTTACACGAACAGCGATAACGAATCTAATACCTATACCGAAAATTGCTGCTATACTTACTACACTACTATCAAATATCCTACCTGCACTCAGGATGGACTTTACGGCTATCAGTGCCATGTTTGCGAGAGAATCAGCGACAATGCTTATATCGAATCTCCTAACGATCACAACTGGGTATGCGCAACCGAGAATTGGTATTACTGCTCAAGATGCGGTCTTGAGAACGCAAACGGCATGAGCGGTGATATCGTTCTTGAGGATCTAACCGAGCTTTACGGCAACGGCGAGAACTACGTAGTCGGTTATTGGGATAGAAATAACGGAAAGTTCGGCTATTACGTAAGTCTTTACTTCCCCGAGACCGATGAAGAGTTTATCCTTGACAGTATCGAATTCACCGAACTTGACGGTATTCGCGCCGTAATGTTCAATATGGCTCGCGTTGAAGAGCTTGCTATTGCGGCAGGTTATACCGACAGCGCTTTGTATGACATAAGATTTGCCTTCGTTCCCGAAAGCGCAGCAGGCTTGAACGACTACGCTATAACCTTCACTCCCACCACAGAAAACGCGGGCGTTATTACCGGTAATACTTCGTTTGTTGATTACGTTGGAGAAGGTGAAACGGTTAGCTACACAATTACTCCCACCGAGGATGGCGTCTGGACGTTTACTTCGTTCTCAAACTACTACGGAACCACAGCAACCTTATACGATTCAGACGGCAATCAGCTTGCTCATGATTACGGATATGATTATGAAAACTTTAAAATCGTATACAGACTTAAAGCAGGCGAAACTTACACTCTCTCGGTACGTTGGACCTACGGCGCAGGCGACTACAACTCAATGCCCCTTCTCTTCACTTATGAGCCTCTCGACGTTCCCGACGTTATAACAGAAAGCGTATCGTTTGTTGATTACGTTGGATCAGGTGAAACCGTTAGCTACACCATAACTCCCACCGAGGATGGCGTCTGGACGTTTACCGCCTACGGAGAATACGGCACTATCGCTACCTTATACGATTCAAACGGCAATCAGCTTGCTTATTCCGGCAATTATTATGAAAACTTTAAAATCGTATACAGACTTAAAGCAGGTGAAAGCTACACTCTTTCTGTAAATTGGTATTACGATAACGACTACGGAACAATGCCCCTTCTCTTCACTTATGAGCCTCTCGACGTTCCCGACGTTATAACAGAAAGCGTATCGTTTGTTGATTACTTAGGACCAAACGGAGCCAAGTACACCATAGTTCCAAATGAGGATAGTATATTTAAGTTTTCTTGCTACGCAGAATACTACGGAATCTATGCTTATGTGTATGATTCAAATGGTGTTCAAATCGCATATAGCACCAATCTTGCCGAAGATTATAATCTTGCGTGCAGACTGAAAGCAGGCGAAGTTTATACTCTTACTATTAGTTGGGATACCTACTATTACGGATACATTTCGTTGGATTTGTTCTTTGAACCAACCGAAATTATCGATGTTATTACGGAAAGTACGTCGTTTGAAAACTCCATCTATGTAAACGAGAAACTCTCATACACTATAATGCCTACAGAAAATAGCGTATGGACGTTCCTTTCTTCTGAAAATCCTGCAACTACCGGCGGTGTCGGAATCAGTATAGATCTTTACGATGAAGCTGGCGTACTTCTTTATAGTGATGCTTATTGTAGCATGAATTTCCAGCATGAACTTTATGCAGGAGCAACCTACACTTTAAAGATAGAATCTCTCATGGGTTATTCAGGTGTACTTTCAATCAATATCACCTGCGAGTCTCTCGACAATATCCTTCCCGATCAGGAGTTAACCTAAGGTTAATTCAAAATTAAAAAAGCATAACCCGAAATTTTTTCGGGTTATGCCAAACAACTAATCCGTCTGCCGAACGTTATTTTCGCTGACGGAATACTGACAAAGCCAAGATTCGGCACTCCACCGAGTCTTGGCTTCTTTTTTTACTTTTTAAGGCTTTGATTTCGATATCAGCATACTCGTATCAAAAAATCTGTCTGAAACACTTAATTTTCTTTGATTTTTAAAAATTGCATCGCGCAAGATTATAGCAAACTCTTTACAAAGTGCGAATTGTATGCTACAATATTTATATATTTGAATTTATTTAAGACGAGGTAACTATATGGAATTTGATGCCTTTATAAGCTACCGCAGAAAAAACG
The DNA here is from genome assembly GCA_045654585.1 of Eubacteriales bacterium. Classification (GTDB taxonomy): domain Bacteria; phylum Bacillota; class Clostridia; order Oscillospirales; family CAG-272; genus UBA1740. The sequence goes on from JAZONS010000002.1 coordinate 19,251, forward strand.
GATTTGAGATGGCTCAGCTGATTCGCGACCGTCTTACGGAAAAAGGACTCAGATGCTTTCTTGATCTCGAAGAGATGCGCGCGGGAAAATTTGACGAGAAGATCATCGACGCCATTAATAACTCGTCAAACTTTATTCTTGTTCTCCCGAGGTATGCCCTCGACCGTTGCGTGAACGAGGACGACTGGGTACGAAAAGAGATCGTTGCCGCAACGGGCAAATGCACTATCATACCGATCCTCTACCCTAACTTCAGCTGGCCGAAGAAGCTTTATAAGGATCTGCCCGATGAGATCACTTCCCTCGAGCGTCAGCAAGGTGTTCCCCTCAGCCGTGAATACTTCTCCGCTATGATAGATAAGATCATCAGTTATATGTCAAACGTAGAGGTACACTCGCAGAAAAAAGAGAACCTATACACCGAATCGTCAACCTTTATTATGGAAAAGGTGAAAACGACCGAAAACGTTTTAAGCGTTGATATGGCGTTCCACGCAGGCAGTGAATGGCGCAGAAATACGGAGATGGTGAACGTGCTTTCCACTCTTTATTCTATGGGTATAAAAATGCGCGTTATCATCAACTCATCGAAGGCAGTAGAAGAGGTCTGCAGCCATATGCGCCAGCCCTTTAAAAAGTACGTCAAATTTGAGAGCAACATTGCCGAATGGACCGAGCTTGCAAAGGAATATCCCGATAACATAGAGCTGAGAATTCTCGACGTCCCCCTGCTTCACAGACTCTATATAGTACGAGGAGAAAAGAGCGGCAGTGCTAACGTGAAATACTACTCCTACGGCAATTATAAACCCGAAAACGACTTCCGTTTAACCTTTAATTCTCCCGACGACGAATACATTCTTTATAAGGAAGAATTTGAATATCTTTGGAATATTGCAAATAAAACTTAACATTTAATTAGACTTGGAGATAATAATGGCAGAAATACTTGAAATAATTATGATAGTGAGCTTTGGTGCATCCTGGCCGCTCAACCTTATGAAATCTTACAAAGCAAGAACGACTAAGGGAAAAAGCCTCGCCTTTCTTTTGCTCATATTCTTCGGCTACGTAGCCGGTATCGCATCAAAGCTTGTGAACGAGAGCTATATGGCAGACTTTGGTAGCAAGTGGTACGTGCTCTGCTTTTATATCTTGAACTTCCTTATGGTAGGCGCGGACGTTTGTATGTACGTAAGAAATTACCGTCTTGACAAGAAAAGAGAGGCAAACAGTTGAGCGCGCACAAGCATACTTTGCCGCATTCAGACATAACAAAAACATTTCCTAATTTCAATAAAATACAAAAAGCCCGTGGATAGGTTACCAAAAAAGGTATACTGCCCACGGGACTTTTATTTTCTATATTTTATTTTATTTCGCCTACGGTTATGCTTTCAATAATAGGCTGATCCGCCTTTGAAACGGATTCGCTATAACCCTTACCTGTGATATCCTCAATCATCTTATCAATGATTTCCATACCCTCGGTAACTTTACCGAATGCGGCATATCTTCCATCAAGAGAGAAGGAATTGCCAAAGGAGCTCTCGTGAACGATAAAGAACTGCGAGGACGCACTGTTTGGGTCGTCACTTCTCGCCATTGAGATAGTGCCTCTTCTGTGCATTATCGGGTTAGCAACACCGTTCGTATAAAATTCGCCCTTGATGTCCGTTCCGCTATCTCCCGTACCGTTTCCGTTCGGGCATCCACCCTGTGCCATAAAGCCGTCCATAATTCTGTGGAACGTAAGTCCGTTATAGAAGCCCTCGGATGCGAGCCTAGCAAAATTCGCAACAGTTATAGGCGCCGCGTTTCCGTAAAGCTCAAGCTTGACCGCGCCGTAACCCTTTATCGTTATCGTTGCGGTATGCGTAGCATCAAAGACGTTCTCGGGCAAGGGCTCGGGAGCCTTCTCGCTCGCGGCAATACTTTCGATAACAGGCTGATCTGCCGCAGGGACGGTTTCGGTATAACCCTTATTCAGGATAGCCTCAATCATCGTATCAATAACGTCCATTCCCTCTGTAACCTTACCGAATGCGGCATATCTTCCGTCAAGAGAATAAGAATTATTCATAGAGGTTTTATGAACTATGAAGAACTGCGAGGACGCGCTGTTGGGGTCGCTCGCTCTCGCCATCGAGATTGTGCCTCTTTCGTGCATTATGGGATTAGCTACGCCGTTCATATAGAACTCACCCTTGATATCCGTTCCGCTATCCCCAGTACCGTTTCCGTTCGGGCAACCGCCCTGAGCCATGAAACCGTCCATAACTCTATGGAACGTAAGACCGTCATAGAAGCCCTCGTTTGCAAGCTTAACGAAGTTCGCAACCGTTATGGGCGCCGCATTTCCGTAAAGCTCAATCTCTACTGCACCAAAATTCTTTATTGTAATCGTCGCGGTGTGCGTCGCAACAAAAGAGTTTTCGGGTATAAACGTCGGCTCTTCCGATGAGCCGGTACCGTCGCCGTCACCGCTATCACTCGAGCCGCCGCCCGTGCCGTTGCCGTCACTTGTACCTGCGTTATCCTTATCACTGCAAGCAGTGAATGAAAGAAGCAGCATAGAAATGACGAGAATTAAAATTATAATTTTTTTCATAGAAAATTCCTTTATAAAATCAACTCAGAATTAATCGTGCGCCTCGTGGATAGTGATGCTCTCGATTATAGGCTGATCTGCCGCAGCAATAGATCCGTTATATCCGGGATTTGCATCAGCAATTATAGCATCGATAATGTCCATACCGTCGGTAACGATTCCAAACGCAGCATATTTTCCGTCGAGAGATTCCGAGTTACTCTCGGATGTTCTGTGAACGATAAAGAACTGAGACGAAGCACTGTCAGGCTCATTACTTCTGGCCATGGATATAACGCCTCTTTCGTGCTTGATGCGGTTTCTGACACCGTTTTCGGAAAATTCGCCCTTAATATTTTTTCCGCTACCACCCGTTCCGTCACCTTTGGGGTCTCCGCCCTGAGCCATAAAGCCATCAATAATTCTGTGGAACGTAAGGCCGTCATAGAAGCCCTCGTTTGCGAGCTTAACGAAGTTTGCAACGGTTTCGGGAGCCGCATTGCCGTCAAGCTCAAGATGAACCGTTCCGTAATCTTTAATAGTTATCGAAGCGTGATGAGTTGCCTTAATATTATAATGCCACCATCCAAACGCAAAACCGAGTCCTACTATAATAGCCGCTATAAGCAGCACCGAAACGGTAGGAATCAAAACGAGCTTAAGAATTTCTTTTCTTCTCTTCGCGCGCTTTGCGTTTTCTTTGTCAATCTTCGCCTGCTGTGTTTTAGTAGTCACGTAATTTGAATTTTTCTTTTTCTTTCCCATTTTTCAAAACTCCATTTTTTATTTGCTTATATATTGTATCATAAATAAATATTTATTTCAATAGCTTTGTTTAAATTTGATTTGCGCATAAAAACTGCGTATTATCTAAAATCAATCACTTAGGTAAAGCGACATAAAAATTCAATAAAACCGAGTTTTTTGTATAAAATATCCACGTATTTGTAAACTATTATTATCATTTTGGTAAAACAGTCTTTCTGAATTCCCCCGGTGGCATCCCGTAGTATTTTTTAAAGAACATATTAAAATAGTACTCGTTATTGAAGTTCATAATTCTGCTTATTTCTTTAAGTGAAAGATTTTCAAAGCGGAGCAACTCTTCTATCCTCAAAATCCTCTGCGCTCTTATATACTCACCTGGAGATGCACCCTCAGATGCGAAAAACAGCCTTGTTAACTGTTTTTCGCTTATATAGCAATATGCTGCAACGTCGGGTACGGATAACCCAAGCTCGATATTATCCTTTATATATTTTTTAGCAAGCTCTACACGTGCGTTTTCGTCAAAAACTTCACACGCGACGCCACCTTCATCAAATCCACAGAGTCTTAGAACACCAACAGCAAGCTCAAACACCGCATTCTCAATAAGACTTCGCGAAAGTCCTGTATTCCGCTCCGATTCAACCGATATTTTGCTGCATACATTAAAAAATCCTGTCGGGCATTTATCGCACACGGGGGTGGGGTTGTAGCTCAATAATACGTTTTCCTTTTCGGTGCTCACAGAAAATGACAAAGAGTATTTTCGCATTTTCCCATCACCGCTTACTATTCTGTGACGAACGTTTGGCGGAATTAGCAAAAATCTTCCCTCACCTACGTCAAAAAGCTTCCCACCGATCTCATAGGTCTGCTCCCCTTCGGCGACGATATGTATCTCATACCCTGTATGACTATGCTCCTTTTTAGTAACAAATTTTGTATCCTTGTTTCCCTCTATTTCTTTAAAATAACATTGATAAATTCCAAGCAGAGAAAAAGGCGAGGATCTAAATTCATCGTTATTTTGTCTGTAAAGTATTTTCATGCAACCCTCCGCATTTTTTTAAATTATAGCATACTTTATTTATAAAGTCTACACATAATGTCCGAAAATTATAAAAAAGAGTCTTAAATTTATATTGATAATTCCGCATACGTTATGTATAATAAAAGCATCGGAGAATAAGATCGGATTTTACCGCTCTGAATTTTTTATTTATCTTCCCCGACGAAAGGAGTTATCATTATGGAAATGTTCACAACCATGATCACGCCGTACAATAAGGACGGCAGCGTTGATTATGCGACCGCTGAAAAATACGTTGACTTTTATTATAACGCGGGACTCGACGGAATCTTCGCCGTCTGCCAATCGAGCGAAATATTTTTCCTGACTCTCGAGGAACGTGTTGAGCTTAACAAAAGAGTATACGCAAGAGCAAAAGAGCTCGAAGCAAAGGGTGACCGAAAATTCACAGTGGTTTCCTCGGGACATATATCCGACAGTATCGAAGACCAGGCACGTGAGCTTTGCGCGGTTTACGAGTCGGGTACCGACGCGCTTATACTCATAACCAACCGCCTCGACCCCGATAACCTCGGTGACGACGTCTTTATCGCAAATCTCGAGCGACTTCTTCCTCTTCTGCCGCAGAATGCAAAACTCGGCTTCTACGAATGCCCCTATCCTTACAAGAGGCTGGTTACACCGAAGATACTCGACTTCTGCACAAAAACGGGAAGATTTTATTATATGAAGGACACCTGTTGCGATGCTGAACTGATCGCAGAAAGAGTAAAACAACTCGAGGGCACAAATTTTGCGCTCCTCAACGCCAACTGCCAGACTCTTCTTGAATCTATGAATTCGGGAGCTGACGGTTACTGCGGAATTATGTGCAACTATCACCCGAAGCTCTACTCGTGGCTCGCCGCAAATTACAAGGCAAATCCCGAAGTGGCAAAAAAAGTACAAAGTCTTATTGGACTGCTTGGATACACCGAAAGCGGAATTCCTTATCCCCTTTCCGCAAAATACCATATGACACTTTCGGGAATCGAAACCAACCTTATAACGAGAAATCCCGCTTGTCGTCCTCTCACTGAATACAATATGGATTCAATAAGACAAATGAAGCTTCTTACCGACGAGGCAGAAAAGATGCTCGGAATAAACTGAGAGAAGGAAAGAGATATGAAAGGCTATAACAAATGGAGCTATGCTCCTTACCGTCCTTACTTTTTCGAGGTTGGCGATATCTATATTTGCCGTATCGCGCCAACCGAAAACGCGATTCACTTTGAGTGGATAAAAAGCGAATCATCGGACGAATACTCGGTGTTCTTTAAAAAACGTACCGATGAGACATATGCCCTCGCAGGAAAAACAGCAGGCTGTGAATTCGATATAACAGCCCTTGACACCGAATGCGATTACGAGTTTTACGTCACCTCGGGAGAAAAGAAGAGCCGAGTGAGAATCGCAAGAACAGGCAAATCGGTTGGAAATACCATAAATTATTTGCATCCCGACGACGGGGCATATTCATTCTCCGGGCAGTATCTCTGCTCACCCTCAATGGTACGGCATCCCGACGGATACCTCCTCGTATCTATGGATCTTTACAAAAATGCATCTCCGCAAAATCTAACGCTCATATTCCGCTCGGATGACGAGGGTGAGAGCTGGCATTACGTCAGTGAGCTTATGCCCTGCTTCTGGGGTAAAATGTTCATCCACAACGGCGAGCTTTATATGCTGTCCGTTTCCACGGAATACGGCGATCTTCTTATTGGAAAATCCACCGACGGCGGCGTAAGTTTCACTGCTCCCGTAACCCTGCTTCGCGGCTCAAACGGCAAAGCAGGCGGAGTCGGCGTACATAAAAATCCGCAGAATATCTTTGTTTACAACGGCAGATTATATAACACCCTCGAGTGGGGCTCGTGGGGCGCAAAGTATCACGCGCCAATGATTATGTCATGCTCTGTTGAAAGCGACTTACTCGACCCCGAAAACTGGGAATTTACCGATCCCGTAAAATACGATCCCACGTGGCCGGGGGTTGCTACAGGCGAGTCATCGGGTAATATAGAAGGCACGCTTACTCTCGCGCCCGACGGCAGACTTCTCAACGTCATGCGTTATGATATGACTAAGACGGAGGAGAAGTACGGTCTTGTGCTCGCATATGAGGTCAACCCGACTGACCATTCAGCCCCCCTTACCTACTCTCATGCTATTAAATTCCCGGCAAATCACTCAAAATTCACGATAAAGCAGGACCCGTTAACAAAAAAATACTACTCTTTGGCTACAAGGATCACAGAGGCGGAATGGAACCAGGATCGCAGACTGCTATCCCTCATGACGTCGGATGACCTCGAGAGTTGGTCAGTCGTCACAAACGTTCTTGACTACAGAAAAAATGCACTTCCTAAGGAGGTCGGCTTCCAGTACGTTGACTTCGAGATCGAGGGTGACGATATCATCTTCGCCTGCAGAACAGCAATAAATCATGCAAACAGCTTCCACGATTCAAATTATATAACATTCCATAGGATAAAGAATTTCAGAGATATTTAAATTTGCAACCCAAGATATTTCACACATTTTGTAATCAATAATTTACAAAAAGACGGTAAACTTACCCACTTGTGGTAAATCTACCGTCTTTTTTTATTTAAAGAATTATACTGTACATAGCAAAAAGATCAAGCTCTTTTGCGTTGAATTTTACTCTGCCGTTTTCATAAGCTAAATCAATCGCCTCACCGCTCGGTAACAACTTGACCTCGCTCGGCTTTTTAGGTACTCTCAGAGAAACCTCGAACGGCGCAATTTTTCTTCCGTCCTCGGCGTCACCAACGTTGCAGAAGCTTATCTGCCACTCGGAGTCCGACGAATAGACAACCGCCTCGACCATATGAGGCGCATCCGTAACGAGAGTCTGCTGCTCTTCCCTAAAGTATCTTCTGAGGATCGCCATAGTTATATCTCTATGCTGTCTTCCGGTATAACCGTCAAATGAAACACCGAGCCAAACGACCTTGCCGCGTCCGTAATTGACTTCCGCTATTGCGGGATGCTCTGTTTTTAACACGGGTGGGTTGGAATGGATAGATGCGAACTTATTTTTTTTATCGGTAGGATGAGCGTATGGCGTAGTAAGTGTCGCAAGAACTCTTACTCCTGCCTTTTCCATTTTCACGATAGGGTGCTTATCCGAAAGGGATAAGGGATATTTTTCGGTAAACGGTGCAAGAAGCTCGCGCCCAAGCTCCGTCGGAGCGGCGTATGAATTTTTGTTTTCGGTAAACCCGAGAAGTTCACCTCCGAAAAATTCTTCAAGGAATTCCGGAACTTCGACACCGCTGAAGCACAGCACGCCCCCATTCCTTACGTATTTTTTCGTCGCTTCGATATGCTCAGATTCAAGTCCCGCTACCGCAGGCGCGAAAACTATCGGATACCTACTCATAGTATTCACGGTCTTATTGGTTACAACGTCGTAAAGCACGTGATTTGATCCGAGAGTTTCTCCGAGAACGGTTGAGCCGTTAAGACTGTTTACGTTCTGCTCGAAGCTCGTATATCTGCCCGTTATAGAATACCAAAGTCCAACGTCGGACACGGGATTACCTACAGTAAGATACTTTTCGTACTTTTTCTCCTCCGCATAGGCAGCTCCTATAAGCCTTGCAACCTCGGGGTTAACCGTACCGACAGGGTCTATCGCATCTATAACGAAGTTCGCTCCGTGATGAGCCGCAGTAAGAAGCACGCTCTGCGCGAGCTGCCGTTCGGTCTTGCTCAGAGTATGCTGAGATAGATTCTGCGAGAACCTCGTCAGCATATACTCGTACGGCTGATTATTTGACACAGCACGGTAGTATTTCATTGAGAAGGAGTGCCCAAGGAGTGTTCCGTAAAGGTCGCCCGTCACGTAATCGCAAAGGTCGCCTATAGTTTCATCGACACCTCTCGTCCAGCCTGACGCAACGGCTGACGCGTTATTATGGCTGACGGTAACGTTCGGCATAATATCTCTGACGTATTTTGTGATGTCGGCTGCAAAATCGGTCATCCACTTATATCGGGATTTTCTGAAGAGCGCAGAATCTGCGGAAGTAAAATTCGCAAATTCCGGCAAAACAGATATACCGGTTTCCTTTTCAAACCTAGCGCGGCAGCATTCGCATCTGCAGACCGCAGGCCAGAAGGTCATATCGAGAAAAAGTCCGTCAAGATCAAAATATTCCGATATCTCGAAAAGTTGAGTCTTTACGAAATCTCTGTGCTCCATATTATTCGGGCAGAGAAAGCCGTATCTACCGCCGCGCTGATGAGGTGAGCTGTTCGTATTAAGATCATCTATCATACGCCACTCGGGGTGTCTTTCCTCTTCTCTTGTGTTATATATGAGGCTGTAATATCCGACGGCAAACATACCGTTCTTATGAATAAGATCAATCGTTCTTTTTATCACGTCCTCGCGACCGACGAGGTTTTTATGAAGAACACCGCTCTTTGTCGGATAATGGCAAAGACCAACGTGAGACTGAAGATATATCATTGCGGAATCTATGTTGGCAGTCTTGAGATATTCTACGTATGCCTCGGGAGAAAACTCCGAGAGGAAGCTTTCGTCGCAATCCTCTATATGCATATCAACAAGACTTCTTCTATAGCTCCTTTTATACCACTTGTTTTCCATTATATTCTCCTTAATCAAAGAGTGTTTGCTTCCATAAATCTGTCAAGCTCGGGGTTTTCCGAGAAATGCTTGAGCATAACGATAGGTTCGGTAGCGGACGTGTTGATTATAAGCACGCCTTCCTTTGCCGCGCTCTCGGTAACGAAGAATTCATCGCTCGTCAACTCGCCGTATCTGATAAGAGTTGGCGTTTCAATATCCCACTCTCCCATTTTTCCGCGTCCCTGAACGAGTATCATACCGTATGCCGCCTCATCTTTAATAAGTGCGCTCTTGCCTGGCATAACTGTAAGTCTTTTTGCGCTTGCGGTCTTGCACTTATAACATATCCATTCCTCGGTGTAGCTATCATTTTTATTTATAACAACAGGAGCCATAAAGTGCTTTTCCTTGAAATTCGGATCAACGTTAGCTTCCCAATCGATAACGTCCATAAGATAATCATAGTTACCTATCTCTTCCTTGGGGCAGTTTTTCCAAAGAAGATCCTCGGATACGCATTCTCCGCCGTAAAGTACGGATTGATACATCGCGTAAACGTCGCTGGCAAACTGCGGCTCATAAGTGCAAAGGCTTGCGGGAGCGTGCAAAACTCCGGGAGGAACATCCCATCCGGTATCGAGCGTAATTTTGTAAGCTTGAGATAAATCAAGGATCTTATTGTCGCCTTTTGTAAAGTTTTCTAGGCATTTTTTAACATCTTCCTTCTTTGCTTCGGGATTAAGGCCAAAGAAAGTAAAGGGAAAAGTTCCGCCGTGGTTATTACACTGTGAGGGGAAGAAATACATTTCAGGCTTACCCGCCTCGCCGACCCTTTTTGCATGCTCATCTCTGTGATGAATATGATGAGGGAGGGGGCCTTTATTGTCAAAAAACTTCGAGAACATCGGCCATCTGCCGTATTTTTCAAAAAGCTTATCTCCGATAATCTCGCCACCAAGCTCCGCCACAGCATCAGCAAGGAGTACCCTTTCGCTGCCATCGCGTGACACGGCATAGTTCATACCTTCGTCAGCGGGCGTTTCAGGGCCGTTATCCGCATGAGTTGTGGACGCGAACCACCTTTCATCTATTCCGCCGCGCTTAAGACCAAGCACGTAATAATCATCGGGATGAAGTTTTATTCTTTTACCCGGAATGCAGAACGCTCTCGGCACCCACGTAGGCGCGAGCCTGAATATTCCTTTTCCTTCCGAAAGAAGCTTTTTGGCAATAGACATAATAGATCCTCCAAGTATATAAAATTTTCTGTCGAATCCAATATATCACATTAAAGCTTTCACAATATAGAATTTAGGTTTACAAAAATAGCAATTCTGATTATTTTTGACTGTTTTTCCATTTTTTCGGAGGCAATCCCCACCGACTCTTAAATTGTTTAATAAAATAATTTGTATCATATATGCCAACAGCATAAGATATTTCGGAAACGGTCATATCCGTGTTAAGAAGCATTTCTCGCGCCGACTCAAGTCTCACAGTGTTTATATACTCCGAAATACCCATACCGAAATTCTTTTTTGAGAAGTTATACAGCGAGCTCCGCGACATACGGAATGTTCGAGATAAACTCTCTATACCTATCTCGTAACGAAGGTTTTCCGAGATATACTCCTCAATAAGCTTTCTTGTCGGCTCTTCTCTTCTTTTTATCAGCTTTTTCATATCTATATAAGAGGAGCATATCTGCACGAGTCTTTCCATAGCGTTAAGCTCTTCAATACTAAGACTTCTTACGCGCTCAAGCTCCCGATACAGTACCTCGTGTAAAGATTTATCGGGGAAATTCTCAATATTCTTCCTAACCGAAAGATAGTCCTCCTCGCACAAACCTTGACCAACGAGAATGAAACCGATAGTAATTCCGTCGCTCTTTATCGGAGTCAGAAGTTCGGATAGACCCATATGGCATTTATACATACACGCCTCGCCACTTTCCGTACATTTCTTCAGTCCTTCGAGGTCGGATGCAAGACACTTCTCGAGATATTTTCCATTACTTCTTATTGCTGTGCAAAATGCGCACTTTTCCTTTTCGTAATGATATATCGGTCGGAAGCTTGCATCGTAGAGCACGCACTTGATTTTCGTCATAACCGTAAGGTCGTTTATGATCTCCGCAAGCTCTTTCATTCTGTAGTCTATCATCTTCTTCTCCAAAATATAATTTTTGATTTAAAACAATCATATTTGCTATTTATAGAATATCATCATTTTTCGCGTTTTTCAATACTATTTGCCGATAAAATTTTATTTCAAATCTTTTTGAAAATCTGTTGACTTTTGCTATTCAAAGTGATATAGTATTTAATCGTGCGATAAATCATATTTTATATAAATTTCATTACAAGAAAGAAGGCGTTTATTTTGTCAGAAACAGCAGCTATACTCTTAAGCCTTTCGACCGCGCTTCTCGTAGGTCTTTTACTTTCAAGACTTGCGAAGCTCGTATCACTCCCCGCAGTTACCGCTTATCTTATCGCGGGTGTTCTCATCGGACCGTTTTGTCTTGGTGCATTCAAAGTTAACGGTCTTGGTATCACGGCAGAGCAGATAGAAGGGCTCGGCATAATTTCAGACGTGGCTCTTGGCTTCATTGCATTTTCGATGGGTAACGAATTCCGTTTATCTCAGTTAAAGAAGATCGGTAAGCAGGCAACCGTGATCGGTATTTTCCAGGCAATCTTTACAACAATTATAGTTGATGCTTTCCTTATTTCACTTCACTTTATGATCCCCGATAAGTTTTCTCTTTCGGCGGCTATCGTGCTCGGCGCTGTCGCAACCGCAACGGCTCCCGCGGCAACTCTCATGGTCGTCCGTCAGTACAAGGCAAAGGGTGCGCTCACGGATATACTTCTTCCCGTAGTAGCGCTCGATGATGCTGTCGGTCTTGTTGTTTTCGCTATATCCTTCGGTATAGCAAAATCGATAAATTCCGGCGCGGTAGATGTACTTTCGGTTGTTCTTGAGCCGATAATAGAGGTTGTGCTTTCGCTCCTTCTCGGATTTATTATGGGATTGCTCTTCACGCTTTGCGAGCGCTTCTTCCATTCGAGGTCAAAGCGTATGGCAATGTCGGTAACCTTCGTTATGATGACGGTTGCAATCTCAAGCATCAGCTTCGAAATTGGCGGAGTTCACGTCGCATTCTCTTCCCTTCTCTCCTGTATGATGCTCGGAACTGTTTTCTGCAACATATGCGATTTCTCCGAGGAGCTTATGGACAGAGCGGACAGATGGACAGCTCCTATACTTATCCTCTTCTTCGTTGTCAGCGGCGCAGAGCTCGAGCTCTCCGTGTTTGCGGATTTCGCCGTTGTTCTTATCGGCGTTGTTTATATCCTTTCAAGATCGCTCGGTAAATACTTCGGCGCCGGCATCAGCGCGAGAATGACGAAGTGCGAGCCGAATATAGTTAAATACCTTGGTATCACGCTTCTCCCCCAGGCGGGCGTTGCTCTCGGAATGGCGCTCAAGGCTATAGAACTTGGACCCGACGGGGCAATAGTCAGAAACATCACGCTCTTTGCGGTCCTCATCTACGAGATCGTAGGTCCCTCTCTCACGAGAATGTCTCTTATCAAGTCGGGCGATATCAAGACCGAACACAAGACGAGCGCAAGAGAAGAAGCCAAGCGCCACCTTAACGTAAAAAAGCAAAGACATCACCGTCATACTTGATTTCACTATCATTAAGTTAAAACAATCGCAATTATAAACTAAAAAGATAAAGAGGCTATCCCACAGCACGTTGGCGTTTGGGATAGCCTCTTTTCAATTACCCTGATCTATCGAGTGCGTTTTTCGTTGCAAAAACCGTCAGCCTTTAACAAATATTACATATTCGTTTTGCAACGACTTAAACGCGCCGTTTCCTTATTGCACGTCGCAAATCAAAATGTAAAAAACATCATTGGGTAGTATTTAACACAATTTATTTCTTCTTGAATACTGCGACAAGGTCAGCAAAGCTCTTTTTCTTGATAACAAACCAAAGAATGGCGAAGCCGCCAATTCCGAGAATTGCAACAGCACCGAGTATGATGCCTATAATTGCGCCTATCGGAAGTCCTGCATCCTCGGTGATACCGATAACGGCATACTGCGAGAAGTGAGTAGTTTCAAAGGTGATCGTGCCATCCTCGTTTACGGTGGTCTTACATTCCTCATAGCTTCCGTCGGGAGCAATATAAACCACTATAATGGTGTCATACTCTGCCGCAAGATCGGGAGCAGGCAACGTTACCTCGACCGTACCGTCGGGCTGAATTTTTGCGCCTTCAAGAAGAAGCGAAAGATCGTACATACCAAGAGGCTTTACAGCACCTTCGGCTGTTACGGCAATTTCTCCGAGTATCTGCTCGGGAACTTGCTCCGTGGGCATTTCGACAACGTCAAACACAGTTCCTTCGGGAATATATGCGTTACTACCTGCGGGAACGTTAAGCACCGTGCCGACTACCTCGCCGCTTACCTGAACGATTTTCTTAGGCAGCTCTTCGGTGTAGAAATGAGAGCAAAGCGTGCAGGTATATGTTGCTTCGCCAACCTCTCTCTCAGTCGGCTCTTTTGTTACTTCTCTTACGTAATCGTGAGGAAGAACGGACTCGTAGTCGCACTCCATACACTCGTGAACGTGATCTTTATCGTCCTTTTTTATCCAATCGTAGAAGCTATGCTCGAAGTCCTCGACAGCTCCGCATGTCGGGCAAAAATGCGTATGGTATGCATCATCCTTTTTCACAAAGTCGCCGTAAGCGTGGTCACCGCTTTCGCTTTCTCCGCATTCACATTTGCGAATGTGTTTCATATCGTTATCGGGATCGGGCATCCAATCGCCAAATTCACATACGTGAGGTGTTTCGTCATAAACAGGCTCGGAAGCATATAGATATGCTCCGCTGATAACAGTGCAATTTGAAAGAATATCGCTGTATTGCCAACGATCACCGTAGCAGCCGATCATCGTTATGCACTCGTTACCGTCGCCGTCGGTATATTTTACAAGCTGGAGAGCCGCAGTGTCGTCAAAGGTCGTCCAAGTGCTGACGAGCAATACAGTTCCATCCTCATTAAAGCTAATCTTCCAATTCTTATTGTCAATAATACCGGGAGCAAAGCCATCACCAAACCATCTGTATTGCGTCATAAAATGCTCATTAGCGCCGTACTCACCCATTCGACCGTCGTTAGCGACCCAATAGTTGGGAATATAGAATGCACGAAGTCGCTCTGAATCAGTAATAGGATGCTCGGGATCGTCACCGTCAAAATCAGGCTGACCGCCCCAGATGCCCGACGGAATCATCTTGAATTCCATAGCACCCTCGTCAATGACGGTGATAGAGCCATCTACACCAACCGTTACCTCAACGATATTAGAATGATTGGTTTCGTATTCTTCGCAAAATTCGTCATACAGCTGCATTTCTATACGCCAAGAGAAGAACGCCTTATAATCTTCTGCGTCAACGTCTTCGTCATCGTCAAGCGAGCCGATCACCTCTTTGTATTCATCAGCGGTTGTTGTGCCATCCTCATTAGCGTCGGCGCCGCCCCACTGAGTATTGATATACTCCTCGATAATATCGGGAATACCGTTTGCGTTTTCGTCAGTCTCAAGAAGGTCTATCAACCCGTCACCGTCGGAATCGGCAGTTACCATCTTTCTGAAAATATTAAGATTCGGGATATAAGCCGCGTACGTCTTACCGCCATCCTTGAACACGATAATGTAATATGCGTTCTCGCTGAGTCTGTCGAACTGTTCAAGCGAGGTAACGGGCTTATATACGTTACGCTTCATACCGCAATTTTCACAAACGCCGTTGGATGCAAAGCTATGTTCAAGCGCGGGAAGCAAGAAATAATCGTTAATATTTTCATGCTCGGGAATAGCCAACTCCTCGGTGCAGGATCTATCCGTAAAATAGGTCTTGCACATCGAGCAGAACCAATAATCACCGCCGTAGCCCTGCTCTGTGCAGGTGGGAGCAACGGGATAGGTGTGACTCAGGTGAATATCCTCATGCTCGCAGATCTGGCGATAGATATAAACGCTGTTTTCCTTCGTATCGCAAGCCTCAAAAAAGTGCGTTTCGGGGTTAAAGTTAATATATTCAAAGGTGTGCTTATGCCCCTTATCCGGCTCATAAAAATCTGCATAAAGGTAGCCGAGACCGCTTTCATCACCGTATTCCGCCTGTCTGAAATCGAAGGGTCTTGGGTTGCTCTTATCATCTATACGGTCCTTCGGGAAGGTGTATATTTTGCCGTTGCGTGCGGTCATATAAGTGCCGTCTACAATATAGGTGTAGGTGGTAGATACACTTGCGCCGTTCTCGAAGTAGCATTCGAAATTCATAAATTCCGCCTGATCGGAATTTATCGTAACGACACCGTTTGCATCAATCTGTGCATCGGGTATCTCAACTCCGTAACGCCTGCCGTCAGACGTCGCCTCACCCATAGCGTAAAACTTTCCGTCACTGCCAACACCGATAATAACGTAGAGGTATCCATCGGTATCAAAGAGATCCTCTAAGGATTCTTCAAAGCGCGCTGAACGAATCTTGTGACCGCACTCGGAGCAAACGCTGTTTACGTAATTGTGTTCCAAAGGATTGATATATACCTGCGCGGGAGTTATCTCGTGCTGACAGTTCTCATCCGTGAAATATTTATCGCAATGTCCGCAGATCCAGAACTCCGTATTTCCGGGTGCATTACATTTCGCGTCAGCAGTAGGAACGCGAACCGAAGCAGAGGCGTCAATCTCCCACGTATACTGGCGTCCGCAGCGGGTACAATCCTTCTGCATCGTATCCTTATCGGCGTGATATTCCGCACCGTAGTAATTAGAGCAATATTCGGTCTCGGATTCGGTGCAACCCGTAACCGTACAGTGGCGTTCGTGTTCAGATGTATTATTTCCCACAGGTGCCCAATCGGTAAAGATGCAATCGTGCCCCTCTTCAACGGTGATACTCGTGGGAGCATCGACGCTGCTCACGGAATAATAAACAGTTCCGTTATACTCGTAATCGGAAACAGAGACCTTCTCCCCTCCTACCGCTTGTGAAAAGACGGCTAATTTTTTTCCATAGAGGGGCGATCCTGCATCCACCTCAATAACAAACTGGATACTGTTGCCTCGTTTTGCCGTGGTGATTCCCTCGCCGACACCGGAGGAATAGTTGAACGCCTTCAACGCCACGCCGGGAGTTTCGCATTTCACCGTATAGTATTTATTATTGATCTCAAGCTCAACCGACATATAGATTTCAGCGCCGTTGCTCTTTGTACCAACAAGATAAGAATAGTACACGTAGCAGTTATTATCGTCAACGTTCAAAAGCAAGTCTTCACCTACGTTTTTGTAATTGCTCGTATAAGAATTACTGCTCTTAACGTTGAACTGATAAGTCCCACCACTGCCGTCGGACTTCTTCTGAACCTTGGAAATGTCAAAGCCTGAAAGTTTTTTCAGATCGAAGATATCGTCCGTAACCGAGTCGATGGTTGGGTACTGCGTGTTAAGGTTTGCGTTAGAAAGCTTCGTATTCGCATTTAGGTCAAGACAGGTTAAAAGATTTCCCTGACACGAAAGAGAGGTAAGCTCGGTATTCTTCGACAAATCGAGTGTCTTGAACTGATTCTGATTGACGTCCAGCGATTCAAGGGCAGTGTTTTTGCTAAAGTCCACGTTCTCAAGTGCGTTGGTTGCAAGTCTCAAATTGCAAAGCGCCGTGCAACCCGTAAGATTTACCGATTTCAGATTCGCGTTTATGATTATGTCAGCTTGTGCAAGATTTGGCTTGCTACCAAGATCAAATTCCGCAAGACCGGATCTTGATACGTACAGGTCGTCAAGCGCGTCGTTTTTTGAAATATCAATCGTTTTCAGCTTTTGAAGAAGTCGAAGGTCGAGGCTTGTGAGCTTGGTGTTGCTGCTCAAATCCAGCGCTTCGATATCCTCGTCGTAAATTGTTAGATCCTCAAGCTTTGTCAGTTTAGAGAGATCAAGAGATTTAAATCTCGTTAAGCCCTTATATCCATTTTCTCGCGAGGAGGCAGAGGAGGTCGAGTGTATTAAAACAAGCTTGACGATTTCCGTGTTAGCCGAAAGGTCAACACTCTCCATGCTCACGTATTCGAGACGCAATTCACTGATTTTCGTATTCTTCGACAGGTCGATAGATTTCAAGGTATCGTCACCGTCATAGCGTCCGTCATATAAGCCGTGGCCGTCAAATACAAAATAAGTCAGCTCTGTAAAGTATTGCACGCCCTGTACCGTGGGGGTATCGTCCTTGGAGCGCGTGTGTGTGTGAACGTCGATGCGCTTCACAGCAAGAGCGGTATCTAAGTCTATAAAGACGTTTCCGTTAATCACCGCGTTCACGTTCTCCGGGCTGTTGTTTCCGATGGTGTTCATGAATATATCATAAACTGCGCATTGCATTTCGGAATACGGAAAATTCGCCGTACAGTAATGCAGATCTCCCGTGTTCGGATTGATACACGCCGAAGAACCGTTAAAGTAGCCGACCACTCCGTTGCCGGAACCGCAGGATGCCTCGACGGTGTAGTCGTCAACCCATTCGGGGGATGTTTCGTTTGCGCGCGCCATCATAGGCATTACGGCAATAAGGATCGACATCATCAATATCAAGGCGAATATCACAGATATTGATTTCTTTTTATTTTTCATCTTCTTTTTCTCCTTTTTGTTTTAAGCAATTGCTTGTTTTAGCTTTACTTGTTCAAGTATCTCGATGAATTTCGGTTTTCCCTTTGCTTGACGGAGAATGTTTCCGTCAAATTCAACCCTTACCTGCCCGGGTAAGGTGTGAGCTTCACCGTTTTCGTCGTAAAGCTCCATATAGAAGTACCAAACCGACGTATTGAGATCTTCTCGCTTTTCGGGACAGAAGAACTTTATTATTCTGTCACTCCGCTTCAGCTCGAAAAGCAGATAATCCCTTTCGGATTTTTTTGGTATGCTGAAGATTGGGAAGTCCTTTTCAAACATCATTGAAAAGGCATCGTGCGGCTCGTTGATGCATAAAAAATCGGTTTCGGAAAGATTCTCGTTGATGAGATATTCGAGACCTTTCTCCACGGGAAATTCAAACTCGCCGAATAGGATGCGTTTTTCGGTCACATTTCACCACCTCCGTTTTGCCTTTATCATCCGTTCGATCTTATATTTCGGATAACCTAAATTTAATAATTATTGCTATTGCTGTATATATTTTACTATCTTAAAAGCGCTTCAGTCATCACCCCCGAGGGGTGAAAATTTGTAATTTTAGGGGTGAAAAAGGGTGAAAATTAAAAATATCCACTTTTTTCGCAGTCCGATAAAATAAAAAAACAGGAGGTAATCAATTTACATTGGCCGCCTCCTGCTTATACAAAAAAGACCGTTTTTGTTTTCTAAAAACGGTCTTTTGTAAACTTTTGTTTGTATATTTAATTATTTTTCCGTAAAATTAAGGAATACAATTCCTCACGGCACGTAACGCCAAGCTTTGAATAAAGAGTTCTGGTATAAGTCTTAACCGTGTTTTCCGAAAGATGCAAATACTCTGCTATCTCGCGGCGTTTTTTGCTCTCGAGAATCAGCTCGAGTATCTCACGTTCTCTTATTCCGAGGGGATCGTCGTCTTTCACGAATGTCAGCAATCTTGCAAGCTTTGCATCCATCGTCATCGCGGTTATGCCCATGCCGAGTTTTTCCTTTTGTGCATTTGTATACTTCGGAATATCTCTCTTATGAACGTAATCGTTTAACATATAGCGGATACAAAGAAACGCCACCGCGCTCATAAGATATATAATTGAAAGCAATTCAAAGCTCCATGGAATGACCTTCTGCACGCACCAGATACCGATATTACCGAGCACAACAGCAAGCATAACGAGAGCGTGCTTCTGTGATGCGCCCTTGCGTTTTTTCAGTGAAATAGCAATAACCGCAATCATCGCTATGAAATAACAAATAACGTATATAAGGTTTGTCGGGTGCAAAACACCGTACTCCTTATGAAGAACCGTCGCGCCTGCAATCTTCTCTATAGTGGCATCCGTGTAATACCAATCAAGATATCCTGTGGTACAAATAATACCAAACAAAACTATGGCGGCGCTTATAAGAACTCCGGTTATCCATTTTTTATATGTGAATCCGCAAAGTTTTGAGATTATCATAAACATACAAAGCGGAACGAAAACCTGACCGAGATACGTTATCTTATTTGCAAATAGCGCGAACTCCACCGTACCCGAAAACGCAACCAAGGTGTATCCGAGGTTGACTATCGAAACACATACAAACAAAAGAAACAACCACGGCTCACTCTGCTTTTTTCTTACGAAAAAGAAATACAGCGGTAACAACATAAGCGAAAGCAAAAATAAAGCGCCGTACATATATTGCATAGTCACACCTCCTTACCGTCTTTTACCGACAAAATTTATTTTCAATATTATATCATATATTTATAAATAAATCAAGGAGTTTTGCTGCATTTAGCAACATACGTGTCAAATCAAAGTTTAATAATTTCAATAAAGTATGCTCTTTTGTTTTAGTCCTTCCCGAGTTTTTTACCGATTATTTCAGCTTTTGTTTTTACTTTCCGCATAGAGTTTTACTATATCGCGAAATTCCGATCTGAACTCATCGTTTGCAAGGTCAAGCTGCTCAAGTCTTGATAAAAGATTATCGATATTCGCATCTGCCTTGTGCTCCGAGTCGCGGAGAAGAAGACCAAACTCGATAACGGATGCTACGAACAGATCGTTCTGTGTTGCCGCCTCGTGATAAGAATCCGCACCAATTGAAAGTGTTGATGATACCTCGGTTTGTGCATCCGAGCCTGCGTTTTCTGTAGGCTTATATTTTATAATAACGTCGGCAAGCTTTTCTTCATCCGAAAGAGTGACGTTTTTCTTAAGCTTTACTTCGTAAACGACCGTAACCGTGTGTCCGCTTCCAAGCTCACCCGCGTCGGTTGATGAATCCTCAAACTCTTCCTCTGTTAAAAGCTTATTTTCATATCCTATGAGCCTGTAGCTCTCTATATACTCACTGTTAAAGGTTATTCCCGCCTTAACATCCTTCGCTACGGTAACAAGGCTTCCGCCTATATCCGCAACGAGAGCACGTCTTGCTTCCTTTACAGAATCAATATAGCTGAATACACCGTTTCCGGCAAGCGCAAGCGCTTCCATTTTCTCGGATTTTATATTACCTCTGCCAAAGCCGTAGACCGAGAAATATATACCCGTGTCTCTTTTTTTTGCTATAAACTTCTCAAGATCCTGCGTCACGCTGAGTCCTACGTTGAAGTCACCGTCGGTAGCGAGGATGACGCGGTTGTTTCCTCCATCTATGTAATACTGCTTCGCGAGCTCATATGCGGTTTCTATTCCGTCAGCACCCGCTGTTGATCCGCCTGCCTCGAGGTCCTCGATAACGGCCATAATCTTTCCCTTTTCATTTCCAAATGCTCCCGTGAGAGCAACACTGTCCGCTCCGGCATACGTCACTATGGACACTCTGTCCTCCGGGTTAAGACTCTCGGTAAGGAGCATAAACGCAGACTGAACGAGAGGAAGCTTATCCTCGGAATACATCGAGCCGCTGACGTCGATAAGAAATACGAGATTGTTTCTCACCTTTGAAAGCTCGACCTCCTCTGCCGCAAGTCCTACCGTGAGAAGCTTGGTTTCACTGTTATAAGGAGTATCAAACATAGACGAGGTAAGCGAGAGTATTTCGCCGTCATCGGGCGTCTTATAGTCGTAATCAAAGTAGTTGAGCATCTCTTCGATCCTTACCGCATCCTTCGGTATACTTGAGTAGTGATTCTTTATCATACTGCGAAGATTAGGATAAGAAGCCGTATTCGCGTCTATAGAGAAATAGCTTGTTCCGTTTTCCTCCGTGTTTATAAACGAATTCTCAACTATCTCAGTATACTCTTCTCCCGAAAGATCGCCATCCATTGCACCGCCGTTTATCCCCGGATAGTATCCGCCCGATGCATTATCAGACTTTCCGTACATACTGCACGAAAAGAGAGTTGCAAGCATCGCTAGCGTCAAAATGAGGGCAAACGTTCTTTTAAAAAGTGTTGTTTTTTTCACGGTAATTTTCTCCTTTTTATTTTAGTTTACCATAAAATTATTAATTAAATCAATTAATTATCCGTAAATAAAAAATTATCCCAAAGTAAATAAAATTATAATAAAGTGTAAATGTCTTTTAAATAACAGCTACTAAATTGTGTTTTTCGAACGTTTTAACAATAAAAATATGCACCCCGAAATCATCTGACCTTTGGGGTGCATATCTATCAAACATAAACGTTTCTTATGCCTTATTAAAATTACTTCAACGAGTAAACAGTCTTATACTCAGCAACCTTACTCTTGAAGTCCTTATTCTCGTGCTTGACCTCGTCCTTATACTTATGCATACTGAGCGAGTCGTATTTTGAAATTTCAATTACGCAACTCGCAATGTTAGAGCAATGGTCGGAAACACGTTCAAAGTTGTTGAGTATATCCGATAGGATAAATCCATGCTCAATACTGCACTCACTCTTCTGAAGTCTGAGTATGTGACCTAACTTTATTTCATCTCTAATATCGTCAACTACTTCCTCAAGAGGCTCAACGTCCTCAGCAAGATAAACGTCGTTTTCAATAAACGCCTTCTGAGTCATATCAACAATATCGGAAACAGCGCGCTTCATAACAGCGATATCACGCTTTGCATCGGCGGAGAACTCTATTTTCTTATCCTTCATTTCCTCCGCAGACTCAACGATGTTCACGGCGTGGTCGGATATTCTCTCGAAGTCGCCTATCATATGAAGAAGCTTCGTTATCTGATTAGAGTCCGGCTCTGTCATATCGCAAGCGGAAAGCTTTACGAGATACGAGCCGATCTGGTCCTCGTATTGGTCAGCCTTCGTTTCAAGATCGCGTATTTCATCTGCAAGCTTCGGATCGTATTTATCGAAGAGAACGAGTGATTTCTTAAGCGCATCGCAAGCGATCTTTGCCATAGAGTAAGTAGCAACGGCGGATCTTTCAACCGCGATAGCGGGAGTTTCGAAAAGACGCTCGTCGAGAAGATGGATCTCCTCGTTTTCATCCTTCTTTTCCTTAATTGTCAGAATACTGAGCTTTTCAAGCTGCTTATAGAAAGGTCCTATTGCAATTACACAAAGTATTTTGAATATCGTGTGAATTCCTGCAATTCCCCACATATCGACAGCCGAACCGACGAATGCGAATTCAAAAATAGCATTAAAGATATAGAAGATACAAAGCCACAGTACAACACCGATAATATTGAAGTAGAGATGGATCATAGCCGCGCGTTTACCGTTCTTTCCCGCGCCGAGAGAGGATATAAGAGCCGTAACGCAAGTACCTATATTCTGACCCATAACGATCGGAATTGCAGCGCCGTAGGTTATAGCACCCGTTACTGTGAGCGACTGAAGAATACCGACAGATGCCGAGGACGACTGTACTATAGCCGTAAGAACAAGACCCGCGAGGACACCTAAAATAGGATTCGAGAACATCGTGAGAATAGATTTAAATCCTTCGTCATTTTTGAGTCCCGCTACAGAATCCGACATCATACTCATACCAACCATAAGTATTGCAAAACCGAGAAGAACATTTCCAATATCCTTCTTTTTGCCACGTTTTGTAAACATAACTAGGCAAATTCCAATAACTGCAAGTATCGGCATCCACGAATCGGGTTTAAGCCACTCGACCCAACCGATAGACTCCGCAGCCTCTCCGCCAAGTCCCGAAAGAGCTGTGATCCAAGCTGTTACGGCAGTACCGACGTTCGCACCCATGATAACTCCGATAGCCTGAGTTAATGCCATCGTTCCTGAATTAACGAAGCCGACAACCATAACCGTCGTAGCTGATGATGACTGAATAATTGCGGTTACACCGAGACCGAGAAGAAATCCGCGAATCGGACTCGACGTCATTTTTGCAAGTATTGCTTTGAGTCTGGATCCGGCGCTCTTCTTGAGTGAATCACCCATAACGTCCATTCCGTAAAGAAACAGAGCAAGACCGCAAAGTAAGGACAAAACTTCAAAAATTCCCATATTTTGTTCTCCTGTTTTTTAAAAAATGCATTTTTATACCATTTTATTTAATTGTAAGCTTAAGCGAAGGAATTTCAACCGGAAGTTTTTCAAGATATTCATCAAAAACACCTTTTACTATAAGTATATCCATAACCACCATAGAAGTTCCGAAAACTACGCCGAATATACCGAGTATCAATCCTGCTATGCACATACCGTCAAAGTATCCGAGAGTAACGCGTGATACGACCGAGAAAACTATAGCAGCAATTCCGAGTATAAGACTCGGCCATCCAAAGCAGCAGCAAAGGACCGATATTATACCGAGAATCATAGCCGCAACCGAAAAACCTCTGGTCTTATGCTTTGTCTTTTCGAAAATTTCATAATATCTATCCTCTCCCTCAGCGGGCGGAGTAGTAATATCAC
This sequence comes from Eubacteriales bacterium, assembly GCA_045654585.1. Lineage (GTDB taxonomy): Bacteria > Bacillota > Clostridia > Oscillospirales > CAG-272 > UBA1740. The sequence continues at coordinate 42,908 of JAZONS010000002.1, forward strand.
GATAAAAGCTCTCCGGAGCGGAATCCGCACTTTTTCCGTCACTGTCCCTTTCTTCATAGGACACAGGAAGAGAAGATTCTTCTACGTCACGATCATCTCTGAAATTATCTTTTCTGTCCATAATTTTCTCCTTTTCCGAATTTTGTCGAATTTTCCCTATTTACTATTCTACTCTAGTAAAATCTCTTTGTCAAGTAAATATTTACTAAATATTAATTTAACCTTGATATTTTTACGAAAATAAAGTATTATAGATTAAAGAGGAGGTGGTATTTTGAAGAAAAAAGCACTTTTGCTCCTGATTTGCGCAAATCTTTCAATTCTTGTATTCGCGCTTCTTTATAACTACATATTCACAACGCCCGCCATGTCTTTATTTGAGTGTAAATTTCATTCCCTATTTGGATTTTACTGTATGGGATGCGGTGGCTCGCGGGCGGTATTTTCACTCCTTGATTTTAAATTTGTAAGGTCCTTTCTCTCCCATCCATCCGTGCTTATTACCTCTATTCTTATTCTCTATACCGACATAATTCTTTTTTTATATTTTATGAGTGGCGGCAAAAAATATCTCAAGCTTGTAAACTATAAAATTTATCTTATTATCCCCACTTCAATATTATTGCAATTCATCATAAAAAACATTATGCTCATTTTCGGTTTTGATTTAATCGAATTTGCTTCAACAATAAACTTTTAGGGACTGTCGCATTTGGCAGAACCAAACAAAAAACGACAGAAGCGTTGTGTCTAAAACAGTGTTTCTGTCGTTTCTTTATGCAGATTTAAATATACCAAGTCTGAAATTCTTTGAATTTCTTCCATTCTATTGTTTTTTTATTTGAATGAATATTTTTTCTTTTTAAGGTAAAAATGATATAAAACAAAAAAAGAGGTTTAAAATGGAAAAGGCAGAAACATATAAACAGCGAATAAAACTTCACACGCCCCCGTCCACTCTTATAAAAGACTCCGCTTTTGCTTTTCTTTTTGGCGGAGCTATCTGCCTTATCGGAGAGCTCCTCGCAACTCTTTATATTTACCTTGGAATGAGTGAAAAAAATGCATATACTCTCGTCAGTGTAACGCTTATATTTATTTCAGCTCTTACGACGGGACTCGGAGTTTTTGATAACGTCGCAAAGCACGCGGGGGCAGGAACACTAGTCCCCGTTACAGGCTTTGCAAATTCCGTAGTTTCTCCCGCTATCGACAACAAATCCGAGGGGCTGATCCTCGGTGTCGGCGCAAAGATTTTCACGGTTGCGGGTCCGGTAATACTTTATGCCGTTCTCTCGGGCACGGTCTTTGGTATTATCTACTATATCACAAATCTTTTTATCTGAGGTGCATATGCAAAATATCACTTATCTTGAAAACCCTATATATTTTGAATCCTTTTCTGCCGTTGGCGGGCATGAGGAAGGACGCGGTCCTCTGGGTGAGCATTTCGACTTTATTGACGAAAAAGATCTATTCGGTATGAAGACTTGGGAAAAAGCAGAAGCCGAAATGAGCAGAATCGCTTTAAATACAGCTTTGAAAAAAGCAAATTTATCCCCTGAAAATCTTGATATTATGGTAGCGGGAGACCTGCAAAATCAATGCGTCGCATCCTCAGGAGGACTCTTTACATTCGGTATTCCTTTTCTAGGTCTTTACGGCGCGTGCTCAACCTGCACCGAGGGGCTTTTAGTTCTCACAGCTATGCTTACTTCCTCGAAAAACTACGCACGGGGTGCATCTGTCACCTCCTCTCACAACTGTGCGGCAGAGCGCCAATTCAGAACACCTATTGAGTACGGCGGTCAGCGCACTCCCTCAGCTCAGTGGACGGCAACCGCTTCGGGAGCATTTATTCTTTCGAAAGAAAAGCACCGTGCTAAAATAACAGCGTTTATGCCCGGCAAAGCTATTGACGGCTATACAAAGGATGCGACAAACATGGGTGCAGCTATGGCGCTTGCCGCATTCGATTCAATAGCAAGATTTTTTGAAGAAAACGATCCCGACGAATATGATTTAATTATCACGGGTGACCTCGGACAGATCGGAAGTGATATATTGCGCGAGCTTCTCCGCGAAAAAATTAGAAGATTCGGAACAAAACTTGCCACTCTGCACAGAGATTGCGGACTTTTGCTTTACGATAAGAATATACAGGACGTTCATTCGGGCGCATCGGGTTGCGGCTGCTCCGCATCCGTGTTAGCTTCTCACGTATTGCCGAGAATTGTAAAAGGTGAAATAAAAAGAGTCCTTTTTCTTTCCACGGGTGCCCTTATGAGTACCTCCAGCGTCTTTCAGGGCGACCATATTCTCGGTATTGCTCCCGCTATCAGAATTGAACACAGTGATTAATTAAGGAGATAAAAATGATTGATATAATAAGACTTTTATCTGCTTTTATCATAGGCGGTCTTATCTCGGTTATAGCGCAAGTGCTTATAGACTTAACAAAGCTAACTCCTGCAAGAATTTTAGTTCTTTTCGTATGCGTCGGAGTATTCATAGGAGCGATAGGTCTGTACGACACTATTTTTGAATTTGCGGGAGCGGGTATCTCCGTACCCCTTATAGGCTTTGGAGCTACGGTAGCCGACGGGGTCAAAGAAGCTGTTGACAAAGAAGGACTTATCGGTGTGCTGAAAGGACCTTTTACCGCCGCGGCTGCGGGATGCTCCGCTTCTCTTGTATTCGGTTACCTTATATGCCTTTTATTTAAGGGAAAACCAAAAAAAATCTGAAATTTATTCTTAGTTTATAAAAAAGAACGGTGAAAAGCTGATTTTATCGCATTATTTCACCGTTTTTTTCTTTTTTTACTACTTTTATTTCAAAAAATGCATTTTTTTACACTATTTTTCATTTTAAACTCGTTTTTTTTAGAAAAAGTTTTCCACATTTTTATTATATTTTTTGCAAACTTTTGCTTGCATTTTAAATATTTATATGTTATAATATAGCTGTTAAATAATATATAGATATAGAAGTAGTAAAAAACACTTCGTATTTTCTTAAGAAAGGTAGGTTTTCATGGACGAATTACAATGCATTGTTGAGTCAATGCTTCCAATAATTGAATCAAAGATCAATGCTGCGCCGTCTACGTTCAAGCTTTGGTTTGGAGATTTTGTTCTTCTCTCTCTTGATGAAGAAGAAGCCGTGTTTTGTACGCCTACGGAGCTTCGTAAAAGAATTCTTACAACAAAGTATACGAGCCTTATATCCGAGGCATTGACCGAGATTATCGGATTTGAGGTTAACATAAAAATCGAGTCATCCGAAGCTCTTGCCGAAAAGAACGCAGAGCCCGAGCCTCCAGATCTCGCTCCCACTAAGGAAGAAATAAAGGAGAATGAGGACAGAGAGAAAAAAATCAAAGCTATTCTTGATGACAGTCGCGAGCAAAACAACGATGAGAAGAAAAATATTCTCGATGAGTATACGTTTGACAGCTTTATAGAAGGAGCTTCCAATAAATTTGCCAAAGCGGCTTGTCTTGCGGTTGCTAATACCCCTGCAACGGATTTTAACCCTCTTTTCATTCACGGTAATTCGGGACTCGGAAAAACCCACCTTCTCTGCGCTGTTATAAACCATATGAAGGTAAAATATCCGAAGCTCAAGATAGTTTACAAAAAATGCGAAGACTTTATGAACGAGCTTATAGCGGCAATATCGACCTACTCTACAGGTGAGTTCAAGGAAAAATACCGCGGAGCGGACGTTCTTCTTATAGACGATATTCAGTTTATCGCGGGTAAGGTATCCACTCAGGAAGAATTCTTCCATACATTCTCATATCTTTACGAATCAAACAAACAGATAATTCTCACCTCGGACCGTCCTCCGCATGAAATAAAGCCTCTTGAGGACAGACTTCGTACAAGATTTGAAGGTGGACTTATCGCGGATATCCAGCCTCCCAGCTCCGAGCTGCGTGCAGCTATCATCAAAAAGAAATCTACCTCGATAGGTCTTACCGTTCCCAATGATCTCGTAGAATATATGGCGAGCAGACTTCACGAAAATATTCGTCAGATAGAGGGAGTTATCAAAAAACTCGGTGCGATGAACGCCATGACAGGCAGAGAGGTAACCAAGGAAGCAATAGACGAGGTAATATCGGTAATTGATCCGGGTAACATCCCCGTTGATATTCTCATAGACAAGATAATTGCCACAGTTGCAAAATACTACGGCGTCACAGTTGATGAGCTAAAATCCAAGAAAAAGACCGATGCGGTTGCCAACGCAAGACATATCGCTATATACATAATAAGAAAGCTTACGGATAAATCATTCAAAGAAATAGGCAATATATTCTCGCGCGACCATAGTACAATAATGGCATCGTGCGACAGAGTAAATACCAATATAAAAACAATGATAAAAACCGAAAGCGACATAAAAAAGATTATAAAAGAGATAAAAGGTAACTGATTTCCACCAAAAATATGTGGAAATGTGTAAAACTCGGTGTGGAAAAGCGGTTGATATCAATGGGATTTTATGTGGAATAGAAACGGTTATCCGATCAACACTGAAAATGAAGAAAAAAAGTGGATAAAAAATAGCTCGAAAGCCTTGTTTTTATTGACTTTTTCGAAGTTTTCCACCTTTTCAACACCCCCTACTACTACAACTCCTACCCAAAAAGAGATAAATATGTTTTTCTGCGCTTCGCGAAAAAACATATATGGACCCGCTTTGCGGAAATTTAATCTTGATTAATTAAAAAGAGGATATAAATATGAAATTTACAGTTCAAAAATCGACGCTTATGGAAAAGCTCACTCCCGCGATGGGAACGGTTTCCAATAAAAACACTATTACGTCAATAGAGGGCGTCCTTATCGAAACACTTGATGACGGAAACGTGAGACTCTCTACGTACGATATGAACAAAGGCGTAAGAGCGATCTTCACTCCTACCGAGATTGAAAGAGAAGGAAAGTTTATTATTAACGCTCAGCGTTTTTATCAGACGGTTAAGGTTCTTCCGGAGGAAGAGATAACCATTGATATAAACGATAAGCTCAACTGTACTATCTCTGCGGGAAAGGCTTCATTCTCTATGTTCGCTATGAACAGTGAGGAATTCCCCGTTCTTCCGGAGCTTACAACAGATCAGGGATTTGAAATTCAGGGAAGCGTTCTCAAAAAGATGATAAGCAAGGTTTCTCATTCTATTGCTGAGCAAGATATCAGACCTATGCTCAGAGGAGCGTTCTTCTCATTTAACGAAAATCATCTTGAGGTTGTTTCGTGCGACAGCTATACACTCTCCAAATGCGAGATCGTATGCGATATCGAGTATTTCAACGCTTCTCATCATAAGCAGTCTCTCATAATCCCCGGCCACGCTCTTTCCGAAATGGTAAAGATACTTAAGGATGACGAAAAGGTCGGAATGTACGTAACCAAAAAGCACGCGGTAGTTGACTCGGGAGATATGATATTCTTCACCAGAACTATCGATGCGGAATTTATAGACTACAATAGAATTATTCCTAAGGATAACGATATTTTCGTTAAGGTTGACAGAGATAATCTTCTCACCGGTCTTGAAAGAGCAAACATTATAGCTGAGGAAAAAATCCAGAACAGCGGTAAGAGCTACGTTAAGATCGAGGTAGAAAATCAGTTTATGACTCTTACGTCTTCTTCCGTAAACGGAAAGGTTTACGACGAAATGGATTGCGAGCATGAGGGTAACGATCTTGAGATAGGCTTCAACTGCCGTTATCTCATAAATAGCGTTAAGGTTGCCGAGGGTGAAAAGATACTTCTTTCGATGAAGAGCCCCACGCAGGCTATAACTATCGAGCCCGTCGAAAAGGATGACGAATTTAATTACTTCTACATGATTCTTCCCGTAAGAATGAGTGAAAAATGATAATTAAAAGCTTCAGAGCGCAGAATTTCCGTAATATTGAAAAATGCTCTCTTGAATTTGATAACTCTGTAAATCTTCTTCTCGGCGAAAACGCGCAGGGAAAAACAAACGCGGTTGAGGGGATCTACATCTTCGCAAGAGGACGTTCCTTCAGACGCGGAGATGAAAAAGATCTGATACGCTTTGGCGAGGAAGGATTTAACCTTTTTATCGAATACGAGGATAAAGACGGAAAAAACACTCTTGAGTATGCGGTTTTTAAAAAAGAAAGACGCAGAAAAAAGAACGGATATAAAATATCCCGTGCATCCGAGATGGTCGGAAACTTTAAGGCTGTTCTCTTCTCTCCGGACGATTTGACACTGGTTAAAGGCGGTCCCGAGGAAAGACGTGAATTTCTTAACGTTGCGATATCTCAATGCTTTCCATCATATATTTCAATTTACTCCGACTACAAAAAAGCTCTTGAAAACAGAAACGCATTGCTGAAGGCTGCGTCAAAGGGAATGTATTTTGACGAGAGCGAGCTTGATGCGTGGTCGAATTCATTAGCTGAATATGCTTCTCTGATATACATTCAGAGGCAGGAATACATAAAAAAGCTGGAAGTCTATGCAAAATCCTTTATGGCGGATATTTCCGACGGAAAGGAAGAGCTCTCGTTCGAGTATAAAACAGATATTGAAGAGAGTATATACGCGTCTAAAGAAAAGATAAAAGAAGAATACATCCGTATATTTAAAGAAAATATCCTTAAAGAAAGACTCGCGGGGGTTACACTTTACGGGCCGCATCGAGAAGATATCATAATAAGAATAAACGGAAACGATTCAAGAATCTTTTCTTCTCAGGGGCAGCAGAGATCTATAGTTCTCTCCATGAAAATGGCAGAGGGAGAGGTAAGCCGCGAGCTGTTTTCCGAGTATCCCGTCTTTCTCTTTGATGACGTTCTTTCCGAACTTGACGAAAAAAGGCAAAATTTCGTGCTCGACGGCATGAAGGACCGCCAGATAATCATAACCTCATGCGAGCGCTTGCGTACAGCCGGTAGGGTTATCGAGGTAAAAGGAGGAGTTTTCGGATAATGTATCTCCATATAGGTAACGGAATTACCGTACGAAAAAAGAATATTATAGGAATATTCGACCTTGATAGCTCTACGGTATCCTCCGTAACAAAAAAATACATCAATAAAAACGAGAAGGAAGGAAACATCCTTTACGGAGATTCTGACCTTCCGCGAACCTTTATACTTCACGAGGAAGAAAAAGGTAAAAAAAAGACATATAAAATAAAACTTTCGCGAATATCTTCTCAAGGCTTGAAAATCAGAGCTGAGAGTGATGATTACAGTGAAAATTTATGACGTAGCCGCGTCATATGAAAGGAAAAAGCATGGAAGAAAACAAGAATTTAAACGGCGGATATGATGACAGTCAAATTCAAGTTTTAGAAGGTCTTGAGGCTGTAAGAAAGCGTCCCGGTATGTATATCGGTACAACTTCTATCAGAGGACTCCATCATCTCGTATATGAAATAGTAGATAACTCCATCGACGAGGCTCTTGCGGGCGAGTGTAGCGCTATTAGGGTTACCATCTGGGAGGATAACAGCGTTTCGGTTGAAGACGACGGACGAGGAATTCCCTCCGGTATGAATGAGAAGCTCGGACTTCCGTCTCTTGAGGTAGTTTACACTGTGCTCCACGCGGGTGGTAAGTTCGGCGGAGAAGGATATAAGATTGCCGGCGGTCTTCACGGTGTCGGCGCATCGGTAGTTAACGCTCTTTCAGAGTGGGTAGAGGTTGCTAACCACAGAGATGGCCTGCGATATACCGAAAGATTTGAAAGAGGTAAGGTTGCAAGACCCTTCACCTGTGAGGGTGAAACCTCAAACAGAGGTCTTTACGTAAGATTCAAGCCTGATCCCGATATATTCGAAGAAACGGTATTCGATTACGAGATATTGCTTTCCAGAATGAGAGAGCAGTCCTTCCTTAATGCCGGCATTAAGATCATTCTTACCGATAAGCGCGAGGGCCTTGAAAGAGAAGAAGTTCTCTTCTACGAGGGCGGTATTATTTCTTTCGTTGAATATCTTAATAATGAAAAGAGAGGTACTCCTATTCATCCTCAGGTAATATACATGAAGGGTGAAAGAAATGACTCTATCGCAGAGGTTGCAATGCAGTATAATGATAGCTATAATGAAACTATCATTTCCTTTGCGAACAATATGTCAACTATCGAAGGCGGTACTCACGAAACAGGCTTTAAATCAGCTCTCACAAAAGCGATAAACGATTACGCGAGAAAGATAAAGGCTATAAAACCCGAGGACAAGGGACTTTCGGGTGATGACGTAAGAGAAGGTCTTGTTGCTATTATATCCGTTAAGCTTAAGGATGCTCAGTTCGAATCTCAGACAAAAGCTAAACTCGGTAACAGCGAAATAAGAACTCTCGTTGATAATATAGTTTCACAGAAGCTTGAGGAATTCTTCGAAGAGAATCCCTCGGCAGGTAAAATAATAATTGAAAAGGCTCTTGCGGCAAACCGCGCAAGAGAGGCTGCAAGAAAGGCAAGAGAATCCATAAGACGTAAAAACGTTCTTGAGGTATCCACTCTTCCCGGAAAGCTTGCAGACTGTAACGAAAGAGATGCAAGACTTACCGAAGTATATCTCGTAGAGGGAGATTCGGCAGGCGGATCGGCAAAAGGATGCCGTGACAGTAGATTCCAGGCTATCCTTCCTCTTCGCGGTAAGGTACTTAACGTAGAAAAAGCAAGACTTGATAAGGTATACGGTAATACTTCGCTTATTCCTATCATCCAGGCTCTCGGATGCGGTATCGGAGATGAGTTCGATATAACAAGACTCAGATACGGTAAGATAATAATTATGGCGGATGCCGACGTTGACGGATCGCATATAAGAATACTTCTTCTTACATTCTTCTTCCGTCATATGAGACCTCTTATCGAGCAAGGACACATTTATCTCGCTCAGCCTCCGCTTTATAAGATACACAAGGGTAAGCAGATGAGGTATGCGTTCTCGGATGCCGAGAGAGATAAAGCTATTGAAGAACTCGGTACTAAGGGTGTTGAATCCGAGAGATATAAAGGTCTTGGAGAGATGGACCCCGAGCAGCTTTGGGAAACGACGATGGATCCCGAAACGAGAACTCTGCTTAAAGTAGATATAAACGACGCCATAGCATGTGACGAAATGTTCTCGGTGCTTATGGGAGATATGGTTGAGCCAAGGCGCGACTTCATATCCAAAAATGCTAAATTCGTTCAGAATCTCGATATTTAACGGATAAGGCAGAAAGGATCAGCAAAATAATGGAACATAATTATAAAAGCTCGGATATAGAATTCCCTTCTCAAAGAATTGAGATGAGGGATATGCGTAAAGAGGTAGAAACCTCGTTTATCGAGTATTCGATGAGTGTTATTACATCTCGTGCTCTTCCCGACGTAAGAGACGGTATGAAGCCCGGTCAGAGAAGAATTCTTTACGCAATGTACGAGGATAATCTTACGCACGATAAGCCATTCCGTAAATCGGCTACCACAGTCGGTAACGTTCTCGGTAGATATCACCCTCACGGTGATAGTGCCGTTTACGGAACGATGGTAAGAATGGCGCAGGATTTCTCACTAAGATATACTCTCGTTGAGGGACACGGTAACTTTGGTAGCGTCGATGGCGACCCGCCCGCAGCTTACCGATATACCGAAGCGAGAATGAATAAGATCGCAAACTACATGATGAGCGACATTGAAAAAAACGTCGTTCCCATGACAAGAAACTTCGATAACACAAGAGATGAACCGACGGTTCTTCCCTCAAGATTCCCTAACCTTCTCGTTAACGGCTCTGTCGGTATTGCGGTAGGTATGGCGACGAATATTCCCCCTCATAACCTTACAGAAGTCATTGACGGTGTTGTTTACAGAATAGATCATCCCGAATGCACGGTCGATGAGCTTATGGAGTACATAAAAGGACCCGATTTCCCTACCGCCGCTCTTATTTACGGAACAAGAGGAATAAGAGAAGCGTATGAAACCGGTAAAGGAAGAGTTTACGTCAGAGCAAGAGGACGCGTAGAGGATGAGCACAAGCGCATAATCTTCACCGAGATCCCTTATATGGTAAACAAGTCGATGCTTATAGAAAGTATGGCGGCTCTCGTTAAGGATAAGAAGATCGAAGGAATTACAGGACTTCGAGATGAATCCGGACGAGGCGGTATGAGGATTGTCGTTGAATACAGACGCGATGCGAACGGTGAGGTAATTCTCAATCAGCTCTATAAATATACTCAGCTCCAGGATACCTGCTCAATCAATATGCTCGTAATAGACGGCGGAGAGCCGAAAATTCTTCCGCTTGCCGCTATTCTTGACAGATATATTGATTTCCAGAAGAGCGTTATAGTAAACAGAACTAAATTTGATCTCGATAAGGCTTTGCGTGAGATACACATACTTGAAGGATATAAGATCGCCATAGATAATATTGATGAGGTAATATCTATAATCAAGAAGAGTGAATCTATTCCAAACGCTAAGGAAAAGCTTATTGAAAGATTCGGTCTTTCCGATGCTCAGGCTCAGGCGATAGTCGAAATGACTCTCGGTAAGCTTTCCGGACTTGAAAGACAAAAGGTAGAGGATAGAATAGCAAAGCTTACAGAAGTAATAGCAGAGCTCAGATCTATTCTTGAAAGTGAAGAAAAGGTAAAGGATATACTCAAGAGCGAGCTTGGTGAAATAAAGAACAAGTTCGGTGACGGCAGAAAAACGGAGATCGTTGAAGCTACCGAGGAAATAGATCTTGAGGATCTCATAGAAAGACACACTTGCGTTATCACGATGAGCCATACCGGTTATATCAAGCGTCAGCACGCCGCATCCTACACCGCGCAGAACAGAGGTGGTAAAGGTATAATCGGAATGACAACTAAGGAAGAAGACTTTGTTGAAAAGGTTCTTGTCGCAAGCAGCCATTCTTACATAATGTTCTTCACTAATCTCGGAAGAGTATACTGCAAGAAGGCTTACAGAATTCCAGAGGCAAGCAGAACCGCCAAGGGTACTAACCTTGTAAATATTCTCGAACTCAACGAAGGTGAAAAAGTAACCTCAATGATAAGCGTAACAGGATTCGGTGAGGGTGAATATCTTACGATGGTTACGAAAAATGGTATTATCAAGAAAACACTTCTTACCGAGTTTGAGTACCAGAGAAAAGGCGGTAAGATCGCTATCAACCTTGATGAAGGCGATGAGCTTATCTTCGTTCGTCATACTCTCGGTAATCAGAGTATAATGATCGCGACCAGAGACGGTATGTGCGTACGATTTGATGAGAACAACGTTCGTGGAATGGGTAGAGCCGCAAGAGGTGTTAAGGGTATTACGCTTCAGGATGACGACTACGTAATCGGAGTTGCTATCGTTGATGATGAAAAGAAGCTTCTTACCGTTACTGAAAAGGGTATGGGTAAGAGAACCTCGTTTGATGACTTCCGTGAGATGAAGCACAGAGGAGGTAAGGGCGTTACCTGCCATAAGCTCACCGATAAGAGCGGAAACCTTGCTGCTATTCAGACAGTTTCCGACGATGATGACGTAATGATGATAACCGACAAGGGTACTATTATCAGAATGTCGGTATCGGATATTAACGTATATTCAAGAGCCGCAGGCGGAGTTATCGTAATGAGAATGTCGGATGACACCAAGATCGTCACTCTCTCAAGACTTGAAAAAATAGAGGAAATTGAAGAAGCAGAAGAAAAGATCAACGAAGAAAACAAAAATATAGAAGAATCAAAATCTGCAGATTCAGAAGTTCCCGAAGATGATGAATTCGACAAAAATGAGGATTCATCCGATGAAGAATAAGTCGTTTTTGTTAATAATAGTAGTCATAATCTGTTTATTTATGTGTTTTTCTTGTTCGGACAGTAAAATTAAGAACAGAGAATACAATGAAGAAGAGGTTATAACTGCAGCGAAAGCTTTGATTGAAAAATCCGAAACGCTCAATGAAATTTATTACGGCAACGGTATAGCTTATTATACGGATGAAAGCACGGCAAACGGTATCTATTATCAGGCTGACTTTTTTTCGCTTAACAAATTCGGTGTTGAGACTATCGATGATATAAAGGCGCTTACGTACGATTGCTTTACGAAAAGTATTTCAGCGGATATGATACGAACAACGCTTGGTTCTGTTTCGGATGAAGACGGTATACAGACAATGTCGAGATATTATCAAAAATACAATGCGCTTGACAATAAGCCCGAATGTATTATGGTGAACAAAAATGCGATAATATACCTCACCGATGAAGTTGTTTACGATTACTCTTCCCTTCGCGTATCTCGGGTTGAAGGAGATATAGTATTCGTAAAAATAGACGTTACCGTTACGTCAGAAGATGAAAAAACTCAGACTCAGGAGCTTGAGATCGGCCTGTTTGAGGAAAGTGACGGTTGGCGTTTAAATTCTTCAACGTATACGAAATACGTTGATAAGGATTATTACAATGATTTACAAAATAAATAATAAAAAATAAAACACAAAACGAAAGGACACGCAAAATTATGATGACCTTCAGTGAAAAACTCGTTGTACTCAGAAAAATTAAGCACTTGACACAGGATGAATTTGCAAGTGCAGTAGGAGTTTCCCGTCAGGCAGTTTATAAATGGGAATCCGGACAGTCTTATCCCGAAGTACAGAAGCTTCGTGAGATGAAGATGCTCTTTAACATTTCTATTGATGATCTTCTTGATGATACCTTCGAGATTGAATTACCCAAGAAAAAGAGAAAGAAGAGAAAGTCTAAGACTGATAATCCCGAGGCTGCTGTAGTTGAGAAGGAAGAAGAGAAGATTGTCTTCGTTAAAAAAGAAGAGGAATCGCCCGCACCTGTTGCAGAAGTTCCTGCAAAGGTTGAAAAAGCGCCTGCAAAGGTTGAGAAGAAGGCTGATGCTCCCGCTGCTAAAGTTGAGAAAACAGCTCCGGTAGAAGAGACTCCCGTTATCGAGGATGTTCAGCTTCCCGAAATCAAGGCTCCCGAGATCAACTTCAGCGCAGAGATGCCCAAAGTTAAGGGACCCGCTCCCAAAGAGATCAACGATCCCACTCAGAACTTTGCTAAAAGAGGCGGTCTCTTCGGTAAGATCTTCGGTAAAAAATAAAAACAAAAGGTCTGTATTATTTGGAACGATCTTCAAATAAAGGTGGACCGCAACGTGGGGCTGTCTCTGATTGAAAGATTGAGGCAGCCCCAAAAATAAAAATGTATTTATTTCTTGTTTCGACAAATAAAAATCGTTTCTTTAATGTAAAATAAAAGAAACGTATTCTCTAAATGAATATAACCATCATGCCGTGTCAAAAATAAAGAAAGAATATTCGATACCGATTCAGTACAGTATCGAAAAGTGATACCGAATTAATGAGAGGCGGCATAATGCGCGGTTATCAGAAAAAAGTTGTTTACTTAAAAAACACGGGTAGCTCCGTATTTGAAGAAGCTTATTTTGTAATAAAATCAAATTCTCAAAGAATAGAACGCTATACAAACAGAGAGCTTATTGAGGAAGCAAATCGTATAATAGAAGAAAATACAAAGCTTTATAAAAACAAATCAAAACGGCCGAGTCTCGGAAATTTGATAATTTTCGGTATAGGCTTTCTATCATCTGCACTGTTATCACTTTTATTTATTGTGATATGATGCATAAGCTATAAATTTAAATTTAATAAGACTATAAACGGCAAAGATCTGCCGAGAATAAGGACATATAATGGAAAAAGAAAAAACATATCAAAAAGGAGATAAAAAGTTTCCTAAACAAAAAAAGACAGTTAAGAAATTTAATAAACAGAATAAGAAAAAAACAGAAGAAAAAGCAGTAACTACTGAAAATGCAAAACCTGCTGAAAAACAAAAAAATAATAAAAAAATCAATAAAAATGTAAATAAAGATTTACAAAATAATACAATGAGTAAAAATACATCGGAAATAAAAGTAATAAAAGAAGTAAAGAAAAATTCCGGTAAATCAAATCAGAAAACAAAAGTACCAGCAAAAAATACGAAGGATGCTCCAAAAGAAATAAAGAAGGAAACGAAAAAAACAAGCGTGGCTTCTTTCACCCAAAATAAAGTGGTAAAAACGGAAACAAAAAAGCAAGGTGCGAAAGAGAAAAAGTTAAAGATCATATCTCTTGGCGGTCTTGCGGAGATTGGAAAGAATATTACCGTATTTGAGTACGGTGAAGATATCGCTATCATAGATGCGGGACTTGCATTTCCTGATGACGATATGCTCGGAATAGATCTCGTTATTCCCGATTTTTCGTATCTTGTAGCAAATGCGCACAAAATACGCGGTTTACTTATTACGCACGGTCACGAGGATCATATAGGTGCTGTTCCCTATCTTCTCTCGAAAATAGATATTCCCGTATACGGAACAAGACTTTCTCTTGGGATAATTGAGGGAAAGCTTGATGAAAATCCCCCCTCGTTCTTACCAAGACTTTATACGGTCGAGGCAGGGGACGTGATAAATCTCGGCGTATTCAAGGCTGAATTTATACACGTCAACCATTCTATAGCGGATGCTGCGGCTATATGCTTAAGGACTCCCGTAGGTAATGTTTTCCATTCGGGAGATTTCAAGCTTGACGTTTCCCCTATTGACGGAAAAATGATGGATCTTACGCGAATAGGTGAGATAGGCAGGGAGGGTGTCAATATGCTCCTTTGCGAATCTACCAACGCGGAAAGAGCGGGATTTACACCGTCTGAACGTACCGTCGGCGGCTCGCTTGACAGGATTTTTATGCAGAGCGAAGGCAAACGGTTAATAATAGCGACCTTCTCTTCCAACGTGCACAGAGTTCAGCAGATAATAAATGCAAGCGCAAAATACGGCAGACACGTGGCAGTGTTGGGAAGAAGTATGACAAACGTTCTCGGTGCTGCAGTCGAGCTTGAGTATATGAATTTACCCGATAATGTTCTCATAGATGTTGCCGATATAAAAAAATACGCTCCCGGTGAGATAACGTTAATTACCACGGGTAGCCAGGGTGAGCCGATGTCAGCGCTGTATAGAATTGCATTTTCCGAGCACGATAAGGTTAAGCTTACGCCGAACGATATCGTTGTTCTCAGCTCGAGCGCGATACCGGGAAATGAAAAACTCGTCGGCAAAATAGTTAACGCCCTCATCAAAAACGGTGTAAAGGTGGTTAACGATTCAATAGAAGAGGTTCACGTATCCGGTCACGCCTGCCGCGAGGAGATAAAGCTTCTTATGGCACTTCTTAAGCCGAAATTCTTCATGCCTATCCACGGCGAATACCGCCACCTCTATGCTAATAAGGAAATTGCCGAATATATGGGTATTCCCACATCGAACATTTTTATTTCCGAGATAGGTAAGGTTATTGAGCTAGGTAAAAACTCCTGTGCCTTTGCGGGAACTGTGCCTTCGGGAAAGCTGCTTATTGACGGCTCGGGTGTGGGCGATATCGGAAACGTTGTTCTGCGTGACAGAAAGCATCTTTCCGAGGACGGACTTGTCGTTATCGTGGCGGTTGTCAATCTCGAGGAAAGACTTCTTTTCTCCGGTCCAGATATTGTTTCACGCGGATTTGTTTACGTAAAGGAATCCACCGATCTTGTAACAAAAACTAAAAATATAGCCGAGACAGCTCTGAATAAGCTTCTCGACCGCGGCGTGCAGGATATTATGCAGATAAAGAACGCAATACGCGATGACGTTTCAAAGTTTATATTCAAGGAAACCAAGAAGCGTCCCATGATATTGCCGGTTCTTATGGAAGTGTGATATGGCACGGGTATATTTATTGGAAATTCCACGTAAAAAAGAGAAAAACATTCTGTTTTACGATTTGAATTTCGGTACTCTTCCCTGCTCTGTGAAAGATAAAATTTTGAAAACGGGTGATGGGAAAACAAAATTTGAGCGGGTTTACGCATATGGCCTTCTGGTTAAAATACTCGGCGATTTCGGACTATCCGCAAAGATGCTTGACGATAAGTTTTTATTCGATGAAAAAGGAAAGCCGTTCGTTAAGGATTCCGAGCTTGAATTTTCTCTTTCACACACAGACGGTATGGCTGCCGTAGCAGTCAGCACCGACGGAGCGGTTGGAGTTGATATTGAAAAAGCGGATAAAGAAAAAAAAGAAAAAATCAGCAAAATTATAAACCGTTTTTGCAGTGGAGTAACTCTCGCGCAAAATATGGAATGTCTTGAAATAAGTGCATATACCGGCAATAACGGAAGTATAACCGAGAGCGATACACCGAAAACTCAAATTTTTGATGAAAGCAATGCGGATTTCGTTAAATGGACGCAGCTTGAAGCTGCTCTAAAGTGCCACGGCAGCGGATTTGAGGCTCTGTGTGAGTTGAAAAGCACTTTTGACTCATATTCTACCAAATCCGCGCTGATCGCTCACTGCGGCGAAATTTACGCCATTTCCGTAACGAAGAAAAAACGGCAAACATAATAAACCGATACAGCCTAAGGAGAATTTTATACAGCGCAAGGAAAATTTTCTATTATCTTTTTTTGATTATCTTATTTTTCGGAGCATTTTAAAATTCGGAATATCATCTCGACGTCAAAAATAACGCGTTTTAACGGCATAAATGGAAGTTAGAGGTAATTTACCGCTAAAAGTCCTAAAACACCGTCAGAACGCGTTATTTTTGTTGTTTAACCCATTATATTATTGATAAGAGTGAGTAAAGATGGCATTGTTAACACCAAAACTACGAAAAACGCAAGGATCAAAACGCAGTAAAGCGCAGTTTTTATCGGTGAGGTTCCACTTTTTAACGAATGCTCTGCGTATTCTCGCATTTCGGGAATGATATAAAGTCTTGCAACCGAAAAATCTATCTGCTCTGCTGAAGAAATTTCATTAACCGATGAGTTTTTCTGAGAATCGGAGGTTTCCTGTGCATCACATTCAACCTTAGAAACGAGGCGCCGTTTGGCAGCCTTTTTTTGTTTTTCAGCAGCTATATAATCCTCATAAGTCAAGGTCTTTCTGCCAACAACTGCTACGACCTTTTTTATTATACCCGAGTTTTTTAAAATAAGATTTTTCGTTGGTTTATGGTCTGCGAGTCCAATATCCTTAAGAGTTTTACTCTTATCTTTGGAAAAAGCTTCGAGTCTTATCAGCTTTTTGAGTAAAACCGAGATATTTCCTTGATAATAGTTGATGAAAATACAAGCGGCGCAAAGTCCGATTGCTACGAAAAACAGTAGTTTGTTTATTTCAAAATCAATGCCGATGTTAGAATAATCGTTGAGATTTACAGAGAAGTATTTTACGTATATCTTTCTGAAAAAATCCATAAGAATCCTCTGTTAATTATTTATAAATGGTATTATTTGGTAAATATTGGTAAAATTAAGAAATTATTCGTCAAGAAAATCTTCGCCGCAGATGGTCTTAAGAAGCTCGTCAAGGTCCTCGTTATCCTCGTAAAACAAAGTAACGCACTTTTTCTTGCCGCTTCCCTTAATTTTAACAACTCTGCCGAGATGCGACTGAATTTTGATCTCCATTTCTTTGAAATAATCGACCAAAGGAAGAATTTCCTCTTCTTCAATCTCGATTATGGGCTTAAGCTTGTTTATCTTCTTTACTTCTTCTTCAAGCTGACGGACAGAAAGATCGAATTCTACCGTTTTATTAGCTAAAGAAAGCATATTTTCACGATTTTTTACACCGAGAAGCGTTCTTCCGTGACCTGCGGAAATATCTCCGTTCGCAACCATTTCGAGAACTTCCTCGGGCAGATCAAGAAGTCTTGTGGAGTTTGCTATAGCGCTTCTGCTTTTGCCTACTCTTTCAGCAAGCTCTTCCTGAGTAAGACCGTATTCATCCGCAAGAGCTTTAAACGCCATTGCTTCTTCAATAGGATTAAGATTTTCACGTTGAATATTCTCTATAAGAGCAATTTCTGCAGCTTTTTTATCATCTCTATCGAGAATAATCGCTGGAATTTCTTCAAGACCTGCAATTTTTGAAGCGCGGAAACGTCTTTCACCTGCAATTATCTGATATCTTCCCTCGCCGTATTCTCTTACGAGAATAGGCTGAAGCAATCCGTTCTCTTTTATCGACTCAGCAAGCTCCTCAAGAGCTTCCTTATCAAAATATTTTCTCGGCTGATCGCTTTTTGGGTCAACCATAGAAAGTTTAAGTATAGTAATAATATTTTCACCGCCTGCGGTGGTTTCATCTAAAGAATTATCTAAAAATATAGCGTCAAGGCCTCGTCCAAGACCTGCATTCTTTTTTCTCATAAGATCCTCCGTCTATTTACATTACTTATTTGATATTGGATATAGTTATTTACGTGGCACTTTGTGGTTTTTGCGCATTGTTTTTTTGTGTTTTTGCTTAATTCCAGCGCAGTTTACTTATGCGCGCAATTTTGAGTGATCTCCGCTTTTTTAATAACGATTTTACTTGTTTGGTTTTTTGATTTTGTTAATGACATAATTTTATATCATTATTTGAAGCGTTTCTTTAAAATTTGTTTTTTAATTTACTTGTGTTTTATCTTTTTTGTGATGCTTGGTTTAAGTTAAAAAATCTGCGCAATAAAAACAAGACAATAAAAAATAAAAATACGTAAAACTTTGAATTTTGTCGAAATAAGATATATAAAGTAAACAAAATCAATATTAAACCGATTTTTTAGCTGAAAAAGTATAATTACTGATTTAAACAATAAAGTATATATAAATTTTGATAATTAATATCTAAAAAAACAATTATACTCTATCTAATATACTCTATCAAACTTTATCAAAAGCGGTTGTTTCACGTGAAACAAAAGGATAAAATTAAATTCTAAGCATTAATTCTTTTGCTACCGCAGCGTATTCAAGAGAACCTTTTCCATAAGGATCGTGGTAACAAATCGGTTCTCCGTATCCGGGAGCCTCAGAAATTCTGACAGTTCTTGAAATCGGAACCTTAAATAACTTATCTTCGTAGTATTTTTTGAGCTCGGTAACAACTTGATTGGTTAAAGTAAGTCTACCGTTATACATTGTAAGTAAAATTCCGACAATTCTTAATTCGGGATTAAATAACTGATGAATCTTCTTTATAGTGTTAAAGAGTTGCGACATTCCCTCAAGTGAATAAAATTCGCACTGCATAGGTATAACAACACCGTCGGAAACTGACAAAGCTTTTACCGTAAGCATACCTAAAGAAGGAGGACAATCAATAAAAATGTAATCAAAATCGTTCTTTATTGAGTTAACAGCAACTTTTATGTAGTCAAATTCTGCCTCGCCTGCTTCTTCGAGATCATGAAGTTCAAGTTCTGCTCCTGCAAGATTGATAGTAGCAGGAATAACAGATAAATTCTTAAACCTTGTCTTGATAATTGATTCATTTACGTCGCATTTACCGATAATAACGTCGTAAATTGTCTTTTTAATCTTTGATTTAGGTAAACCAAGACCACTTGTAGCATTACCCTGAGGATCCATATCAATCATAAGGACCTTCTTACCTTTATTGGCAATCTGGGCTGCAATATTAACACAAGAGGTTGTTTTACCTACTCCACCCTTCTGATTAGAGAAGGAAACGACCTTTCCCATAATATTCTCCTATTAAACAAAAAATAAAAAAAGTATGTTTTTACACATATTATATCATTTTTTCTCTATAATTGTCAATATATTACACGATTTTTGTAGGATGATTTTTAAAATCCCAACCTTAAAAAAATAGGAACAATATACCTTAAACTATATAGGCAGAAAAGTCAAAATAATCAATGTTTCACGTGAAACATTAGATAAAAAGATATCTGTCAAACAAAAAGCACACAGCAAGAGTAAATCAAAAGACGTTAATTAAAGTTAAAAAACAGACAGAATAATAGAAATTTCCCTAATAATCAATACAAAAAAAAGCAATGTTTCACGTGAAACATTGTAAAACGCTTTGTTAAACAATATAAAACTATACAATATTCACGTACATTCTGAATATAAACCTAAGAAAGCGTCTTACATTCAAAAAAATATTACTATTACGATATAATCCCCCAGCTAACTAACTCGAGTAATCTTTTTTAAAAGTAAAGTCTACACGTATATAAAAAGATTGTTTACACTAAACTGAGGTAAAAAACAAAAAAGCACTAATGTTTCACGTGAAACACGCACCAAAAGTTATAAATATACAAGTAAAACCTAAAAATATAACCAAAAGGGAAACGAAACCTCATCTAATTAGTGTATAATAAAATAATACAATGTTTCACGTGAAACATATAGCAAAATAATAAATAATTAGTGATTTTTTAGAAAATAATCAAAAAACAAGTAAAAACTCATATAATAAGTACCTAAAAAAGATAGAAACCGATGTTTCACGTGAAACATCGGCATATAGGAGAAATAAACAAAATATCTATTATATAGTGTTAAAGTCCTTATAAAACGCGAAAAAATATATCAAATAATTAAAAAAGAGCTTATTTGATTAATTATCCGGGAATTTAGGGGTCAATTTATTAATAATCTGATAGATAAAATGTGTTTTTATTAAAAAAATGCTTTAATTTGACACCTATACTTGATAAAAAGCTTAAATCTAACGAAACTATATTCCGGATGCTTGTTTTACTTGATTTCTTTGTATACTCTTATTTGTTTTTATGAATTAATTTTATTTAATGATTAATAAGACCTTATGTTTATGAAAACAATC
>JAZONS010000003.1:0-46051 GCA_045654585.1 Eubacteriales bacterium
AAATCCCTTTGCCCCAAAAGGCTGTTTCATTAAGAATTTGCTGCAGACTCAATTCTCACTGCATTTTTCATCTTTTTGCTTTGATTTTACTCGATTCTTAATGACTCGGCCTCTTTTTTTGTCTTTGTACTAAAGTGTGCCTCCGCTATCAGACCCCTCGCTATGCGCAAAAATATTTAAAAACTTGACAAATATATAAAAAAAGAGTAAAATATTTTTGAACACAAAACAAAAGTTTGGAGAAAAGCTTATTATGGAATTTATTTACGACTTCGTTCTTTGCATTGAAGCTACGAATAATTTCAAGCCTTATAAGGAGAAGGTGGCTGAATATCTGAAGCACCTCTTTATAAGCTTCCTTGAGAAATCCGAAGCGACGGGCCATGTGATAAAGCTCTTCCGAGTCAAATTGCTTTACTTCCGCGACGTTCCGTGGTGCTCAAATCCCTTTGTCGAATCTCCGTTTTTCGAGATCGGAAAAGAGATGGAAATCGATCATATTATAGCTTTTATAAATTCTATGCAGTTCGAGGACGGGCACGGACGTTGCAACGCGCTTGAGGCTCTGGCGCTGGCGTTAAAATCCCAGTGGTATGCCACGTACAATTCAAGGCGCGTGATTCTGATGTTCTCAAACGGAGAGGTACGCCCCCTCGGCGGAAATCAGACCGCGCTCCCGACCTACCCCGCAGGTATGCCGAAAAGCACGGCGGAGCTTTCCCGCTGGTTTGAAGGTCACGTGCCGGTCGAAGGATTTAAAGAGAGAGCAACGTTCGTTATTGTCAACGCGCCCGAGGCTGAGCCCTGGTCCAACGAAATAATTCGGATGCAGGGAGTATTTTTCAGCCCCGTAGAGTTCCTTTGTGATATTGATAAACACGAGATTGACTCTATTGTCAATGTATTTGTTTATAACGGTATTTGATTTTTAAGACAGCGCGGCTCTTGATGCTTATTGCTTTAAACCTTTAAAATACGTGAAGGAGAAAACAATGAAAAAGCTTTTCGCTTTAATTATTACGTTGCTCTTGTCCCTAGCACTTATATTTACCCTTTCGGGGTGTGAGGAAGAAAACAGCATTCTGACCGATGATACTCGAAAGCTTATTTTTAAGTTAAATGAGGATAAAAGCTCATATACTTTGGAAAGTGTAAAAGCGTTATCCACAGATAAAGAAATCATTATTCCGTCAACCTATCTCGGCTTGCCCGTAACTTCTATCGGAAGAAGCGCTTTTGGTGGTTGCGGGTATATTTTAAAGGTTGAGATTCCGGATAGCGTTTCGGTTATTGAGGCTTACGCTTTCGCCAATTGTACGGAACTTTTGAGCGTTAAAATTCCCGATAGCGTAACCTCGATTGGCAATTCTGCGTTTAAGGGTTGCACAAGCCTTACGAGTATAACAATTCCAGAAAGCGTAACCAAGATTGGCTCATCTGCGTTCAGGTTTTGCACCGGCCTCACGAGCGTAACAATCCCAGACGGCGTAACATCGATTAGCGATTATGCGTTCTATGAGTGCATCGGACTTACAAGCATAACAATCCCCGACACCGTAACCTCTATTGGCTTATCTGCGTTCAGCGGTTGTGCGAGCCTTACGAGCATAACAATTCCCGACAGTGTAACCGAGATTGGCTCATATGCGTTCGGGTCTTGCACAAGTCTTACAAGCATAACAATCCCCGACAGCGTAACTTCGATTGGCGATTCTGTGTTTGTAGATTGCAAAAGCCTTACGAGTATAACGATCCCAAGTAAAGTAACCTCTATTGGCGATTCTGCGTTTTATAATTGCGAAAGCCTTGTGAACGTAACAATCCCTGACAGCGTAACATCTATTGCCGATTATGCGTTCTACGATTGCACGAGCCTTACGAATATAACAATTCCCGACAGCGTAACCAAGATTGGCTCATATGCGTTCTATTATTGCAATAGCCTTACGAGCATAACAATTCCCGACAGCGTAACCTCGATTGGCGAAGATGCGTTCTGGGGTTGCATCAGTCTTACCGAGATAAACTTCAATGCTACTGCGATGGATAATCTTGACTATGATACTCGGGCGTTCTACCATGCAGGCGCAGGCGCAGGTATCACGCTGAATATAGGCGCTAACGTAACGAAAATACCTGATTATCTCTTTTCTGCTGATGATGAATATTATCATTTTTACTGCAGTGCAAAAATAACTACGGTCAACTTCGCTAGCGGCAGCGTTTGCGAGAGCATCGGTAGCTATGCGTTCGAGGGTTGCACCGCTCTTACGAGCGTAACAATTTCAGACAGCGTTACTTCGATTGGCTCATATGCGTTCTCGGCTTGCACAAGCCTTAAGAGCATAACAATTCCCGATAGCGTAACTTCGATTGGCAATTATGCGTTTTATAATTGCAGAAGTCTTACGAGCGTAACAATTGGAAACGGCGTAATTTCTATTGGCGGTGCTGCGTTCTGGGATTGCACAAGCCTTACGAGCGTATTTTATCATGGCACCTCTGCTGATTGGGATGGAATTAGCATAGGCTCATATAATGATATTCTCATAAATGCCACCATATATTTCTACAGCGAGACCGAGCCCACCGAAGACGGCAACTTCTGGCACTACGACGCGGACGGAAACGTCGCGGTTTGGTGAATAAAAAAGACTAAAGTTACAATAACGAAGCATTAAGAGGAAAACAAAATGAAAAAAATAGTTCTGATTTTGACTATTGTATTGTCTTTTGCGATTATGCTCAGCCTTTCGGGGTGTGATAAAGAAGATGATATTATCAATAAAATACCTAATGCAGACGGGGATATAAACCCGAGCGAAGGTCTCGAGTATAAGTTAAATGGCGACGGGGCTTCGTATTCCTGCACCGGTATAGGTACTTGTACAGATATCGATATAATTATCGCGAAAGAGTATAACGGAAAACCGGTAACAGCTATTGATGATTATGCATTTATAAATTGTTCAAAAATTGTGAATATAACGATTCCCGATGGTGTAACGTCTATTGGCAAAGATGCATTTGGCTGCTGTGCCAGCCTTACGAGTATAGCAATCCCCGATAGCGTAACCGAGATTGCCTCATCTGCGTTCTCGAGTTGCACAAGTCTTACAAGCATAACAATTCCAGACAGCGTAACTTTGATTGGCGATTATGCGTTCGATGGTTGCAGAAGCCTTACAAGCATAACAATCCCCGACAGCGTTACCGTTATTGGCAATTCTGCGTTCGATGGTTGCAGAAGCCTTACAAGCATAACAATCCCCAACAGAGTATGGTTTATTGGCAGTTTTGCGTTCCGTGATTGCTCTAGCCTTACGAGTGTAATTATCCCCGACCGCGTAGCTAATATTTACATACAAGCGTTCTCGGGTTGCACCGCTCTTACGAGCGTAACAATTTCAGACAGCGTTACTTCGATTGGCGAAGATGCGTTCTCTTATTGCAGAAGCCTTACGAGCGTAACGATCCCCGACAGTGTAACATCTATTGGCGAGGATGCGTTTAGGTATTGCGCGAGTCTTACGAGCGTGAACTTAGGAAACGGCGTAACCTCTATTGGCGATGGTGCGTTAGCTAATTGCGATAGCCTTACGAGCGTGACAATCCCCGACAGCGTAACTTCGATTGGCAATTCTGCGTTCATGTCTTGCACGGCCCTTACAAGCATAACAATTCCCGATAGCGTAATATCTATTGGGTTCTCTGCGTTCTCGGATTGCAGAAGCCTTACGAATGTGAATTTAGGAAATGGCGTTACTTCTATTGGTGATGGGTGGTTCAATTATTGCGACAGCCTTACAAGTATAAAAATCCCCGACGGCGTGACCTCAATTGGCAGTAGTGCGTTCTCTTATTGCAGAAGCCTTACGAGCGTAACGATCCCCGACAATGTAACTTCGATTGGCGAGCATGCATTCCATTGTTGCGAAAGCCTTATGAGCGTAACGATCGGAAATGGTGTAACATCTATTGGCAATTGGGCGTTTTATTATTGCAGAAGCCTTACGAGCGTAACAATCCCCGACAGCGTAACCTCGATTGGCGATTCTGCGTTTTATTATTGTGACAACCTTACGGACATAACAATTCCTGACAGCGTAAAGACTATTGGCTATTCTGCGTTCTATGATTGCGACAATCTTACAAGCGTATATTACTGTGGCACATTGGCGGAATGGAATGAAAAAATTAATTATCCGCTCACCTATGCCACCATATATTTCTACAGCGAGACCGAGCCCACCGAAGACGGCAACTTCTGGCACTATGACTCGGACGGAAATGTAGTGGTTTGGGAGAGTGAAATCTGAATCTGATAATAAAAGATTATAAAAGTATAATAACAATATAATTAAATTAGAAAGAGGGACCGCAATGAAAAAATTTTTAGTATTATTTGTAGTTTTACTTTTGTCGCTCGCGATTACTTTAGGTTTAAGCTCTTGCATAGAGATCGATGAAAGCGGAGTGAATGCAATTATTGGAGCGATTATGGATAGTCAGAATTCAAATGATCCCGGTAGTTCTGAAGAGCCCGATGACAACGAGAATCCCGATGACAATGAGAATCCCGATGACAACGAGAATCCCGATGACAACGAGAATCCCGGCGACAACGAGAATCCCGATGACAACGAGAATCCCGATGACAACGAGAATCCCGGCGACAACGAGAATCCCGGCGACAACGAGAAGCCCGATGACAATGAGAAGCCCGATGACAATGAGCCTGCGGTCGAAATCCTTGATTACGCATTGAGCGAAGACGGCACTTATTACATAGTTACAGGAATAGGCACCTGCACGAATAATGATATAGTTATTCCTGCTGTTTATAATGATTTGCCCGTAAAAGAGATCGGTATGCGTGCGTTCTACGGTTCTAATACTTTGACGTCTGTTACAGTTCCCGATGGGGTAATAAAAATTTCCGATCTGGCGTTTGCTTACTGTTCTGCTCTTAAGAATATAACTCTCCCCGACAGTATTACAACTATCGGTACCTATTCGTTCTACGAGTCTGCAAATCTGGTTTACAACGAGTACAGCAACGCATGCTATCTTGGTAATGATAGCAATCCTTATTTAGTATTGGTAAAAGCTAAATCGGCAGATATCACTTCCTGCGAAGTAAATGATAATGCAAAATTCATCTGCGAATCCGCATTCATGGGGTGTAATAGCCTTGAGTGGGCAACTCTTCCGGAAGGTATTATAAGCATCGGCTTCTCGGCGTTCTACGAATGCGAGAGCCTCGAAAGCGTAAATATACCCGAAGGAATAACCGGTATTGGCAATCATATGTTCTATAGATGCCGTAGCCTTAAGAGCATAACTATCCCTGATAGTGTTACTTCTATTGGCGAGGAAGCTTTTTGTGGATGTAGAGCTCTTTCGGAGCTCGCAATAGGAAGCGGTGTAACCTCTATTGGTGACTATGCATTCTCCTCCTGCGTCAGTTTGACGGAATTGGTAATTCCCGATAACGTAACATCTGTTGGCGAGAGCGCGTTCCGTGAAAACAAATCTCTCGTGAGCCTTGTAATCTCCCGAGGTTTATCTTCCATAAGTAAATATGCATTCTATGCTTGCTATGCTCTTGAAAACGTAGAGATAAAAAACGGCGTAACCTCTATAGGTGAGTTGGCATTCGGTGGATGTATTAACCTTAAGAGTGTAGAATTTCCGAACAGCGTAACCTCTATCGGTAAGTTGGCATTTTCAGAATGCACAATGCTCAATAGCATAGAAATACCGGAGAGCGTAACAACGATAGGTAACTCTGCGTTCGGCGATTGCTTAAGTCTTACCTACGCTGTAATTCCCGACAGTGTAACAAGTATCGGCAGCGGCGTATTTGCAGGTTGTGAAAATTTGGTTGAGATATACAATCTTTCAGGCTTGGAAATCACCGCAACTCCGAACGACATCGGCGACGGTGACCACCTCGTTCTTCACGTGTATACTTCTCTCGACGAGAAATCCAAGCAATTTGTAACCGATGACGGATTTGTTTTCTATGAAAACGGGGAGGAGCGTTATCTCCTCGGCTACAACGGTGATAAAACTGAAATAACTCTTCCCGAAAGCTGCAACGGAAAGGATTATGAAATTTATGCGCACGCCTTTGAGAGTAACCATAATCTCGAAAGCGTTGAAATGCCGAGCGCTGTAACTTATATTGGCGAATCCGCCTTTGAGAATTGCCATAATCTTGTAAGTGTTGTACTCACTGACAGCATAACTGCTATTAACGAAGACGTATTCGCGTATTGCTATAATCTTGTAGACGTTGAAATTCCCGATGGCGTTACTACTATTTATGAGCAAGCTTTTGACACGTGCTCAAGCATTACTAAAATCGTAATACCTGCAAGCGTTACTTTAATTTATGGCAGTGCGTTTCAAAACTGTTCGAAGCTCGTTGAGGTATATAATCTTTCTGATCTGAAGATCGTTGCGGGTTCGTTGTATGATAACCCCGGCCACTTGGGGCGCTATTCTCTTCACGTATATACTTCTCTTGATGAAGAATCCAAGCAATTCGTAACCGATGACGGATTTATCTTCTACGAAGACGGTGACACACGCTATCTTCTCGGACACAAGGGTAACGTAAAAGAATTAATTCTTCCCGAAAGCTGCAACGGAAAGGATTATGAAGTTTACGCGCGTGCCTTTCGTCATATTGATAAACTGGAAAGCATAGTTATATCCGATAAAGTAACCGCTATCGGCAATTTCGCATTTGAATTCTGCTTCGATTTGAAGGTTGTTTATTATAGCGGCACAGAGGCAGAGTGGAATGAAATGCCAAAGGGCAATATGTCGAATGTTCTCACTTCAGCTACTCAGTATTTCTACAGCGAAACAGAGCCCACAGAGGCGGGCAACTTCTGGCACTATGACTCGGACGGAAACGTCGCGGTTTGGTGAGGAGTAATATTAATCCTAAATACATAAAAATCTAAAAAACATTTTGATGTTTAAGAGGTCGACTCGTGAGAGCCGACCTCTTTTCGACGACGGAAACAGCTAGCATTAAGTAAAAAGGTACGAAAAATTGAGTGGCAATGTCATCCTGGACGGAGTGAAGCTAGCATAGTGAGCAGTGAATAGGGAAGAGCGAAAAGTGAATAGGTGGTGCACTGTCATCCTGAGCGGATGCGGCAGAGAGCGAAGCGAATCTCCGCAGAAGCCGAACCCGTAGGGCGATGCGGAGCATCGGGATCTCACTTTTTACTGTTTTTTCTTTTGGTTCGTGCCGCCCGAGATCCTGCTCGGCAAAGCCTCGCACTGCTCCGCAGTTCGACTCCGCTTCGCTCGCTCAGGATGACACGGGCGATGCATCGCATCGGGATCTCATTTTAGACCAAAGCACGAATAGAGGTAATCACGAACAAGCCTCGCACTGCTTCGCAGTTCGACTCCGCTCAGGATGACACGGGCGATTTGTCGCATCGGGATCTCACTTTAGACCAAAGCACGAATAGAGGTCATCGCGAACAAGCCTCGCACTGCTTCGCAGTTCGACTCCGCTTCGCTCGCTCAGGATGACACGGGCAATGCGTCGCATCGGGATCTCACTACTGACTGTGTCCTTCGCTCAGGATGACACGGCGCGAATGCTCGCGAGGAGAGGCTCTTAGTGAACGATTTTACCAAATACAGTAAAATCTTTCAGTAGTACTGAACAAAAATCTTGACAAAAGGCAAATTTTGATATATAAAAAAGCAAGAGCTTCGCACTTCCGGTTTTGGATCAGTGCGAAGCTCTTATTCTTTGAATTGTAACTTATTGTTGTCAAATATGGTGTTTTTTGCGCGGTTATGCGAATTTCAGAGCAATTGGTTTGAAGGTTTTGCGATATTTGATTATCATTGATTTGCAAACGGTTTTGACGTGTTTCTCGTATGGATTTACAGATTCTTTCTATACTCGCTCGGCGTTTGGTTAGTTATTTTTTTAAAGGCGCGGTCGAATGAGCGCTCGCTGCCAAAGCCGCATTCCATAGCGATTTCAAGTATCGTCGCGCGGCTCTCGCGTAGGCGACGCTTTGCGTGCTCAATGCGAAAGCAGGCAAGCAGTGTTGGGAAGTTCATACCGAAAAACGAAGTTATCTTGTGCGAGAGATAGTTTTCGGCGTAGCCGAGAGCCTTTGCCATATCCGAGAGGGATATCGGGCTCGCAGAGTGCTCTGTAAGATAGCTTATTATCATATCGCTGCGCTCAAGGCTGCGCTCGGCGGGGGAGAGCAGAATCTGTCTTTCAAAATCGGCTACCATAGCGTATAGTGCGGACTTGACCTCGAAGGGGCTCGGGGTGAAGCTTTTGTCTTTTTCTATTTCTTCGATAAGCGCGCGTTGCCATAGCTCAAAATGCGCGCGAGATGCGTCAAAAGTGGCACGCTCCCCGACCTTTCCCGAGCATTTGGCGAAGAAATCGGGCAGAAGCGACTCGGAGAATACCGCGCAGAAGGTGGTCGAGTGAGTCCTCGTTTTATATGCGTGCGGGCGGAAGGGGAAGATAAAAATGAATTGACCGCCCCGCGCTACTTCGGTCTTATCTCCCACGGTTACCTCTATCTCGCCGTCGAGAACGAGCATAACTTCCGCGAATTGATGCAGGTGAAGCTCGTAATTGTAGCTATCCGTGTGAAGTCTTGTGCGGAAATGATCGGCACTGCCGAAGTTATCGGTCTGTATTCTCATGTGCGCCTCCAAAAAAAGACAGATTTTGTCTATTCATTATACAATAACTGTCGTGCAAAGTCAAGCGAAATAATGTATACTAAAGAAAAAAGAAATTTGGCGAAAGGATTACAGGTTATGGCAAGAAGTGAACGTTGGTCAAAGGAAAAGGCTTGGGAGTGGTATAACTCGAGGCCCTGGATCAGAGGCTGCAACTATATGGGTAGCGACTGCGCAAACAGAATAGATCAGTGGCAGGAATACGGCTTTGAGGAGAAGCTCGTAACCGCCGAGCGCGAGTTCGCGCTTATGCAGAAGATAGGCTACAATTCAATACGTATAATCATCGAGTTTGAGGTATGGGACAGGCAGCACGACGGCTTTATGGATAGACTCGACCGCTATCTTGCGCTTGCCTGGAAATACGGAATTTCCTCAATGATAGTTCTCTCGAACGAGTGCTCGGTTAGAACGCCCGAATTCAAGCCTGCCGTGTTCGGCGAGCAGTTCTGGGAGTGGGGATTCCACGGTGGCAAGGAGTATAAGACCTGGTACGCCCACGGCACGGATACGAGATATAATCTCCTCGACGATCCCGAGGTCGTTCCGCGCTACTACGAGATGGTGCGTGAGATCATTACCAAGTATAAGGATGATGAGCGCGTTATCGTATGGAACCTTATGAACGAGCCGGGTAACGGCAGAGCGACGAAGAGCCTCCCTCACCTTAAGAAGTTCTTCGAAATAGGCAGAGAGATAGACCCTATTCAGCCGCTTACGGCTGACGTATGGCGCGGAATGAAAAACTGCCGCGCTACCACCGAGATCGAGCAGTATTCGCTCGAGGAGTCGGATATCATATCCTTCCATAGCTACACGAGCTACGATGATAATATCAGACTTATCCACCAGCTCAAGAAGCTCGACAGACCCGCGATAAACACCGAGTGGCTCCACCGCTTCTATCAGAAGCTCGAGGAGATCTTCCCGCTCTACTTCCTTGAAAAAATAGGATGCTATCAGTGGGGACTCGTTCAGGGTAAGTATCAGACCTACGAGTATTCGCAGGCAACCTGGCAGAAGTACGAGCGCGACGGCTACGATGCCGTAAAGCATATCGACTTCACAAAGTGGTGCCACGACCTCTACCGCTTCGGCGGCAGATTCCCCTACGACCCAAAGGAGATCGAGGTCATCAAGAAGTATACCAAAATGGCGGATAAAGACTTCCGCGAGGAGCAGAGCGATAGCGGCGCGATAGTAACCGACGACTCGCTTTGATAATCAAGCGAAACGAGGCTGCAAGAAACTCTTGTGAGCGAGTGAGCGCAGATTGCTCCGCGAGCGCTCCGTTTTGACGGAGCAAAGCACGCAGTGCCGCAATGCAATTGCGTGCTCGCAAAGGAGTATATACCCGATTGAGAATCGGAATGATATACAGCCCAAAAGGGCTGATGAAACACGCGGCGCGGTGAAGTTGCGTCGCGTATGCACGCAGTGAAGTTGCCTCGCCGTGAAGTTGCTTCTCGGTGATGATACCGAAGCGTGGACGGAATATATCAAAAAGAGAGCAAACGTACAAGATTTTTACCTCTTGTATGCTTACTCTCTTTTTTTATCGGATTTATAAATTAATTAAAACTATCGCCAAAGTTGCGAGCGAAAGTATCGCAGCGTCGCATTTCGTTATTCTTTCGTGGTATATGATGATGCCCAGCACCAGGGAGAAGAGTATCGAGCCGACGTTCAGCAGAGGGAAGAATACCGCCGAGGGAAGTCTGCCCGCAAGTGTGGTATTGAGGATATTGCATAGCGCAAAGCAAACACCGACAAGGGCGGCAAATGCTCCCTTCCTTGGCGCTAAAGGAGTATCACTCTTCGACGCTGCGAAGTATGCCGCGAGGGAGATCAGAGAGGAGAGGCAAAAGGCAACGAAGAGAAAGACGTCCCTTTCCGAAGCCGCCTCCGAATGCTGCTGTACCTTCTGCACGATGCCGAGTCCGCCCGATGCGAGCATTGCGGTAATTAATGGTATATTATATGTACCATTATCTTTGTTTTCTACCATTTTCTTAGGCTTAAGGCCTGAAATTATGATAGTTGGGAAAACAGCGGCGATACCGAGCGCATTAATTATTCCAATACTCTCGTCGAAGAAGAATACGCCGGAAAGAGTCGGTAAAACGAAGCCGAGTGAGTAAACAGTTGCCGAGATTCCGACCTTACCTCGAGAGAGCGCCATGGTGTAAAACCACTGCGCGAGGATAAGGAGCACGGAGTAGATAAAGGCAAGAAGAAGGCTTATGCCCGAGGCGGAAAAGAGACCTCTCGCCGCCATAGGCAGAAGGACAATACTGCCCGCGCCGAATATCAGCGCCTGGCATAGGAAGAAGCCTCTTTTGCCAAAGGCATTATCCGAGATGTTCTTCGAGAGAAGATTTCTCCCTGAGGAGAGCAGTATGCTCGATATCAGGAGAAGTAGAGATATTGCATCCATTCTTTAAAATTCTCCCTTGATAACTCTCTCAAGCTCCGGTGAGAGGATGCGTCTTGTATCGTCATCAACGAGGCTGAAACGGTTGCCGTCGTTCGGCGTGCTGAGGTAATTCCATACGCAGTAGGGGATATCCCACTCTTTGAGTATCGTTATCATATCGCGCATCCAATTCTCGCGGGATTTTATATCCGCGTGGCGGATAGTACCGAACTCACCGCACCAGAGGAGCTTATCTGGGTGTCTTTTCTTGAACTCGAGCGCTCCCTTGCAATAGTCGCGCAAAAATTCTACGTCCATACGGCTAACACCCGGGTACGCGTCCTCAACGCCGAATACCACGCGGTGGAAATCGCGGTAGCGCTCAACGTCATCCGACGGCCACTGCATTTTTCTGTTATAGTAGAGCGGCGCCGCCTGCAGAACACCGCGCTGATGCGTGAATTCGTCGGGCGCGTAGCAATGGAAGGTGTAGATAATATTTTCATCGTCGAATACCTCAAGGTCGGAAAGACCCATAGGTCTGTTCCACTCGATAGTGCCGAGGATTATGGGGCGCTCGGTATTCTTCTCGCGGATAGCGGCAACGGCACGTCTTGCGAGCGCGTTCCATTCCTCTGCCGTGGAGTTTACGACCTCGTTCAGCAGCTCGAATATGATATCATCTCTGCCCGTGAATACCTCGTCGAGCTTCAGCCAAACGGCAATGAATCTGTCCTGCAGGTCGGGGGAGTGAAGAAGCCCTTTTTCCTCGAGAATATCGCAGTAGTTACCAAGCGCCTTATGCATATTGAGGATAACGGTGAGCCCGAACTCGTCGCACCAGCCGACGAAGTCCTTAAGTATCTCGATTATTCTCTCGCGGTATACGTATGGCGACTCCTCGATGACTATCTGATCGAAGCCGAGCCTTATATGGTCCATTCCGAGGGAGGCGATATACTCAACGTCGGAGCGGGTTATATAAGTGTCAAAATGCTCGAGGTCACCTATGGTTATATCAAGTCTGCGTTCCTTCGGGAGTACGTTAAATCTTTTGTAATTTGTGAGCCATCCGCCGATGCCCATACCTCTTTTTAACGTTTCAAATTTTTTCATTCTTTAGTCCTCTTTCGTGGAGCGCCGATGCGGTTATACGAAAAAAGCGCTCTTTTCTATTTTTAAATGCTTTGAGAAAATGATTGCGTCAAAGCTCGTATTTAAACTAATACCATTTTATTTTATCATAAAAAAATATCAACGGGTAGGATTTTTCGGGAAAATACTTGCACAAAAGATAGATTTATGCTAAAATACGAAAAAAGGAGATTAAAAATGAAATATTCGATAAGTCAGACCGACGAGGGGGTAATAAAATACCCTCAGCATAAGCATACCGTCTTTGAGATAATGCTTTATACCGAGGGCGAGGGGTATCTGCTTGCCGAGGGAGCGCGATATCCGTTTTCACCCGGTACGGTCATAATAGTTCCGCCCGCGGTCGAGCACGGTTCTGTTTCTCGCGACGGATTTAAAAACATCTCGATTGGCGGAGATTTTTCGGGGCTGGTATCCCTTGATAAGGTAACCGCGCTTATTGATAACGGTGACAGTACGGCAATTGCGAAAATCATATATAAAAACAGATTCGGTAACGCGGCGTATCTTTCAAGCCTCGTAGAAGCTTACGTATCCTCTATCATGCAAAAAGTCAGCACGGATAACGCCGTGACGCTCGCGGCG
The DNA here is from genome assembly GCA_045654585.1 of Eubacteriales bacterium. GTDB lineage: Bacteria > Bacillota > Clostridia > Oscillospirales > CAG-272 > UBA1740. The sequence goes on from JAZONS010000003.1 coordinate 12,917, forward strand.
CGTAAAATTGCAGAAACGATAGGCGAGAGGTTTTGCGATTCCGAGCTCGCGCTTAACACGCTCCTTGCCGAGTCGGGCTATGCGGAAGACTATATCCGTGCGGAGTTTCGACGCATAACGGGTAAGACTCCCGTTGATTTTCTTACCGACTTGCGTATACGTCGTGCGATGGCGCTGATTGAGATATACGGCAATTCGCTTCCGCTCTCTCTAATTGCGGAGAGGTGCGGTTATTCCGATTATCCTTATTTTTCACGTCGGTTCAAGGCGCTTGTGGGAACGTCTGCGCGTGAGTATAAAAAAGAGAGGGCTTACACCTCTCAAAATTAAATAAAAAGGCGAAATATGCAAACAAAAGATAACATATCTCGCCTTTTTATTATTAAACTGTTGCCGTTTCGTTTTCTTTTTCGTTTTCTTTTTCGTTTGCTCCGTTACCCTTATTTGCAAAGTAATTATAGACAAATACGAATGCGGTTATGTAGATGATGAATAGGAGCATGACTATGATAGGATAGATGACCGCGTTACCGCCGACGAGGTTATAGAAGATATCATAGGGAGTTCCGTCACCGCGCATCAGGAACATATAGTTTGTACCAAGAGCGAGGTTTGCGGTGAGAGCGGCAACGCAGAAACCGAAGAGAATTCCGAAAAGGATAGAAATGTGTTTCTTTTTCATGCTTGCCATACCCGAGATCGCGATATAGAGAGAAGCGAAGCCGGAGATCGAGTGAGTGATTCCCGAAACTACGTTATCCATGGATAGAACGGGGTACGCGTTATAATTCTGACCTGCGCCGTACGTGCCGGCAACAGCGCCGAGGATTCCGAATATAAATACGAAGTCAAGCGCCGCTTCCTTGAGTCTGCCCTTTGCGAATGCCGCAAGCGGTATCGTAATAAGCTGAATACTGCAAAGGAATAGAGGAAGTAAATTGTGCCATGCGGTTGAGGGCTCGTCGGATCTGGTAATAAAGATGATTATCTTCAAAAGCTCAAACGAGTCGATGAGTATTGCCGAGATTATAAGTATCTTGTTTTTTTGCGTATCATCCGAGTGCCTGTACCTTCTGCCAAGCCATACGGCAAGACCGACCATTATGATCATAAGCGAAGTTACGAAAACAAGGTGCTGCCAGGACATATATCCCTCGGGTTCACGCATATAGCCACCGTATCCGAAAAATTCCTTCATAAATACCTCTTTTAAAGATTTAATACTAATACATAGTACACTATAATCCATTTATTGTAAATATTTGTCGAAGAGATTTAATAATAGTTAATAATTGCGTTATCCCCGTCAGAATTTATATTGCTTTCGCATCTCGCGAGGGGATATACCGAAGTGGCTGTTGAACTGCTTTCTGAAATAAGAGGGAGAGGAGAAGCCGAGCCGCTCCGAAAGCGCTTCGATGGGGATATCTGTGGAGATGAGCTGCTCCTTGGCTGAGTCCATCAAAACGCCCGTGCGATAGGTGTTGATACTGACGTCGGAGTACCTCTTGAAGGCGAGGTAGAGAGCCGACTCGCTGACGGTGCACCGCCTGGCAAGCTCTGCGTTTGAGATACGAGGCTCTGCGAGAAGCACTGACCTTGCGCGTCTGACGAGCTGAGAAGAGGACTGCTGCTTGTCGCTCTCTCGCATACGGGGGAGCAAAAGACCTACGAGCGTGTAAAATTCACCGACCTTTTTTGCGCTCATCTGCTCCTCTGCCATTATTCTGTAAAAGAGCTGCTTTTCTTCCTCTTTGCACTCTACCTTCTGCATATCGAAGCTCTCGCCCGAAAACGCGGGCAGAAAGCCGAAGCCGAGCGAGATAAAGCGTATCGCGGGGGATTCGTACCAATAGGACGTATACTTCTTGCCTAGCGGTATATAGAAAACGTCGCCCGTTTCTATCTCAAGCGTTCCGTCATCCGAAACGAGCCTTGCCGTGCCCTCGAGCATCATGGCAAAATAGTGGCATTTTGCGCCGCTCATATTGTCATTTTTCCTGTGCTTTGCGAACTCAAACGTGCGAAATACGAAGCTGTTGGAGAAAATTGTATCATTAATCATAAAAAAATCCTCAATTTATGTAGTATTTTACCCGATTTATTATAGAATATCACGTTTTTTTACTCTTGTCAATGTGGTAGAATAAAAATAGTAAAGGATCGTTTTGGATTTGAATTACTATCCGATAGACAAAGGAGAGAAAAAATGAAAGCAAAGCAGATAGTTTTTACAGAGATAAACCGCGCGGAGCTTCTCGAGGTTGATATCCCCTGCGTGAAGCCGGGGACAGTTCTCGTCAAGACCGAGGTCAGCACGATAAGCTCCGGCACGGAGCGTGCGAATATAACGGGTGACCCAAACGTCAGCGCAACGGGTCCCTCGGGTGTTAAGTTCCCGAGAGCCTCGGGGTATAACAGCGCGGGCGTGGTAGTTGCCGTCGGCGATGGCGTTACGAGCGTTGCGCCCGGGGATAGAGTCGTCGTTTTCTGGGGACTTCACAGAAGCTATAACCTTGTCAGCGAGGATAAGGTCGTTAAGATAGAGGACCCCGACGTGTCATTTGAAACGGGAGCGCTCTCCTTTATTGCGAGCTTCCCGATGGCGGCTATAAGAAAGACCAGACTCGAGATGGGAGAGAGCGCGCTCGTTATGGGACTCGGCGTTCTTGGTATGATAGCGGTAAAGCTCCTTCGCGCCTCGGGCGCAGTACCGATAATTGCGGTCGATCCGAACACGGAGCGCAGAAAAATAGCGCTCGCCTCGGGCGCTGACTTTGCCCTTGACCCATATGAGGACGGCTTTGCCGAAAGAGTAAAATCGTTAACGGGTGGGGGTGTCAACGTATGTATCGAGGTCACGGGCGTTGGCGCGGGCTTCAACCAAGCGCTTGATTGCATGGCGAAGTTCGGCAGAGTTGCGCTCCTCGGCTGCACGAGAAATTCCGACTTCACCGTTGATTATTATAAGAAGATACACGCACCGGGTATCACCGTTATCGGAGCGCATACGATAGCGCGACCCGAGCACGAGTCGCACCCCGGCTGGTTTACGCATAGGGACGATATAAGGGCTGTTCTGAAGCTCTGCTCGGGCAAAAGACTCACCCTCACCGATATCGTCGGTGAGACGCATTCACCCGAGGAGTGCTCTGATATTTATACAAGACTTATCTTTGATAAAAATTACCCGATTGCCGTTCAGTTTGATTGGAACCGCCTTGCATCGGAGTGAAGCGTGGGGGAAGATTAAAATGAGAAAAATAAGAATAGCGCAGATTGGCACGAGCAGATACAGTCACGGCAACGAGATATTCAAAACCATAGCTGAAAACTCGGATATATTTGAGGTGGTTGGCTACCACCTGCCCGAGAGGGAGAGGGAAAAGTTTCCGAGCAATATGAGAAGGTTTGAGGGCTACCCCGAGCTCACTCTCGAACAGATACTCGCGGATAAAACCATTGAGGCTGTAACTATCGAGACCGAGGAGATATACTTAACGAAGTACGCCATTATGGCGGCAGAGGCGGGGAAGCATATCCATATGGAGAAGCCGGGTGGCGTATCCCTATCCGATTTCGAACGCCTTATCTCGATAGTTAAGAAAAACGGCACGGTATTTCACACGGGTTATATGTACCGCTACAATCCCGTGATAAGTGATATAATAAAGAGAGTCAGAGCGGGTGAGATAGGCGACGTTATAAGCGTTGAGGCGCAGATGAGCGGATGGCGCGGCGCGGAACATACGAGGTGGCTCAAGAGCTTCCCCGGCGGTATGATGTTCTACCTTGGATGCCACCTTATCGACCTTGTGCTTCTCTTGCAGGGCGAGCCGAAGAGGATTTTACCCTTCAATAAATCGAGCGGTGTTCACGGTACCGATGCGAAGGATAATTCCTTTGCGCTCCTTGAGTACGATAGGGGCGTGTCGTTTGTTAAAACAACTCAGGCGGAGATGGGCGGATTTATGCGCCGTCAGCTCGTAGTAACGGGTACTCGCGGTAAGTTCGAGGTAAGACCTCTTGAGATAAGCATAAATTATCCTTTGCAGTATACCGAGTATACAGAGTGCAAGAGCAACGATTGGAACGACGTCGGCGAGCATCACCGCTCTGCGGATCACGATAGATATAATACGATGCTCCGCTCCTTTGCGAGAATGGTGCGCGGCGAGTGCGAGAATCCGTATACCTACGATTACGAGCTGATGCTCTTCAGGACTGTCACCGAATGCTGTAAATAGTAATAAAAAGGAGAGATAATATATATGAAAGCTATACTTGTTAATGAAGATAAAAGCCTCAGGTGGGATGACGTACCCAACCCCGTGTGCGGTTATGACGATTGTCTTATAAAAATTGAGGCGGCGGCTCTCAACCGCGCTGACCTTATGCAAAGAGAGGGAGATTATCCGCCTCCCGCAGGCTCTCCCGAATGGATGGGACTTGAGGTTTCGGGAGAGATTATCGCTATGGGAGACGGCGCAAAGGAAAAATCCGCATATAAAGTAGGCGATAAGGTCTGCGCGCTCCTCGGTGGCGGCGGTTATGCAGAGTACGTTAACGTAAAATACGATATGTGCATGCCCGTGCCGAAAAAATGCACTATGATAGAGGCGGCGGCTATTCCCGAGGCTTTTGCCACGGCGTACCTCAATCTTTTTATCGAGGGAAAGATCAAAGAGGGCAATACTCTCCTTATGAATGCGGGCGCATCCGGACTTGCGAGCGTTATTATTCCGATGGCAAAGGCGTTCGGTATAAGAGTTATTACAACAGTGTTAAGCACCGAAATTGCAAACAATATTAGTCATCTTGGCGCGGATAGGGTAGTTGTTACCACCAAAGAGGATATCTCCGAGGTGCTACGCTGCGAGCTTGAGGCAGGGCATCCCGTTGACGTTGCGATCGATTGCCTCGGCGGTGAGATAATGGGTAAGTGCATCCACTACCTCTCCCACGGCGCGCGCTGGATAATGATAGCGGCTCTCGCGGGTACTAAGACCGAGATAGACCTCAAGAATATCTACGTGCGCAACGTAAGAATTATCGGCAGCACACTCCGCTCAAGATCGCCCGAGGTCAAGGCGGAGATACTTGCGGGCATCGTGCGCGACGTTTACCCGAAGATCGAGGCGGGTCTGGTAAAGCCCACGATCCACGCGGTATTACCCATCACCGAAGCCGAAGCCGCTCACGATATACTCTATAACGGTAAGAACGTGGGTAAGGTAGTTCTTACGGTAGATAACGGGGAATGAAGTTTTTCGCTCTGAGTCACTATGTTCATTTTTTGATTGTATTATTTTATTTTTCTTATTGCTTTTAGAAAACTTCTGTGCTATAATTGTTCCGTTGATTAATTTTGGAAGAAGGTCATTAAAATGAAATTAAGTCAGAAGGCTAAAGAGGCCTTTATGCTAGGCGGATTATGCTCGATATCCTATTTTGCTGTATACATCGCGAGGAATATTCTCGGCGCTGTAACCCCGAAGATACTGGAGACGGGAGCATTCACCGAGATAGAGATCGGAAGTATGTCGTCGGTATACTTCGCGGCGTACGCGATAGGTCAGCTTATAAACGGCTTTATGGGTGACAGGATAAAGGCAAAATATATGATCGCGGGCGGTCTTATTCTCGCGGGTATTACGAACTTCATATTCCCATATCTTACGGTTTCTGCTGCGGCGGCAACGGCGGTCTACGGCGTGACGGGCTTCTCGCTCGCTATGATATACGCCCCGATGACGAAGATAGTCTCGGAAAATACCGAGCAGATATACGCGGTCAGGTGCAGCTTCGGCTATACCTTCGCATCCTTCTTCGCAACTCCTACTGCCGGTCTTCTCGCAACGTTTCTTGCTTGGCAGGCGGTGTTCACCGTATCGAGCTCGGTGCTTGTGATCATGGGCGCGGTGTCCTTTGTGTTCTTCACGCTCTTTGAGCGTCGCGGCATCGTCAAGTACGGTCAGTACGAGGATAAGGCTAAGGAAACGGGAAGCATTAAGGCGCTCTTTGAGCACGCTATCGTAAGGTTTTCCATTATCTCGATAATAACGGGTATCATACGTACCTCGGTCATCTTCTGGCTCGCGACGTACATAAATCAGTACCTCGGATTTTCAACGGAGAAGTCTGCGGGTATCTACACGGGCGCAACCTTTATCATCTCAATGATGAGTATTATAGCAATCGTAATATACGAGGCGTTCGGCAGGCGCCGCGACTTCACTATCACGGTAATGTTTATCGTTTCTGCGATATCCTTCATGCTGACTTACCTTGTATCGGCGCCCATGCTGAATATTGTCTTTATCGTCCTTGCAATTATGGCATCGAACGGCGCGGCGGCAATCCTCTGGAGTGTTTACTGCCCGAGCCTTCGCGATACGGGAAGAGTATCCACCGCAACGGGCTTCCTTGACTTCGTCAGCTATATGGCGGCGGCTGTTGCCAACGTCGTTTTCGCAAACGCGGCAACCTCAATCGGCTGGGGCAACCTCATCCTCGTATGGTTCGGCATCGTGCTCGTCGGCCTTGTCGTATCTATCCCTTATAAGGAGCTTATCGAAAGAAGAAAAAAGGAAGAGTATTTCGATAAATAAGTTTTTTCAAAGTCTTAGGGTTAAGCATTCATACAAAAACGCCTCATTTAGGGCTAACCGCATAAAAACACCGAGGTGCTGTATTACGCAGCACCTCGGTTGTATTTTTTTGTCATTTCGAAAAACATTAAGGTTGAAAACATGCGTTTTTCTTCGTTTTGCAGTGTTTTTATTCTACTGTCGTTTTCTCTCTCGGGGCGCGAAATTGCTTTTTTATAACGACAATCAAAAGTGGAAATTTACGTGTACGAAAGTAATGCGTACTTTTTATCATAAAAGAGAATGAAAGTTAATTCTTGCCGTTCAGGATTTGAATAATTTCAAGGGGAGATTTTTAAATTACGCGCGCAAGACTTGATTTTTAATGTGTTTGGTGATACAATGAAAGAAAAACATTTCATTTGGAGGTCAGGTATGAAGTTTTCCGATAAGCTTAAAGGCTTTTCCGGCGTGGCTAAAAAGCTAGGTACGGACGAGCTTTTCAGCGTAAGAAAAATAGTTTATTTTGCGTTTGCAATATTATCTTTGATTTCTGTTTTTCTTACCTTTTTTGCACCGCTATGTGTCATTATTGAAAACGGTGTTGAGTACAAAGTAACTGCTGCCGCAGCTTTTGGCTCGGTTCATAATGATGAGGGAGCGGATTTTTTGCAAACTGTCGCATTCGTTCTGATTCTGATAGTTTCATTGCTTAATTTGAAATTTATAATCAGCGCCCTGTTCTCCTTGAAAAACGAGGAGAAGCTTTCTAAAAACGTGCGCTGTGCTATTGTGATCGATTCTGTCTTTGTTGCGCTCTTCGCCTTGTTTTCAGCGCTCATTTCGCCAATAAACGTAATGTTGGGCGGACTTACAAAAGCTGACGTGAGCTCCGCACCGCTGATACTTATTATTGCGGTATGCGTGCTTTACTCGATCTTTGTCGGTATCGTTCAGCTTTCTTCCGCCGATGCCAAGGATAAAAAGGCACTCGGGGAAAAGAGGCTTGAGGAAAGAAAGACTCTTCGCAGAAAGCTGCGTTACGTTCGCATTGAAATGCTTGCATATTGCCTTGTCAGCGCTGTTCTCGGTGCGGTCTCACTTCTCTCTAACATAATAACGGTGACATTTGATAGTAAATATGCGTCAATAGATGAAATATCTATCACGGGTATCAAGCTCTTGCAGGAAGTTGGCAAGGTTGAGGATATGGGACGTCAGCTTCTGGCTTTTATGATCTTTTCTTTACTGGTCATCTTGGGGGCTTGTTTTATACTCTCGCTCGTGTCGTTCTTCAGCAATTCAAAGCTGTTTGGGAAAATATCGCTTGTAACTATTCTCGCATCGAGTGCGGTAACGCTTGCCGTCGGACTTTTCGGTAAGTATTACGAAATGGTGCAGGACCTCAATGAGGGCATTATTATCAGCATAATAAAGGATTACATCCACGCATCAAATAACGTCATAGATTGGACGGTAACGAGCGTATCGCTCTACTATTTTATTGCTTCTGTTGTTATTGTTTCGCTGGTGTTCATTCGTCAGCCGTATACAAAGGCTCTTGCTATAGAACAGAAAATAGAAAAAGAGGACACTTCTTTTGCACAGAGCTCTACGGGTATTTTTGGCAGAGAAAGCGTAAGTGAGTCCGCAGGTTTCACGCCCGAAGCATCAGATGTATCGTCTTCTTATCTCCCCGAAAACTTTGATCCATGCCCTGCGTTTACGTCAATTGACAGAAAGCGCGGAGAATACCAAGAGCTTCTCGAGGAGAAGAGGAAAAGTCTGTTTGCCGATCCTTCGCTCCCGAAGCTCGTTGATTTTATCGTGCAGTATGCGAGAGATTCGCGCTTGCATTTATTCTATACTCAAGAGAATATAGCGACGTTCCTTGCAGGACTCGGAACGACGAAGCTGACTATTCTTCAGGGTATGAGCGGTACGGGAAAGACCAGCCTTCCCAAGATAGTTGCTGAGGCATTGATGTCTGTTTGCGATATAGTTGAGGTCGAGTCCTCGTGGAGAGATAAAAATGAGCTCCTCGGTTATTACAACGAGTTCAGCCGGACTTATACCCCTAAGAAGTTTACGCAATCGCTTTACCGCGCTAAGCTTAATCCAGATGTCCTCACCTTCATTGTTCTTGACGAGATGAACCTCAGCCGAATAGAGTATTACTTCTCCGATTTCCTTTCAATTATGGAAAATGAGCCCGATCGCCGCGAGATAAAGCTCCTTAACGTTCCGCTTTACAGAAGGGACTTAGAGAGGGAATACGAGTACGCGGGTCTTACCGACGGATTTACTCTGAAAATACCTAACAACGTGTGGTTTATCGGAACAGCAAACCGTGACGAGAGCACCTATGATATAAGTGATAAGGTCTACGACCGCGCGCACACTATGAATTTTGATAAGAGGGCTGTCAGCGCTCGCAATTTCGGTGAGCCGAAAGACGCAAAATATCTGCCCGTTTCTGCGCTTCAGAATATGTTTGACGAAGCCAAGAGTCGCGTTGATTTCTGCCTTGATAACTACCCTGTGATAGCTGAGGTGGAGAAGCTTCTTGAGCCGTACAATATCTCATTCGGTAACCGTATAGCATCTCAGATTGAAAGCTTCGTTAAGATCTATGCTTCTTGCTTCGCTGTTAATGAAATTGTCATTCGTGATGCTCTTGAGGTCATTTTGTTAAGTAAAGTTGTCAGAAAGCTCGAATTAAAGAGCCTTGATGATCAAGAAAGTCTTGCGGATAACTTTGCGAAACTTAAGCTTATGCGCTGCAGTGAATTTATCCGCAACATAAAGGAGAGCTGAGATGGCTGCTATTGATCCCGGCGTTGTTGCCGAGAGTGAATACGGCGAGTTCTTGCGCTTTACCTCTCGATATAAAACTCTGTCACAAAAGAAGCTTGACAGCTCCTTCGTTGAGGAATTCAAGCTCTTTAACGTGCCGACGCACGAGGGATTTAACAAAATTGAGAGAAAGCTTGATAAGATCATTTCGACCCTCGGCGCAATGAAGCGCATTTTCTCAAAGCCGATAGTTCACCTGAAGGACGTATACGAGGTCATGCCGACCGAGTCTGTCCGAGTCATAAATAACTACACAATCTCGCACGCCACCCTACATAGTGAGCTATGGACGAGAACAAGGGGTGGCGGTCTTAAGCCCGAAAAGCTTATGACCATCGATAAGGCTGAAACTTATACTATATACGAAAATATAATGTTCGCGAAAGCTGTTGATACCGTTCTTGCTTTCGTCAAAAAGACGTCGGTGCTGCTTAAGGATATCCTTTACGGCTTCCGGGAGCTGAACTTCAATTTGCTTGACAGCACGCAGCACAGCTCGTACTTTCTCGCGATAGGAAAGTTGAGGAAAGGATATTCCGGCGCAGATAATCAGAAGATCAACTCCTATAATTCTTGCGTACGAAAGCTGCTTCTGATAGAACAAACCTTACGCTCAAAGCTCTCCTCATCAGTTTACGCAAAGTGCCGTGGGCGCGCGAAAAATCTGACCTTAAAGAAAACGAATATCTTCAGATCTCATAAGGATTATCGCGCAATCTATGAGCTTTTGAAATTCTTTGATTCCGACCTCGATACCGCGAAGGAATTGAACACGGGTATACAGGAATCGGGCAAGGGATATGCCGCGTATTGCACTCTCTTGTCCCTGTTCTCAATTTTGCATTTTAACTTCACCTTTGCCGAGAGCGGCGCGATCAACTTCGAGAAACTTAACGAACGGTTCTCTTTCTCGGGGTGGTCTCTCACTCTGCGAGGGACGGAGGTGAACGGTACTCGCGCGTTACTCTTCGATTTTCATAAGGAATCCGATTACACGGTATGCGTTTTTATATCTGATAGATCCGATCTGACAGAAGCCGCGATAGACGGACTTAAAAGTTGCCTTTCGGCAAACGAATATCTATTCGCAACCTCAAGCTCCTACGGCGTGCGTGATACGTTGTACCTCTCCATATACGATATAGATTCTTTCCGCAGAGTGCAGCAGATGATACTGCGCGGAATGATCATTACGGACCGAGCGCAGAAAATGTGTCCCTATTGCGGCGGCAAGACCGAAAAGACCGAGAACGGCTATATCTGCGAGGCGTGCCGCGGCAAGGTTTCGGCAAGAAGCTGTGAGGTAACGGGTAAGCCCTACCTCGTGTCGGAAATACTCAAGCACAGATCCTCGCTTGAGAGCTCCCGAGCATACGAGGAGAAAAGCAAATTCCTGCACGACAGGTGCGCCGAAGCGCAATTACATTTCAGAAATATAACCGAGATAACCGCAGACGGAGCTCCCGTTTGCCCGCATTGCGGTAAGGTTCACTACAATTGACAGTTGCTGCGTTCATCGCATCAAACTGAACAAAATTAGGCAGGGACACTGTGTTTAACAATGTCTCTGCCTTGTTTATTATTCCACCACCGTTATTCTGCCATCCTTGCCGACGAGCTCTATTTTGATCCTGTCGGCAAATTCATCATTTTCAGAGCGCTTGAATTCTTTTCATAATCCTTGAAAATATCCTTTGCATATTCACGGGGCGTTTTTCCCATCCGCCTTTTGAATGCGTAGCTGAAATACGACTGCGAGGAAAAGCCGCATTCGTACGCTATTTGCGTCAGCGTTTTGTCCGTGGAAGTCAATAGCTCGATTGCTGCTTTTATTCTTTGTTCCTCTATGTATTCACGCAGGTTTTTTCCGCAAGATGCGCGAAAGAGCTTGTGAAAATAGACTTTACTGAAGTTCACTCGCTCGGATAATAATTTTAAGGTTAATTCGCCCGAAATATTGTCTTTTATATATTGAATGGTTTCTTCGATAACACTTTGGTTGCTCGATTTGGGGCGATACGCTTTCTTGGTTGCGGTGGCATTCTTGTCAAGCTCGTATATCAGCCCGAGGAGCAGACTTTGCGAGAGAACGTCTTCCTTTGACGTTCCGCTGTTAAAGCTCTCGCACAGGGCGGCGAACGTTTTCATAATCTCCTCTCTGTCGGACAGCTCGATAAAATCGGGTAATGAAGAGAGTATGTCGAAAAGTAGTCCTTCTTTTACTATAATATGAACGAAATAGCATTTGAAGGGCAGCTTAGTGTGACGAATCTGACCTGGCTTGGCGCAAATAACCGTATCTTTTGAGATCGGACGCGACGTATCGTTTATATAAGATATTCCACCGTCCATAACAGGAAGCTCGATTTCAAACATCGTGGTTTTTCTGTTTGGTGAAATTATTCTGTTTTTATAACCCTGCCTCGCGTTGTAAATACCTGCGGTAACTATATCCGGTAGTGTAATGCTTTTCATAAAACCTCACTATGATAAGAAATCTAATAAAATCGGTGAAAAATCTATATTTATCGGTTAAGAAATATTATACAATAAAATAAAAATGATGTCAAGTGAGGAGATAGTTATGAGGATTACGGACGTAAAAACCTTTGTTGTGGATTGCTTCCGCACGAATTGGGTATTTGTAAAGGTATATACCGACGAGGGAATCGACGGTGTTGGAGAGGGAACGCTCGAATATAAGGAAAAAGCTCTTGTCGGCGCGGTCGAGCATATAAAGAGCTATCTTATAGGTAAGGACCCGAGGCAGATAGAGAAGCATTACCACGATATTTACAGAGATGCCTATTGGCGCGGAGGCGCTGTTCTTATGTCTGCGCTATCTGCGGTTGAGATGGCGCTTTGGGATATCCTCGGAAAATCTCTCGGTGTTCCCGTTTATCAGCTTCTCGGAGGTAAGGTAAACGAGGATTGCCGCATTTACGTCAACGGTTGGTTCGCGGGCGCTAAAGAGCCGGAGGAGTTTGGAGCAAAGGCGAGTGAAGCGGTAAAACGTGGTGTTACCGCTATGAAGTGGGACCCGTTTGGAAAGAATTATTTACAAATTTCCAATAAAGAGCTTGATAAGGCGCTCCGCTGTATCAGCGCAGTGCGAGATGCGGTAGGAAATGACGTTGACCTTTTGATCGAAGCTCACGGAAGATTTGACGTTCCGACGGGTATCAAGATCGCTAAGGAAATAGAGCAGTTTAAGCCTATGTTCCTCGAAGAGCCCGTACCGCCCAACAATATTGAGGCGCTCGAGGCGGTCAGGGCAAAATCTCCCGTCGCGATCTCTGCCGGAGAACGTCTTTATACGAGATTTGATTATAACGAGCTTTTTCGCCGTCGCGCTTGCGACTATATTCAGCCTGATATTTCGCATGCGGGTGGAATTATGGAGCTGAAGAAGATAGCGGCGATTGCCGAAGCAAATTATATTCCGTTCGCGCCCCATAATCCCTCGGGACCCGTGGCAAATGCCGCAACCCTTCAGCTTGCTGCTTGCTGCCCTAACTTCTGCATACTTGAAATTATGTATAGCGACGTTGAATGGAGACGGGACGTCACAAACGAAAGTCTTTCCTATGAAAACGGTCGCATAAAGATAGGTGATAAGCCGGGACTTGGCATAGAGCTCAACGAGGAAGCTTGCCTCGAGCACCCCTATATGGAGCACAATCTTCGCCATTACACGGGCGCACTTACAGATATAAGACCTGCAAAAACCGAATTTTATTTTTGAGGTGACAAATAATGAAAACTGCACTTATAACCGGCGCTTGTATTAACACGGGTGTTGATATAGTTGAAAAATTCCTTTCGGAAAAATATGCGGTTGTATTTACGGGAAGAAACGGAGAGAACGTAAAAGACGCCGAGGCTTCCTATAGAAAAAAATTCCCGGACGCTAACGTTTCGGGATACGTTTTAAATTCATTGGCAGAGGGCGGAGAATTGGATACGGCAGCCGTGGATAAACTTTTCGCTCAGCTTGATGAGAAGGGTATTTTCGTAAGCACTCTCGTTCTCAATGCCGCGGATCAGGGTATCGGGCAGAAGGTCTTTGAAACTCCTCTTTCGGATTTTATGAGGGTTATAAACACGAACGTGGTGTGGAATTATTATCTCTCCGAGTGCGCGGCAAGGCGTATGAAGGATAACGGCGGCGGAAATATAATTTTCATTAATTCGAACACCGCTTACAGAGCTATTCCCGACAGAGTGTCATATATCGCATCAAAGGGCGGTCAGCTCGGTCTTATGCGCGCGCTTGCGCTCGACCTCGGTAAGTATAACATTCGTGTAAACGCCGTATTACCCGGTATGATAAGAACGGACAGATGGGAGAAAAATCCGGACTTTTACGAAAACGTTCCGTCGCGCTTCACCCCCATCGGTGACGTAGCCGTTGGTGCGGATATAGCCGATGCCGTGTGGTATTTTGCCGAGTGCGCGAGAAACACAACGGGCGCCGAGCTTGTAGTTGACGGCGGTAATAATATCCAGCTTTATCCCATAATAAAAAAATAATACGAGGTAGGTATGATTTACGATATTAGAGATTTCGGCGCGGTGGGTGACGGTAAAACCAAGAACAGCGCTGCAATTCAAAAGGCTATAGACACATGTTTTGAGAGGGGCGGCGGCAGAGTGCTTGTCGCAAACGGAGTTTATATGTTCGGCAGTATTCTTATGCGCTCTGACGTCGAGCTTCATATTGCCGCGGGAGCGATACTTCTCGGCTCGCCCGATATTGCCGATTTCCCCGAAAGAAAAGACCTGAAGCACGTCAAGTCTGAGCTTTTGCCAAGGTGGAAAAACGCTTGCTATATTTATGCCGAGGAGAGCGAAAATATAAGCATCACGGGTATGGGTACTATCGATTGCAACGGAGCAAATTTCGTTCGGATAAGAGAGCCCGAAAAAGATTGGAAATACGAGAGAATAGGCGTTGATACCCCACCTCGTGTTGTATTTTTCGCAGGTTGCCGCAACGTTAAGATCGAAGACGTAACTATGATAAATCAGCCTGCAGGATGGTCTTATTGGATAAGCGATTGCGACTACGTTACCTTCGATAGAATCAAGATTGAGGCAGACGTGGAATTTCCGAATAACGACGGTATTCATATAAACAGCTCGCGGAATGTGACCGTGTCAAATTGCAGCATCACCTGCGGAGATGATTGCATTGTGGTCAGAGCCAATAACGTATCGCTCGCCGAAAACAAAGTATGCGAGCGGGTAACGGTGACGAACTGCAACTTAACGAGCTACGCAAGCGGTATTCGCATCGGATGGATGAACGACGGCAGTATTAAAAATTGCACCTTCTCGAATATAGTTATGACCGATACGTCCGTCGGAATTGCGATAGTGATGCCGCATCTGGTATATAATCGGTCGCTCACCTACACCTCCGATATAGGCAGAGAGGCAACGCTCGTTGAAAATATCGCGTTTTCTAATATAATTATGGAAACCTTCGGCCCTCCGATAAAGTTTGAGATCGCGGAAAGCAGTGAAACAAGAATAGATGCGATAAGAAATATCTATTTCTCGGGCGTTCACGCAAAGAGCGCGACGGGACTCTCTATAACCGGCAGACCCGAGAACAAAATATCCAATATAAGATTTTCGGATTCTACTTTTGAAATTATAGACTATTCCGTGTTTGGTGACAGATTCTATCACGGCGGTTATAGTAAGGCGAAAAGCCACGGCACTTATCCGCAAATAAAGCACGCAGAGAGAGTTGTTTTCAACAACGTCGAGTTTAGCGTGTTATCCCAAGCGGAGAACACGCAATGAATTGCAACCTCGCGATTGCGTGAATTGAAAGACAAGCTTTCATGAATTGCCTGCGGCATGAATTGTGCCTTACGGCACATTGGTTGCAATTCAATTCATGGAGCGAAGCGAGAATTCATGGCGAAGCCAATTCATGATGCGTTAGCATCAATTCATTCACAGAAAACAAACAGAGCAAGAATATAAGGATTTTTTCCTTGTACTCTTGCTCTCTTTCTGTTGTATAAGGGTTTGGGCTTAGCCCAAAGTGTGTTTGACTAGTCAAATGCGATGCTCGCACTGCATTGCACTGCATTGAATATTCAAATTCTCCGCTAAGAACATCACGCTAATTTATGAAAAAATCTTTTTCAGTCGCATCATTTTTTCTTCACTTGGTACGGCAAACATTTGCACTTCCTTGCCTATGGCCTCATATTTGTGCTCACCCATAGCGTGATAGGGGAGGAGCTCTATTTTTTCGGGCAATCTTACAGAATTTAGAAAAGCCCTTATCTTATGCATTTCTTCTTCTGTATCGTTTACGTCAGGTATTATGGGAATTCTCACCCATACCTTATTTTCGGTTTCAAGGAGCTTCTTGAGGTTTTCCAAAATCAGTGAATTGCCAACACCCGTATAGTCTTCATGCTTTTTGCTATCGAAGCATTTCACGTCGTACAAAAACAAATCGGTATAAGGCAAAATCCTCTCAAAGCATCCGAATGGCACATGCCCTGCGGTATCGACGGCGGTATGTATGCCGTTCTTTTTACATTCCTTAAGTATTTCTTCGAGATAATCAATTTGTAGCATACACTCACCGCCGGAGAATGTAACACCGCCGTCCGAGTTGTCGTAAAAGGCTTTATCTTTTAGTATCTCTCTTATGACTTCGTCTACCGTATATTCCTTTCCGCATATCTTCCTTGCGTCGTGAGGGCAATAAAGCGTACATCTGCCGCAAAGAGAGCAAGTTTCAAGTGCGTTTGGGCATTTTTCTTTGCATTTTCCGCATCCCGTACACTTGTTTTTATAAAACAGCATTTGCGGCTTCGGGTATTGGCTTTCGGGATTGTGGCACCAAGCGCAGCGCAGATTGCATCCTTTGAAGAATACCGTGGTACGAATCCCGGGACCGTCAACATAAGAGTTTCGCTCTATATCAAATATTGTTGCTTTCATTTTTGCTCCGTTCTTGCAATAATATCGTCTTGTATCGCTTCGTTTAATTTTACAAAATAATCCGAAAAGCCGCTGACGCGTACACGTAAGCTCTTATATGCGTCGGGATCATCCTTCGCTTTGAGAAGGTCTTCCTTTGATACGTAGGTAAGTTGAAAATGAACGCCGCCTTTTTCAAAATACGTCAGTAACAGATCTACGGTCTTTTCAAAATGTTCCTCATTTCTTACAAGTCCTTCGTCTATCATAAGATTCGTTACGGTTGCACCGCATCCAATTCCGTTAGGATCAACTTTTGCAATCGAATTAAGTAGAGCAGACAATCCTTCACGGTCGCGCCCCTCGCTTTGTCCAAGTCCGAATTTTAAAGCATCGCCGGCGCGTCTTGCGTCCGGAGTCGCCCCCATATTTGATCCAAACCATTTGAAGTGTGACTGATACCCCGTCAAATCGCCGATCAGCCACTGATATCCAAATAGATTTTTCTTTTCCTTCAGATGCTCGTAAATGCTTTGATAGAATCGACGGGCAATCTCATTTGAGCGTTCTGTATCGTTTCCGAAAAAGTCGCCTTTTTTAAGGATCAGTGTTCGCATATCCTCGTAGCCTTGCCAATTATTCTTGAGTGCCTTGACTAACTCGGACATTGTAAAGAGCTTTTCGTCAAAAATAAACTGTCTGACAACGATCAGTGCATCTATCGTGTTTGTTATACCCATACAGAATGGAGAGGCAACAACGGTTTCTCCCGCACCTTGCGTCAAACTCGTAGCTTTCTCAATACAACCCTCAAAGAAAATTGATGAAAGATAGTTAACGTCCCGCGCTCTTACACGGTTGAAATTATCGTCAATTTCAAAAGCCTTGTCAAGATCCGCGAAAAACTCTCTTAGGAATATTTCGTAATAATCTTCAAAGGTTTCCGCATTTATAATTTGCTCAGACTTCTTATGAAAGAGTGTTTCGGTTGAGCGAAAAAGATTCACGGCAGATGTACTTCCCTCGATAGTTCCGAGAAAAGCAGGCTCGTTGCATCCAACGGTAGTATAATTTACAGCCTTTTCAAATGAAAATCCGCAAATCTCGGTATAGCATTTCAACCGCTTTTCGTCGTTTTGAAAGGCAATTCGTTTATACGGATCATTGCGTTCGCAATCGAGCGCAAATCTGAACGCTTCACGCGGTGTTTTCTTCGTCCATCTAAGTGTCACCTGCGGTATATACGTCGGAAGCTCGACGAGTGCTTCAAGTATCAAGTGAGATAGGTCTGTAAAGCCGTCCTCCCCATTCGGCAAATATCCGCCAATACAGAAGTGAGATTCACCACCACGTGTGAAATTACAGCTGTTGCGGTGGGTCGCCGCCTGAAGCATCAAAAACAGCTCTTGCAAGTATTCCTTTGCTTCATCTCGGGTGAGCGAGCCTTGCGTAAGATCTCTGAAATAGAAGGGCGCGAGATAGCGGTCGAGCATTCCTACACTGTCGGGATCGGCAAAGAAGCAAAGGTATATAGTAAGTACCGCTTCATAGAAGCTTTTGGGTGGATGTGCGGGGACACGGCGAAGCGTTTCGGAAAGGCGTATTAGATTTTCCTTGTGCTCCGTGTTTTCTACCGATTGCGAAAACGCATACGCTCGGTCGGCACATTTGCTTGCCCATTCGATTATGGTATTTGCAACCTTGAGAAGACAACTTAAAAATTCAAGCTTTTCGTGGTTTGCGTGACGTTTCTCGGATTCGTGAATTTCTTCAATAATACCGAGAAGTCCTTTATCAAGCACTGTTTGATAATCCGCGGTTGCGTGCTGCCAGTCAAACGAGGAAAGATTGTCAATAGGCTTCCCATAATACGGATCTTTCATTGCTTGAAAGTTTACGTGTCCCTTTCTGTGAAAGGCATCATCGGATACCGAACCGTCAAAATTGAGAAAGCCCGTCATAGTCTGATATTCGGTCACCACAGGCTCCTGGTTTAGTATATACTCGCAAAGACGCTTGACGCTACACTCGGCTTCAGAGAGGAAAATATCGTTACGGTCATATTTCGTTTTTTGTGGATATGCGTACATTTCTCCCTTCATCGTCAGATCCGTCAATTTTGAAATTCTTGTGCTCATCATCGAATTGCATAACCTCCATCAAATATTATTGTTTCTCCGCAAATCATTTTCGCCTTTTCGTCAAGCATATAAAGGGCAAGCTCTGCTATCTCGTCGCAGAGTGCAAATCTTCCGTAGGGAATGCGAGAGTGTTCGATAGGATCACCATCGTGCCAATTATTCATTTCGGTTGCAACAGGTCCCGGCGCAATACCGTTTATTGTTATTTTGTCGGGAGCAAACATTTTTCCCCATCCGCGTGTCAAAGCGACTGCGGCTGCTTTAGATGCGCCGTATGCACCGTATACAGGCTCGTACCCCGCTACAGATGTAATATTAAGAATGTTTCCTTGTACTTTGTTCTTAAGCATATATTTGACTGCAGACTTCATGGTGAAAAACAGTCCGTCCGTATTTGTGCGCATTATTGCACTCCACTCATCGGGCGTCGTTTCAAGAAGCGAGTTTTTGTTCCATTCGCTCCGCCTAGCAAATATCCCCGCATTGTTCACAAGAATATCAAGCCCTCCCATAAGACGTACGGCTTCTTCAATTTTTACATCTGCAAGTAAGACATCTGAAGCATCCCAAATGAGAGGGATGGCACGCTCGCCGATTTTCACTGCCGCTTCTTCGAGTGCTTCTTGCTTTCTTCCCGTAATTACGACCGTCACGTCTTGCTCTGTAAGACGCTTTGCAATAGAAAAGCCAATCCCGCGCGAAGCACCGGTAACGATGGCCCTTTTTCCGCATATCATAAAATCACCTCCGCAAACATTTTTTCGCTAAGTGTAAGATCTGTCAGCTTTTTTATTCTGTCAGTCATTTTGACACATCCAAAGGGAATTACGTTATAAGTATAACAGCCAGTAAGGGAAAAACAATAGAAAATATAATACTTTTGTACTTTTACGCACAAAATTTGCGCTGAACCGTTGACAAAAATCCGACTCGATGCTAAAATTTATGAAGAGGAGGGAGCGAAAATGGACAATTCTTTTGTGATTACAGGCATTAAACGCGTAATTCTGGTGGGAAAAGACGAATATCCCGAGCAGTTAACGTCATTTAAGCACGATCTTGGAACCAACGAATTGATTTTTAACATTTCAGGACATTCTACCGTCCACTTTAACGGGATTGAGCTTGAAAATCTTCCCGGAACTATAAGGTTTTTGCCGAAAGGACCTACTGAACAGTACGATGTTTTGCGTCATAAGCGGGGCGAATGTATCGATGTGTTTTTTGATACGGATATGCCTGTCTCCGAGGATGCTTTCGTAAAAAGCGTTGCCAATAATGAGAAGGTTGGTAACCTCTTTAAGCGGATATTTGCGGTTTGGGTAAGTAAGGAAAAAGGATATTATTTTGAATCTATATCACTTTTATACCGCATTTTTGCAGAGCTTGAAAAAGAAAATCGCTCACCGAAAAAGCACGCGGATAAAATCGTTCCCGCAATTGATCTTATCCATAACGAATTTTTAAAAAGGGATATTTCTATTGAAGAGATTGCCGCAGCCGCAAATATGTGCGAATCCTATTTTCAAAGACTTTTCAAGGAAAAATATGGCGTTTCGCCCAAGAGATATATTATTCAGCTTAAGATGAACCATGCGTGCGACTTGCTTCGTCTTGAACGCTACACAGTTGCGCAGATTGCCGATTTGTGCAATTTTTCTGATGTCTACTTCTTCAGTCGTCAGTTCAAGGAATATATGGGCATTACACCAACACAGTTTGTAAAAAGATGCAGATCCTCAAAATGAGTAAAGGCAATATCAAACCAAAATGGAATGATATTGCCTTTTTTGCAGGCGGGGAGACCCCGCCCTCTACAATTTTGTTGTTACGATGCCTTCGCCATGGGAATGTTTGCGGCGTTTAGCATATTTTCGATAAAAATGCCGTAGCCCTCGGTGGGGTCTGCTACAAGCACGTGCGTCACAGCGCCGACGAGTTTGCCGTCCTGGATGATGGGGGAGCCACTCATGCCGCGGACGATGCCGCCCGTCATGGCTATCAGGGTATCGTCGGTGACCTTTATGCGGAAGGATTTCGTTCCGTCGGAGGAGTAGTCGATATCGCGGATCTCTATCTTGTACTCGGCGCGCTTGCCGTTTTTGACGGTGGAGATAATAGTCGCCTCACCCTCTCTGATCTCGGATTTTTTTGCAACGGGAATGGGGGTACGTGAGTTACAGTCGGAAATCGCATCGGGGCTGATAGTGCCGAAGACGCCGCACTTGGTGTTTGCTCTCAGTGTGCCGAGGTTCTTGTCTGTGAGGACGCCGCGCAGCTCGCCGGGCTTTGAGGCTTCGCCACGCGATGCGCCGCCGAGAATAACCCCGGTGACCGTACCCCGTGTCATTTTAAGGACCTCACCTCCATCGTGAGAGCAGATGCCGTGGCCAAGACCGCCGAAGGCGTAGCTCTCGGGGTCGTAGTAGGTGACCGTGCCGATTCCCGACGCTCCGTCGGAGAGGATGACCCCGAGGTGGTATTCACCGCCGCAGGACTTCGGCGCGATATTCTCGGTGAAGCTCCTTTTGCCACGCAATATCTCAAAGGAAAGCGCACGCCCGTCCGAGCTGTTCAAAATTTTCTTGACCTCGTCTATTGTCGAAACCCGCTGTCCGTCTATGCTGACTATTCTGTCATCGGGCTTGAGTATCCCCGCGGAAAGCTCGGTCACTACCTTGGTGACGGTGACTCCGCTACCGCAAATTTTAACCCCGAAGGTATCTCCTCCGGGGCATAGCTTTATATCTTTGACTGACCCTTCGGTACTCTTTTTTCCGAAGATCAGCTCAAGGAGCCTTGAGCCGACGGCAACAGAGCCGTCATCTCCGCGTCCCTGCTCGTCACGCACGGCAGAAAATTCCGTGTCGGTATAAGAGAGGACTTGTACCGTGTCGATTTTTTCATCTCTTTTTGGAGCTTTTGCCGCGTAACACGAAAGCACTGCGGAAATTATCAAAAGAAGAGATAATATGCTCGGAAAAACTGTTCTTCTATTTTTCATCGGTGAATTCCTTTTATGATAAAGCTGGCGATAAATCACCGCAATATTACTTTGGCTCACCGTGAATAATATATGTGTAACAATTTTAGGGAAAAATCACAAAACAAGTATTTTTTCGAGTATTTTGTAAAGAAATCTTTGCGAAACGGCGCGAAAATCCGAGAAGGGCGCTTTTGCGTACTTGAATTTTACTGCAATTTTATCATCGCAAAGTTTAAATGAAAAGCCCGACTCGACCGAAAGCCTGTGCAGACTTTCGAGGTCCTGCTCGGTCAGTACCGAGGTTGAAAAGGCTATATTTAAGGTAAATGCATCCGAGCCCGCCCTTGAATCTATCTGTATCAGATGAGTTGCGAATACCGCCTTGAAAATAACCTTTAAAAATTTTGCGTATCCCTCGGCAGAAATCGTTACGTACCGGGAGCTCTTTTCGGCAAGGCACCCTGAGTAGCATCCTGAAAAATGCTCGTCAAGATAATCCTTCGTGTCGGATATGAGATTATATTCCGAGATGAGCGAGAGCTCTTTTTTACTGTTTGCTCTCGTTTTGATTTTTGTTGTATGCTGATTATGTTCGGTGGTATTTGTCATAGTTTTGAGTCACTCAGCTTTTTTTAGTCCATCGAGATTTTTGAGTAATCAAGGCTCGCAAAAGTGTCCTTTTCTGCTTTGTTCTCACCGAGTGAGGTCTTAACGCCGTCGATGATCTCGTTTATTCTCTGGGATACGTAAACATCCTCGATTGCCTCGTAGTTTTCCTCGACGTACGACTCGGTCTTATCATTTTTTATAACTATCCAATATTCGCTGTTCTTATCCGTAACAACGTGGATAACGGGGCTAACGTCACCGACGTTCATCGTGAATGCGGCATCGGTTACGTCGTTGTAGAATGAGCTGTTGCTCTTCTTGCCGATAAGAGCTCCGTCGATAACGTCCTCGGGGTCCCCGGGGGTGAAGGACGCGGCGTAGTTCAGCGCATCGTCAATCGACGTATAGGAGTCAAGCTTATCGCGTCGCTCCTCAACCTTCTCTCGCGAGATATAGTCCGCATTAAAAACAACAATGCTGATGCGCGCGGACTCATCTCCGCGGTAGAAGGCGAGCACGTCATCCTTTGTGTATTTGAGCGCACCTGCTTCCATATCGGGGGTCGGAGCGTCGACGTCCGCCGTACCGCGGTAATACTCGTTTATCTTCTCGCAGGCGATGGAGTATCTGAGCATAAGAGTCTGAGCGGAGTAGTTGAGGTTCATAGCCTTAAGGGATGCAAGATACTTATCGTAGTCACCGCCAAAGCCAACGATAGTGTCGCTACCCTCAACGCTCTCTTTAACGTACTGCTCGATTCTTTTCTCGGCATCGGCTGAGTAAGGGTCATAGCCTATCTTTTTCGAGAGGTGGAGCGCCGCAAAGATATCGAGAGCAAGACTTGTGACGGTCGCGTTTATCTCCTGCTTTGCGCTGTCTGCCTCGGGAGTTGCCCAGAAGCTCTTATCTCCGTTATCGTACGCCGCGCTGTGGTTTAAGAAAAGCGCGCGGTAAAGCTCGTACTTAAGCTCGTACTTCTCACCCTCGAAGCTGAAGGTCATAAGCACCTTTTTCTCCTCATCCGTGCTGGGGACGGGCTCGTAGGTACTGTCCGAACACGCCGCAAGGGAGAGAAGCATACAAATAATTAAAATCAGTGATAAAAGTCTTTTCATTTATTATTCCTTAATAATGTTTTTTTCTATTCTAGCAAAATATTGTTAATAAATCAAGTAATTATAAAAATTTATCAAAACGTTTGCTTTTTTGAATAAGATATGTTAAAATAAAACAGAACAAAAGCAAAGGCGGAATTTGATATGGAAGAAACGTATAGCATTCAGCTCTCGAAGGTAATTGAGAAATTCAACCTTGAAACTCTTTATCTTCCGAATCTACCTCAGAATATACTTATAGACTGCTCGAGAGTCAACAGACCCGGTCTTCAGATAGCCGCAGGCTTCTTTGACTATTATGAGCCCGAGCGTATTCAGATAATAGGTCTTATGGAGAATCAGTATCTTACAACTCTTGATGCGAGTGAGAGAACTGTGCGCCTTGACGCATTCTTTGCATCAAAGCCCGCGGGCGTTATCTTTACCTCGTCGCTCGCTGTCAGCGATGAGCTTATAGAGATAGCGGAGAAGCATGGCGTTCCGCTTTTGAGAACTGCGGAAAGAACGTCAGAGTTCATGGCGGCGCTCATAGCTTACCTTAACGTTGAGCTCGGTCCGAGGATCACGCGTCACGGCGTTCTCGTCGAGGTATACGGCGAGGGTATCCTTCTGCTCGGTGATTCGGGTATCGGTAAGAGCGAGACCGCGATAGAGCTCGTAAAGAGGGGACACAGACTTATAGCCGACGATGCGGTTGAGATAAAGCGTGTGTCCGCGACGACTCTTGTCGGCCGTGCGCCCGAGATAATCCGCCACTACGTTGAGCTTCGCGGTATCGGTATCGTTGACGTACGCCGTCTTTACGGTATGGGCTCGGTAAAGATGACCGAGAAGATAGACCTGGTTATTAACCTTGAAAACTGGCAGGACGGCAAGATGTACGACCGCCTTGGCCTTGAAGAGGACTATATGGATCTGCTGGGCATTAAAGTGCCTATGATAGTTCTTCCCGTTTGCCCCGGACGTAACCTTTCGGTAGTTATCGAGGTTGCTGCCATGAATAACCGCCAGAAGCGTATGGGCTACAATACCGCAGAGGAATTCAATAAGCGGCTCATGGAGTCGATGGGCTCCGGCAACGACTGAAAAACTTCGCATACAAGGATTTCTTACCGTTACGGTGCAAAAATATTTGAATTGTTATATTTTAAATGCTTTTTTTGGATTTTTCGCTTTTCGGAATTTTCGGTAGCATAAAAAAAGAGTCTTTCGCATAGTATTAACCAAATACTATTCGGAGGACTTTTTTTATGTCTTTACTTGATAATGAAAATAACGGCACAGCAGAGGGCGAGCGCGCCGTCTACAAAAAAGAAACAAGACTCACGGGCGTGAGGAGTGAGTGCGGAGCGGACTTCGTTCTTCCGGACTATATGGGCGACGTAAAACGCTTGCTTCGCAGCTGGGCTACGGTCACACCCTGCAATAAGTTTATATCTGGAGGAGAACTTTCGTTCCTCTCAACCGTAAACTTTAAAATAATGTATCTCGATGCTGAGAACGTGCTTACCGAGGCGGCATTCTCTGCCGACCTTGAGGATAGCGAGAGAATATCCGATAGCACCACGGATGCGAGCATCGAAACCCGAGTGGTAAACGTTACGGTAAGACTCGGAGGACCGAGAAAGATATCCGCAAAGGCATCTCTCGTCACCGATATCTCACTCTCCGAGGAGTGCGTGTTGAAGAGCGGAGTCGGCTTTGAGGGAGCGGTATCGAAGACCTGCAAGGTTAAGGTGCATTCGGCAGACTATCTCAAATGCGCTGAGCGCGAATATGCCGAGGAGATAGACCGCCTTGAGGACGTTCTCGCAGACGAGATAGAGGTTGTCAAATACGATGCGAGCGCATCCGTGCTTTCCGTGCATAAGACCGATAGCGGCGTAAACGTTTCGGGCTCTATTCTCGCTTGGTGTATTTTCAGGGTAGGGGATGACACGATGCGCCTTGAGAAGTGTATCCCCTTAGAGGAGAATTTTGAGGTGGATGGCGACACCGCGGACAGCTCCTATATTGCGAACTGCTACATAACGGGAGTAAACATAAATATGAACAATACTCCCGAGGATAAGGACGGAAATACCTATCTCTCCGTCGTTATGAATATGACGGCAGAGTGCGAGATAGAGCATCATAGAAACTGCGAGCTCTCCCTCGTTTGCGACGCCTTCCGCGAGGGCGCGAAGAACGTCTGCACGTACGACACCTTCAGCTATACAGAGCTTATAGGCACGGTATGCGAGCGCCGAAAAATATCCATCGTTACCGAGCGAGGGGATGATAATATGCACGATATTCTCGAGCGCGACTGTACCGTGAAAAACCTCAAATGCGAAACGGCGTGCGGTGAGATGACCGTTACCTGCGACCTGGCAGT
Organism: Eubacteriales bacterium; assembly: GCA_045654585.1. Lineage (GTDB taxonomy): Bacteria > Bacillota > Clostridia > Oscillospirales > CAG-272 > UBA1740. The sequence continues at coordinate 38,548 of JAZONS010000003.1, forward strand.
GTCACTTGTATGCCGCGGTTCTGATACGGGTGAGTGCTTCACCGTGAAATTAGACGCACCTATGCGCGAGAGCATAAAGCTCGCGGGGGTTTGTGAGAGCATTAGAATACGCCTATCTGTTACCCCGTGCGAGATATCTCCCGCGTTTGACAGCGAGAAGATATACGTTGACGTAACGGCGGCAATCACCGCCGTTTGCGAGGAGAGTAAAAGTATGGAGGTGCTGGGTGCGCTGACCTCGAATCCAAAAGAAGAGCGCGCATCTCGCCGCATTACCGCGTATTATCCCGAAATAGGTGATACCCTATGGAGCGTGTCGAAAAAATACGCAGTTTCTCCCGAGAAGATCGCCTCTCGCAATATGCTTTCCGCTGATTCCGACTATGACACCGACCTATCGGGTAAAACAAAGATAATTATATCGTGACAGTCGGTAAACGCAAAAGACTGACATTCGTTGCCTTGGAGTTTGAATAGATTTGTAAAAATAAAAAGCAGAGCAAGAGATTAAGTCTTTTGCCCTGCTTATTTTATTAATTGCGACTTAAATGCAAACTATAATGGTCAAAAATGTGGAATTATTCGCAATTTTTAGATTTTTTATATAAAGATTAAATGAATAGATGCGGCAATTTAATCCTGCTCGAGCCAGTTTTTACCCGAGGTTACGTCAACGGTGAGGGGGACGTTCAGGCTCGCGGCGGACTCCATCTCCTCGCGTAGAATGGCTTTGACCGACTCGATGCGTTCGGCGGGAGCTTCGACTATAAGCTCGTCGTGCACCTGCATAACTATCTTGGCTTCGGGCTCTTCGCGGTAGAGTCTTTCGTAGACTTTGATCATAGCAAGCTTCATAATATCGGCAGCCGTGCCCTGTATCGGCGCGTTCATAGCGACGCGTTTGCCGAATTGACGGAGCATTCCGTTTGCGGAGTTAAGCTCGGGGATATAGCGCCTTCTGCCTATAAGCGTTTCGGTGTACCCGTTTTCCTTAGCGGTGGCAACGACCTCTTCGAGATATCTGTCAATGGAGGGGTACATCATCATATAGTTTTTGATGTATTTATTCGCCTCGGTGGTGGTGATACCGATATCCTTTGCAAGGGAGAAGCCGCTGATGCCGTAGACGATACCGAAGTTGACCGCCTTGGCGCGTTTTCTCATCTCGTCGTTTACCGCATCCTCGGGAACGCCGAATACGGCGGATGCCGTCTTTCTGTGTATATCCGCGCCCGATTTAAACGCCTCGGACATGGTGTAGTCATCGGATATGTGCGCGAGAAGTCGGAGCTCTATCTGCGAGTAGTCCGCATCGGCAAGGAGCTTGCCCTCGTCGGCTATAAAGTAGCGGCGCATTTCGCGTCCCATCTTCGTTCTGATGGGAATGTTCTGCAGATTGGGGTCGGCGCTTGAGAGTCTGCCCGTCGCGGTGAGTGCCTGCTTGAAATCTGTGTGTATTCGTTTGCTTTCATCGGCGAGCTTCGGCAGAGCCGCAGCGTAAGTGCCCCTTAGCTTCGTTACCTGTCTGTATTCAAGAATATCGTCGATTATAGGTGAATATTGACGGAGCTCCTCGAGCGTTTCTGCATCGGTTGAGAAACCGTTTTTATTCTTTTTGCTCTTACAAGGTAAACCTAACTTTACATAAAGTACCTCTCCGAGCTGCTTCGGTGAGTTTATATTGAACTCTCCGAGTGCCTCTACATATATGCGCTCCTCGAGTTCTTTTGCGAGAGCATCGAGCGCATCGGAAAACTCGAGCATACCTTCCGCATTTATCTTGAAGCCGGTATTTTCGATATCGAAAAGCACGTTAATAAGGGGGATCTCAAGCTCGTCCAGGACTCTTTCACCGCCGCATTCGCGTACCTTTTCACGCATTTTCTCTTCGAGGGGGAAGAGGAGCGGCGCACAGGCGGTATCATCGTCTGCTATCTCACCGAGGAACATTGATACGAGCGAGGAAAGGCGCGCATCTCCGCTGCCGGGATTAAGGACGTAGGCGTAGAGGTTTAAATCGAGAAGCCTTGCACCGTGTGAAGTTTTGATTCCGAGAGATGCAAGCTTATGCAAAAGGTATTTTGCGTCAAGAGTGATGATTTCCTCGACGCTCTCAATAAGCGCGCCAAGGCTCTTATCGTCAAAGGAAACGGTGATATTCTTTTCTCCGTCGGAGATATTGAAGCTATCACCTATTGTAAGCAGTGATATTTTCTTTGCCCTGATTTCCTCGGCTTTTCCTTCTCTTGCCTCGGAAAACTCTGCACGGGTGGGTATTTTTTCGTCTTTTTCGTCATTTTGTGCAAAAAAGCTCATCTGAGCTGACGAGTCGGTACGGGATTTTGGCTCTGCCGCCAGAGCGTCGGATGCCGAGAGCTTGAACTTCGTTATAAACGAGTTTAATTCAAGCTCGGTGAACTTTTTATAAAGTCCGCCGCGGTCGAGTCCCGAATACGTGAGGTCTTCAAGCTTTTTTTCTATAGGCGCGTGGATATCTATTCTCGCGAGCTCACGAGAGAGAAATGCATTTTCTTTACCCTCGATAAGCTTCTCGCGTACGCTCTTTGTTATCCTCGAGTCGTCTATATTTTCATATATTCCCTCGAGGGTTTTAAAGTTGCGGATAAGTGTCGACGCGGTTTTTTCACCGATACCGCGAACGCCCGGGATATTATCCGACGAGTCGCCCATAAGAGCCTTCATCTCGACGAAAAGTTCGGGAATGATGCCGTATTTTTCCTCAAATTCGGGAGCCTTCATAAGCTTCGTTTCGGTATTGCCCGCGAGTAGCACGGAAACGTTACCGTCTATGAGCTGAAGCAGATCGCGGTCACCCGAGAGAATGTAGCTTTCCATACCGTTTTCGGCGTTAGCCATCTTTGCTACGGTACCCTGAATATCGTCAGCCTCCCAGCCGGGTAGCTCGAGCACGTGGATACCCATAAGCGCCATTATTTCCTTCGCGTCGGGGAACTGCTCGAGAAGCTCGGGCGGTGTGGGATTTCTTCCCGCCTTGTATTCCTCGAACATCTTATGCCTGAAGGTCGGAGCCTTGAGGTCGAATGCGACCGCCGCGTAGTCGGGCTTTATTGCGTCGAGCTGGCGGGATATAATGTTCACCATTCCGAATATCGCGTTGGTGTTCTTACCGCTTTTCGTTGTCAGCGGACGAACGCCGAAGAACGCTCTGTTGATAATACTGTTACCGTCAATGACGAGAATTTTCTTCATTTTTATTATATAACCTTCACGGTGAGTGGGGCAAGGCGCCTCACTCGTCCTTCTTTCCGCCGTCTGACGGCTCGTTTTCTTCGTTGATAGTGATTTCTTCAAGCTCGGGGATCGAACCCTCGGGTATCTCGGCAAATTCATAGTTCGAGCTCTCGTCTGCGGTATCCTCGGGGAGGGAATCATCCGTTTCTTCCGCCGCAGCCTCCGGCTCTGCGTCTTCCGTTATAGCCTCGATCTTTTCCTCTGTTAAAGCCTCGGTATTGAGTGAAGCTTCCTCTTCGTCAGCTTCGCACTCTGAGGATTCTTCGGCGGGCTCGGAATCCGCTTCGGCTTCGAACTCTGAGGATTCTTCCTCTTCCGAAGATGCAGCCTCTTTCGCTTCTTCGGTTTCTTCCGCTACGTCTGCTGTGTCATCGTCTGCCGCGTTATCGGTGGGCTCTTCCTCGCCGTCCGCTGAGCTTGCGGAGCTTTCCGTGCCGAACAGTTCGTTCTCGTTTACGTCCTCTGATAGCTCCTCGATCTCCTTGAGTCTGTTATAAAGCTCGAGATATGCTCGGTGCTCGATCTCTTCCTTATCCTTGATATACTTATCTCTCGCTCTCGCATTGTCACGCATAGCAAGGACAAATTCGCTCTCGCAATCTTGTTCAAGCTTGGCTGCGAGAAGAACTCTTGAAAATGCGAATATGAATATGCAAAGTGAAACCGCATTCTCTTCAATACTGTATGACACGACGTCGCCCTCTGTAAGATAAAGCACGATAGAGGGAATAGCTGAGTATGCGGAAAGCGCCGCGGCGATAAATCCGAACGCCATATATAAGTGCCAGCACTCGCGTCCGAGAGATATTCTTATCTCGTAGAGGAAGAAGAGCGCGGCAAAGAGAAATGCCATCTGGTCAACTATCTTATTCGGCGCGTTTATCGTAAGTGTCTTGTCAAAGTATAAGAAGCAGGTATAAAGAGCAAATAAAACTACCGTCGCAATGCCGAATCCCGCGCGTGCTACGGACGCTCTCTTTTCGACTGCCGCGTTGAGAATAAAGTAAACCGAGGCGGCAAGAGCCAAGAAAACAAGTGCCGCTGAAATGAATTCGGGGAGATTTCGCGCTATGTGCGCGATGATCGTTTGTACCGATAGCTGACCTCTTAGCGCAAACTCAAAATCCTTGATTCTCGCGTAAGTGCTTGCCGCGAAGAATATAAGAGCGGTGACTATCGCACCCGAGGGGATATAGGTCTCGGGAGTGGTAAAAGTCGCTATAAGCTTTTCTCCCTTCGCGCCGACAAAGGCGTAGGTGAAGAGGAGAACACAGCCGATAACTACCGAGATGGATGCTGTATTGATCAGCCCTTTATTAGCAAAATAACCCGTCTTGACGTTAAAATCGGTAAGCACCGCCGCTGTTCTGAATGCTACGGAAACCAGGATCGTCAAAAGCAAAAACGGTAGATATATGCGATTTAATTTGGCCTTTTGATTCATTTTTTTGAAAATTTCCTTCATTAATTATATATTGCGTGCGCGAGGGCGGGATTTCCCCGAAGCAGGGAAAACGCGTATACCGCACAGCGCTGCGAAAATAACATATATATTGTACACCATAATTGTTAATAAATTGTAAATAAAATGCATAATAGTGAAAAAAGAGAAAAATTTTTTCCGAGGGGCGAAAAATGCCTTTTTGTGCAAAACATACAAAAGACAGACTTTAAATTCTGTTATATTCTACGAAAATAGTTTTGGATTATTTTCCCCAAAGGTATTGACATTTAATAATAAATAGTGTATAATTTAAAAGCTTGATATGCGTTGACGCGGGAGGTGGCTACTCATCGAAGTAGGGAATTTCCGCTGAGTATGTCTGGTTACTAACCGGGCGGAGCAAGGGATACTTGCGCCAAGCTGATCGGTTCGCATTACTACTGCGGTAAGGTACGCGAATCGTTTTTGTAGGGGTGTGAAAGAAACACCCGGCGCAGTGTGAAACCTATCGCCCTTCTTAAGCACACGTAAATCTATAAGGAGGACAAAACTATGGCACAGGGAAAAATCAGAGTAAGACTCAAGAGCTATGATTCAGCGATCATTGATGCCGCAGCAGCAAAGGTTGTAGACGTAGCGAAGAGAAACGGAAGCAAGGTCAGCGGTCCTATTCCTCTTCCTACCGACAGAGAGATTGTAACGATCCTCAGAGCGGTTCACAAGTACAAGGACAGCCGTGAGCAGTTCGAGATGCGCACGCACAAGAGACTTATCGACATCATCAATCCCGCGCAGAAGACCGTTGAGGCTCTTATGAGCATCGAGCTTCCTGCAGGCGTTGAGATCGAAATTAAGGCTTAATTAAATCGAGGGAAACCTCGGGGGAGCTTCAAATCCCCTAAAACACCACACCTCGTGGTCATGTTGGCGGGAGTCGCGTAAAGCGAAAATTCAAAGCCTGTCAACCAATAACTAATGGAGGAAAGAAATGAAAAAAGGCATTATCGGTAAGAAGCTGGCTATGACCCAGATCTTCGACGAGAAAGGCAACGTAATACCCGTAACCCTGATTGAAGCAGGTCCTTGCGTGGTAGCACAGAAGAAGACCGTTGAAAACGACGGCTATGCAGCAGTACAGCTTGCATACGAGGATGCTAAGGAAAAGCACCTCACCAAAGCAGAGCTTGGCCATTTCAAGAAGGCAGGCATCACCCCCAAGAAGCATCTCAAGGAATTCAGACTTGACGACTGCTCAGCACTCGAAGTTGGTTCAGTGGTAACCGTCGATACCTTCGCCGCAGGCGACAAGGTCGACATCACAGGTATCACCAAGGGCCGCGGATATACGCGTTGCGTAAAGAGATGTGGACACCACATCCTTCGTATGACTCATGGTACAGGTCCTATTCACCGTCAGCCCGGTTCGATGGGCGTTATTGACCCCGCTAGAATCTTCAAGAACAAGAAGATGCCCGGTCAGTATGGTAACGAGCAGGTAACCATCCTTAATCTCGTTGCTGTTAAAATTGATGCAGAAAAGAATCTCATCGCGGTAAAGGGTGCAGTTCCCGGCGCTAAGGGCGGCATCGTATTCATCCGTGATTCGGTTAAAGCATAACGGAAGGAGGAAAATTCAATGCCTAATATGAAAGTTGTAAATATGGCGGGCAAGGAAGTCGGCGAAATCACTTTATCTGAAAAAGTATTTGGCGCATCTGTTAATGAAGCAGTCCTCCACACCGCAGTAAGAGCATACCTTTTGAATCAGAGACAGGGTACACAGTCTACTCTCACTCGTACTGAAGTATCGGGTGGCGGTAAGAAGCCCTGGAAGCAGAAGGGTACAGGTCATGCAAGACAGGGAAGCACCCGTTCTCCTCAGTGGACACACGGTGGTGTAGCTCTTGGTCCTAAGCCTCGCAGCTACCGCGTTGACCTCAACAAGCAGACCAAGAGAGCAGCTCTCTTCGGAGCACTCTCATCTAAGGTAGAGAACAACGAGCTCATCGTTGTTGATGCTATCACAGCTACCGAGTATAAGACCAAGGCTATGGTTGCTATGCTCGAGGCTCTCGGCGCAGCAAAGAAGGCGCTTATCGTTCTCCCCGAGGTGAACGCTTGCGTAATCAAGAGCTGCGACAACATTGAGGGTGTAAAGACCACTCAGTGGAACACCATCAACGTATATGACATTCTCAACTGCGATACTCTTATCGTAGCTAAGGATGCAGTAGCTAAGATCGAGGAGGTATATGCAAGATGAAATCTTATGCAGATATCATTGTAAGACCTCTTATCACCGAAAAGAGCATGGACGGCGTTGCAGACAAGCGTTACAGCTTCGAAGTAGCATCCGACGCAACCAAGGCTGACGTTGCAGCAGCGGTTGAGGCTATGTTCAAGAAGACCAAGGTTGTAAAGGTCAACATTATTAATATGAAGAAGAAGCCCAAGAGATACGGCGTGCACTTCGGTTACACCGGCGAGTGGAAGAAGGCAGTTGTTACTCTCTCTGAGGACTCCGCTCCTATCGCTTTCTTCGAGAGTATGAACTGAGTCAGGAGGTAAAGTAATAATGGCAACTATGAAGTATAAGCCGACTACTCCGTCGCGCAGAAATATGGTAAGCCCTTCCTTCGATGAAGTGACTAAGTTCACCCCCGAAAAGAGCCTTATCGTTAAGAAAAAGAAGAATGCCGGCAGAAACAGCTACGGCAAAATAACTGTTCGTCACCACGGTGGCGGAAACAAGCAGAAGTACAGACTTATCGACTTCAAGAGAAACGA
>JAZONS010000004.1:0-21866 GCA_045654585.1 Eubacteriales bacterium
TTTGCTTTGGAATCCAAAATCAATTGGCTTGAGAAAGACGGCAAGGAATACAAGGAAATCAGTCTACAGTATAATGATTGGTGGAATTGGATCATTCCTCTTGATTATCAAAAAGCCTTTAAGCATGCTTGGTTTGACAGCATGAGGGAAGATAAACGCTTTGATGCACTTTTTGAGAGATTAGATAAATGCGTTGTTTGCAGAGAAATATCAACTAATTAACTTATGCAACAAAATTTTAGCCTCCGACATGGAAAATCCTTGTCGGAGGCTATTTTCATTTCTTACTATTAAAGTTGGGATACTCGAATAAAACAAATAATCCGAACGCTTCTCCAAGTAAGAGAATGTTCGGATTATTTTCATGTGGTCGGAATGACAGGATTTGAACCTGCGACATCTTGCTCCCAAAGCAAGCGCGCTACCAACTGCGCTACATCCCGATTATTAAATTAAAAAAATTGAACCTGCGAATCTTGGGCTTACGCCCCCTGACCACTCCCGAGTCGCACTCCGTCGCGAGGCGGTGCTCGCTTGGATTGCTCGCGTACGAGGGACTTCGCTTCGTAAAAACAACACTCAGTTGTTTTTACTCGCTCACCCAAAGCAAGCGCGCTACCAACTGCGCTACATCCCGAAGTAACATTTAGTAATAACACTATCAATTATTATAGCAAAATAAATTTGAAAAGTCAACATTATTCGGAGAATATTTTAATAATACTAAATTAAAGATTTGTTTTCTGCTATTTAAAGTTTTTATTTGAATATCTCCATTGACAGATAGGGATAAAAATGATAGAATTTATAAGGTAAAGCTTATTAAAATGTAGGGAGCAAATATGAATAAAAGGAAAATATTCATTTCAGCGCATCCGACAGACAGATATATGTATCTTGAGCCTACGGTTAATGTTATCAACGAAATTGATGATTGTACCGCTATATATAATCCCATTCCAAACGATAAGGGACCAACTATCCCCGATGATATTGATACTTTCGTTATAATAGCCTCGATAAAGTATTTCGTTTGGGCAAACAGCGGGTATATTTCCGAATTTTTTGCTGCTGTGCGTAACGGAGTTAAGGTGATACCTCTGCTTGTGGAATCGGGGCAGAACGTTATCGACCTCGTTAATATGCGATGCGGAAAGGTTCAGTATATAGATGCAAATGAGGATCTTGGCTTTGCGCTTGATACACTCAGAGCGCACCTTACCGCAAAAGAACGTTTCGTTGACGAGAGTCTTCCGTCTATATTTATTTCGTATAGAAGGGCAGATAGAAGCTTGCTCCACGAGCTTGTCGAAACAGTGGAAGCTTCCTCGGATTTTAAAAACGTAAACGTTTGGTACGATGAGGTAATTTCGCCGGGAGAAAATTACAGCAAGTCAATACTAAAGCAATTAGATAATTGCAACCTGTTTATACTGCTCATAACTCCGAATATACTCGAGGATAAGAATTACGTCTGGCGCGTAGAATATAAAACCGCAAAGAAGCTGAATAAGCGCATTTTGGCAGTAGAAGCAGAGAAGACCGATAGAAATAAACTTCGGGAAATGTACGGTAATCTGGGTCGTATCATTGATCTTAAGCATAAAGGCGCAGTTCATTCAATTATTTCCGAGATAGCCTCGCTGCATAAGGCGAATCATAAATTCGAAATAGATAAAATATAAAACGAAAGAAGATGCGAACTAAAAAAACGCATCTTCTTTTGTATTTAGAATAAGATTATTCGTTAATCACTAATCCGGGATAATGATCCGAATTTTCGCAGATTGCATAGGGCTTTCCGCTATCTGTGGTTATATTATTCAGGGTGAGCTCTTCTACCGTGGCGTAAGGATAAGGATAAACCTCATCAGTCTTATCCTTATTGTAAACGGGGAGGATATAGAAGGGAGCTTCTCCAAGCTTTTCGTCATAAACGTGAAGTCCGTCTACGGTGAATTTATGTGGCTGGCAGCATTTATAACCGAAATCGTGATCTTCCTGATTCAAAGAAGAGAAGAGCGAGGTGTTTTTGCCGTTAGGTTTCCAAATGCAGTTTTTTACAGTTACGTTTCCGTCCCAGATACAGCCGTAATCATGGCGAAGATTAAAGAGCGCGTTTGCTGTAACCTCGGTGTCTTCAATAACGGCTTCGCCAAAACCAATTAGATTTATACCCTGATGTCCAAGCTTGCAGCCCTTGATAGCAACGTTAGTAACGCCCTGGTGAGCATCAAATCTCGAAATAACACAGTTAGTGAGAGAAAGATTCTTGCAGAAGTTTGAGGTGTAGATGCCCCAATATCTGTTGTCGGTGATATCGATAGTTTGTGTGATGTTTTCGCAACGAACGTTAATAGAAGCGCCTATATTGATGTCATAAGAGCCCATCGCAACCGGTTTTCCGGGGATTTTACTCGGTGTCCAATATATAAAGTGCGGTGTAAGAAGGCAATCTTTTACTATTACGTTAGCTGTACCGTTAATATTTATAAAGCTTCTGTAAGGTGCGCCGTGATCACTCTCACCCGTAACGTAATGCGTTAAGCCTTCGACGGTCACGTTTGCTCTGTTTATACAGAATCCGCGGTTGTGATAATTATAGAACGACTCAGCATTGTTTGCGATAGTTGTGAATATACCTCCGCGAATGGTGATCGGCTCATCATCAATACGTCTTGCCCATATCTTAGTGATTTCGGGGTGATCCCAGTCAATAGAAGGAGAGATGTTGCCTGCCTCATCAACCAAGAAGCAATCGGTAGCAGATGCGCCCGAATTCATATTAAGACCTTTTCGGATAAACATTTTGCGGTTTTCGTTAAATGCTCTGACGTATACGTTTCCTTCATGTTCGAAATCAACTGTTTTCTGACCCTTCTTTAACGTTTTAATATCCGGGGCAAAGGTAGGGAAGTCTGAAATAACCGAAAAAATCTCCGATTTAATATCCTCAAGCGAGGTATCGTCAATTATAAATTTTGAAGTTCCGAAGTCAACAGAAGTTTTTATTGTAGCTGTAAGCTTTCTTCCGCCTATGTAATATGTAGCTCCGTCGAGCGTTTTAACCGGTGTACTGGTGCGGTTAGCTTCTTCGTGGCAGGCAATTATTGCCTCTATATCGTCGGTCACTCCGTCGCCAACTGCTCCAAATTCTTCGTAAGAAATGTATTTTTTATCCAATTTTATTTTCTCCCGTAAATGAAGTTATATGAATGGGCGTCTGTCAAGCACGAGTTTCAACGGTTTCTCGGTTATTATACTGCCCGGAAGTGCCTGCTGAAGCTCAGCAAGGGCGCAAACACAACCAAAGAGCATATGAAGATCGTTAAATCCGTCGTGCGTTTTATAATCTATGGATAACAGATAATTAACGTACTTTTCGGCAAAGTCCTCGATAAGAGCGATAACTTCGCCGTGCTTATACGTAGTCTGTCTAGCTGCTCTGTTAATGCAGTATACCCAGTCAACTTCAATAAAGTTTATTCCTTTTCCAAAGTGTGTGGGAAGTCCGTTGTTTTTATACATCTCTATGCAGCAATCTATTATCCTTTCCGGATAGCGAAGGGGCATTTTAGCATATTCGTGATTAAACATATAATGGAATCCGCCCGCCATATATGCAAACGTTGCATCGGGATTGTTTGATCCGTTCGGTGATCTTGTGCTCGTAACAGGCGCCTTATCCGCATAACCCTTGCACCAGAATCCCGTTTTTTCATCAGCGTTTTCCCAGAACCAATCAAAATAGTTCTTTTGGAATTCCTCTGTCATTTCATCTGCGTTAACGAGCGCGGCATAAATACCCGCGCCCTTGTGCGACTGAGGCCAGGGATTATTCCAATCTACCTCTTCCTCGAGAAATTTATATAAAGCGTCACGGCTCATATACTGGTGTAGGTCTTTTATCGGATAAAGCGGCTTTACGTCAAAGAGCTGAAGCGCCGCCGTGCAATGAGCGGTAGTATGTATCGTATGGTGAGTTGCCTCGACGAACATACCAGAATCCTTATTCTGGAGCGAGAGAAGAGCACCAATCCTCGCTTTTCTCGTTTCATCGTCGCAGTAAAAATCGTTTATTGTATAAAGGATATTCATAGCATCGGCGCAGCCGTACTCGTTAATTCCGAGCTCGCGGGAGTTTTTTGCGTCCTGCCAGAGCCAGCGGCAATAAGCACCGCGCTCGGAGAGCTCGTGACTTTCCACGATTTCCTTCATAGCCTTGATTATTGGTCTAATATCAAGTTGCTTCATTTTGTTCTCCAAGTTTTATTTTTCTGAAATTTTCATGCCCTTGAAATTCTCGGGAGCGTATGTTATTACGTAATCAAGTCCGTTGTCGGTTTCGATTCCGGACACTGTAAGCGATTCGGGCGCATTGTATGCAAAGGGCAGCTCCGGACTTGTTCCTTTTGCGCCCGAGAGGATAGTAAATGACATTTCCTCCTTTGAGTACTCCTTGTTGCAACGTATCTTGAGTCCATCAATTGTAATATTTCTTCCGTAATAGCAAGGATAACCGAAATCATGGTTGCCTTCATTGTTTTCGCCTATAACACGGAGATTTTTTGCGGTAGTTTCCCACTCGCAGTTGCGTATAGTGATATTACCGTCAAAGTTCGAGCCGTAATCACAACGCAAATACATAAAGTTAGTTGCGAAGCTCTTGATAAGTGTATTTTCTATTAAGAATTCGCCGTGACCTATAAGTTGTATATGCTGATGACCAAGTGTGCAGTTCTTAATTGTAGCATTCGTTACGCCCATATGAGCATCAAATCTAGAGAAGATACAGTTTTCGAGATAGAGATTTTTGCAGAAGTTTGAGGTATAGATACCCCAATATCTTGTATCGAGGATGTCTATAGTCTGCTTGATATTTATGCATTTTACGTCGATAGAGGACCAGAAGCTAAGATCATAAGATCCCATGGCTACTGTTTTGTCGGGAATTTGGCTCGCTGTCCAATAAATAAACCTTGGAGTCATAATAGCATCACGAATAGTTAGATCGAGCGCAAAATTTGCGCGTATAAATCCGTGATACGGAGCCCCCTGTTCAAGCTCGCCTTCAACGTAATGCTCAAAATTGCATATAGTAACGTGAGCTCGCGAGACTTGGAATCCTCTTTGAAGGTATCTGTAATAGGATTCCTGATGATTTGCGATAGTCGTGAAAATACCACCTTTTATCGTGATAGGCTTATCGTCTGCGCATCTCATATCCGCACGCGTTACGGTGGGATAATCGAAATTTATAGAGGGGTAAACGTTACCTTCATCATCAACGCAGAATATGTCGGTCGTTGCGGTACCCTTGCTGCAATTCAGTCCCTTTCTTATATATACCTTATGGTTATCATCAAAAACTCTTACGAAAACATTTCCGCTATGAGGGAAATCAAGCTTTTTCTGTCCCTTTTTTATCGGACCGAGTTCGATAGGAACTGGTTCGTAGTCGGATTCTATCGAAAATACGTAGCTTGCATTTCTTTCAACGTTTCTGTCATCAATAACGATCTTCGACGTACCGAAATCAACGTCGGTTTTTATAACGGCAACCGCATCCTTTCCGCCTATATAATATGTTGCGCCGTCGCGCGTTCTGACGGGTGTACCCGTACGGTTTGCTTCCTCGTGGCATGCGATGATAGCCGCAAAATCGTCATTTTTGCCGTCGCCTATCGCGCCGAATTCTTCATAAGTTAAGTATTTCTTATTCATAAAGCCTCCTGTAATAATGCAGCATATTTTACTCTGCTGTAAACTATCATTAAATAATATACCATTTTACAGTCAACTAAATTATAGTCCAGTAAAAAAATAAAGTCAACCTAAACCAGAGAAAAAATATGCACAAAAATATTGACTTGAATATAGGCATTGTGCTATAATAAAACCAGTAACAAATTGATAACACTCTTTTGAATTTAGAGGAGGTATAAAAATGCTTAAAATTCAAAATCTCACTAAAAAATACGGAGAAAAGTGCGCTGTAAACGATCTTACTCTTCATATTCATCCCGGTGAGATATATGGCTTTATAGGGCATAACGGAGCAGGTAAGACCACCACTCTTAAAGCAGCTGTTGGGCTTATAGATTTTGATTCGGGCGAAATCCTCGTTGGCGGAGAATCCGTGCGCACCAACCCTATGGAATGCAAACGAAAGATAGCATACATACCGGATAATCCTGATCTTTACGATTTTCTCACGGGAATTAAATATCTTGATTTTGTTGCCGACGTTTTCGGTGTCGGTGGCGAGAGAAACGAAAAAATAAGTAAGCTTGCAGACGAATTTGGACTCACTGCGGATCTCGCTTCTACAATTAGCACATACTCTCACGGTATGAAGCAAAAGCTTGCTATAATCTCGGCATTTCTTCACGATCCGAAGCTTATAATAATGGATGAGCCGTTTGTAGGTCTGGATCCCAAGGCTTCGCATACTCTGAAGGAAATGATGAGAGTGCATTGCGACAACGGCGGCGCTATATTCTTCTCAACTCACGTTCTCGACGTAGCTGAAAAGCTTTGCGACAAGGTTGCAATAATCAAAGAGGGAAAGCTTATTGTCAGCGGAAATATGGAAGACGTGAAGGGAGATGCTTCGCTCGAATCTGTGTTCCTTGAATTGGAGGATAACGATGGTTAAAAAGCTTCTTGGCATTAGACTCAGAGGCACCTTCGTATCAGCTCTCGGCGGTAAAGATAAAAAGGGAAATCCAAAACCGATATCCAAAGGAAGGGTGCTCGGCATTGGACTTGTGTATGCATTTTTGGCTATAGTTTTCCTAGGTCTTATCTTTACGTTTGCCGCTCCTATGGCAATGATACTTGTGCCACTCGGCGGAGATAATCTTTATTTTGGAATATTTATGCTTGTATCCTTGAGCGTGGTATTCATTTTCAGTATATTTGAAACGAAAAACGAGCTTTACGAGTGTAAGGATAACGAGCTTTTGCTTGCTATGCCGATACGCCCGCGCGATATAGTGATAAGCAGAATTTGCACGGTGCTTATATACAATTATATCGAGGAGCTGATATTTATGCTCCCGGTAATTATCTGTTACGCGATTTTCGGCGGCAGTATTGTTGGTGTGCTTGGTGCGATCTACGTGCTTCTTACTCTTCCACTTATTGCAACGTCACTTTCGGCAGGTGTCGGATATGCCGTTCACCTTATATCGCACAAGTTTGCAAGATTTAAAAATCTAATGGTAATGCTTCTTTCTCTCGGTTTCCTTGCGGTTTATTTCGTTGGATATACCGCGCTTATGGAGAACATGGAGAAATTCCTTGAGAATCTTGAAACGAACTTTGAAAGCATAGCGGAAAACTATTCCTTTGTTGCTCATATAGGCTCCGTGGCTACCCTGAAGCCCGTTGCCGTGCTTTTGTATACGGTAGTCTTTGCGCTTATAACGTTGGCTACAGTTTACGTTATATCAAAAAAGTATATCGGACTTATGACCGCAACGGTTAAGACACAGAAAAAGGTATACGTTGCAAGGGAGCTTAAAGGTAAGAGTCCTCTTGCCGCTTTGACAAAAAAAGAGTTTTCAAAGTTCTTATCATCTCCAACTTATATGCTTAACGGTGCTCTTGGATTTATATTCCAGATCTCGGCGGCGATATTTATTGCTGTTTTAGGTCCCGGTTTGTTTGAACTGGATGCCGAGATGCTTACGGATTTGGGAGTGACGGCTGATGAGGTTATGCGAATGGCAATACCGCTCTTCGTTTCAATCCTTGTTTTTGCAGAATCCATGGTAATGATGTCGGTATCGGCTGTGTCCCTTGAGGGGAAAAATCTTTGGATACTTAAGAGCATGCCTATCTCTGCAAAAACGATTCTTTTGGCGAAGGCAATGCCTCAGATAATACTTTCAGTGGCATTTTCTTTCGTTTCGGGACTTATTGTCGCAATAGGAATCGGAGCAGGATTTATTGAAAGCTTGCTTATTATTATGATACCGGCGGCATTCGGAGTTTTTGCGGCACTTTCGGGCATAATAATAAACGTGCTGCTTCCTAAGCTCGATTTTGTGAACGAGGTACAGGTTATTAAGCAATCCTCGGCGGCGTTTATATCAATGCTTGTCAATATGCTGATAGGTATTGTAATGATTCTTGCTTCGGTATTGGCTATGGCTATTCCTTTTACTTCATTGTTGCTGTTTTTGATATTCGTTGCTATTATGGGATTATCTGTAGGTCTTTATTTTATAATGACGGGACCTATAGCAAAGAGATTTTCGACTTTTTGATAATAAGACGTAAGTAACACAAAAGAAAGTCGATTATTATGAGAAAAAACAAAAAAATACGCAAGAAGCCGCTTGTGCCGCTCTTTGCGAAAATATTATTGGCTATTGCGTTTATTTCGCTCATTATACAGTTCACTGTGACGAGAAATGCGGCGTTTGCCGAGTGGATGACGTCTAACGTAGGTTTTTACGTAAGGCGAGCTCTGGCATTCTTATCAAATCCGATACCGTTTTCACTCGGTGAGGTACTGGTTGTTTTAGCTCCGATTCTTATAATTCTTATAATCGTTCTTGCGGCAAAAAGGAAAGGCGCGCGTTCGAAAATAAGATTTCTTTCGGGACTTCTTGCGATTCTCTCGTTATTTTATTCCTCGTACGTTTTTACGCTCGGTGTGGGATATCAGCGTATAGGGGTCGCATCACGTCTCGATATTCCTTCGGCAGAAGTTGATAAGGATTCACTTTCAAATACACTTGTGATTTTAAAGGATGAATGCGAGAAGCTTCTTGATGACGTTAACTTTTCCGATTCCGGTTCATCGATTTCGGATATGAGCTTTGATGAGATCTGTGATGATATTCTTGTAGGATACGAGCGGCTTGAGCATGACTATCCTGAGCTGAATATCAAAACCTTTGATTCAAGAGCGAAGCAGGTGTATTTAAGCAATGTTATGACCTCGTTTGAGATTTCGGGTGTCTATACTTTCTTTACAGGGGAATCGAACGTAAACGTTCACTATCCCGACTACGGTATGCCGTTTACAATGGCTCACGAGCTTGCTCACCAAAGAGGTATAGCGCGAGAGAATGAAGCTAATTTTATTGCTTTCCTTGCTTGTATTCGTGCAGACAGTGTGTATATAAGATACAGTGCTTATATGAACATGTTCGAATACGTGGCATCAGCATTGAAGCAAACGGACAAGAATGCATTTAGCGAGATTTATTCCGAGGCCGATCCGCGCATCAATGGTGAGATAACAGCATTCAATAAATTTTATTTCGAGCACAAAAACGAGCTTATGTCGAAAATATCCAACTTTATGAACGATAATTATTTAAAGGTGAGCGGAACCGAAGGCATTATAAGCTACGGACTTGTTGTCAAGCTTTGTGTAGCATATTATTCCGATGCTTCGGCAAAGTAACTCGTAAACGATAGTGAGAATAAAATGTAGTATCTTGATTTGGAGCTGCATTTTATGAGTATTTTTGAAACTTTTGGCGGAAAAAGGCTTTACGGAGAGGTTGAACCGAGCGGTTCAAAAAACGCTTCATTGCCAATAATCTTTGCGAGCCTGGCAACTTGCGGAGTATCTGAGCTTAAGAACGTTCCCGATATTGGCGACGTAAGAATTGCGATTAAAATAATCGAGTCGTTTGGAGCTATAGTCAAAAGAGTGGGGGATACACTCAGTATCGATACAAGACACGTGGTTTATACAGTACCCGATAGGGCGTTAACCTCAAAAATCAGGGCATCTTCTTATCTTATCGGAAGCTGCGTTGCGAGATTTGGAATCTTTCATCTCTCTGAGTTCGGCGGCTGTAATTTCTGTAACAGACCCATTGATATGCATTTATCTGCCGCAGCTTCGCTGGGAGCAGAAGTAAGCTCGGGGGAGCTTTCTGCAAGCAGGCTTGCAGGTACCAAAATATGCTTTGATAAGCCTTCGGTCGGCGCAACGATAAATGCCTTGATAATGGCGCTTTCCGCACATGGCGAAAGTGAGATCGTCGGCGCGGCAAAGGAGCCGCACGTTAAAGCTCTTGTTGACTATCTTATTTCTGCGGGGGCGGATATAGAAGAAACGCCATTTGGATATAAGATTCGAAAATCCGAACTTCACGGCGGTACACTGAGAGTACTTCCCGATATGATAGAGGGTGGTACTTATATGCTTCTGGCTCCGCTGACGGAAGGTCAGATAACTGTAAAGAATGCTGCTAAGCTCGAGCTTGATAGCTTTTTTGCAACTCTTACCGAGGCAGGAATCGATATAGGTATTTCCGGTAATGACGTGACCGTCTACGGTGTGCCTGATCGTCCGATTTCCGTAACAACGGCTCCGCATCCGGGGTATCCAACCGATCTTCAACCGCAAATAGCCCCGCTTATGGCAAAGTTTTTTGGCGGAATTATAAACGAAAACGTATGGCAAAGCAGGTTTTCTTACCTTGACTCACTTGGAGCATTCGGTGTCAGATATAAAACAACATCGAGCCGTGCAGAGATATATCATTCCGAGCTTTTTCATGCAGAAGCTTTTGCTCCGGATCTGCGCGGCGGCGCTGCCGCTTTAATGTGTGCTCTATCAGCATGGGGCGAAAGCACAATAAAAAATGCCGAGATAATACTGAGGGGTTACTCTGATTTTGAGAGTAAGCTCAGACGGCTCGGCGCAAATATTTTATTTAAGGAGTAAAAAAATGAAAAGAATAATCACAATTCAGGATATATCCTGTGTCGGAAAGTGCTCGCTTACCGTTGCGTTACCCATAATTAGCGCCGCGGGCGTTGAGTGCGGAGTTATCCCCACCGCTGTTCTTTCAACGCACACAGCATTTCCGGAGTTTACGTTCTGCGACTTGACCGATGAAATAGAACCTATCGCGGAAAAGTTTTCAAAGCTTAATATAGATTTTGACGCTATCTATACCGGATATCTTGGATCGGAGCGTCAGCTTGCTTTGGTCGAAAAATTCTTCGCCGATTTCAAAAAAGAGAATACCGTAATAGTAATTGACCCCGTTATGGCAGATAACGGCAAGCTTTACCACGGCTTTACCGAGGAGTTTGCAGAATCTATGGCAAAACTTTGCGGAAAGGCGGATCTTATTATTCCCAATCTCACCGAAGCTTCATTTATGCTCGGTATAGAATACAATCCCGACTATAACGAGGATTACGTAAGATATGTTTTGAAAAAGCTCACCGGACTCGGATGCAAAAGGGCGGCTCTTACAGGCATCAGCCTCAAAGACGGTGAGATAGGTGTGTATTTTTATGACGCTGTCAGCGATACATATTATTCCTATTTCAACGAGCTTTTACCCGTAAGCTATCATGGAACGGGGGATATCTTTGCTTCTGCTACCCTCGGCGCTCTTATGAGAGGACTTTCCTACGAGGATTCGCTTACTTTGGCAACGGATTATACGCTTGAATGTATGAGATATACGATGAAGGATGAGAACCGTCGCTTTTACGGTGTTAATTTCGAGGAAGCACTGCCGTTCTATATTTCAAGAATACCTAAGTTAATATAAGATAAGTACCGCGAGGTATGCATCACTTCATTTTTCTGTGAGCATGCTTTGCGGGCTTTCTTTTTGCGATAAAAAACAAAAAGATAGTTACAAGAATGAAGCAAAGAGAGCTCATAAGGTTTCCTACTGCAATTTTGCCGCAAGATATAAGTGAAACGGTAAGAAATATAACTAGGATAAAAAGGGAAGAGAATAGCGGTAAAGAGGATTTCTCTCTTCCAAAAAGCTTAGAATTTATAAATACGCCGATCGCTCCGGATACAACAAATGAAAGGATAGAAAGAAGTCCTTCGTGCGCAGTAGGGTCAGGGGTATTGTATGCGATTAGTGCGATAACAAGCGATGTAGCAATAAACGATACTGTAAGTATCAGCATCCCGTAAAGTACAGAAGCAACGGGTGACAGCGCTTTGTTTGACTTGTGTCTTGTTTTCATAATAAAAAGCCTCCGATATGTCTTTTAATAAAGCATATTCGAAGGCTATTTATTTTATTCAGATTAATTATTTTGCTTCTGTTTCTTTGGAAGCAACCTCTGCTGCAACCTCTTCGGTAGCGGGAGCATCTGCAATCTCTGCATTATCTTCTGCCTTTGCTTTTTCTTCAGCGATAACCGCAGCTGCAATATCTGCCGCCTTGACGTCTACGCTTCTGATAGCACCTTTGAGGAAACGGATTTTGGTCTTATCTCTTGTTGTTTCAAGAACAAAGGTCTCTCCCTTGATTGAAACGACCTTACCGATAATACCGCCGATAGTAGTAACCTCGTCGCCTACTGCGAGAGCATCGCGCATTGCGCTGTCTCTCTGCTCCTGCTTTTTCTGGGGACGGATCATAAAGAGCCAGAACACCAGAATAACAACAGCGAACATAATCAGCATGCCCCAAGGACTACCTTCTGTTGCAAGTAAAAAATTAAACATTGAACTTTACCTTTCAAAAAATTGATAACATTAATTATTATACAACGCAAATATGAAAAATTCAAGAATAAAAAAATATTTTTATGATAAATGCGTTATTTAATTCTTTTTGCCTAAAAGCTTTTTGTTTTTCTCAGCCTCGTTAACGATTGCGCGGATAACCTTAGTGGGAGATGCCCACCAATCGCGGCTCCATACTCTGATGATGGACCAGCCTCTGGATTCGAGGAATTGAGGCTTGCAAACGTCACGTTCCATACAGGACTCCGACGATGCGAACGCATCTCTGTCAAGCTCAACGCCGACAAGATATCTGTCAGCATCGGAATCGTATACCGCAAGAGAGATTCGGCTGTTACTGTTACCGAGGTTAACGTCAACCTTGTAACCCATCTTTTCAAGTCTGTCCTTAATCTGCGTTTCAACGGATATAAGGTTTGCGTAGGTGGACGTCTGCTGCTCGGAAGGATCGATCTCGGCAAGAATAGCATTGACCTCTTCATTGTCACCCTTCGAAACAGCTCTTACATACGTAAGATATTTACGGAGAAGCTTGGGACCGAGATTCTTTGCGGTATCTACCTTAAGCGCCTCGGGCTCAATACTTGTAACAACAATGATCTTGGACTTAGCTCGCGTTATAGCAACGTTAAGACGGTTTTCGCCGCCCTCTGCGGAAAGCGAACCGAAGTTTGTATAAATTCTGCCAAGCTCGTTTTCTGCATAGCCGATAGAGAAGATTATGATATCACGCTCATCACCCTGTACGTTTTCAAGGTTCTTGATGAAGATACTCGTATCCTCTCCGTTTTCTATACGGATCTTTTCCCTTAAGATACAAGAACGGAAGTCGTGATCTCTCGAGCATTCTTTGTCTATCATATCCGCAATGCAGGACTGCTGGTCTGCGTTGAAGGTAATAATACCGATACTTTCGTTGTTCTTTCTTGTACCAAAGATATTTTTAAGAATTTCAACTATCTTTTTAGCTTCGGCAACGTTCTTTCTGTCTATCCACTTACCGTTTACCTTGTGGCGTTCGATAGGACGTGATTTGTTATTTCTCGAAATATTGGGTGCGATCTGAAGAGTCATACCGTAGAATGCATGGTTAGAGAAGTCGATAAGCTCCTGGTTTTTACTACGGTAATGGTAAGTAAGGTTCGCGCTGTCGTATCTTGCTACAGCAAGGTCGAGCAAGCTTTCAACCTCAAGAGCTGCCTGAACAGAGTAATCCTCCTGGTTCTCGGGATCTCCGCCAAGATATCTCTTCATAAAGGTGGTTGAAGGGCGAAGCTGCTTTGCGTCTCCCGCAACGACTATGTTCTTACCTCTGTAGATAGAGGGAATAGTGCTCTCTATGAATACCTGTGAAGCCTCGTCGAAAATAACGAGATCGAAGAGGTTTTTGGTTAGAGGAAGAAGATTGGAAACGTTTTCTGGTGAAAGAAGCCAGCAGGGGAATAGCGTAAGAATAAACTCACCGTAAACCTCCATGCTCTTTCTGATAGGCCAATATTTCTGTTTCTTGGATATCTGATAAAGATAGTCTTTGTTGTTAGGTGCGCTCTCGTAGAGCAAATCATAATCTCGGCTGGTCTTTCCTTCGCATAGCTTGGTAGAAACCTCGAGTTGAGCCTGCTTATAACGTGAAATACGCGAGGTGATATTCTGGAAGTCTACGATTTTTGAAAGCTCTTCTTTGCATTCATCCTCATAATGCGCTGCCTCGTGATAAATACGTATCTCAAGAAGCTTTGAGATGATCTCGACGTAGTTCTGATGGTTTTTGCATATACTGTATGCAAAGTCAAGAATTGCGCTCTTGTTTTTATCAAGGCTCGCAAGGAGCTTTGATACGTCGCGAAGGTCGATATAATTTGCAAGAGCATCGCATACGTATCTTATGTAAGAGGTGTTACCTCTGAGAATGTTATCTATAACTGCAAGATATCCGTCGGGAGTAAGCACTCTGTGCAAGCAATCGTATTCTTTCGCGTAGGTATCAATCGCCGCGCGAGTTTCCTTAATCTTGAGCTTGATCTCCTCGGTTTTTGCTTCGGAGAACTTTCGTGCAAGTCTTACTACCGCATCAAGATTCTTATCGCTGTCAAGTTCATAATAATAAGCAAGAACTTGACGGTAGAAAGGATATTTAGCGGTATTGAAAAGACCTTTTTTCGACTTTTGCAGCTCAACAAGCTCTCCCTTTACCTCGCAAAGCGTGGTAGTATCGATATTGGGAAGCATATAATCGATAACGGGATTCTTTTCTTTATCCTGAATGAAGTTATAGTAAAGATCCTCGAGATTCTTTGCTTTGATATCCATAAGAGCTTCGCTAAGCTGCTTATAGCTCAGTGCAATGATCTCGGGGCATTCGAGAAGCTTCGTATAGATTCCGTAATCGACGGAGTTTTTCTGAAGCATAGTCGAGGAGCTGTACATTTCGGAAAGAGAGAGACCAAAGGGACGTTTATCATTAAGTACATGATAGATTCTGTCAAGCTTTGCGGTTTCTTCATCAATCTTATCCTGAAGCTCATTGTACGATGCCTGGAGTTTATCGATATCAACCAAGGCAGCGATCATATCCTTCTGATGCGCATCAAGACATTTATCGTAGAAGATCTTCTTTTCCTTAGTTTCATCTGTAATATACATAGCCTTCTCGTTAAGAGGACCAAGACGGTTATAAACAACGTCGAGAGCTGCCTTTTTCTGAGAAATAACGAGAACGCGCTTCTTTTTACTGAGAGCATCGCTTATAACGTTAACGATAGTTTGCGATTTACCTGTACCGGGAGGTCCGTAAATAACCATATTACCGCACTCGTCAACACGTCTGACAACCTCGGACTGAGCGTAGTCGAGCATTTTTACGGTGTAACTGTTAGCGGGTGTTTTGCGAGCTTGCTTTTTAGGTTTACTCTTCTTAGGCTTGCCAAGACGCAACAGCTCGGAAATAGCATCGTTTGTTAAATGCTTTTTTTCAAGAGCGCTATAGTCGTTAAATATCGAGTTGGAAAGAGAATATCTCGTAAGTACTGCGGCGTAACGAAGCGAGAGCGAGGGCTTTCCGTCGGGCTCCTTGAATCTGCCGTAGTTATATATGTTTTTCGATTCGTATTCACTTCCGTCAAATTTGATGTGGAAGGATTCGAGGTATTTTACGATCGAGCTTATTGTGGGATATGCCGAAAGATCGTCGAATTCTGTATCCATAAGATCAACGTTGAGCTTCTTCGATTGAGCGTATGCAAAAATAAGAGCTCTGTTTATCTGAATCTTCTCGCTCTCGTTGATAGATATCTCTACCGTGTTTTCGTCGGGAATTTCAATCTTAACGGGGAAGAGAAGGAGAGGAGCTTTGATAGTAGTCTTTGCGGGACCTTGGTTTATGGTACCGAAAACGAAGGGATAACCGATATAAAGCTCGCAGCGTCCGGTCTCCTTTTCTATTTCCTCTACATCTCTTTTGATTTCTTTTATTTTGGTGATCTCGGCTTCGAGCGCCTTGTTGCTCTCTTCGCGTCTGATCCTGTCATTTTTCTGAGAAGCTTTGATAAGCTCATCTCCGGTGAGGGCAGATGTATCAAGCTTTTTTTTGTCAAGTTTACTTTGTATATCTAAATTTTCAAGAACATCCTTCTTTTCCTTATTACTGATAAGAGTAAGAGGGAATCTTCTTGTTGTCCAAAGGAATTCTATAAATTCGGCAACCTTGTCGCCGCGGCCTTCGAGGATACGACCTATATCATAAGCGCCTTTTCGTCCAACGCTCTTAAGGTACAAGCATTTGTTGTTTCCGCCGATTTCAATCAAACGCTCTTTGTAATAGGTATATATACCCTTTCTCATTATTCTCCTCCATAACAATTATTTAAATCATTAAAAATATATCACAATCTATTATAACACAACAATTATCAAAAAGTCAACGGCAAAAAAACAAAAAATGCAATAAAATTCTACACGGTATGCCACTAAATGAATAAAATGGCGTTCAGTTAATGGATATGTCGATAAAGCGTGAGAAATGATTGTACAAAAGGTACAAAATCTTGCTTCAAATTTTGCCATATTGACAAGTTGATTTTTTATTTTTTTAATGTTATAATATAAATGAATAAAATTTGCAAAAATTTTTTAGGAGATAACTATGAAAAACTTTAAAAAAATCTTAATTGTGCTCCTTGCTCTTGCAATTACGTTTGCATGCTCTGCTGTGTTTGCATTTGCGGCTGACGGTTCTGACTATCAGTCTGCATATGAGGCAGCGTTGGTTGAGCATAAAAAAGTGCTTGAGTACTACGAAGCAGGTTATTATCTGAATGCCGATTTTGACGAAGCTTCCGATCTTGAGTCTGCATTTGCGGATGCATCGGATGAATTTTCCTTCGTTGCAGGCGGTGCGTTTGAATCGGAGCTTGATGCGGAAAACGGTACGGCGCATATCTCATCCGTAAATAAAACTTATTTTGATTTTGATCCCGAAACTGCTACTTCGTTCGGTATCAAGGCAAGACTTAAGGTCGCTGCCGGTTCATCGTTTGAACTCTTCCTTCATTCTTCCGAGAGAGGAGAGATCGGTGACTACTTAAGACTCTTCTCAATTTCCGAAGGTAAGGTTATTTACAAGCTTGATTGCAGCGGTTCGGTTCCAAAGTATGTAAGTGATGATGAAAGCGCAGTTCTCGCAGATACGTATTTCAACTTAGACTTCTTCCTTACCAAAAACGCTACTAAGGATGTAATGAATCTGATAATTACACCCGAGGGCAACGAAGCAAAGGAATACGTTTTCGAGTACGATAATACTTCGACCGATTTCCTCAACGGTAAATTTGATTTTAATTCCTTCTATATCGCAACCGAAGATGCTACTATTGATTCTCTTCAGGTTTACAAGGGAAGCTTCACTCGTGATCTTGATAACACCAAGAACGTTAAATTGATCGCTGACGCTATTCTTGAGATCAAGGCTGATTATGATGAGTATTACACTAAGGTAGATGGCAATGCTTACGAGCTTTTCGAAATCGTTGCTGCTCTTGTTGTTACTTACGGTTATGATTGCACATCTCTTTCCGATGCTGATTTTGTGAAGAGTGTTAATGACTTCGCTCAGTCTGCTGTTAACGCAGTTGCTCCCGTATATGCAACTTCGTATGCTGATGGCGTTGCCAAAATATCTTCCACAGCTGCTTACTATGACAGACTTGAGCATCTTAACACCATCGCGGTTTACAGTGATTTCCTTGAAAGTCTTAAGTCCAGCGCTTTCAGTAACGTTGAAGGTCTTGACTACGCTAAGATAGAAGAGGACGTAGCTAAGGTTGCTGCCGAGGAAGAAGCTCTTTTAAAGGCAAAGGTTGATACAATCGAGGCTGTTAATGCAGCTGTGCAGATTCCCGATGTTTATTTTGCAACTTATGCAGATTACAGAGCTGTATACGATATACTTTACAATCATCCTATCTGCGCAAGCTATTACGATGATTCTTTGAGCGTGGAAACAGTTAATCTTGCAAGCAAGGTAGCAAGCGTTGTTCTTGCCGAGTACCCCGTACTTGACGCTAAAGCAACCGCTTTTGTAACCAACGTGCCTATTGCAAACAATTTAACTCTCAGCTTTGCTGAAAGATATGCGGCATTCCTTCTTGCAAAAGAGAATAAATTTACCGATACAAGCTACAATGAGTTCATTGAAGGTACAACTATAGAAGACCTTCTTGCAATATTCGATAGCGTTG
Organism: Eubacteriales bacterium; assembly: GCA_045654585.1. Taxonomy (GTDB): domain Bacteria; phylum Bacillota; class Clostridia; order Oscillospirales; family CAG-272; genus UBA1740. Next base: position 18,229 of record JAZONS010000004.1, read on the forward strand.
ATGCTGAGCTTAGCGTTATTGCGGCTTATGCTGAGGAATTCCTTTCAAAGGTTGATGATGCTTTGAAGACTCCCAGTTATTCAGTTAAGAACGTTGCTCTTGATGAGGCTGTAGCTTATATTGAAAACGTCGAGATCGGATATCCCGGAGTACCTGAAGCTATAGAACTCTATAGTGCTCTCCGTAAGGACGTAAGCGAAAGAATCGAAGCAACCAAGAGCTATATCCAGGCTGTTATCGACGTTCAGAATGCGTCGACAGTTGCTGAGAAGAAGGCTGCTATTGAAATAGCTAAGGGTCTTGCTACACTCGGTAGCGACGTATCTGTTGAGATCACAGGATTTGATATTACCGTAACTGAGGCTAATATCATTCTTTCGAATGAAGAGTCTACTATTCTGCTTGCAGAATCAAAGATTTCAAATTACATATCTGCAGTTGATGCACTTGCTGATATGACTGATCTTGTAGCAATTCGTCGTGGAATTGCAAGTGCTATGGCTCTCAAGGCAAATGCTGATGCTTCCGTAGCAGGTGTTTCCGAAGCTACCGCAAAGCTTGAGGCTGCTATTGAATCCTTCAATGCTAGGATAAATGCTGCAAACTCCGAGTCAAAGGAAGTGAACAACGTAGCGTTTTCTGCTCTTGGTTCAACCGTTCCTACTCAGAGATTCGGTGAAATTGTTGCAATTATCAAGAAGTTTTACGAATAATTAAGAATTGATCGGAGCAAGCTGTGCTCTGAATAATAAGAGGTCGGCAAAAATTATTAAGATTTTAGCTGACCTCTTTCTTTTAAATAATAAGATTCCCCCAATATCCGCAGAGGTAAGTTATGATACCTGATTTTAACGAAGTATATAATAATTTAAATGAAAGCGAGCTTGTTGAAGCTCCTCCGTCACGCAAGGAAATTATTTTAATAATAAAGGCTATACAGTCAAAATTATTTCCGAATTATTTTACCATTAATGAGGCTCTTACACTTGAAGAAATATACTTTAAAATATCTCAACAGATAAAAGCAGCTGCATCATTTTCCCAAAATAAGGATCTTGATGCGGAATTGTTAGCCGAAGAGATAATAAGAGCCTTACCCGCGATCAAGGAAATGCTCAAAAAAGATATAGTTGCTCTATACGAAGGTGACCCTGCTGCGGTCTGTCCTGAAGAAATAATGCTTTCTTATCCGGGATTCTATGCAATATCCATATACCGTATCGCGCACGAGTTTTATATAAGGAAGATTCCGTTACTTGCAAGGCTTATGACTGAGTATGCTCATGAAAAGACCGGAATCGATATTCATGCAGGTGCAAGAATAGGAGAATATTTCTTTATTGACCACGGTACCGGTATCGTTATAGGTGAAACGACCACGATAGGTGACAGAGTTAAGATATATCAAGGTGTAACGCTTGGAGCAAAGAGCTTTGAGCTTGATGAAAACGGAAATCCTGTAAAAGGGATAAAACGTCATCCTGACATAGGAAATAACGTTATAATTTACGCAAACGCAACGATTCTCGGCGGTAAAACAAGAATAGGCGACGGTGCCGTCATAGGCGGTAACGTATGGCTGACTCATTCTGTAGATCCCGGGACTGTAATTTATTACGACAAAAAGCATTGATATTGATGCGGGAGAAAAATATATGACAATAGAAAAGAATTATTACCCCGGGTGGGCAAGAAAAGCCATTACATTTACAATTGATGACGGAAATCTTAAGCTTGATAAAAAATTTATTAATAAGGTTCGTCCGTACGGTATAAAAGGTACTTTTAATCTTTGCGCACCTGATCTTAAGAATTACACCCCTGATTACTATCGCGAGCTTTATCGAGGATTTGGAATTTCAAACCACTGTAAGCTTCATCCGTTCGCTATGGTAGACGGAAAGGAATATGATATTTCAAATGCTCCGTTTGATACGGAAAAAGCTGACACAAATAAAATATATCCTATATCAGACGGGCTTTATCATTGCCATGTTAATACGGGGTGGCGAAAAATTGCCGATACCGAGACCTACTGCAGGCTTGTAGACGAATGCAAGGCTGAGCTTGAAGCGGTTTTCGGTGAGGGAAGTATTACCACCTACGTGTGGCCTTATTATGAACAGAACAATGCCGCGGTTCAAGATTACGTAATGAATAAGTGCGGATATACCGCAGTAAGAAAAACGGGAGCTACAGAAAGCAAAACAGCATTTGCTGTGCCTTCCGACCGCATGCATTGGTCTTATAATGCTAATCATAAGAATTTGCTTACTTGCGCAGAGGAGTTTGAAGCATTTGCCGATGACGGAACGCTTAAATTTTTCAGCTTCGGTGTTCATTCTCACGATTTTGAGAGAGATAACTGCTGGGATGTTCTTGATGAATTTGCGGCAAAATACGGAAATCGCCCCGAGGAATATTGGTATGCCTCTGTTGAGGATATTTTTAAATATAGCGCTGCCACCGATTCATTGATAATCAAAGAGGACGTAATAGAGAATCATTCCGATATCGATATTTATGTAAAAATCGATGGCAAGAGATTGATCGTTCCTGCCAAAACCGATTATAAATTGAACTGAATGTTTAAATAAAAGCTATTAATTATAAAATAAATCCCAACATTTATTATAGAACCAAAACAAAAAAGGAAGACGTACTGAAAAAAAGTTCGTCTTCCTTTTTCTATGTAATAATCTGATTTAAAGCATTCTAACATTAACTGTTAACAAAAAATGTTTTAATAATTAATCCTCATTGATCGGTCCCGCATCGGGATAACGGCCTTTTTCGGAAAAACCATCCAGCCGTCCCTTGCAAATAGCTTTAAAAATTCTGTGCTTAAGGCCTTTATTTGATTTTTCAATGTCAGCAAGCAGATTTTTTATATTTTCACGCTCGGTGTTATGATCCTCGGGGCAAAGGCTTGCAACAATAGGCAGTTCTTGCCGTCTTGCAAAGTAAACAACGTCTTTTTCCGTTGCATAAATCATAGGTCTTATGAGCGTAATCTTTCTGTTTGAAAGATACGTTACGGGAGAGAAGCAACCGAGTCTGCCTTCAAAGAAAAGATTCATCATAAAGGTTTCAACAACGTCATCAAAGTGATGCCCGAGCGCAACCTTGTTGCATCCCATTTCCTGCGCGGCAAGATGAAGTGATCCTCGGCGCATTTTTGCGCAAAGAGAGCAGGGGTTTGGCTCGCGTCTTATATCAAATATGATCTTTGCGATATCGGTTTTAACTACTCTGTATTCTACATTTAATGCATTACAGTAGTTTTCGATAGTTGAAAAATCCGAGCCCTCAAATCCCATGTCTATCGTAATGGCTTTGACTTCATATTTATTAGGATAAAAACGGCGCATCTCAGCAAGCGCCTTGAGTAAAGCGAGGGAGTCTTTTCCGCCGGAAACGCCAACGGCAATGACGTCGCCATCATTTATCATGCCGTAATCATCAACCGCACGTCTGACATAGCTGAGAAGCCTTTTAAGTTCATTCATGTATCAAATTAACTCCAAATAACATATCTTATTAATAGTGAAAAATATTTTGAGGTATTTATGGCAATAAAAGTATATATAGACCAGGGGCATAATCCAAACTCGTATAATACAGGAGCCGAAGGAAAC
>JAZONS010000005.1:0-183414 GCA_045654585.1 Eubacteriales bacterium
AGAATCGAACTCCCGTTACCGCCGTGAAAGGGCGGTGTCTTAGCCGCTTGACCAACGAGCCATATGGTAGCGGATGTCGGATTTGAACCAACGACCTGCCGGGTATGAACCGGACGCTCTAGCCAACTGAGCTAATCCGCCGTATGCTCGGCCTCGTTTAGCCGCTTGCATATTATATCACAGCGGTCAGAAAATGTCAATAGTTTTTAAAAATATTTTTCGCTTTTTTTAAACAAAGTGAATTTACTTAAGAAAATTAAGTTGCTTTGAAAAAATTTTTCCGATTTACCATTGACAAATGAAAGCTATTGGAATATAATACTAAACATCTAACAAATTTTGAAAGGATTGCCGATACATTTTATTTTGTCCTGATATTTAAATTTATACTTATTATTCCGTAATTTATTGTATAAATTTTTAAAATAAATCATAATAAAAATCGGCAAAAACGGTGTTGCAATGCAGAGAGTTTATAATTTTTCGGCAGGACCCTCAATGCTTCCTCTTGAGGTCCTTGAAAAGGCTCAGAGTGAGTTGCTTTGTTACGGAGAAAGTGGAATGTCCGTTGTGGAGATGAGCCACAGATCGAAGGATTTTGAGGAGATTATCGCATCTGCAGAGGCTTCACTTCGCAAGCTGATGAATATTCCTTCAAATTACAAGGTACTCTTCCTTCAGGGCGGAGCTTCAACTCAGTTTGCGGCTGTTCCTCTCAATCTTCTTTCGGATCATAAGTGTGCTGACTATATCGTTTCGGGTCAGTTCTCGGATAAGGCTATGAAAGAGGCTAAGAAGTACGGAGATATCGCGATAGCGGCAAGCTCCGCGGGTGCAAATCCAAGCTTCTCAACTATCCCTAAAACAGAGAGAAGCGATTTCCGTCCCGATGCAGACTACGTTCATATCTGCTTCAATAATACTATATACGGAACGAAGTTCAACTACATTCCCGATACGGGAAATATTCCTCTTGTTGCGGATATCTCATCCTGTATTCTTTCGGAGCCGATAGACGTAACGAAATTCGGACTTCTCTATGCAGGAGCGCAGAAGAACGTAGCTCCCGCAGGACTTACTATAGTTATAGTGCGTGAGGACCTTATCGGAAACGCAAGACCCGATACGCCCGTAATGCTTAACTATAAGACACTTGCAGATAATTCCTCTCTTTACAATACGCCTCCTTGCTTCTGCATTTATATGGCAAAGCTCGTCTTTGAATGGCTTCTTTCGATAGGCGGACTTGAAGAAATGAAAAGACGTAACGAAAGAAAGGCTAGTCTAATTTACGATTATCTTGATGGCCAGAATTATTATACTGCTCCTGTTGACAGAAATTGCCGTTCGATGATGAACGTAGTATTTGTTACGGGTAATCAGGAACTCGACAAGAAGTTTATTGCCGAGGCTGCCGCAGAAGGTCTTAAGAGCCTTGCGGGGCACCGCTCAATCGGTGGCATGAGAGCATCTATATACAACGCTATGCCTTACGAGGGCGTTGAAAAGCTCGTAGCATTTATGAAAAAATTTGCTCTCGAAAATCCGAAGCTTTGATAAAAATTTGCGGGCGGCTATCATTTCGTAGCCGCCCGTGCGCATTTTAAACAATAATAATATAGAATAAAAGAGGTTTAATGTTATGTATAATATCAAACTTATAAATAAAATATCCAAGACGGGTACGGATGTTTTCGGTCCCGATAAATATACGGTTTCTGCCGAGGCAGAAAACCCCGTTGCGCTTATGGTGCGCTCCGCAAAGCTTCACGATATGCAGTTCGATAAACAAACTATAGCAATATCAAGAGCGGGCGCGGGCGTTAATAATATCCCTTGCGACAGATGCGCTGACGAGGGTATCGTCGTATTTAATACTCCCGGCGCCAATGCAAACGCCGTAAAGGAGCTTACCCTCGCGGCATTGCTTCTCGCATCCCGTGATATTGTTGGCGGTATAAATTGGGCAGAGGAGCTTGAGAAAAACGACGAGGTAGGCGCAAAGGTCGAAGCCGGCAAGGGGGCTTTTGCAGGCTGCGAGCTATTTGGAAAAACGCTCGGTGTTATAGGACTCGGAGCTATCGGCGGATTGGTTGCAAATGCGGGCGTAAGACTTGGAATGAAGGTTATTGGATACGATCCTCATCTTTCTGTAAGTGCTGCATGGAATCTTTCGGGATCGGTTGTAAAAGCTGATAGTTATGATGATATATTCACTAAATCTGACTACATTACTTTACATATTCCCGCGTTACCCACAACGAAGGGTATGATAAACGCTGCTGCAATAGCAAAAATGAAGGACGGCGTTAAGCTTATAAATCTTGCGAGGGGAGAGCTTGTTGATGTCTCCGACCTCAAGTGTGCGCTCGAGTCGGGAAAGATATCAAAGTACGTGACGGACTTCCCGAGCGCTGACACCGTAGGGGTTAAGAATATTATCAATATCCCCCACCTTGGCGCATCCACCGAGGAGAGTGAAGAGAATTGCGCGGTTATGGCGGCAGCCGAGCTATGCGATTACATTGAGTACGGAAATATCAAAAATTCTGTTAACTATCCTGCGGTTGCGATACCCTCGGGCAGCTTCAAAGCTGGCACCCGTGTGGGAATTTGCCATAAAAATATCGCGAACGTTATTGCGGGAATCACCTCTATTATTTCCGCTAACGGACTTAATATCGAGCATATGGCAAACGGCTCGAAGGGTGAGTATGCTTATACGCTTATTGAAACCGACGAAACTATTCCAATGGATGCAGTTGAAAAAATGCTCACCGTTGACGGTGTTATCAGAACCCGTCTGATTTAAATACAACTCGGCAAAGACGCAGAAAAAACGGTCTTTGCCGAGTTTTTATGGTTTTTATTGTATATTTGTCGAAAAAATATAAAAATTTCCTCATTTTTATTTTAAAATATGTATAAAATAAGATTTGCATTTTTTGTAAAAATGTGATAAAATAAAAAAGTTGAGAAAAAATTGAAAGAAAATAAAAGAACAGAGGGAAAAAGAAATGATTCGTACAGACTTAAGAAACGTAGCTATTATAGCGCACGTTGACCACGGAAAAACTACCCTTGTTGACGAGATGCTCCGCCAGGGAGGCATCTACCGCGAGAATCAGGAGATGGCTGACAGAGTTATGGACTCGGGCGATCTTGAGCGCGAGCGCGGTATCACCATACTTGCAAAGAACACGGCAATTCACTATAAGGACGTTAAGATCAATGTTATCGATACCCCCGGCCACGCGGATTTCGGCGGCGAGGTTGAGCGTATACTTAAAATGGTTAACGGCGTTATACTTCTTGTTGATGCCGCAGAGGGTCCTATGCCTCAGACGAGATTCGATCTTGAGCGCGCTCTCGCGATGAATCACAAGGTTATCGTCGTTGTTAACAAAATAGACCGTCCCGATGCACGTCTTGACGAGATCGCGGACGAGGTGCTTGAGCTTCTTATCGAGCTTGACGCAACCGACGAGCAGCTTGACTCGCCTATGGTATTCTGCTCGGGCAGAGCAGGAACTGCGACCTTTGATCCTCATACCCCCGGTAAGGATCTTACGCCCTTGCTTGATAAAATAGTTGAGTATATGCCCGCTCCCGAGGGCGAGGAGGAGGATCCTCTTCAGCTTCTCGTTTCCTCTATTGACTACAATGAGTTTGTAGGAAGAATAGGTATCGGAAGAGTTGAGCGCGGTACTATAAGGCAGGGACAGGGAGTTGCTATTTGCAACTATCACGGCGACGGAAAGTCTAAGCCCGCAAAAATAGTATCCATTTATCAGTTTGACGGACTCAAGCGAGTACCCGTTACCGAGGCTAAGGTCGGCGATATCGTATGCTTCTCGGGATGTGAGGATATCTCGATCGGCGATACCGTTTGCGTTCCTTCGTGCGTTGAGCCTCTTGAATTTGTCAAGGTAAGCGAGCCGACAATGGAGATGACCTTCTCTGTAAACGATTCTCCGTTTGCGGGTAAGGAGGGTAAATTCGTTACTTCGCGTCACTTAAGAGCGCGCCTTTACCGCGAGCTTCTCAAGGACGTTTCCCTGAGAGTTACCGACGGTGAAACCACCGATAGCTTCCGCGTTGCGGGAAGAGGTGAGATGCACCTTTCCATTCTTATCGAAAATATGCGCCGCGAGGGATACGAGCTTTGCTGCTCCAACCCGAGAGTTCTTTACAAGGAGATAGACGGCGTTAAGTGTGAGCCTATCGAGAACGTTATTATCGACGTACCGGAGGAATATATGGGCTCGGTTATGGAAAAGCTCGGATCGAGAAAGGGTATCCTTAACGATATGCAGCTTCACGGAACAAGGCAGAAGCTCTTCTATACTATTCCCACAAGATGCTTGTTCGGTTACAGAAGCGAGCTTCTCACCGACACCAGAGGAGAAGGACTTATCTCTTCGATATTCGCAGGCTATGAGCCCTTCAAAGGCGAGATAAAGACGAGATTTACCTCGTCGCTCGTTGCGAGTGAGAAGGGTATAGCAACCACCTACGGTCTTTTCCAGTCACAGGATAGAGGACCTCTCTTCATAGGTCCCGCGACTCCCGTATACGAGGGTATGATAGTTGGTGAAAACCCCAAGCCCGACGATATTGAGGTAAACGTATGCCGTGAAAAGCACCTTACCGCTATCCGTTCATCTGGCGCTGACGAAAAGCTCACTCTTATAACTCCCGTTCAGCTTTCCCTCGAGGAGGCTATCGAGTTCATAACCGACGACGAGCTTATCGAGGTAACTCCCAAGAGTATCAGACTTCGTAAGGTAGTGCTTGACACTCCCTCGAGAAAGAGAATTCAGGCTCAGAGAAGAGCCGCTCTCAAAGAAGGTAAATAATTAAATCAGCGGTATGGGTGATATTTTTAGCGGAGAATTTGAAAGCTCTACTAAGTGCGAGCATCGCATTTGACCGGTCAAATGCACTTGGGCTAAGCCCCAACCCTTATTACAAGCAGAAAAGAGCAAGAGTAAAAGGATAAACCTCCTTCTATTCTTGCTCTGTTCGTTTTTATGAATGAATTGATGCTGACGCATCATGAATTGGCTCCGCCATGATTTCTCGCTTCGCTCCATGAATTGAATTGCAACCAATGTGCCGTAAGGCACAATTCATGCCGCAGGCAATTCACGAAAGCACAGCTTTCAATTCACGCAACCGTAAGGTTGCAATTCATTGCGTGTTCTCCGTTAAGGATAACACGCATATCTCTTTCCGTTACGGATCGAGCGACCGCTGATTTTATATTTTAAAATGAATTATAAAAGAATTTTATCAAGCTCCTCGCACACTCTTTTTGCCATAGAGAAGAAGCCGTAGTCGGTAGGATGCGTGAAGTCAACGCAGCCCTCTGCGCCGGCGCTCTCCATAAGCTCGTAGCCGGGGATAAAGTAAACGTTTTTGTCACCCTCCGCAAGAGCGTTTTCATATGTGCGTCTTGCTATGTCAAGCCTCCTGAATTCTGCGGCGGAAAGGCGGCTCTTATGCTTCGGGCGTGTCATAATGATTATGGGTAGAGTGGGATTTGCCGCTCTGACGGTTTTGAAGAAGGGCTCGTGCGTTTTTTCGTAGTGTGCGTTGTCCGGAGCATTGTGATCGTAGTCCATAACAAAAACGGACATATCGAGCTTTGAGATATACTCCGCCGTTATCGCTTCGCCCTTTGCGCTTCCCGAGAATCCGAGGTTAATATGGTCGATATCGTATTTTCTTGATACTATTGAGGTGTATGCGTTTCCGGGGCGTGATGCGCAGCCGCCCTGTGTTATCGACGAGCCGTAAAAAACTATCGGCTTCTCTCTTGTGTATTTAGGCGCCTCTTTTATCTCGCACCCTTCCTTAAGACCTATGTAAAGCGCTTCGACGTCATTATAGAGAGGGAAGTTCAGCGTTATATCGCGAAGGCATCTATCACCGCTGAAATCGTGCACGCCATCGTAGCTATCCTTGAATGAGTGATGAGGGATAAAGGTCTTTGCTATTTCATATACACCGCCCTCGCGAACGTACATATCGAAGCCAGCAATACCTGTGAGCGGCATATGCGCAAAGAGAGTGTTATGCGGAAGAACTACCTTTATCGCGATATACGGGCTATCCGTCATAAAGCGGAGTCTGCCGCCCGCAGTATTGGTTGAGAGCGTGTGAACACCCGGATTGGTGCCTTTAGCTATATCCTCGGGCAGTCTGCGGTAACGTTTTCCGTCGTACCATATTCCGTAGAGGCTGAACGGCGCATCGTTTGCGTTTCTGAATACGAGTCCCTCGCGTTCAATGTTCGTTTCAACGCTCAGATTTTTATCTATATCGGTTATTTTGTTCATAGTGATATCTCCTTGACTTTGATACGTTATTGTATAAATATCATCATAACGAGCGGTATGGTTATAATGGATAAAACGTGCGATACGAGCGCCATGCCCGCAGGTATCGACGTATCCTTGCCGTACGCGGCGGGGATAACGACCGTGTTAAGTCCGAGCGGCATCGCAAGCGAGCAGATAAGGCTTATGTATACGGGATCCGGTATGTCGATAAGGTAAGTTTTTACAAGCCACGCCGCGCCGCCTAACACGAGCGGATATGCGATAAGTCTTAAAAACGTAACTACGTAAAGGCTCGAAGTTCCAAGCACCTTTTTGAAATCGAGAAAGGCGAAGGTTATACCGGTCATAAGCATAGCGATAGGCGACATACAGTCACCGAGCACCTTTATGACCTGGGTCACGAAAATACCTTTTCCTCCGTTTGCCTCGAGCATTATCTTACCGAGCCCCGTGACGCCTATGACCGCTCCGATGATAAGCGCTATAAACATAGGATTAACGAAGGATTTGAGCGAGGATAGGAGCTTTGCGCCATTCTCGGTGTCCGACTCTTCGTTTTCCATAAGAAGTCCGGGCACGCCCCAGATATAGATGATGGTCCAGAGCGGAAGGGTAAAAATTATATACTGCTGATATATCTCGGGAAAGAGGGTGGATACGACCGCGTTACCCATAAAACCAAAGTTCGAGAAGCAAAGACCGTAGGTATACATTCTCTGTATAAATCCGTCGCGCGAAGCCTTCTTTGCGACAAATATCGAAAATGGGATAATTATTATTTCAACGCCAAGCGAAACGAGTAGTGGCAGCCAGGATTCCTTAAGGGTTGCTACTGTGAAGTTTGCAAGGAACGTGTAAAGCACGAGAGCGGGGAGAAATACCGAGTTCTCAAGCTTCGATAAGATCTTTGAGGATTCCTTAGGAATGACCTTTAGCTTTGCGATAACGAAGCCAACCGTCATATAAAGTCCGAGAACTCCCATTTGGCTGAGCGTGGATGCGAAAAGTTTCATTTTCATTGCCTCTATATTGAATCTGAGTACTTATGTTATTCACAAGTATATCACTTAATTACAATTATGTCAATAAAGAATAAAATATATTAAAGGGAATTTTCGAGTAAATAAGGATCAATGCCTTACGCCGAGGGGGCATTTTCTCCGAGTAACCATTTAGTGCGCTTAAGCATATAAAGTAATGAAGCCAACGAAATTATAACAACCGATATCCTTATAAAAATATATTCTTTGAAAACATAGATGGACGAAGATATCAACGCAAGAAAAAGTATGCTTTGGAAAGTCTTATTTACATTTATAGGTGTTTTTCCGATAATTTTACGGGTGTTTATCATTTCTGAAAGCATAAGAATAATATAGGATATGGCTGTAATTATGGCGGGGAGCAGCAAATTTTTTCGGTCTATCAGAAGTAAATTCATTCCTACCGCAAAGACTGCGGGAATGAGTCCCGATATAAGAACGCCGAGCGTCTTTTCCTTCGCTACCGATACCGTGCATAGGCATTGAGAGAGTGAGAGGGGCAAGGGGACCGATGCGATAATAAATATCACGGGTAGGGCGCTCTCGTATCCCTTTGGCGCAAGGATGGCGTATATTTCGGGAGACGCGCAAAGGAAGATGATTATTACGGGGAGCGAAATGTACGTTATCGTGCTGAGAGCGCGCCTCACGAGAGTGATATCTCCCGCACGCACCTTTCGCATGATCCAGGGGCAGAGCGCGCTCATAACACCGCCCGTCACGGCGGTAAGGGCAATTCCCGCAGAATATGCAACAGAATATCTGCCTAGCGCCGCCTTCCCGAGATAATTTGATATCGTGAGCTTATCTGCCTGCGAGATCAGCATTACCGAAAAATAATAGGGGAGAAGCGGCAGAGCTAGCTTCAGCAGAAAGGGTATGAGCTCTTTTGCGTAATTTCCGATATCCCGAAGAACAAGACCCGAAGACGTGACTTCCCTTATAGCTTTCTTTATCGATACGGTAAAGAGAACGGTGGCTAAAATTAGGCTTACCACCGCACCCGTGCCTATTTTCATCGCTACGTGGTCATATCCCTTGAAGTATTCGATTTTGATAAGTGAGATGCTTAATATCGGTGTCAGTACGCTTTGTACCAATGCAATAACGAACGGAGCTCCCCAGCTATAAAGAAATTTACATTTGGATATATAAAGATTGATAAAAGAGATCGAGATCAGGGACAAAAAGAGAAAAAGATACGCAAAAGGAAACGCGGGTCCAAAGTTATTAGTAAAAATAAAAAGGAGAATTACGACGGGTAATGATAGAATGAATGAGAGGAAAGACGCTGTCAGTATCGATACGTGTTCAAGACCGCGGCGGCGTTGAAACGCACGCATTATAATATTACCCGGGATTTCAAGCGTAACTATAACTATCGCAACCGAGAGAAAGCTCGAAAAAAGCGAGTATTCACCGTATTCGGCTGCGCTCAAAAGTCTTGTGAATATCGGAGTAAAGAGAAATGAAGCTCCCTTAGCTATCAGATTTGCCGCTGTAAAGTAAAGCGACGATCTTGCCGGCGCATTCAAAAAATGCAGCTCGAGAGCAGTCTTCAGTTTTTGTATTTTGGATAATTGTTTGACTTTCATTTTCCGTACCGTGAATTTTATTTATGATATTTTTTGCGTCGGGGTGTGGAATAAAACAAAGAGTTTTTGCTAAAATTGAATAAAAATTCCAAACTCTCCTTCATTTTGACATTAAATTTAAATTAATATTTATAAAATTTGCAAGTGAGGTAAAAAAATCCTGCAAAACTATTGATTTCATTGTCGAAATGTGGTAAAATAAAGCATGTTTTTTATTGGAGGAAGAACCTATGTTCAAATCAGTTTATTTAAACGATCTTATGGAGCGCGTTGAGCGCCGCAATCCGGGTGAGCCCGAGTTTCACCAGACTGTGCGCGAAGTGCTTGAGTCTATTGAGCCCGTTCTCGAGCAGCGCCCCGAATATATAAAAGCAGGCGTTATAGAAAGACTCGTTGAGCCCGAAAGAATTATCAAGTTCAGAGTTCCGTGGGTAGACGATAACGGTAACGTAGTTGTTAACCGCGGCTTCAGAATTCAGTTCAACAGTGCGATAGGTCCTTATAAGGGCGGTCTCAGATTTCACCCCAGCGTAAACGAGAGCATTATCAAGTTCCTCGGTTTTGAGCAGACCTTCAAGAACTCTCTTACGGGTCTTCCTATGGGCGGCGGTAAGGGCGGCTCCGATTTTGACCCAAAGGGCAAATCGGATATGGAGGTTATGCGTTTCTGCCAGAGCTTTATGACCGAGCTTGCAAAGTACATAGGCGCGGATACCGACGTTCCCGCAGGTGATATAGGCGTAGGTGCGAGAGAGATAGGCTATCTCTTCGGTCAGTATAAAAGACTTCGCGATGAGTTCACAGGTGTTCTTACGGGAAAGGGACTCCCTTACGGAGGCTCTCTCATCCGTCCTGAGGCAACAGGCTTTGGAGCGGTCTACTATGCATCCTATATGCTTGCCGATTACGGAGAGGACATCCGTGGTAAGACATTTGCTATCTCGGGCTTCGGTAACGTTGCGTGGGGTACGGCTCTTAAGATCACTGAGCTTGGCGGTAAGGTGGTAACGATTTCGGGTCCCGACGGTTACGTTTACGATAAGGACGGTATCAATACTAAAGAGAAGATCGACTATATGGTAGAGATGAGAGCATCCTGCCGTAACAGAGTTGAGGATTACGCAGATAAGTTCGGCGTTCCGTTCTTCAAGGGTGAGAAGCCCTGGGGCGTTAAGGTTGACGTTGTTATGCCTTGCGCAACGCAGAACGAGGTCGGAATGGAAGAGGCTAAGAAGATCGTTGCAAACGGTGTTAAATATTACGTTGAGGTTTCCAATATGCCTACCACCAACGAGGCGATTGCATACCTTATGGAAAACGGCGTAGTCGTTGCTCCATCGAAGGCTGTTAACGCGGGCGGTGTTTCCGTTTCGGGTCTTGAGATGTCGCAGAACTCTATGCGTTACAGCTGGTCTGCAGAAGAGGTTGACGAGAAGCTTCGCGGTATTATGAAGAATATCTACGAGAACTCGGTCAAGGCAGCAAAGACCTTTGGTATGGAGGGTAACCTTGTTGCGGGCGCGAATATCGCAGGCTTTATAAAGGTTGCTGACGCTATGCTTGCTCAGGGCGTGGTATAATATTTTTGTTTGAATAATAGGTAGGTCGGCTCTTTTATGACTTTGAGCCGACCTATATTTTTTATTATGTTGCTTTTTTCAAAATAATATGATATAATATATAAGCTTTAGCAGTTTTTTTGAAAACTGCGGTAAAAAACACAATGGAGTATTAAAATGAATAAGCTTTTTAAATTAATACTCGCCTTAGCTCTCGTATTTTCCGTTTGCTTTAACGCGGTAGGATGCGAGCTTATCGGCGATCTTGGATTTGAAGGAATTATCGGTGGTGAGACATCCGACGGCGATAGCCTTGATAACGGTGACAATACCGATACCGAAGCTCCCGACGGAGATAACAACGGTAACGAAAACCAGGGTGGAAATACCGGCACCGAGACCCCCGACGGAGATAACACGGGTAACGAAAACCAAGGTGGAAATACCGGCACCGAGACCCCCGACGGAGATAACACGGGCAACGAAAACCAGGGTGGCAATACGGGCACCGAGACCCCCGACGGAGATAACACGGGTAACGAAAACCAAGGTGGAAATACCGGCACCGAGACCCCCGGCGGAGAAAACACGGGTAACGAAAACCAGGGTGGCAATGCAGGTACCGAGACTCCCGGGAAAGACAGTGTTACATATCACGACGTTTACGTAAACGCATACGGAGGATTCACCGTTCCCGCATATTCGGGAAAAGCGTATTACGTTATTAATAACAATCAGACGTTTTTTGTACCGAATGAAATAGTAACATCATCTTACGAAAGATACGATCCTCTTGACTCTCTTGGCAGAGTAACGCTCGCCATGGGTTGCCTTGGCTTTGATCTTATGCCGACCGAACCCAGAGGTGACATCAGCGAAGTAAAGCCCACGGGTTGGAATCAGGCAAACTACTCCGTTATCAGCGGCGGATATCTTTATAACAGATGCCACATGATAGCTTTCCAGCTGACAGGTGAGAACGCAAACCGTGAAAATCTTATCACGGGTACCGCTTATTTCAATAAAACGATGATTCCGTTCGAAAACCAGATAGCCGACTATATCAAGGAAACGAAGAATCACGTAATGTACCGTATAACCCCTGTGTTCACGGGTAACAATCTTCTTGCGGAAGGTATCATTCTCGAAGCGTACTCTGTTGAGGACGAGGGAGACGGCATTTCCTTTAACCTCTTCATCTATAACGTTCAGCCTAAGGTTGATATAGACTATGCAACGGGTAAATCTACAGCTATTGAGCCCGAGGATAAAGAAGAGGTTGAAACGCCTACCACCAGTGATTACGTTCTTAATACTAACTCTATGAAGGTGCATGACCCCGACTGCAGATATGCGGATAAAATAGCCGAAGCAAACAGAGAAGAATATAGCGGAGATTTGCAGGATCTGCTCGATCAAGGTTACGAAACCTGCAAGGTTTGTAACCCTAAATAGGTATAAATGTAAATAAAAGTTAATATAATGGCAAAAAAAGCAAGAGTAGAAAGAGAATTTATCCCTTTTTTACTCTTGCTTTTTTATTTGTGATTCGTTTGATTATTTGGAAAGATATTTAATTATATTGTAGGTTATTCTTTCTGATATCGGGTGCGAGGGGTTATCGATAAGCTTGAAGCTGTTGAGATAAACCTCGCCTTCGCCGTACTTATAGCCCATCATAGCGTGGAATGATGCGTAAGCCCCGTCGATACTGTAGAAACCTGTAACAAAGCCGGGACAAAGCACGTGGTCGGGAGTTGTATTCGTCGAGAATGCCTGATTTGCAAAGACGGGACCGAATTTGGTGAGCGGCGCGAGCTTATCTTTCGTGAACCCGAAGATTTCACGCGATGCAAGAGCATATTCCTTGTGGTAGAGCCAGTCATCGCGCTGAACCATAATTGAGATATCGGGTATCACAGCCCGAAGCTCGGAAATGTTATCATTATTGAAGAATATATCTCTCTCGAGGAAGAATACCGCAGCGCCTCTCTTTGCAATATCAAGAACGTAGGGAATAGCTTCTCTGTTTACTCTGCCGATAAGAATAATATCTGCATTGCCGCCATCGTATTTCTCTATATTCGGAGCAAATTTTGCGATGTGCTCCTTAACATCATCGGAAAGACCGAGATACGCTATTTTCGCATGCAGAGGCTCAAGTGATGAGTTATCGTAAACGAAGAACTTTGTCGAAATTCCTGCGGGTGAGCCCTCGCGCAAGGATGCGGTAAGCTCGTACGTGCCCTCGGGCAGATCAAGCGAGAGATCGCGCTTCATTATTGGAGCGGCAAAAGAGTCACCGTCAAGCTCGAAGCTGTCGCTGAATGTTAAATGCACACCCGTGTCGGAAATTATCGCGAAATCAGCGGTATACGTGCCAGATTTCAGCACTCCCTCATTTGCGAGAACGGCTTCAACCGTGAAGCGCTCACCGCGCCTTACCGTGGGAGTTACGAAGAGAGAAAAGCGAAGCGGCTCATATCCGTCGGATATCGCGTCGAACATCTCGGGCTTCCATCTTCTCCAATAGCTCCATAATCCCTCGCCGCACATTCCGTGGTCAAAAAGACCCGTGAGTGAGTAGCCGGGGAGATTGGGGTTAGAGCGGAGGATATCGAAAACGCGCTTTCTTTCGTCCGCGTTTATTCTCTGATTTTCTTTTAAGAGCGATTCGGGAAAAGCGAAGAGCTTCTCAAGACCGAATCGGTAGAAATCACGCGAGAAGGCGTCGCTTTGCGTCTTGAGCCAGGATGCGTCCTCAAGGTTATCTCTCTCGCCGTGCTGAAGGAAGTGCTTCCACTCCTCGATAACATGGAAGGATGCGCCGATGCCGAATTCCGATAAGAAGTAGGGGAGGGGCGAATCCTTACCGAAAGTGCGGAAAAAGCGGATATCATCGTCCTTGAGCGGCACGCGCGCGTAATGATGATTGTCGGGCGCGTATTTGTAGCAATTGCTTGTATCGTAAAGCTCGGGATGACCGTCTGTACCCCAGGTTTCTTCCCATACCGAAGAATACGGATTTGAAGCAGAGCCTATACTTACGTCAAAGTCAAATCGTCCGCTGTTGAGAATAATTAATCTCGTAGGATCGAGCTCTCTTGCTCTTGGGAGAAAATCCACAGCCGTTCTGAAAACACTGTTATCTTTAGTCTCGTTGAGAAGTCCAAAGATAACTACGGACGGATGATTTCTGTCGCGTAGGAACATTTTTTCCGTAGCGCCTATCCAGCGGTCAAGCATAGCCTGCTCATCACCGAGGGGGAAGGTGGGATGCTTCTTGCTGACAGCTTCAAATTCCTCCTTGTTCTTCCAAACCTCCCACTGAGAGAAGCCAAGACACCAGGATGCGAAGCATTCATCGTAGATCATAAGTCCCATTTCATCGGCAAGATCGAGCTGCTCGGGGCGGAATAGTCCCGAAATGCAGCGGATCATATTGAAGCCTGCCGCCTTTGCATATATGAAATCTTTTGTCGTCTGATCGGGATGTACAGGCATCATCTGACCTATGGGGAAGGCATTTCCCGAGTGAGATGAGCGGAGAAATATCTTCTTTCCGTTGAGATAGAAGAATCCTTTCTTTACTAAAAATTCTCTGAATCCGAATTTTACGGATACCGTATGAGTACCGTATTCGGAGTCAACAGTTATCTCGACGCGGTAGAGATTCGGAGATTCTATCGACCAGAGAAGCGGATTTTTTACGGTGAGCTTACGGCAGGACTCGGACGTGCCGAGTGATGCCTTGACAGTATCGGATGAAGAAAGAAGCTTATCCGAGAATTTGTTTTCGTAAACGCTCACGGTAATTTTTGCGTCGGTGAGCTCTTCAACCTTCGAGAGAAGCGTAACGTTTACTTCAAGCTCTCCCGTGTGGATATTACCGATAAGGAATTTGTCCTCGATATAAATTTTAGGAAGCACCGCAAGACTGACGCCGTACCAAAGACCGCCGTGATTAAGGCAGGAGCCCGCGCTTTTTTTGGTAACCTTATTTCTGTGAGGGGTATTCATAAGGTTTAGTCCGTCTATATCTCTGTCGCAAGGATTAACTATTCTTACCGCAAGAAGGTTTTCTTCTCCGCATCGGATAGTATCGGTAATGTCAAACGAGAAGGGAGTTTCACCGCCCTCGTAAGAGCCAATGTATACAGAGTTGAGCCAGACCTCCGCAAGATAATCCGCACCTCCAAAGCGCAAAGCTACCTGCTCGGAGTCACTGATGTCAAGCTCGGGTGTGAACTTGCACCAATAATATGCAACGCCGTGATATTCCGGGAAAAACTGCTGTATTATAGATGGAACAAAAGCGGGAACCGCATCGGTTCTCACCGATCTTTCCCAGCCCTGCGCTTTGCCAACGTTATGGAAATCCTTTGCTATAAACCAATTGTTTTCAAGTAATAAGTTTTTCATTGTATAGCCTCCTTAGTACCTTTTCTTTATTATAGCACATAGAAATTCGCATTTCTATTGATTTTTCACCAAAAAATATGATTTTTTATGCAAATAAAAAGTCGGCTCAAGTCAAGTAAGAGCCGACCTTTTATATAAAATGTTTCGTATACTGCAGTCATACGAGAACTTAAGTAATGTATCACAGTAAATTAAACAAGTAGATTACAAGAGGCATCGTACCTATTGAAAGTATCGTCGAGAGTGCGACGAGTCTTGAAACGTAGGATGCATCGCAGTTATACTTTTCCGCAAACATCGTCGCGGAGGATGCAGCGGGAGTTGCAGCCATAATAACAATAACTGTCGATACCGCCGGATGAATATCAAGCCCCGTGAGCTCGATAAGCTTTATAGCGCCTACCATAACGAGGGGGAGAAGGATATGACGGAGTGCGATAAAGATATACATAAACTTGTCCTTATGCACGCCGCGGAAGTCCATATCGGCAAGTCTGATACCGATAACCACCATCGAGAGTGGAGCTACAAGATTCTTGAGCATGGTCAGAGCATCGGTGATGATAGCGGGAATATAATTATTTATGGGAAGGATAAAGAAGATAAGACCGATACCCGCCGCAATAGTAACGGGGTGGAGAAGCGCCTTGAGGATAGATCCGCCACTCTTTGTTTTAGCGCCGACCTCGCGCGAAATCTCAAGAGCCGCTTCGTGATGATCGCAAATACCGTTCTCGTTTTCATCACGTCCCTCGGTGCATATCTTAACACCAAGCGACCATAGGAAGAGGTTGAAAGTGATATTGTATATAGATGCATAAAGAGTCGAGCCGGGATAGGTTTCCTCGAGCACAGCGTTTATAAGAGGAATACCAAGGAATGCCGCGTTTGAGAATATCGTCGCAAACTTGAGCATACGTGCTTTGCTGTCGGGAGCTTTTTTGAATACGAGGATCGCAACCACGGAGAATAACGTGTGCGAAATAACCGAGAAGATAAATACGTAAAGCGAGTTAATGAGGATCTCTTTGTCAAAATCTCTGACGTACGCGAGGAAGATCAGCGCAGGCTGAGCTATGTAAAGCACGAGGTTGGAAAGTCCCTTTCCGAATCCGTCCGAGATCATATTGCATTTTTTTAAAATTATGCCGGGTATCATCATCATAAAAAAGATACCGACGTTGTAGATTATCGCGTTAACTATCATTTTTTCTCCTATTTTGAATACCGAAAGTATTCATATCCTGCAAATTATATTTATATACCGAATTAGCGCGAGATATATTCTATCATTAAAATGATAAAAAGTCAATATTTTACCGCAGGTTTGCACATTAAAAAATCCAAAATTATGTAAGAATAAAGGGTAGCTCAAGTAAAAATCACTTTGCTACCCATTGATATTATTCTATTTTCCGCTTGCGACATTGATTCTGCTGAGCGCGCGCTCGAGCTTTGCTTTAGCAATGGCAAACTCTCTTTCGTCCTTTGCCGCACGAAGCTTTTCCTCAGCCGCCTCTTTTGCGCGTTTTGCGCGCTCAAGGTCTATTTCATCGCTGAACTCGAAGGTCGTTGCAACCACCCTAACACATCCGTCAGCAACCGTGACGAATCCGCCGGATGCAGATGCCGTGCGCTCTTCACCGCCGGTGGTTACGAGCTTTGCTCTGCCTACCTTAAGCGTGGCAACGAGGTCTGCGTGACCTCTCATTATTTGTATCTCGCCACAATCGGTGGTGACGAGTATACTCTTTGCCTCTCCTGAGAAAAGCTCTCCGTCGGGGCAAACAATGTCCAAATGTAAATCATTCATAGCATTTAAGCCTCGTTTTTGATAAGCTTAGCTTTTTCTACCGCTTCGTCGATAGTACCAACGAAGAGGAAAGCGGACTCAGGAAGGGAATCGTGCTTGCCTTCGATTATCTCGCGGAAGCCGCGTATTGTTTCCTTAAGAGGAACATATCTTCCCTCCATACCGGTAAACTGCTCTGCAACCGTGAAGGGTTGGGAGAGAAAGCGCTGGATCTTTCTTGCGCGGTTTACGGTGAGCTTGTCGTCTTCGGAAAGCTCATCCATACCCATAATTGCGATAATGTCCTGAAGCTCCTTATATCTCTGAAGAATACTTTGAACGTCACGCGCTACCTCGTAGTGCTCGATTCCGACAATGTCGGGCGAGAGGATTCTCGAGGTCGAGTCGAGGGGATCAACCGCAGGATAGATACCGAGGGAAGCAATACCTCTTGAAAGAACCGTCGTTGCATCAAGATGAGCGAACGTAGTTGCGGGAGCGGGGTCGGTAAGGTCGTCTGCCGGCACGTAAACTGCCTGAACGGAAGTTATAGAGCCCTTCTTCGTTGATGTAATACGCTCCTGGAGAGCGCCCATTTCCGTAGCGAGAGTAGGCTGATAACCAACGGCGGAGGGCATACGTCCGAGAAGAGCCGAAACCTCAGAGCCCGCCTGAGTAAATCTGAATATGTTGTCAATGAAGAGAAGCACGTCCTGACCCTGTCTGTCACGGAAATATTCCGCCATGGTAAGGCCCGAGAGCGCAACTCTCATTCTTGCTCCGGGAGGCTCGTTCATCTGACCGTAAACGAGTGCGGTCTTGTTGATAACTCCCGATTCTTTCATTTCGTTGTAAAGGTCGTTTCCTTCACGCGTACGCTCGCCAACGCCGGAGAATACCGAAATACCTCCGTGCTCCTTTGCGATATTGTTGATAAGCTCCATGATAAGAACCGTCTTACCAACTCCCGCGCCTCCGAAAAGACCTATCTTACCGCCCTTTGCGTAAGGAGCGATAAGGTCAACTACCTTGATACCCGTTTCAAGTATCTCGGTCGTACCCTCCTGCTCGTCAAAGGGAGGGGGATCTCTGTGTATGCACCATCTTTCAGCTGTTTTGGGATCGGGAAGATTGTCAACAGCCTCACCGAGGATATTGAATATTCTTCCGAGAGTTTCCTCACCTACGGGAACGGTTATACCCATACCCGTGTCAACAGCATCCATACCTCTCGACATACCGTCGGTAGAGGACATTGCAATGCATCTGACAACGTCGTCACCAAGCTGGTTTGCAACCTCGCAAACGACCTTTTTACCCTCGTGCATGATCTCTATAGCATTAAGAAGGTTTGGAAGGTGACCGTTTTCAAACTTAACGTCGATAACGGGACCTATTATCTGTACGATTTTTCCGATGTTATTCATTATTCTGGAAAATAGTCCTTTCTTCGCATCAGAGCGCTTCTGCGCCCGAAACGATTTCGGTGATCTCCTGAGTGATAACCGCCTGACGTGCTCTGTTGAAGCTGAGTGTCAGTGAGCTTATCATTTCCTCAGCATTCTTGTTTGCTGAGTTCATTGCGGTTCTTCGCGCTGCGCATTCGGAAGCGGCTGCCTCGCAAATTGCGGCGTGAATAGCTCCGCCTATATACTGTGGAACGATTTTTTCGATTATTTCTTCTACGTCACCCTCGTAAAGAGGATCTGCCGAACGCTCACCCTCGTCTGCCACGAGCGGAAGAATGTCCACAGCGGTGGGAACCTGAGTGAGCATAGAGGCAAAGCGTGTATAAATAAGCTTAATCGAGGTGAAACGTCCGAGGCGGTAATCCTCGGCGATAACCTCCGCGAGCTTCATACACTGCCCGACGCCGGCATCGGCAACCGATGAAAGCGCAAGAGAGAATATCTCCTTTTCGTGCCTTACGATACTGTCAACCGACTTTTTGCCTACGGGAACGTATATTCCGTTCCCCTCGGTATCGAGCGATGCGGTAAGCTTCAAAATATTACTGTTATATCCGCCCGCAAGACCTCGGTCGCCTGCTATAACGATATAAAGCGTTTTGCCTTCTCTTGCCTCTGTATATTTAGATTCACCATCGGGGAGCGATGCGGAAAGTCTTCTTATAGAATCAAGTAAAACTTTCATATAAGGCTTTGATCTTTCGGCGCGCTCCTTGAGGTATCGAAGCTTTGAGGTGGCAACGAGCTCCATTGCCTTCGTGATCTGCATCGTTCCGCTGACGCTTTTTATTCTGGCTTTAATATCATTTATCTGTGCGCTGGCCAATGAACATTACCTCCTCCTTTAAAATTTTCGCATAGCTGCACATATTGCAAATAATGATTCACAAATTATGCAAGAAATTTCGCTTTGCAAGCGAGAATCGCTTCTTTCAGCTCTGCTTCGATTTCGGGAGAAAGTACGCCGTTTGTCTTGATAGCATCAAGCAAATCTTCCTTGGTCGCGGTAAGATATTCGAAAAGCTCGGTTTCAAAGGCTGCTATTTTTTCTGTCGGAACGTCACTTAAAAGATTGTTTACTACGGAATAGATTATAGCTATCTGAAGGGGAACTGCGATAGGAGAATTTCTCTTCTGCTTGAGAACCTCAACTATGCGCTTACCTTGCTCTAGTCTTGCCATAGTATCCTTATCAAGATCGGAGCCGAACTGAGCGAAGCCCTGAAGCTCTCTGTACTGAGAGTAGAGTAGCTTTAGTGAGCCCGCAACCTTTTTCATTGCTTTGATCTGAGCGTTACCGCCGACTCGGGATACCGAGATACCGGGGTTTACCGCAGGGCGAATACCCGCGTGGAAGAGCTCGGACTCGAGGAATATTTGTCCGTCCGTGATTGAAATAACGTTCGTGGGAATGTAGGCAGATACGTCACCTGCCTGCGTTTCGATAATTGGAAGAGCTGTGAGAGAGCCGCCGCCGTATTCGGGCGCAAGTCTTGCCGCACGCTCGAGAAGACGTGAATGGAGATAGAATACGTCTCCGGGGTACGCCTCTCTGCCGGGGGGTCTTCTTATGAGAAGCGAGAGCGCTCTGTACGCAACGGCGTGCTTTGAAAGATCGTCGTAGATAATAAGTACGTCACGACCCTTATCCATGAAATATTCACCCATGGAGCATCCTGAGTAGGGAGCTATATACTGAAGTGGGGCGGACTCTGCCGCGGTAGCAGAAACAACTATGGTATAGTCCATAGCGCCGTTCTGATAGAGCGTGTCAACAACGTTCGTAACCGTTGACTGCTTCTGTCCTATCGCAACGTAGATGCAGATAACGTCTTTGCCCTTCTGGTTGATAATGGTATCGGTAGCGATAACCGTCTTACCTGTCTGTCTATCACCTATGATAAGCTCACGCTGACCTCTTCCAATGGGAATCATGGCATCGATAGCCTTGATACCCGTCTCAAGAGGAACAGATACCGATTTTCTCTCGATAATACCGTAAGCGCGGCGCTCAATAGGTCTGTATTCCGAGGAGGTAATAGGACCTTTTCCGTCGATAGGCTCACCGAGAGCGTTAACGACTCTGCCGATAAGATTCTCGCCGACGGGAACGGAAACGACTCGTCCTGTTCTTTTTACAACGCTGCCCTCGCCGATTCCTACGTCGTTACCGAGAAGAACGGCAGAAATAAAGCTTTCCTCGAGGTTGAGCGCCATACCGTAGGTTCCGTTCGTGAACTCGAGAAGCTCGTTCGCGCGGCACTTGTCAATGCCGTGGACCTTAGCGATACCGTCACCAACGGAGATTACGTAGCCGATCTCGTCCTGCTCGATCTTTTTCGAGTAGTTTCTGATCTGCTCTTTTATGATTTTGCTGATATCTTCAATTTTTGATTGCATTGTATCACCAACTTTTAGTTTAAACTATAGTATTTTTAAGACCGCTTTCGATAGCAGTGAGTCTGGATCTCAGCGATCCGTCAAGCTGCTTACCCATAACGGCGATCCTTATACCGCCGAGCAGGGACTTATCGATCTTATTGTTGATTATAACGGTCTTACCTGTCATTTGTTCCAGCTTTGTTCTGATTTTTTGAAGTTGCTCTGCCGAAAGAGCGATAGCGCTCGTTACCTCGGCTTGCTGTATGCCTCTGCTCTCGTTATAAAGAGCCGTGTATTCCTTTGCGATCTCGGGGAAGAGATGCACCGTGTGCTTTTCGCAGAGGATAGAGATAAGATTGACTACTGTTCGGTCAAGTGAGGCAAAGGCATCACCTATAAGCTTCAGCTTCTCGGGCACTCCTACCGCGGGAGTGTCGGTAAGCTTGAAGTAATCGGGATTTGATGCAAGCGCATCTCTTGCCGTCTTTACATCAGAAAGAACAGCTTCGGTGCTGTGAAGCTCTTCCGAAAGGGAGAACAGAGCTTCAGCGTAATTCGCCGCGCCCGTCATTCGTTTTCACCGAGCTTATCAATAAATTCATCGATAAGCGCATCGTGGTCAGCCTTGTTTATATCACGCTCGATAACAGCCTCGGCGATATCGATAGCGATAGACGAAACCTGGTCCTTCACGTCGTTGATAGCCTGCTTTTTCTCGAGCTCGATCTGCTCCTCGGCGCGCTCGAGAACTCTCGCCGCCTTAACGTTTGCTTCCTTGAGTATCTCTTCCTCGCGGAGCTCAGCACGTCTTTGCGCGCTGCGAAGTATCTCTTCGCTCTCTTCGGTTGCTTTAGCTATCTTTTCTTCATATTCCGCTTTCATTTCATTGGCGGATTCGCGTGAGGACTCTGCTTCGGAATACATATCGTCAATTTCCTGCTGCCTTGAGTCTATCATCTTTTTCACGGGCTTGAATAAAAGCTTCTTCAGAAAAACATAAAGTATGACAAGGTTTATCCATGCAAATATCATGGTAAAGAAGTTCACGCCTACAAAGGCTTCGAACTGGTCAAGTACAACCCTCATGTGTTTCTCCTTAATAAATTTTATTGGGTAAGGTATTTATTAAAGAACACCCATGAAGAGAAGAAGAAGGGAAACTACGAGAGAGTAGATACCCGTGGTTTCTGTAATAGCGCATCCGAGAATCATATTGGTACGAAGGTTACCTGCCGCTTCGGGCTGGCGAGCCATGCCCTCAAGGGCCTTACCTACCGCGTTACCTTCTCCGATAGCGGGACCGATAGCGCCGATTCCCATACAAAGAGCCGCGCCGAGCGCTCTTGCTGCGTCAATAATTGCATTTGCGATTGCTTCCATTTTTGTTTCCTCCAAATGTTTTTGAAAATTTATTTTTATATTTATTTTTTGTAACCGTGATTAAAAAATTATGCGTTTTTGTCCTTCGACGGGATTTCCTCGGGAGGCGGATTTGCGCTTCCGACGTAAACCATAGTCAGAAGTGAGAATACGAGAGCCTGAACGAAGCCCGAGAACAGATCGAAGTAAATAGAAAGAAAGGCGGGAATACCTGCCGTAAGGAAGGGTATCTCACCGAGAAGCCCCGGGAGCCAACCGAATACGATGCTCGATATCATGGCAAGAGCCGCATAAACGAGTGACGTGAGCACACCGCCACCAGCAACGTTACCGAAATGACGGAACGCGAGGGATATAGGTTGAGCTATTTCCGAAACGATGTTCATGGGGGTCATAACAACTATAGGCTCGGTGAATCCTTTAAGCCACGCCTTGAAACCGAAGTTTTTGATATTGGAATACCATACCATAACCGACGTAACGAGTGCCCACGCAAGCGTTACGGAAAGGTCTGCCGTAGTAGAACGGAATATCTGAGTCATTCCGAGAAGAGTTCCGATGATCGAGGAGAGAAAAAGGGTTCCGATATACGGAGCGAACTTTGCATTGTGTTTACCCATGGTATCCTCTACCATATTGTAGAGCATTGTAACAAGCTTTTCAGTTATTACCTGAAGTCTGCCCGGGCGTTTTTTTAGATTTTTTCCGAGAAAATATGCTAAAGTTGTAAGCAGTATCGTAACTGCGAGAAGGGAGACTGCCGTTTGAGTGATCTTTATCGTTAATCCGAAAATATCTATTTCAAAGAATATTTTCGCGCCGCTGACATTTATGTCCATATATTACTTTGTCTCCTTTCTTTTTAATAATTCCGTCGCGCTGAGTATCGGGCGCAGGCAGAAGAGTGGAATTACGGTTGCGATAACGTTGAATTGCTTTGTAAGTAATGCGAGAATCAAAGCCAAAGCTACGGTTCCGAGTCTTACGATATATGAAAGCTTTATAGCATTTTGAAGCTTTGCTTGATTTTCTTTTGCGAATTTTGCTGCTTCATCGTCATAGGGCTCGTCCTCGTTATCTCCGTCATCTTCGGTAGTGGATACTTCCGAATCGCAGCTCATAATGGAGTCTGCGGTCTTTTCTGTAAGAGTCGGAGTGAAGCCCGCAAGGCATTTATCGAGAGCCCTGTTTACAGTTACGCAAAGGAAGATAAAGTTTGCAACAGTAACAAAAATTCCGAGCAAAGAGCCGAGCAATACCTTGTAATCAAATTTTCCGCAAAGCAGAAAAACAAGGCAGATGATTGCTCCGACGATAACTTCGCCTATCGCTATCGTTATAATCTCGCGCATAGGTATCTTATTTGATTCCATTTTTGTTTATATCTTCCTCCTTCCTTTTGTTTTGTTGCTCGATAGCTTCGAGAGCTCTTGACGAGCGTATTATAAACACTATCATCGAGTAGAATCCCGAGAAGACTCCGAGCATAATAAATACTACGTATATCCAGCCTCCCACCTCTGTATATTTCGTTATGAGATAAGCAATTAAAAACATAACGGCAATAGGGGAGATAAGACTTATAATGGACTGGAAGACCATATTGATAACATAGAGAGGAGATATGAATTTTCTATAGCTGTTTTTCATAATTCCTCCATTTTTTGTTAAAAAAACGTTCATATATATTCTACTACTTTAAAACGTAAAAAGCAAGGCTTATGTCAATTTAAAGTGTAAAATAATCTTTAAAATAGTTAATTAATTGACAAGGTGCTTTTCTATCTTGTCGATTATCATACCGTAGGCAACGGGATTGTTTCCGCCCTCGGGGATAATGATATCCGCATTTTTCTTACTGGGTTCAACGAACGCCTCGTGCATAGGCTTGACGGTGGAGAGATACTGCTCGATGACCGATTCGAGAGTCCTTCCTCTCTGCTTTACGTCGCGTGCTATTCTGCGGATTATTCTGACGTCGGAGTCGGTATCGACGAATATTTTCATATCGAAGAGATCGAGCAGCTCTTTGTTCTCAAAGATGAGAATACCCTCGAGAATAATAACGCTTGAAGCTTCAACGTGTCTTATATCTCTGCTTCTGTCGTGTATCGTGTAGTCGTAAACGGGGGAGTCAACGGCGGCGCCGCTTTTTAATGCCTTAAGATGCTTGATAAGAAGCTTAGTATCAAAGGCATCGGGGTGGTCGTAATTCATACGCTGCTTTTCCTCGAGGCTGATATCTGCCTGAGCCTTATAGTAATCGTCGTGCCTGAGCACGGCTATTCTCTCGCCGAAGTGAGCGGCTATATTTTTAGCAAGCGTGGTCTTTCCGCTTCCGGAGCCGCCCGCAATACCGATAACCATTATTTTTTTCATAAGAGTCTCCGTTTTATACTTCCTTAAGATGATTTTGCGATAAAGACACGGTAAGCTGCCGTTTTATCTTATGGTCTTATATATCATTTTTGCCTCGGGCAAAGGCTTATCCGTGAATTTGAGAGAACCGAGCACGGTATCCCGAGCTTCGTCTATCGCATATTCTCTGTCGGTATAGAGCCTTGCGATAACGTCACCTTTCGAAACCTTGTCACCCGGCTTTTTGAAGAGGAGTATACCTGCCTTGTGATCTATAACGTCATCCTTTGTCGCTCTGCCTGCGCCGAGCTTCATTGCGGCAATACCTACCGCCTCGGCATTACAGGAGAGTATATATCCCTCGCGCTCGGAGAGAACGTCGAACTCGTACCTCGAGCTTCCGAATTTCAAAGTGTCCTCAGCATACGAAGGGTCACCGCCCTGAAGAGCGATCCAGGTCTTGAACTGTTCGTATGCTTTGCCCGATTCGAGCATATCCTTTGCCTTAGCCTTTGCGTCCTTGGATGAAAGACCGAGCGATAGCTCTATCATAACCGATGCAAGGGCGAGACATACCTCACGAAGGTCGTCGGGACCTTTGCCCATGAGTACCTCGATAGCTTCCTTTACCTCGAGCGCGTTTCCAATCGCGCATCCGAGAGGGATATCCATATTCGTTATAAGGGCAGCCGTGCGTCTGCCTCTTGATTTTCCAATATCGACCATAGCCTCGGCAAGCTCGGTTGCCAACTCGGGAGTGGACATAAAAGCGCCGCTTCCGCATTTTACGTCGAGAACTATGGAGTGCGTACCCGCCGCGAGCTTCTTGCTCATTATCGACGATGCGATAAGCGGAATACTGTTGACCGTTGCGGTAACGTCGCGGAGCGCGTAAAGCTTTTTATCCGCGGGAGCGAGATTTGCGCTCTGACCTATGACCGCAAGGTGGCATTTTTCGACCTGAGAAACAAACTCCTCGGGAGAGAGGGAGGTACGGAAGCCGGGGAAGGACTCGAGCTTATCAACGGTACCACCCGTGTGACCGAGACCTCTGCCGCTCATTTTTGCGACGATACCCCCCGCCGCGGCAACTATCGGTGTAACTATAAGAGTAGTCTTATCGCCGACACCGCCCGTCGAATGCTTGTCAACGCTGAGGTCGCCGAACATGCTGAGGTCAACCGTATCTCCCGAGGTTGCCATAGCGTCGGTGAGATTTGAGATCTCCTCCTTCGTCATACCGTTAAAGTATATAGCCATAAGGAGAGCGGACATCTGATAGTCGGGAATTTTATCGTCCGTATAAAGTCTTATGAGCTCGTATATCTCCTCTTTTTCAAGCTCAAGACCCTGTTTTTTCTTTTCAATTATATCGTACATTCTCATAAGAAGTACCTCGTACTGATTGGATTGGCGGTTAACATAAAGCTTATGATGCCTGTTTTATGCCTTCAGATTGTCCTTACCGAAGCCGAGAGGCAAAAGCTCGGACAGAGTGTGTATCTTTACGCTGTTACCGTCGTAGAGTATTATTTCAAAGTCGCCTTCGGCAAACTCAGCCATTACCTGGCGGCATACTCCGCAGGGCGGGCAGAATGCCGAGAGCGGCTCACCGCCTCTGCCGCCGACGATAGCAATAGCGGAGAAGCTGCGCTCGCCTGCGTGCACCGCGGTAAAGAATGCAACTCTTTCGGCGCATATTGTCGGTGTGTATGATGATGATTCAATGTTTGCGCCCGTATATATTTTTCCGTCAGCGGTGAGAAGCGCCGCCCCTACCGCAAAACCCGAGTAGGGAGAGTAGCTCGCCTCGCGTGCCGCCTCAGCGCGCTTTGCAAGCGCGATAGCGTTTTCCTTATTCATCCTGACCTCCGATATAATCAAATGCGGTCTTGCCTACGTTCGCAAAGCCCTCGAGCGTGCCGAGATTTTCACCCCGGCGTCCGTTACCGTAAACGATGAAGGGGATATATTCTCTTGTATGGTCGGTACTGTCATCCGAGGGATCGCAGCCGTGGTCTGCCGTGATAATAAGAAGGTCGTCTTTTCGCATCTTCGTTATAAATTTGCCGAGCCACGTATCGAACTGTGTGAGTGCCGTAGCATAGCCGTCGGCATCCTGCCTGTGACCGAATAGCATATCGAAGTCAACGAGATTCGTGAAGCAGAGTCCCGAAAAATCGCGCTCTGCGATCGTGTCCGTCATTTGCATTCCTTCTGCATTGCTGTGCGTAGGATAAGTTTCCGTGATACCCGCCATAGCAAAGATATCGCCTATCTTGCCAACGCCGATAACGTCGTATCCTGACTCCTTCAGCTTATCGAGCACGGTAGGCTCGGAAGGCAGGAGTGAGAAGTCACGGCGGTTTGCGGTCCGCTTGAAGCTACCGGGAGTACCCGTAAACGGGCGCGCGATAACTCTGCCGACACTATGCTCACCGACGAGTAGAGCTCTCGCTTTCCTGCATATTTCGTAAAGCTCCTCTACGGGAACGAGATCCTCGTGCGCCGCGATCTGAAAAACGCTGTCCGCCGAGGTATAAACTATAAGCTTGCCCGTTTTGAGATGCTCTTCGCCGTAGTCGCGTATAACGTCTGTACCCGAGTAGGGAAGATTGCAAATCACTCCGCGGCCGACCGCTTCTTCAAAAGCGGAAATTACATCGCGCGGGAATCCCTCGGGATAGGTGGGCATAGGAGAATGCGAAACTATACCGGCTATCTCCCAGTGACCCGTAGTGGTGTCCTTACCGCGGCTGAGCTCCATCACTCTGCCGAAATCGGCAGTGGGTGAAGCTTCTTTTCCGAGGCAGGTAACACCGTCTATATTTCCGAGTCCCATTTTTTTAAGGTTCGGGATATTAAGCTTTCCCGATTCATTTGCGCTCCTCAGGGTGTTTGCGCCCGCATCGCCGAAATCAGCGGCATCGGGAGCTGCGCCTATACCGAAGGAATCGAGAACTATTAAAAATACTCTTTTCATAAATGAGCCTTTCCGTAAACGGCTCCCTTTTTATCGTTTTATAATAGAATAAAAGGGAATAACCGTTATTTTTGCATCTTGATAGCAACCTCAAGCGCTATCTTCATCATATCCGTAAACGTAGTCTGTCTTGCATCCGCGTCGAGAGCCTCGCCGCGCATAATATGATCCGAAACCGTGCAGATAGCGAGCGCGTTTTTGCCTGCGGCAGCAGCATTCATATAAAGAGCCGCAGCCTCCATCTCCACGCCGAGAACGCCCATCTTGTACCAACCCTCGTTGAACTTTGGGTTTGCGTTATAGAAAACGTCGGAGGAGAGAAGATTTCCTACCTGATAGCGAACACCGAGAGCCTTTGCCTCGGCAACCGCAAGCTCAAGCATCTTATAGCTTGCAATAGGCGCGAAGCTACCGCCGAGATTATACTGATCCTGGTAGCTTGAATTCGTGCAAGCGCCCATACCGATAATAACGTCCCTTAACTGAACATCGTCTGCGAGTCCGCCCGCGGAGCCTATTCTGATAATGTTATCAACTCCGAAGAAGTTGAAAAGCTCGTAAGAATAAATACCGATAGATGGCATTCCCATTCCGCTCGCCATAACCGATACGGGCACGCCCTTGTAGGTTCCCGTATAACCCTGAATTCCGCGAACGTTATTAACAAGACGTGGATTTTCAAGGAAGGTCTCCGCAACGAACTTCGAGCGAAGTGGGTCACCCGGCATAAGTACTGTTTTTGCAAAATCGGCAGACGTTGCTTTTATATGAGGTGTATACTGTTCTGACATAATTTTAATTTCCTTCCAAATGTATTTAAATCAATATCCCGAGCCCTGCTCGTTTTTAGCTATCTTAACGATACGGCTCGTTCCGAGTCTTGACGCGCCGAGCGCGATAAAGTCCTCCGCATCGGCAAGTGAAGCGATACCTCCTGCCGCTTTGATGAGAACGCCTTCTCCTACGTGCTTTGCAAAGAGAGCAACGTCGTCCTTGGTTGCGCCTGCGGTGGAGAAGCCTGTCGAGGTCTTGATATAATCTGCGCCCGCGGCGGTAACTATTTCGCACATCTTGATTTTTTCCTCGTCGGTAAGAAGGCAGGTCTCGATAATTACCTTGAGTATCTTAGTACCGCAAGCCGCCTTGATAGCCTTGATCTCCTCGGTGATTGCGTCATACTTCTTTGCCTTGAGGTCACCGATATTTATTACCATATCGATTTCATCCGCGCCATTCTTTATGGCATCCTCTGTTTCGAAAACCTTAACCGCTGTGGTATTATAGCCGTTCGGGAATCCGATAACCGTGCATATAGCCAGCTTTTCACCTACGTACTCCTTTGCCTCTTTAACGAACGAGGGGGGAATACAAACGGAAGCGGTCGCATATTTTATACCGTCGTCGCAGATTGCCTGAATATCGCTCCAGGTTGCGCTTTGGGTGAGAAGTGTGTGGTCACACTTTGCAAGTATTTCCTTAAGTTCCATTTCTATTTCTTCCTTTCGAGTTATAAATCAATAAATTAATTTGTAAACAATTGTTATTAATTAGCAGTGTTTTGCTTCTTTATTTTCTTTTTCCAGCATCTGTGGCACATTGCGACGTAGCTCTCGTTTCCGCCTATCATTACCTGGCTTCCCTCGGTAACAACGCGTCCCTCGCCGTCGAGTCTTGCGTTTATCGTAGCTTTAGAGCCGCACTCGCAGATGGTTTTTATTTCCGCGATAGAATCCGCAACCTCAAAGAGCCTTCTGCTGCCCTCGAAGAGATGGGAGAGAAAGTCGGTGCGCAGTCCGAAGCAGAGAACGGGAACGTCGTACTCGTCAACTATCCTTCGAAGAGCGTCTATCTGCTCTGCGGTAAAGAACTGACACTCGTCGGCAATTATAACGTTTGCCTCGACCTGCTCCTCGGTGAACATATCAAAAACGTTATCCGCTCTGTCTATAACCGCGCATTCCTCGGAAAGACCGACGCGTGATCTGATGATCGATTTTCCGTCCCTGTCATCAATAGCGGGCTTGATGAGCCAGACCTTCATTCCGCGCTCCTCGTAATTGAATTTTGTGATGAGAGCCTGCGCTGTTTTGGATGAGCCCATAGCTCCGTACTTGAAATAAAGCTTTGCCATAACTTACCTCAAAATATTAATTAAATTATTAAAATATTATGCCAAATGAATTATACCATAAAAAAATCGCAAATAAAAGCGAATTTTATAAAAATAGCATATTGCCAAAAAACTTTGTGTATATTTACATTTGAGATGAGGCTGATTTTTGCCTTAATTTGAAAAAATTGTTAAAAATGGAATTAAGGGTGGAAATTTTCGAAATAATATGTTACAATGTAAAAGTGAATTTTTGATCATGGCGTTTTTGGAAAAGACAATGCGCATAAGAAAGGAGAGCGGAATATGAAGTTGATCATAGCCGAAAAGCCGAGCCTTGCGAGAAATATAGTCGCGGGAATTGACGGTGAAATGAAAAAGGAAAGCGGCTACTTTATAGGAAAAGATTATATCGTTAGCTGGGCGTTCGGTCACTTGTTTTCGCTCGTCGATATAGAATCCTATTCCGAGAAGCCCGCGGAGTCGAGAGGTTGGACTCTTGATAATCTTCCGTGCTTCCCGAAGGAATTTAAATTCGAACTGAAAAAGGCAGACGGAAAGCACGACGTGGATTCGGGCGTTCTCCGTCAGTATAAGATACTTGAGAGGCTCTGTAACCGTCCCGACGTTGACGCGATAATAAACGCGGGAGACGCGGACCGCGAGGGTGAGATAATAGTTCGCCTTTGCGTTATGAACGCGCTGAAGACGAAAAAGACGCTTCTTCGTCTTTGGCTTCCCGACCAGACTCCCGAAACGGTGGCGAGAGCGCTCACCGAAATGAAGGATGAGGTGGAGTATGACAGTCTTGCAAACGAGGGCTTTGCCCGTACGTTTATAGATTGGCTTTACGGTGTAAACTTAACACGTTATGCTACTATTCGCTCGGGAAAGCTCTTGCGAGTCGGCAGAGTTATCGTTCCGATAGTTCGCGCCATTTACGAGCGTGACCTTGAGATAAGAAACTTCAAGCCCGAGACCTATTACGTTATCCATTCGGACAAGAAGACTAAAGGTGAGAAGATAGAGCTGACGGGAAAGACGAAGTTCGCAAAGGACGATCTTGCATCCGCAGAGGCTCTTGCAAAACTTTATAATGACACGGGTGCGTACGTTTCGCACGTTGAAAGTAAAAAGGATACCATTCTCCCGGGAAAACTCTACTCGCTGTCTACTCTTCAGAACGTTCTCGGTAAAAAGTACAAGATGAGCATGGCAGAGAGCCTTAAGATAATTCAGAAGCTCTATGAGGAAGGATACCTTACCTACCCGAGAACGAACTCCGAGTATCTTGCAACCGCAGAGAAAGATAAGATGCGCAAGATTTTGGCAGGTGTCGGCAAGCTTGGTTATCCCGTGCGCTTCAAGGACTCGAAGTTTATCTTTGACGACTCGAAGATAGAATCTCACTCGGCGCTCACGCCCACGTATAAGATACCGCAGGTGGATAAGCTCTCCGAAAAGGAAAAGCAGGTATACTCGACCGTGCTTCGCCGATTTGTTGCGGTGTTCTGCGCAGAGGAGTGCCTTGCGGAGAAGAGCGAGATACGCATTAAGGTAGGAGAGCTTGAGGAGTTCAGCCTTAAGGGAACGGTTATTATCACCCCCGGCTGGACGAAGTATGACGATTATAATACGAAGGATAAGGTTTTGCCGAAGCTTGAGCTGGGCGAGAGTGTAAATATAGATTTCGCTCCCGAGGAAAAGCAGACCACGCCCCCGAAACATTATACTATTGAAACCTTGAATAAATATCTCAAGAATCCCTTCAAGGACGATAAAGCCAAGGCGAAGGAGCTTGTCGAGAGCGGTGAGGTAGACGATGCCGAGGAATACCGCGCTATATTCGAGGGACTTGAGCTTGGAACAGAGGCAACGAGAACGGGTATTATCGACAATGCGAAAAAATCGGGATATATCGACCTCAAGAAGGACGTATATACGATATTGCCCGACGGCGAATATCTCATTGAATCGCTTCAGAATCTTTCCATAACTATGGATAAATATAAGACGAGTGAGCTCGGACGTGCGCTTAAGCGCGTTTACCGCGGCGAGATGACTGTCGATGAGAGCGTAAAGCTCTGCGAGAGCGAGATATCGGAGATATTCAAGCACGGCGGAGTTGACTCTCTGCCGAAGTCGCGAGCTGTTGATACGGGCGAATACGGTGAGATACTCGGCAAGTGCCCTGTCTGCGGAAAGAACGTTGTTCGCGGTAAGCAGAGCTACGGCTGTATGGGCTACGGCAGCGGATGTGAGTTCCGCGTCGGAATTAATATCTGCAAAAAGACCATACCGAAGACCGAGGTTATGCGACTTCTTTCATCGGGCGCCACCACAAAGATGCGCGGATTTATTTCAAAGGCGGGTAAGTCCTTCGAGGCAAGACTCGTTCTCCGCGACGGTGTAGCGGTATTTGATTTTAACTGATAAGGCGGATCTTTTATGCCTGAGCTTAGATTTTTACTTTTCTCGGATTTTCATTATAAGAAAAAAATGTATCCCGCAACCGTCGGCGATCTTAATTTTGTTTTTGCTGCGGCTCGTGAGTTTGGAGCGCAGTTTGTTATTCACGCGGGCGATTTTTGCAACAATTACGCAGGCTCACCCGAGCTTGTCGGCGCATATCTTGATAATGCGGGCGGATTTGCGGTCTACGGGTGCTACGGCAACCACGAGCTTGAAAGCAATGGCAATTCTATGCAGACCGTTACCCCTCTTTTGTCAAACAGGCAGAGCGATCTGGTATACGGAACTCCCGACGGCAAGATAGGTGACGGCAGTATAGGTTATTACTACACCGACATCTCGGGATACAGATTTATTTTCCTCGATACGAACTATTCCGTAACTCCGGACGGAAAGTACGAGCATAACAGAACGGCAAGCTGGGGAAAGCCGAAGGAGAACGTTCGCGCCGACTCTCTCGGTGACGCGCAGCTCGAGTGGCTGAAAAAGGTTCTTCTTGATGCCGCATCGCTTGGTATGTCTTGCATAACCGTATCTCACGCATCGTTTTCGGGTGTATGGAAGTCCTCTCCCGATGCGGATGCGGTAAGAGATATATTCAGAACAGCAAACGAAACGAAGCCCGGTACGGTTATCATGGCGATAAACGGTCATTACCATACCTGCAACGAGGCTACTGCCGCCGGGGTTACATACTTTGACTGTCCCGCGACGCTGAACGGTATCTGGAAATCCGAAAAATTCTACCCCTACGCCGAGGCTGATGAGAGCGAGCCGAAATATACCTTCGAATTTGAGGATTATGATGAAAACGGTGCTCTTGTCGGTACGTATCCTTTGCCGTACTCGAAGCTCTCGATGGGCGCGCAGTCTTTATTTTACGAAAAGCCTGCGTATGCGCTCGTTGTGATCGGCAGCGACGGTGCGCCGAAGGTCACCGTATCGGAAATGAAATTCGCATACGGAATTACTTTATAATATTTGCGGTAGCAAAAAATTCCCCGAGGCATATTATGCTAATGAGCACTGCTCAAAAGACACCTTGGAGGAACATATATGAACAACAATTGCTTATGCCATCTTTTTGATGATAACTGTACGTGGATCATAATTCTTGCTATAGTTCTCGTTTTTTGCTGCTGCTGTAACTAAGTTTTAAAGCATAAGCTTGGGAGAGCCGCCGAAGCCATAGAGCCGAGGCGGCTCTCTTTCTGTCTTTTTTAAAAATCCTCATATCCGTCATATAATTGAGAAAAGCGAAATATACTTTAACAAAGGTATGAAAAGGAGTTTTGTTATGTTTATATTTTCAATCAGAGCATCGAGTATAAAATTTTTCGCTATCCTCGCCCTGACCTTTGCTATCCTTCTCGGTCTTATGCTGTCGGGAAATACTGTGCCCGCATCGGGCGCGTCCCTCGGCGAGGTCGATTTCTCGGATATAAAGACGGAGGACGACAGGGTTGCGTTTATCGAGCAGTTCGGGATTCGTGTAAAGAGCGCGACTACCGACGTGAGCGACTTCGTTATGCCCGAGAATTTTGACAGAGTGGTAATGGGCTACAATGAAATACAGAAGCAGCAGGGGCTCGACTTATCCAAGTACGCGAAAAAGAAGGTAAAAAGATATACGTATGAAATAGAAGGCTACGAGGGATACGACGGAGCGGTATTCGTCAATCTTCTCATATACAGAAACAGGGTCGTGGGTTGCGATATTTCCTCAGGCGACCCGAACGGATTTGTGCGTCCTCTTGTAGAAGCATAGGCTTCGTAAAATGGCAATACTAATTGTAAATATTTATTAAACGCGAAGTGTGGTGCTTGACAAAAGGCGAGCTCGGTGTTAATATAAAAGTGCTCTAGACTGAAATTTGCAGAAAGGAGATTTTTATGAATAACACCGAGTTTTCCGATATTAATGAAGAAAAAATAATGAAGATCGGAGATATCGATTTAGGTGACGTCGGTGCGGACGCAACTTTTAGCGAAAGTGAGCCGAAAGGTGCGGATGCTGAGAATACGTTAAACGCGGCGTATGCGTCAGACGAGCCCGCGGGCGGAGTAATGTCCGTGCTGGAGGTCAAGAATTTGAGAAAGGCGTACGGCGAGGTTCGCGCGCTTGACGGTATATCGTTCACGATTCCCGAGGGAAAGATAATAGGACTCTTAGGTCCTAACGGCTCGGGTAAGACCACGTTTATAAAGATAGTTGCGGGACTGCTTACGAGCGATTTCGGTACGGTGACGGTCATGGGTAACGAAATCGGTGTCGAGAGTAAATCCCTCGTTGCGTATCTTCCTGAGAGAAACAGTATTCCCGAGCACTTTACCGTCGGTGAGGCTGTTGATTTCTATGCTGATTTTTTCACTGATTTTGACAGAGAACGAGCTGAGGAGCTGCTCGCCGCCTTGAGAGTAGAGAAGCGATATAAGATCAAGACGCTCTCGAAGGGAACAAAGGAGAAGGTCCAGCTCGTTATGGTTATGTCGAGAAGGGCAAAGCTCTATCTTCTTGACGAGCCCATAAGCGGAGTTGACCCCGCCGCGAGAGATTATATCATTGATACGATAATAAAGAACTTTGCACCGACCTCATCGGTCATAATATCCACTCACCTCATCTCGGATATCGAGAAGGTTATGGATGGATTTATATTCCTGAAGTACGGAAAGATTGCCTGCATCGGCACTCCCGAGGGACTCATGAAGAGCCTTGGAAAGACTGTTGACGAATATTTCAGGGAGGTGTTCAGATGTTAAAGAAGCTTATCAAGCACGATATGCGCTCGATATCGAAGTCTGCCGTTCCCATGTTCATCGTGTCGGGTATCGTGAGTATCGTATGCTGCGCCATGCTTTATTTTACTTACGGTTTTTCCGAAGAGGCTAACAGCGTATTTACTGCCGTAATAGTGACGAGCGGTTTTTATCTTCTGGGTATGGTCGCTATAATGGTACTCGGAGCGGTAACGGCGTTTATCAGTATATTAAGATACTATAAATCGCTTTTCACCGACGAGGGATATCTTAATATGGTATTGCCGGTAAAGACCGTAACTCTGTTCTCGGCAAAGCTTTTATCCACCTTCATATGGATAGTTTTTGCAACGGTTGTCACGGGGGCGTGTGCAATTGTGGCGCTTTATCTGCCTACCGTTCTTTATGATCCCGAGCTGATAGGAGAGGCTGTCGCTGATATCAAATGGATGATGGGATTTGACCAGCCGATAAGCGGTGTTGCGAGAGCCACAAGGATACTTGAGCTTATCGGGAACGTATTCTCGTTCATCTCTACCGTTTTTATCATAATAACCGCGGTAACGCTCGGCTCTGTTATATTAAGAAAGCAGAGAGTTATCGGTTGTATACTGTTTTATTTCGTGATAAACCTTTTGGCAGAGGGGATTATCGGACTTGCCGCAGTGCTTTCGGGTGTGATTTACGGTGAAAATTATGCAGAAGCCGCAGATCTCACAGTTGTGATATTCTCGATAATACTCCACGTGCTTATCTGCGTTTTGATGTATTTTGTAAACCTGCATATGCTCGATAAAAAATTCAATATTGAGTAGAAATAACAATAAAAAACTGTTGCAAGGAGCAATACCGAAATGTGGTACTGTCCGAGCAACAGTTTTTTGCTTTTATAAAATAAAATTGATAAAATGTAAATTATAATTTACTTTGTGAGTATCCATACTGCCATTTTGCTCTCTTCGTTCCAGAGCTTTCCTGCGGAAGCATAGTCGGTAACCAGCATTTTGCTTCCGTCCTCTAGGGGAACCGTTGCTTCGAGAATGCACTTATAAGGTGATGCACCCTCGGAGAGCTTTACGTCAACGTAGCCGTCGGGATCAATAGCAACGTCAACGGGATCGTCAACAGAGTAACCGAGTCTGTTCTCCTGCGCGAGCATAATCGGACCGCGCCTGAGGGCTACGTGCCTGTATGCTATCGGGTCCTCTCTGTCAAAGCTGGGGATCATATAGTTTGCGCCCCAAATAACCTCGTTTATAAGTATCTGCTCACCGTAGGGGATCGGGAGTATTGCCTGAACTCTCATATCGAGTGAAAGCTCGATTACGTCGCCGTCCAAGAACTCTCTTTCAATCACGATATAACCGTCAGAAACTTCACACGCGTTGCCGTTTACAGACACAGAAGTTGTCTTGCTCCAGGCGGGATTTCTGAGAAGGAGTTTAAAGCTCTCACTCTTTTCAAGACCGAGCGTGATCTTCACGTCGCCGCTCTTTGGGTATTCTGTGCCGATATTGATAGAGATAGGTGCGCCCGAGGGAAGATATGCTTTTATATCACCGTCAGTATAAAGGTTGATAACGATGCCGTCCTTGGATACGAGCGCGCCGAGCTTTGCCACAAGTCCGATGCCCGCAGCTCCGATGCAAGCGCAGCAGCCGTAGTAGTGCATATCGGACATCACCTTAAGGCCGCCGATCTTATTGCCTCTCGTGCCTGCGGTGAGGGGGCTGTAGCTATCAAAGGGAAGAGGCTCGAATTTCCAATCCGGATGCTCGGCAGGGAGCGAGGGCTCTATTACCTTTTCGGTGTTTATCGAGCCGAGATATGCATTATATAGCGAGGTCTCGAACGCGTCAACGTACTTCGCGTCGCCCGTAAGCACGTGGAGCTGATAGAAGAACTTCATAAGCGTTACGGTAACGCAGGTTTCCTGCATAACGTTTCCGTTAGTAGTGTTAGCCTGGCGAACCGTCGAGTGGTCGAAGAGCTCGTGCGTGCATCCGCAGCAGCCGATAACGGTGAAGTCGGTTTCGAGTATCTTATCCGCGAAATTGACTATCGCAGTCTTGTATTTTTCGATGCCCGTAATTCTGTAGAACTCGAGAAGTCCCTCGAAGCACGAGGTCATCTCATACGCCTTTGTAACAGGGTACTGATAAGGTGAGAAGTCGTTGTTATAAGCGAGGTCGAATATGTTGACAATATCCGTACCGCCCGCGTCAACTATGTATTTTGCAAAGTTAAAGTATCTTTCTTCACCTGTAAGCGAATAGAGTCTGACAATAGGCTCGAGCAGGGAAGAGGAGTTGAGTCCGCGCCAGTGATGCGACGCTTTTGCAATAGGCTTTTTTCCTTCCTCTGCAGGGCCGATTTTTTCCATTATACAGTCAGCCTGAGTGCGCATTGACCCGATTATTTCTTTTCTGAGCGCCTCGTCATTGCATATTTCGTAGAAATACTGCATACCGAGAAGGACGTATTTTCTCGACCATATATCCCAGTGGCAGAATTCGTGCGAGCTTCCGTAGGAGCTGATTCTGCCGCCTTCGTTTTCTCTTCCCGAGGCTATCATATCGCGAACTGTTTTTTCGAGAACCGCGTAGAGCTTCGGATTTTTTGTATATGAATAAACGAATGCCGCACCTCTCATGCACTTGCCCCAGTATTCACCGCGCCAGCCACCCTCATAGTCGGCATCCTCTTCGCGGAACTGATTGACAAATCTTTCCCACATAGTGGGGTTAAGGAGCTGGAAATCCTCGATGAAGTCAAACGCCTCGTCGATAAATCCGCGGAGCTTATATTCGGTGTTGTAGTCAACGAAAAAGACGTCGGTATTTGTTCTCGGCGCATTCATAGGATTGTTTTCATAAAGTTGTTTCATTATGATTCTCCAAATCTTCTTTTTTTATATAATAACATGAAAACGGATGTTTTTCAAGTATGTTGAGTACCTAAATGCAAATTAATTTGGCGCGCTTTTTACCACACTGCCGAAAACGTAAATTTGCCGCTTCTTTCGATAATGGGAATTGGATCTGCATTCGGCAGTTGCAGCGAAGCGCAAACTCCATCGGGGATTGAGTAAGAGTAAATAAACTCGTCGCGTGAAGCATCGTAGTTGATTTCGCTTACGATAAGTCCTAAAGGCGAATCGTGCGTTGCCCGTAATCTTCCGATTTCCTTTATCGGTGTCGGTTCAAGACGTATCTTTTTGAATCCCGGCTCGAGGATTTTTATACCGCCGAGATACTCAAAGAACCATCTTCCGGGAACGCCGAAGGCAAAGTGATTCATACTGTCGTAGGCTCGGATATCGTCGTATTCAACTACGCCCTCCCAGTTCTCCGTTGTTGTAGAAGCGCCCGTAGCTATCATATTAAGCAGCGAAGGGTAGGTTTTCTGCATAATAAGCTTTATGGCATCATCGGTGTAACCGCAGTCGCATAAAACGGAGAGAATATGCTCGCTTCCCATAAATCCCGTTGTCATATGGTAATCAGACTTTACTACGTATCCGTGTAAAGTTTTGACGAGGTTTGGAATATCCTCCTTTGGCGCAACCCCGAGCGCTATAGGTAAAACTATACCGCTTTGGCAACCCTGTCCGTAATCGAACGAGTTTCTGTCATAAAAGCGTCTGTTAAACTCATCGCGAAGAATTTTCCACTTTGCAAGATACGCATCTCTGTCTTCGGTTTTGCCGAGAATTTCTGCCATTTTCGCACCGGATGCAAACATATGTATGAAATATAGCGCAGAATGGAACTCGGGGGACACGTTTTCGGTGGATTTCCAATCCCTGTAAGGCGAGTATTTACCGCTCGGGAATATCTCGCCGTCTTCTAGTGTCGCAATCCTTTTTTCGATAAGGGATTTGACAATAGGGTATTTTGTTTCTATAACCTCTTTTCTGCCGTAGAACTTATAAAGAACGAGGGGAAGAATATACTCCTCATCCTCCCAGCCGTAAATGCCGTATTGAAGCTTGCGCCCCGTGTGGCTCCAGGATGAGAGAAAATCGTAGTTGTCCATATACCAAGAGGCAGTATGGGCAAACGCCTGAATATCGCCGTTCCAGAAATTCTTTTCGCGCGTCGGGCAGTCTATCGGTCCTGTGAAGATATTGCTTCGGTAAGTTCTTTTTATTACGTCCCAAATACGTGCGATATCGCAATTGTCGGTTTCGATGTCACCGACCTCCTTAAGATCGGTATGCATAATGCAGCGCTCGACTGTATCTGCGGTGTACTCACCCGAATACCCCTCGATATAAACGTATCTGAAGCCCGTGTACGTAAAGCGAGGAAGATAAGTTTCTTCTGCTCCGCCGCGGCAGATATATACGTCGAGATTTCTTGCGGCGTACTCGGAAATACCGCCAGCCTTGTTATCACTCGGGAAGTATACCTCCTGATATGGACCGAGGTGCGGCATACCGTCGGATTTTATAAACTCGGCGTATCTTATCTTTATGACCTCTCCGCGCTTTGTGTTCTTAAGATTTATTTTAGCACGGCCCGCGCCGTTTGTGCCGAAATCGTATAGATAAACTCCGTCATGGAGCGCACCGAAGGAGTCGCATACAGCAGTTTCCGTTATCCTTATCGGAGGGTACGTTTGTTGCACGAGCTTTACTGTGATTTCACACGGAACGGCATATGAGTGTGAATTTGTGTCCACTTTAAGCTCTTCGAGGCGCGCATCGTATCTTTCGCCGAACTGGAGATCGTTTTCGGTAAGCGGAGAGGCATATACCGTGACACTTCCGTCACTGAAGACGGTTTCGGTATTTCCGTCGCAGTATACTATCTCAAGCTCGAAAAGAAGCGATGGCTTTTTATCAAAGAGCCATCCCCAGGACTGACTGTTGAGCCAGCCGTTACCGAGGGTAAAAGAGAGTTCGTTTTCGCCGAGATGTATTCTCTCCGTAATGTCGAATACCTGATATTCCCGCACCTTGTCCTTTGAGCCGGGGATGAATCTTGCCGAGGTAAACGGAGAGCCGTTTATCATAGGCTCGTACAGACCCATTGCCGTCGCATAGAGTGTAGC
Organism: Eubacteriales bacterium; assembly: GCA_045654585.1. GTDB lineage: Bacteria > Bacillota > Clostridia > Oscillospirales > CAG-272 > UBA1740. The sequence continues at coordinate 39,731 of JAZONS010000005.1, forward strand.
GCGCTTTATTTCTTTTCCGCATACGAAGCTCTTTTTGAAAATACAGGAGCGGCGCAGGTACTTCGGGTGAATGCTTTTTGCGCATGTCCCGACTCTCTGCCGTCCGGCATCCTTTAAAAACCAACCCTCGGGCTCGCTCTCCTCATAAAAGTTGCATACGAGCCAGGAGTGAAAATCGGCATCGGTTATGATTCGCAGTCCGTTATCTTTACCTTGTATCATTATACCGCCCCTGAGAGCGGAGCTGAATGAGAGCGGATCGTTCGTTTGGTATAGTCTTACCGCGAGTATATTCGCTCCCGCTTTAAGGTGATCTTTGATATTATCGGAAAATATTCTATATACGTTTTCGAATTTTTTTGCACTAAACTCCTGACCGTTAAGGTAGATATCGAACTTATTGTTATAAATAAATTCGAGGTACGCATCCGTCGGCTCAAAGTCGAGTGAGAAAGCGCGCGTCAGGTGACCTCTTACGTTCGCATCGGGCCATATCCAAAGGCTGTCGGAAAACGCGGTCTTATACGGAAACTCCTTGTTCTCGAGGGACGAAAGGTACTCGTCGGGCGCGGTTATAAATGATGAAGAAAATTTATGCTCGTTCTGCTCTGTAATCATATTTTTTCTCCCTTTATTTAAAAAAATAATGTCCTCTTATTCTCGTTCATTGTAGCATAAAGAAAAAAGAAAGTCAACAAAAGTATTGCACTTCTCGGGGATTTGTGGTATTATTGAAAGCGGATTTTGAGATATAAATAAACTTATAAAAGTGAGGCCATTTATGTCGGACTTATTGTTTACTCTTAACGCGGTGTTGCCGATAATTTTGCTTGTAGCTCTCGGATACGGCTTGAAGAAAATCAAGCTTGTCACCCCCGCGGGCGCCAGAGAAATGAATAAGCTTGTGTTCCGCGTATTCCTGCCTGCAATGCTTTTCTTGAACGTTTACGGTATAGAAAGCTTAAGTTCGGTAAACCTTGGGTACGTTCTCTACGTTTGTCTTGTCGTTATTTTCGTATTTTTTGCGGCTCTGTTTGTTTTCCGTTTTGTAACCAAGGATAAAAAAAGGCGCGGCGCTCTTATGCAGTCCGCGTTCAGATCGAATTACGCCCTGGTGGGTATACCGCTTGCAATTTCTATCTTCGGTAACGAGGGCGGTGTTTACGCAACCCTGCTTTCGGCATTTTCAATACCGCTTTTTAATATCCTTGCGGTAATAGCCCTCGGTATAAACGCAGGTGATAATACGGATAAGGTAAGCGTAAAAAAGATAATTCTGGGTATCGTGAAGAACCCTCTGATAGTATCCATAGCGGCAGGTGCCGCAGTTCTTGGTATTAGAGCGATATTCGTCGGGTGCGGCGTTGACTTCAGACTCACGGATATAACCCCCGTATATAAGGTGTTGACTCAGCTCTCCGCCGTGGCAACGCCGGTAGCGCTTATCGTACTCGGTGCAAATTTCGAGTTCTCTTCGGTGCCCGGTATGAAAAAGGAGTTAATATCGGGCGTGCTGGCAAGGTGCGTTATAACCCCCGTGATAGGAGTCGGACTTGCGCTCATCCTCGATATATTTGAGAATGCGCAGTTTGCTGCATTCGTCGCCGTTTTCGGAACGCCTATGGCGGTATCGTCCGTACCTATGGCGCAGGAGATGGACTCGGACTTTGAGCTGACGGGTCAGATAGTGGTATGGTCCACCGCGATATCCGCATTCACTTTGTTTATCTTTATCTACTTTTTGCGTGTAATAGGAATATTTTAAAGTGATAGGCGTAGGCTGATTTTGGGTGCATCGGGTACCGACGCAGCTACGAATTATTGGTCTTTGCGGCGGTTTTAACGTAAGATTGAGAGTTCGCGCTCACTTTGCGTGGCAGTTAGAAAAAAATAAAAGCGAGGCTTACGGCTGAATTTATGCTGTAAGTCTCGCTCTGTTTATGAGGATAAATATTTAGTCTTTTATCAAACGCAAGCATCATGATGCTCGCAATCGTGCGTGCGCTCGCACTTTTCCATATGAAGCTCGTAGAATATCTTTACCATATTGATAAATTTTGTTGCTAACCTTCCGTCATCGGGAAGACAGCGGTAAATGATATCTCCGTGCTGTATCTCAAGATACCTTCCCGGCTTGTAAGGCAGAGAAGCAAAGCTTGCGATGGGAGTTACGATCTCGGTATCCTCGCCGCAGATATTGCCGGTCAGGGTGAAGCTTTCAAAGGTGAGCTTCATTCTTGCGTTTCCGATCTTCTCAAACTTGCTCTTGCCATCTGGAATTTTCTGAACCTCAACGTCGCACTCAAGCTCGGAAAGCTCACCACTCTCAATCTTTTCGCGAACGTCGTCGTGAATCAATGCATACCACTTCGAGGGATGGCGTATTTCCTCGCCGACCTTACCGCTCTTATGCAAGAAGCCGTACTCGTCTGCCTTTTCTTCAAAACCGCAATTTTCGCAGTAAATCGTGCTCTCGTCCTTTACCTTAACCGTGAATTCTTCCTTGCAGTGAGGGCAGACGTAGAGAATATTTTCGAGCCCTTCGATGTTGTGATTGTTCTTATACTTGATAAGCAGGTTTTCCTGATCTTCGTAAGCATCGAAGAAGAGCGCTTTATCGGTTATTTCGCGAACCTCTTCTACGGACTTCTCTAAAAGCTCCTCCTTGTCGAAGAGCTTATAAATATCCATATAGGTTCTGCCTGCTCGCATACCGCCACGGCGCCATTTTGGCATTGAGAAATAAGTTCCCGTGGTCTTGGCAACGTAAACGTCGGTTTTTAGCCACTTAAGGAAGCTATATGTCGCAACCGGAGTCGGAGTAGGAGTTCCGGCGTCGGACATAAGTCCCGCAGGGTAAATAACGAGAATTCTGCCGTCCTCTATTGCGGTCTTCATTTTATGAATATCCTTAAGCGAGGTCTGGAACTGCTGCTTCGGAATCATACCGAGCCTTGAAACGATAGGCTTGCAGGGAAGAGTATTATAGAATGAATTGCTGATAACAAAGGTGAGAGGACGCCTTGTCGCTCCGATGAGATTGACAAAGTCGAGCGCCGCCTCGTGATTTGCGATTATAACAAATGGATCTTTTTTATTCTTTATCTCATTTCTGAGAAGCTTTCTTTTGAACGTGAAAAATGAAACAACTATAGCAAGAAAACGGATAAAATAATAAACGAGTTTGTTTTGCTTTACCCTATATTCTTTCGGGTCGTGATGGTGTGCGCTTTGCTGTTCGCTTTTATTCTGTTCGGCGCATTTTTTATTCATATTAAGTTCTTTATTTTCGTGAGTCATACGCTTTCTCCAAATAAAAGATATTTGTGTGTTATATAGGATTATAGCACAAATGGCAACAAAAATCAACGTTTGTTCATTATTTTGATAAAATTAGATAACAATTTGATAATAAAAACAAAATGAGTTGTCCTCTTTGTATATCAATACGCTGAAAAGAAAAAGTTGAGCCAATTAAAACGGGGTGTAATAAAACAGCTGGTTTTACAACTGTTTTTCGTTTTGGCTCAACCTTTATAAATACAAATTAACTTTTGTTTTGAGATGCTTTGTTTTTTTGTTTTGATAGACGGTCTGCAATGATACCGAAAAGAATCGAAACGGTAACTATACCGCCCGCAATACCGCTTCCGACCTCGAGGGTTGCAGCAAAGTTGTCTATAGCTCCGTCAATATTTTTGAGGAGCAGATCTCGCATACCGCGATATAGGCTTCCGCCGGGAACGGTCGGTACTATTCCCGGAAGCACGAAGACTATAGTCGGTGCGCGCTTTAGTCTTGCAAAAAACTCGGCGTAAAGAGCCGTTACCATAGATGAGATAAATCCTGCGGCGAACGGTGATCCGAAGAAGAAGAGAACCGTATAATATACCGCAAAGGTAAGAGTACCGCATATACCGACGTTGATAAGGTGGCGTCTGTTTATTCTGAAGATTATTGCAAATGCTACCGACGTTATAAACGAGGTCACGATCTGAATAAGAAAATCCCAAGTAAAGAACATCAGACTGCACCTCCGAGAACCGCAGAGCCGAGCATATATCCAAACGCGATCATAAGAGCGCCAAGGCACGCCTGCAGTGTTTTAAGTGAGCCCGCGAGAAGGTCACCGCATAGAAGATCACGCAGAGCGGTACCGAATGCGAGTCCGGGGACGAGTATCATTATTGAGCCTATTATTATAAAATCGGGATTGCTGTTTATACCTATCCTCATGGAAAGACCTGCTATCACCGTCGCTAAAAACGATGAGATAACTGTCTTTGCCATAGTATTAAGCTTTGCCGGCGAATATATATCAACAAAGCAGATTATAGCTCCGATAAACATAGCGATAAGAGCATCGAAAACGTTTCCGCCGAAGAAGAGCGCAAATCCGCCGACGGCGGCAGAGGATGCGGCAATTCTGACGTATATCGGATATGGGGGTGTTTTCTTCATCTCGTGTATCTTGCGGTCGAACTCTTCAAGAGCGGGAGTTGTTTTGCATATTTCTCTCGATAAAGCGTTTAACCTCTCTAGCGTGTTAAGATTTGTACCCGTGCTTTTGATTCTCCGAAGCTGAGAGGAGTAAGAGCCGTCGGGCATTCTGACAGCGGCACTTATAAATGAAATGATAGAGAATACCTCAATGTGCGCAGCGCCGTAAGCCTTGCATATTCTCTCAATGGTATCTTCAACTCGGCTGATCTCACCGCCGTTTTTAAGCATACCCTCACCAACGTCAAGCGCGAGGCAGAGCAGGTATTCGGCGTAGATATCGGTATCAGCGGTTCTTGGTCTGATTTCCAATTTATATCTCCTGTTTTTTGAATGATGTTATATCTTGCAATTCTGTATTATATCACAAGACCCGCTTTCAGTCAATACTGAAAAAAACAAAAAATTAAGTATAAAAATCAAATGTAAAAATGAAAAAACGAAAAGAGACCTTTTTATAAAAAGAGCCGCCGCGAGCTGCGAAAACTCGTGGCGGCATATACTTTTCTTGGATAAGTGCTAAAAACTGCTGTTTTCGGATCAGTCCTGCTTAACGTGTACGTCGAGCTGATTGAAGGGAATTTCAATTCCGTTCTTGTCAAACTCTGCCTTAACAGCCTCGATCACGTCGAAATTAACCGTCCAATAGTCTGCGCTCTTAACCCAGGCGCGCGCAGTGATATCAATACTGCTCGCACCGTGCGCGCTCATTCTTATCATAGGAGCGGGATCGTCGAGCGTGAGCTCGTGAGAGGTGAGAATGTTCGTCACAATTTCTTTAGCCTTTTCGAAATCGCTCGTATAACCGATAGAGAAGGTGAAATCAACTCTTCTCGTATCCTTCTCGGAATAATTGGTTATGTTTCCGTTTGCAAGAGCGCCGTTAGGAACGTATACCACCTTGTTATCGGGAGTACGGAGCTTTGTGCATACCATGTGGATATCTTCAACCGTACCGCTGATACCCTGAGCCTCGATGAAGTCGTCGATCTTGAAGGGGCGAGTTACGATAATAAGCACACCGCCTGCAACGTTGGAAAGAGCTCCGTTGACGGCAAGACCTATACAAACACCGAAGGATGCTACAAGTGCGGTAAGACCACTCGTGTCGATACCGAGATAACCGATAAGGCAAATTGCGATAACTACCTTCATACCTATATTGAAAATATAAGCGAGGGTTTTCATTACGGTCTTATCAAGCTTGTTGCTGTCTCCTTTTTTAGCGATCTTTCTCGAGATGAGCGTAATTATGCGGAAGCTCACCAGAAGAAGTACTAAAGCAATAAGAACCCTGATTCCCGTATTAAGACACCAGGAAACTGCGGTGTCGATAATTTTACTGACAATGCTTTGAGACTCTGAGGTCGTTGATTCTGCGTTAAGTAAAAAATTCATTTTTGTACCTCCTTTTTTATGATGAGATAATTTTATCACTACTTTAAGTATATGTCAAGACAAATAAAAATGAAAATGTAAGAAACCGGACAAAAGGTAAAAACATTTAAAGCTTTAAAGAGGACTTTTGCATATAAAAAAGGACCGCGCAGAAGGCTGCGCGGTCAAGGATATAAATATTGCTTGATTATTCCTCGCTGAAGTTTTCCTTGCCGACTCCGCAAAGAGGGCATACGAAATCCTCGGGGAGGTCCTCGAACTTGGTGCCGGGAGCTATGCCAACTTCAGCATCGCCGAGCTCTTCGTCATAAGTCCATCCGCAAACATCGCAAACATATTTTTTCATATCAAAAATTCCTTTATTTATAACAATTATTTACAATTTGTGATTAAAGAACGAGTGAAGGAGCTGTATAAACTCTTCCTGCGAGCTCCTGGTTGAGCATATAAAGGCTCTTGGGATCGGAGCCGAAAAGCTCCATTTTCGATATCATATCGTTAGCGTTCGTTTCCTCTTCGCCCTGCTCCTTGACGAACCAGTCGAGGAACTGCATGGTTCTGAAATCTCTTACGTCGTACGCCGCACCGTAGATATCATTGATAAGAGAGGTTACGTACTGCTCGTGCTCAAGACCCGCGAGGAGAACGTCCATATGAGAGGTGAAGGTCTTATCGGGCTTTGCGATAGCCTCGAGAGTTACGGGCATATTCTCGTTCTGAAGGTAGGTATAGAAGAGCATTGCGTGATCTCTCTCCTCTTGCGCCTGGATCATATACCAGTTAGCGAAGCCGTCAAGTCCCTTTGCCTTGAAGTAGTTTGAAAAATCGAGATAAAGATAAGCCGAATAGAATTCCTTGTTTATCTGCTGGTTGAGCAGCTCGTGTACTTTAGCGTTTAACATTCTTGTTCTCCTTATTTTTAGACTTTTTATAATTAAAGCTCAGCCTTCCAGAGTCCGTGAAGGTTGCAATATGCGTAAACAGCCTTAGTCTCTTCGCCTTCCGCGAGAGCGAATATTACCTCAGGTGCGCTACCGGGAGTAAGAGCCTTTCGCTGACCGCCAAGGTTTGTTTCAAGGTATACCCAGGTGATGCTGTGCTCCTCTGTCATGGGGTGAAGAACAGAGCCGACAATCACCTTAACAGTATTGCCGTTTACCTCTGCTACGGGGATGTGCTTTTCACGGCTTGCCTCAACCGTGCCTGCCTCAAGCGCTGTCATTTTCTGACCGCAGCAAACGAGCGGAACGCCCGATGGGTTTATCACTTCTACGATATTTCCGCATTTTTCGCAAATATAAAATCTGGTGTCTTTCATTTTGATTTTCTCCTTTGTGTGGTGTTTTATTTATCCTTTAGAATTATTTAATTTCTTCAAAATCCGAAGCGCCGTGCTTGCAGAGCGGGCAGATGAAGTCCTCGGGGAGCTCATCTCCCTCGTAAACGTATCCGCATATCTTGCAGACGTAGCCCTTCTTGCCGTCGGTTTTTGGCTTTGGTTTAACGTTGTTCTGATAGTATGTGTATGTCATCGTTTCCTTATCCGAGAGAACTCTTGCTTCGGTTATCGAGCAGATAAACATACCGTGCGTGTCAAGATCGATATATTGCTCAACCTTGAGAGATATGAAGGAGTTTATATATCTCGGGAGGAAAACGAGTCCGTTGTCCGAGCGGTTAGGCTCGCAGTTTTTGAATTTATCCACGTTACGTCCTGAAACGAAACCGAATGCCTCGAATACCTTGAAGGGCGCTTCGGTCGTCAAGCAGTTGAGGTTCATAATACCCGTCTGCTTTATCACGTGGTGAGAGTAGTTTTCCTTATTTATCGTAACGGCAATTCTGTTCGGCGAGTTTGTCACCTGAGATACGCTATTGAGGATAAGTCCGTTATCCCTCTTACCGTCGTTTGAGGTAACTACGTAGAGTCCGTAGCCGATATTGAAGAGAGCCGTCATATCATTCTTGTCAGCAAGGCTGGCGTTCGTTGCTATATACTCTCTGCAAAGCTCGTCGGAGAGCTGCTCGAGCTGCGCGGCACTTTCTTCGTTCAGTGCCGAAAGAATTCTTACCGTAGTGTCTGTGAAGGTTATATTTGCCGATCCGTCAAGCATACCGCGCATTACCTTTGCCGCCATAGGCGCCCAGCTTCCGTTCTCGATGAGAGCAACGGTTCTGTTTCGGAATCCGCGCTCGGTGAGATGCTCAATAAAGCTTCTCATATGAGGGAAGATATCCGCATTGTAGGTAGTGGTAGCGAGAACGAGCTTCGAGTATTTGAACGCATCCGATACAGCTTCGGCTACGTCGCATCTTGCCAGGTCGTGAACTACTATCTTTGGGCAACCCTTCTTCTCGAGCTTTTCTATAAGAGAAGAAACCGCTTTTTTCGTATTTCCGTAAACCGAGGTGTAAGCAATTACTATACCCTCGCTCTCGGGCTGATAGCTTGACCAGGTGTTATAAAGATCGAGATAATATCCGAGATTTTCGGTGAGCACAGGGCCGTGAAGGGGGCATATCTTCTCAATATTGAGAGTCGACGCCTTCTTTAAAAGATTCTGCACTTGCGCTCCGTATTTTCCTACGATACCGATATAATATCTTCTTGCCTCGTCTGCCCAGGGCTCGTCGGTATCTACAGCACCGAACTTTCCGAATCCGTCAGCGGAGAAGAGAACTTTATCGTAGCTGTCATAAGTGACTATAACCTCGGGCCAGTGAACCATAGGCGCTGTAAGGAATGTAAGAGTATGCTTACCGAGCGAGAGCGTCGAACCCTCACCGACGATTATCTGCTTATCCTCAAAGTCCGTGCCGAAGAAGTTTTTCATCATACCGAAAGCCTTTGCGGACGAAACGATCATTGCGTTTGGGAATGTCTTTATGAAGCTCGTGATGTTTGCCGAGTGATCGGGCTCCATATGCTGAACTATGAGATAATCGGGAGATCTCTTTCCGAGCGTGTTCTGAAGGTTGTCGAGCCACTCATGAGTAAATCCTGCGTCAACGCTATCCATAACCGCAATCTTTTCATCCATTATAACGTACGAGTTGTACGCCATACCGTTCGGTACCTTATACTGACCCTCGAAAAGGTCTATTTTTCTGTCATTGACACCGACGTATTTTATATCATTTGTAATAAACATTGAACTAACCTCTATTTTTATTATCCAAAACTATTTTAGCACTTTGATTTTTGAATTTCAAGATTATGAAATGAATAATTATTAAATTACTCAAGGATTTTTCCGTCGGTGGAGATCGTGATGACCTGCCACGGAATAAACTTACCGCTCTGCATTAAGGCTCTTTTAACCGCATTTTCTATTCCGCCGCAGCAGGGGACTTCCATACGCACCACCTTAACGCTCTTTATATTATTATTCTTTATTATTGCCGTGAGCTTTTCAGCGTAATCACCCTCGTCGAGCTTCGGACAGCCTATGAGAGTTATGTGATTTCTCATAAAGTCGTTATGGAAGCTTCCGTAAGCGTAGGCGGTGCAGTCTGCCGCGATAAGCAAATTTGCTCCGTCGAAGTACGGTGCGTTGGTGGGAACGAGCTTTATCTGGCAGGGCCATTGCATAAGCTGGCTTGAAGCACTGACCTTAGCTGAGGGCGAGTTGCTTTCTCTTTTGAACGCCTTTGATTGAGTGCCGGGGCATCCGCAGGGAAGCTTCATTCCTTCTTTTTTTATTTTAGCTTGCTTAACGGCAACCTCGTCATATGCGGGAGCCTCTCGCTCCTCAAAGCTTATCGCGTTCGTCGGGCAAGCGGGTAGGCAATCTCCGAGCCCGTCGCAATAGTCCTCGCGGGTGAGCTTTGCTTTTCCGTTTATCATTTCAATAGCGCCCTCGTGGCACGCCGCAGCGCACGCGCCGCAGCCGTTGCATTTATCTTCTTCTATTTTAATAATCTTTCTTTTCATATATTTCTCCTTTTCAGAAGCATTTTCCGCTTTTGCAGTCCTCTGTGTTACCGCGTCTGTAGCAAAGCTCGTTTGGGCACTCGCCCGACTCGAAGAATTCCGCTATATTTCCGACCGTCGTTTCCGCTATATTGGAGAGAGCCTCTTCTGTGAGAAACGCCTGGTGTGAGGTGACTATGACGTTGGGCATTGAAATAAGCCTTGCGAGCGTATCGTCTTCAAGTATGTGTCCCGATTTGTCCTCGAAGAAGAAGTCCGACTCCTCCTCGTAAACGTCAAGGCAAGCCGCGCCGACCTTGCGAGATTTGATTCCGGAGAGCAGAGCCTCCGCGTCTACGAGAGCGCCTCTTGAGGTGTTTAGGATAACTACTCCCTTTTTGCATTTTGCTAAAGAGTATTCGTCTATGAGATGGTAGGTTTCATCCGTGAGAGGGCAGTGAAGAGAAATAATGTCGCTTTTCTCGAAAAGCTCGTCGAGTCCGACGTATCTTATTCTGTCGCCGTCGGCAAGATTCGGAGCTTCAAATTTATCGTAAGCTAATACCTTCATTCCAAAGCCGCGGCAGATATCTATAAACGCTCTGCCTATTCTGCCCGTACCAACGACTCCTACGGTCTTTCCGTGGAGGTCGAATCCGGTCATTCCCGAAAGGCTGAAGTTGAAGTCGCGCGTTCTGATATACGCTTTGTGTATTCTTCGTATCGAGGTAAGCAAAAGCGCCATAGTATGTTCCGCTACGGCATAAGGTGAGTAAGCGGGAACTCTCAGCACGTGTATTTTACCGTGAGCGTGTTTCATATCCACGTTGTTGAATCCGGCGCATCTTAGCGCTACAACTTTAACGCCGAGCTCTGCGAGTCTGTCTATAACCGTGGCATTGACCGTATCGTTTACGAATACGCAAACACCGTCGAATCCTGCCGCGAGCTCTACCGTATCCTCGTTGAGCTTAGTTTCATAATATTTAAACGTTACGCCCCTATCTGCACCGAATTTTTCAAAGGACGGCTTGTCATATGGCTTCGTATCAAAGAATGCAATTTTCATTTTTTTGTTTTTCTCCTTGCTTTTCTGATAACATTATAGTATAATAAAAGCGCGAAGTATGTTGAATTTTCAACAAAATGGAGAAAAAATGAAAAAATATTTTGAAATTTTAGAAAAATGCCCACTTTTCTCGGGCATAGATATGAGTGATCTTTCAAAAATGCTCGGATGTCTTGGCGCGAGAGTTGAGAGCTTTGACAAAAAATATACTATATTCGCAGAGGGCAAGCCTGCAAAATATATAGGAATTGTGCTCTCCGGCTCGGCTCAGGTAATATCAAACGATTATTACGGAAACAGGAGCATACTGTCGAGCGCTGATCCGTCCGACCTCATTGGTGAGTCATTTGCCTGCGCTGACGTAAACGCAATACCGGTATCGGTTATAGCAAACGAGCCCTGCGAGGTTATGTTTATCGAATGCAGAAGGATACTTCATTCCTGCTCTAATGCCTGCGGATTCCATGCTCAGATGATATTTAATCTCATGAAGGACCTCGCGAAAAAGAATATAATGTTCCACGATAGGATAGAGATAACCTCGAAGCGCTCAACGAGAGAAAAGCTTCTTGCGTATCTTATGAGCCGTGCCAGAATAATGAACAGTTCAAGCTTCGATATCCCCTTTGACAGGCAGGAGCTTGCCGACTATCTTGAGGTGGACAGAAGCGGTCTTTCAGCTGAGATTGGAAAAATGAAAAAAGAGGGAATTATCGATTGCCGCAAAAATCATTTTGAGCTTTTGATATAAGTCAAAGATCCAGCTTCGCGGGCAAGTAAATAAAGAAGTATTGTAAAATATGATAAATAACATAATAAGAATACTTTAATAATGCATTGAACAACAAATTATTTATATTAAAAGAGCTATCCTTTACTTTTGTGTTTAGGATAGCTCTTCATTGTTATTTGATTATTTATTTCTGTAAATCTCGCAGATCTCGGTCACGATCTTCTTTGCGATCTCGATTTCATCTTCGGGAACAGGTACGTCAAAGTCGGAGAAATCGTTATCAAGAACATCCTTACCCGTGAGCATTTTGAACCATGTAAGACCTGCCGCGTAGCGACCTATACCGAGGCTGAGGTGGAAGGTGTCGCGGTGAACCTTTATACCCTCTGCGATGAGTCCTGCGAGTACTTCGCCCGAGGGGATTATAAGCTCTATATCCGAATCTTTTGCCGCGCGTTCGTATGAGGCTCTTATATCCGAGAGCATCGCGCCAAAGCTTTCGTATTTCATCTCCTCGGTAAGGCGGTACGAGCCGTCCTCGTAGCCCCACGTTTCGTGAATAAGGAGCTTTGCTTTAGGCGCAAGCTTTCGTATATACGTAACGAGATCTTCAAGATATGGCTGATACGTGTCGTATTTTGGTGACTTATTGCTTACCTGCTGAAGCGTGATATAATCCCAATCGCGTGAGAGAAGCGCTTCCTTCATTGACGTCTGGAAGCCCGTGCTTATTCCGTTCATCTCGAGCGTATAAGCCTTCTCCTCGCTCAGCATGTTTCTGTGATGCCTCGAAAGCGGGCATCCGCCGATAAAAAGATTGAAGGTGTGGAGCGTAACTTTCGCAGCTCTCGCTATACCGTAAAGATAGCGCTGAGCATCCTGCGAAAAGCTGTTACCGATAGATAAAACGTTCATTTCAGTACCTCTTATTTATAGCTTGTGGAATATTGGTTGTCTCTTTTCAAACGTGCAGACGTACCCGAATGTATCTTTGAGAATTTCTAGCATCTCGGGGATGTACTGTCCTACCCGTGCTAAGTTGTGCGCATCAGAGCCAACCGTAACGATTTCTCCGCCAAGCTCGCGGAAGCGACGCAGGAATTCTACGTCGGGAAGCGGAGCTCCAACCCTGTCAATACCGCTCGTGTTTATCTCCATGCCGCGTCCTCTCACCGCGAGCTCACGCATGATTTCATCGCATATATCACGGTAATCTTTGTAAAAGAGTGGGGAACGTGTGGGATTGTGCGCGGATTTGCATACGTAATTTAAGTGACCGAGAACGTCGAACTCGTTATGAGCTTTGACGCACTCGAGAGTGCGCTCAAGATATTTGATAAAAGCTTCCTCTTGCGTTTTACCTACCCAATATTCCTTGACGTACGGATCGAGACCTTCAACGAAGTGAATTGAACCGATTATAAAATCGAAGTTATATTCCGCGTTGAGTGCGTGAAGCTCGGGGGCGTTCCAGGTGGTAAGACTAAACTCAACTCCACGTTTAATCGCGATATCCTTTAAGCAAAGACTACCGTAAGCTTTATCGTATACCTCTTTTGTAAAAAGTCTGTGCAGGCCGTCACGCTCTGAATTGTAATCGTAATGATCTGTGAAGCAGATTTCTTTAAGACCCGCTTCTTTTGCCGCATTTACAATGTCTATTGCTTTCTCGTTCGAATCGAATGAAACGTTACTATGTATATGATAATCAAACATTTTTAACTCCAATTTGTCAATAAATATTTACAAAACAATGTTAATATTCTTCTGTCATTCCGTCGTACGCAAGTTTTATTGATATACCGTATCTCTTGGCATATCCTGCTGTGAGTTCTTCGGCGGCGGCTCTGTTTCCGAGTATCTCTCTGCCGTGGTGATTAAATCTGAGAGCCTTGACGTTATGGCTTACGGCGTACTCGCAAACGTCGGATACCTTATGGTGTCCCGTTTCCATAACCAAAAGATCTACTCCGTCTGTAATAAGATAGTCTAGCTCGCTTGGTGATTTAACGTCGCCCGAAAGGAGTATTCTTTTGCCCTCCGCTTCAACAAGGTAGGAGAAGGCGTGGAAAATTCCGTCAGCTCCGTCACCTTTGATGTGGTGGTTGCTTTTCGCGCTGACGCGTATTTTACCGTCATCAAATAGTACTCCGTCGGAAACGCCGTGCTCGTTTATCGCGAATTTGAAATTTTCCATTCCGACTCTTCCGCTGAGAGCCACAGTCTTTATAGCCTCGAAAGTTTTGTGATCGGGGAAGAACACTTCGAGCGTATTGTCGTTCGGGAGCGACTTTTTATGCATTCTTATCATTTTCTCAAAAACGTAGATAAGATTTGCCAAACCGCCGATATGGTCGATATGAGGGTGGGTGACGAATATCGCTTCGGTTTTCATTACGTCGATACCCGATGTGAATGCGGTATATACACAGCATTCTCCCGCATCAAACCAGTAAAGCGAGCCGCCGATATCAAGCAGCGTTGACGTGTGATGCATATCTTTCATAGGCTCTGTACCCGAGCAGGTGCCGAGAAAATGTATCCTCATCATTTTATACCTTTCTGAATTAAGTAATTAAATACCGTTACAGCTCATTATACCACATATTGACGTGTATTTCAACTTTATTCACAAAAAAATTAATTGACATTTGTTTTCCCATATGCTATATTTAAAGTGAGGAAGATATTAATATCTTCCGCGAAAAGAGCGTCAGTTTTTGTATTGCTTTTATTCGTGCTTCTGTTTTCGCTCCTTCAGCTTTCGTACTGCTATACTATTACAAAGCGGAAAGACGAAGGGGGCGCTTATGAATTTCATATTGCAATAGAATTGACGGAAAAAGATATTCCCTTGAATATAGAAGCGAAGAAAAATTCCTACGGGTTGGAAAAGAATTCTACCGTAACATAATGTTTGAATGTAAAAAGCAAGAGAGAGGCGGATATTCCGCCTCTCTGAATTGAAAGAAAAGGAAAGAGAAATGGAAGAAAACGTAAAAGTTCCGATCGAATCGGCGGTATCAGACTTTTTATCTGTAGCCCGTCTTGCCGATGAGAATGGGGAAGTGTATATCGTTGCCGACGGAAAGACAAAATATAAGCTTGTGAACCTCGAGCGCGACGGTGTTATCGAGCTTACCCACGAGGAGAGAGTAGATATCATCGCAAAGCGCGTACTCAAAAAATATGAGGGCGCATTCCGGGAGCTTGCAAAATGATAAGAATAGGTATAGAGCAGGCTATATTGCTTCACGAGGTTATGGCGGAAAGGACGGGGGGAGATCCCGGCATCAGAGATATCGCTCTTCTTGATAGCGCATTATCATCCGCATACCAGACCTTCGGCGGCGAGGAGCTTTATCCTACCCTTGAAGAAAAAGCGGCTCGCCTTGGTTTTTCGCTTATATCAAATCACCCATTTGTTGACGGTAACAAGAGAATAGGTATGTATGTTATGCTTGTATTTCTTGAGGTCAACGGAGTAAAAATGAATCCAAGTGAGGCTGAGGTCATACGTGCGGGGCTTTCGGTAGCTGCGTCTAAAATGACCTTTGACGAGCTTCTTTTATGGATAAACGAAAACAGAATAGATGATTAAAAACTCACACGGATAGCGGTATTTGTTCAAAATCAGGGTTGCATACCGCAAAGAACGATATTTATTTTGCCGATGCTTGCATTTTTGCGGTATCGGCTTTTTTTATGAGAATATCCGCGGTGCGCATCGGCGGAAGGGGCGATAGTACCTCAAATTTCACTCGAATTTTACTAAATTTTAATTGTGAATATTTTCCTCTTTTGGTATTGACAATCAGAATATTAGATGTTATAATTATAATTATTAAACAGTGTATTATTTTTATTACGCGTGTGTTTTATTTGGGAGGTATATATGAGCAGGATAATAAGTAGGGTTATTGCCCTGATTGCGGTTGTCGCAGCTTTGGTCGGCGGTATTTATTACGCGCTGGTTACAACGGTTGCTGACATCAGAATCGAAGGTGCCGATGAATGCGCCATCGATAAATTTTCTCTCGATGACTATAGTCTTGTGGTCACGAGCAAGGCGGGAACGGAGAAATCCTATCCGCTTGCAACTCTTGAGGAGGAGCTTGAGGGCGCTAAGGTAACTATGCCCGATGAACTTTCTCTTGAAGAGGATGAGGAAGAGAAGACCTTTAAGATCATAGTTGAATACGAGGGTATAACGCATAGATTCCCTCTTACTCTTACGAGAGGTACGTTTGATGACGTCGGTATCGTCTTTAACGGCGAGACCGTTGCCAACGGTGCTGTTGTAAACGCTACGTACAGCGGTAAGGGATACGGCGTTGGTTTTGCCGATCTTCCCGAAGGAACCGTTGTTAATGCTTATAGGGTATTAACCGATGCGGAAGGTAACGTTACCACCGAGCTTATTGAGGATTATGAAAACGCTTTCGTTGATGCGGGCGTTTATCAGATCATGCTTAACTTTGAGCGTGACTCCTTCGTGGATGCCACCAAGACTCTTACCATTAAAATTGATAAGAAGACGATCAAGCCGAAGCTTAAAGAAAACGTCTTTGAGTTTAACGGTAACCCTGCGGAGATCAGAGAAAACTTCGTATTTATGGACGGCAGCAAGCAGTTTGACTACGATCCCGCAAACTATAATTTCAATCTTTACAGAGTCGAAGATGACGGCAGCGAAACTCTTGTTGATGCCGCTATTGAAATAGGAAACTATAAACTCTACGTATCCGATAAGGGCAAAACGAACTACACCTTTGCCGCATACGAGATGTCGATAAACATCTTCAAGGAATATCGCGTAACCTTCCGTCAGAAGGGTGTTGAGGACGTTGTAGTTACCGTAAAGCACGGTGATACAGTAGAGGCTCCCAATCCTCAGACCATCAAGGGCTATAAGTTCAACGGTTGGAATTGGGGCGATAAGAAGGCTTCCGACCCCGTAACCTGCGACTTTATAGTTGAAGCAAACGTAGAGGTTATAAGCTATACTATCACGTTCGTTATAACCGACGCTGAAAAATACATAAATACCACCGCATGGGCAGACGTTGTAAAGCCTGAGACTTATACTGTTGAGAACGCGAGTGAAATAACCCTTCCCGTACCTCCCATGAACGATCCCGAGGGTGAGATTTCTTACTACTTCGACGGTTGGTACCTTAACGGTAAGGCTGTAACCGTTATTCCCGAGGGCTCTGCCGCAAATATCACTCTTACTGCTAAAGCATACGAGATCTATACCTACAAGTACACGGTAGACGGCGTAGAAAAGACAGTTTCGGGCCGTCAGCCTACAATATATAACCTCGAGCATGAGGACAAGACTAAGTCCGGCTATAAGTTCATCGGCTGGACTGTTAAGAATGCTGCGGGAGAGGTGAAGTCCGAAAAGGCTCAGTTCCCCTACAACGTAACCGAGGAAGGTCTTCAGTTTGTATCAAACTACGAGCTTATCGACTATAAGATCTACTTCCGCGGAAACAAGCAGACTTATATGCCTACTCATCCTACCGTAAACGTTCCTACTGTTACCTATACGGTTAAGGATACGATAGATCTTGCGGAATACGTAGCAACCTACGCTCACTGCGACTTTGAGGGCTGGTATTTCGAGAACGGCACCGAAGCCGTAACCTCTATCACCGAGGGCTCTACCGGTGATATCCACCTTTACGCTCATTGGACGGCTCACGACGTTAAACTCGTTTATTCGAGCGAGGGCGAGGGCGTTGAAGGCTTGCCTGCCGAAAGCGTGATCAAGTATTACAGCACGATAGATCTTTCCAAGATACCCACCCGTTACGGATACGATTTCCTCGGTTGGTCGCTTTCCTCCGCTGAGGGCTCGGCAGTAATCGACGATAACTCTATCAAGGCTACGGAAGGTGTCGTAGTTACCGACGGTGAAGGCAACAATACCGCTACTATCTACGCTGTTTGGAGCGAGCAGGAATTCGAGTATCACTATTCGGACAGACAGGACGGATTCACAAAGATTCATGCAGATGAGGTTAAGATCGGTACTGTAATTACCGTTGTAGATTTCGGTGATCTTGGATTTACCGTAAAATATACCGACCCCGAGACCGGTAAGGTTGAGTACCTTGGTCACGAGGGCAAATTCTTCCTCGGCTGGAAGAACATTAAGGACACAGACGGTAAGGTATATCTTCCCGGAGATACGTTCACGATAGAAAGTGAAGCGGTATTCGTTCCTGTTTGGGAATACAGAATTTATAACATCACGTTCAATGCTAACACCACCGATCCTACACTTGCAGGAAGCCTTCCCGTATGGCCGGAGGGCGTTGAGACCCGCTTTGAGTCAAAGCTTCCTATCCCCGCATCTACCCTTACGCGCGAGCACTACGAGATCGTTGGTTGGTCCACGTCTCCCAATCCTCAGGCCGGCGACGCAATATATCCCGAGAATCCCACGAGTGATAGATATTACTACACTGTTCCTAATAAGGATATAACTCTCTACGCCGTATGGGAGGTCAAGGAATATACCGTTACCTTCAATTATAATAATCTCGCGGGCACGACTTTAACCCTTGATTTTGATTATAATACTACGATAACGATTTCCGACGTTCTTTCTGCGCCTAAGAAAACGGGATATACTCTTGACGGTTGGTTTGAGGTTGGCGGAAGCGAGTCTTATACCGATTACACCGTAGAAGGCGACGTAACCCTTGAGTGCAGATGGACTCCTATAGTAAACAAGCTTGTTTATAAGACGGGCTACGGCGAGAATATTGAGATAACATTTGGTGACCACGCATCCGATAGTGTGATAACGATTCCCGAGTGTACTCATAAGAGATCGTTCTACCTGTTCAAAGGCTGGAAGGATACGGTTACCGGGGAAGATAAACAGCCAGGCGATGAGTACAAGATGCCTGCTATGAATGCGGGAAGCGAGAGAGTTCTTGAAGCTCAGTGGGAGCTTATTACCTATACCATCGAGTTTGATATCCCCGGCTTCACCGATCCTAAGACTCACACGTTCAACTATGAGATGTTCGTTGAGAACAAGGTAACAGGTAAGCTCGAGTATCCTCTTACCTATGCAATGATGGGACTTACGGGTGATGACTCCGCGTATATCTTCCGCGGTTGGTATAATAACGGAGAAGAGATAACCTCTGTTACGGAAGAAGCGCTTTCCGAGCTTTATAATGCTAATCCTAACGCTACCGCAGAGAATACGATCTACTACGTAGACGTTGATGTTGAGCGCGTCACAGGATATAGCTTTGAGAGCGTTGTCGGCGGTTATTCGATCATAGGATACAATGGTGCTAACGACGTTAAGCTTCCTACTCATTATAACGGACTTTCCGTTGTTGAGATCGGTACGTTTGTATTCAACGATACGATCACCTCTGTAACCTTCGCAGAGAAGAATAATATTACTGCTATCGGCATTCTTGCATTCTTCAATTGTGAAAAACTCACTCAGATTATAATTCCCGAAGAGGTTGTATCGATTGGAAAATCTGCATTCCAGGGCTGCGCGCTTACACTTAAGATCTATGTTGAGGCAACTGAGAAGCCTGTAGGATTTGTAAATAGCTGGAATGCTACCGGTGATGCGACAAAGCCTAATTACGACGTTATTTACGGCGTAGAATAAAATTTCAATAGGTGCTGACTTCAGCGCCTTGCAAACAGAAGCAGAGGAGTGGGTAAAACCGCTCCTCTGTAAGTTTTTCATTTATAAGCCGTGCGATGAAAAAACTATATGTCCTCAAGCATCCACCGCGGAGTTTATTATTGAACAAAGAACAAACAAATAATTTTAGTTAAAAATTTAGGGTAACTCGTTTTTCATTCGAGTTACCCCTTTTTACACTTGTTCATTTTTACGCGGATCGATCGTCGGGCTTGTCTTCTCTAATGCTTTCCTCTTGAAGCTGATTTACCTTTTTCTCTCTGTATCTGAAAAGCGCAATTAAGATGGAGATAATGGTAAATGTTTCCGCAACGATACCCGCGATAGAGCCGGTATGCACGTTATATACGAGCCATAAGGGAGAAACGATAAGCGAGAGCTTGCGTAAAATTTCTTCCTTGTCCATAAACAGAGCAACGCTTGATGCAATGCTCGCGCCTATAGGCAAAAGAGCCCACGCGCCTTCAAGGCCGACGGTGATAAAGCCCGATGCGGCAAAGCAAGAGATTATTGCTGCCAAGGTGTAATACGAGTCCGCCCATTTGCGCTTGCCTTTTTGCATGAGAACAAAACCTCTGGTGATGCAAAGCACGTTCTGTATAGTACCCGAGAAACCGCCGAGCAAAAGAAACTGTATAGACCAAAGAGTGCTTGCCGTCATCTGGAATCCGATTATAGCGGTGCGCTTCTTTCTTTGAAATGAGAGAATACCTATTGTCATCGCAAAAAATCCAATAGACTGAATAAGTATTTTTCCGGTGATGCTATTTAAAAATTCGGAGAAAGTCATTTTCGCCTCCGTGAGAATAAAAAATCTTCATTATTATATTATTATAGGTATACGAAAACCGAGTAAAATGGATGAGTTTGAATAAGAGCAAAAGATTGACCCTTGCTTACCCGAAAGTTGCGGTACAAAAATAATTGTTTTTTGACTTATGTCATTTATTTATAACATATAAAAAAATTAATGTCAAGAGAATAATATAGAAAAAACAGACGCAGTTTTGTGTGATTTAACGAACGAGAAAAAACTCTGCCCCAAAATAACTTCGAGTAAAAAAAGTCAAGAGTAATCTTCAACAAAAATAAACTTTTTTTTAGTGCATTTTATGTTTTTTTCACAAAAATAAAAATGCGAAAAAAGCACAATATCTAGTACTTGGGTATTGACAAAATCACAAGATGTGGTATAATATTAGCACAGAGATTTTTTGAGTAAAAAATCTCTACGAATTCACAAGGGAATTCGTCAAGAAATCGGAGATTTCTTGGTGCAACCTTGTTGTCCGGCGCAAAAATGCATGAAAATGCCCCTACGGGTCGCTTTCGCAATTTTGCTTGTCGAATAATATTATCACAGAGATTTTTTGAGTAAAAAATCTCTACGAATTCACAAGGGAATTCGTCAAGAAATCGGAGATTTCTTGGTGCAACCTTGTTGTCCGGCGCAAAATGGAGCGAAAATGCCCCACCGGGTCGCTTTCGCAATTTTGCTTGTCGAAAAGAGAAAACACTTATTTTCGACCGTATTTGTACGTATAGTACAACGATTAAATTGATAAATAGAGAAGCTTCTACCCCGATTTTTGGGGGTAGGAACTTTTTATTCACGAAAAAATAGGATTTAAAAGAAAAGAAAGGAAAAAACTATGAAGCTTATCAAGCGTAACGGTTCGGAAGAGATCTTCGACCGTGAAAAAATTGCTTCTGCCATTATGAAGGCAAACGAAGCAGTTGATGAAGATGAACAAATTACCAAAGGTAAAATAAATAAAATAGCGGCTCACGTTGAATCAAAATGCGAAAAGCTCGGAAGAGCAGTAAGCGTTGAAGAGGTTCAGGATATGGTTGAGAACGAGCTTATGCGCTCGGGAGCCTTTATCCTCGCAAGAGCTTACATTACCTACAGATATAAAAGAGCTCTCGTCCGCCGTACGAACACTACCGATGACCAGATACTTTCTCTTATCGAGTGCAATAACGAGGAAGTAAAGCAGGAGAACTCCAATAAGAACCCGACTGTTAACAGTGTTCAGCGTGACTATATGGCAGGCGAGATATCCAAGGATATCACGAGAAGAATACTTCTTCCTCAAGATATAGTAAAGGCTCACGAGGAAGGACTTATCCACTTCCACGATTCGGACTATTTCGCTCAGCATATGCATAACTGCGACCTCGTAAACCTCGAGGATATGCTTCAGAACGGTACGGTTATCAGCGGCACGATGATAGAAAAGCCCCATAGCTTCTCGACCGCGTGCAATATCGCAACTCAGATCATCGCTCAGGTTGCATCCAACCAGTACGGCGGTCAGTCTATAAGCCTTGCGCACCTTGCGCCCTTCGTTCAGATCAGCCGCGAGAAGATCAGAGCTACCGTAACGGGCGAGCTTGCTGAGATAGGTGTTAACGACGAGTCGGCTATCAATAAGATCACCGAAGCAAGACTCCGCGATGAGGTCCGCCGCGGCGTTCAGTGCATTCAGTTTCAGGTAGTAACTCTTCTTACCACGAACGGACAGGCTCCCTTCATCACGATATTTATGTATCTTGGCGAAGCAAAGAACGAGCAGGAAAAGGCAGACCTTGCGGTCATTATCGAGGAAACTCTTCTTCAGCGCTGCCAAGGCGTTAAGAACGAGAAGGGAATTTGGATAACTCCCGCCTTCCCGAAGCTCATCTACGTTCTTGAGGAGCAGAATATACATAACGATTCTCCTTACTATTATCTTACCGAGCTTGCGGCTAAATGTACCGCGAAGAGAATGGTACCCGACTATATCTCCGAGAAGATAATGCTTCAGAATAAGGTGGACAGCAACGGCGAGGGTCATTGCTACACCTGTATGGGTTGCCGCAGCTTCCTCACTCCCTACGTTGACGAGGAGGGAAAACCCAAGTATTACGGACGCTTCAATCAGGGCGTTGTTACGGTTAACCTTGTTGATATCGGACTTTCCGCTAAGGGTGATATGGATAAGTTCTGGGAGATCTTTGACGAGCGTATGGAGCTTTGCCACAGAGCGCTTCAGGCACGTCACGAAAGACTTACCGGAACGCTCTCCGATGCCGCTCCTATCCTTTGGCAGTACGGCGCACTGACCCGTCTTCCCAAGGGCGAGCCTATCGATAAGTACCTTCACGGCGGTTATTCCACTATCTCCCTTGGCTATGCAGGTCTTTGGGAATGCGTAATGTCTCTCTGCGGCAAGAAGCTCACTGAGCCTGAGGGCGAGGAGCTTGGTCTTGTAATAATGAAGAAGCTTAACGAGTATACCGCAAAGTGGAAGAAGGCGGAGAATATCGACTATTCTCTTTACGGAACGCCCCTTGAGTCCACCACTTATAAGTTTGCTAAGTGCCTTCAGAAGAGATTCGGTATCGTTCCCGGTGTTACCGACAGAATGTATATCACGAACTCCTATCACGTTCACGTAACAGAGCCTATCGACGCGTTTGATAAGCTTACCCTCGAAGCTAAATTCCAGGCTCTCTCGCCCGGAGGAGCTATCAGCTACGTAGAAGTTCCCGATATGCAGAATAATATCGAGGCTGTTCTTTCGGTTATGAAGTTCATATACGATAATATTATGTATGCTGAGCTCAATACCAAGAGCGACTTCTGCCAGGTCTGCGGCTATGACGGAGAGATACAGATAGTTGAGGATGAGGACGGAAAGCTCGTTTGGGAATGCCCGAACTGCAAGAACCGCGATCAGTCCAAGATGAACGTAGCAAGACGTACCTGCGGTTATATTGGTACTCAGTATTGGAACCAGGGAAGAACGAGCGAAATTCAGGACAGAGTTCTTCATCTTTAATCAAAAATAAAAAACGGTTGGCTCAGGTTAAAGACCTCGGCTGACCGTTTTTATTTGCGATTTGTCAATTATATGCTTAAAAATATCGATATTTTTATCTATCAAGACGTCAGCCTTGACTAAAAAAACTATTAATGCTATACTTATAAAAAACAATTATGGAGAAATATTATGCTCGAAAAGCACTTGATAGTAAAAACATATCCAAAAGCAAACGAAAAGAATATCGTTCTTTTCGGAGAATATAGAGTAACGGTCTTGTTCGATCGTCTTTTTAGAATAGAGAAGAATAAAAAGGGAGACTTCCTTGACGATGCCACTCAAAGCATTTGGTACAGAAATATGCCGGAGGTCGAATTTGAGATTAAAACCGCTTCGTCTTATATCGAGATATCAACTGCGGCAGTCACTCTTCACCTTGCAAAAGCGTTTGAGAAAAGCTATATTCTTATTGACGGCAGACGTCAGCCTATAAATAACGACGGCAACCTTCTCGGTACGACGAGAACTCTTGACTGCTATGACGGAGAAGTGTGCATAAGAGATAACTCGAAAATCAAGCTTGGTACGGGTGTTTGTTCGCGTACGGGAGTGGCTGTGGTTGATGATACCGAGTCGCTTCGCCTGCTTGAGTCGGGAAAGCTTGAAACAAAGTCCTCCAACGAGTTTGATATCTACGTTTTCGCGTTTGGAAATAAGTACAGAGAAGCAGTAAAGGCGCTCTTTGCCATTACGGGAAACGCTCCGCTTCTGCCGAGATTTGCATTCGGTAACTGGTGGTCGAGATACCATGCGTATACCGATGAAGAGTATATTCACGTAATGGATGAATTTGAAAAATACGGTATTCCTCTGACCGTTGCTACGGTTGATATGGATTGGCACTACTCGAACGACCTTGACGAGCAGAAGGGAATTACTGCCTCGGGCAAAATCGGAGATGCCGAGCGAGGCACTTTTGCTGATAAAAACTGGAAAATAGGCTGGACGGGATACTCCTGGAATCAGAAGCTTTTCCCCGATTATAAAGCATTCTTAAAGGCTCTTCAGGATAGAAACCTTAAGGTAACTCTTAATCTTCATCCTGCTGACGGCGTGCGCTATTTCGAGGATATGTACGACGAGATGGCAAAGGCTATGGGTGTTGACCCGAAGAGCGAGAAGCAGATAAAGTTCGATATTGCCGACGATAATTTCGTAAATAATTACTTCAAAATACTTCATCACCCCTATGAGCGTGACGGCGTTGATTTCTGGTGGATAGATTGGCAGCAGGGAACGAACTCCGCGCTTGCGGGACTTGATCCTCTCTGGGCGCTTAACCATTATCACTTCCTTGATAACGGACGCGACGGAAAGCACGCGCTTCTTATGTCCAGATATGCGGGTATCGGCTCGCATAGATATCCTATGGGCTTCTCGGGAGATACTGTTATCTCCTGGGCGACGCTCTCATACCTTCCTTACTTCACCGCAACCTCAAGCAATATAGGCTATACGTGGTGGGGTCACGATTTCGGCGGTCATTTTAAGGGCGTTAAGGATAACGAGCTTTACTTAAGATTTATGCAGTTTGCAGTATTCAACCCTATAATGAGAATGCATTGCACGGATAGCCTGGTTCTTACCCAGGAGCCTTGGGCATATGAAAACGGTACCGCAGAGCTTGTAAGAGAAGCGCTTAGACTCCGTCACAGAATGATACCCTTCCTGCATAGCGCAAACAACCGTACTCACTCCGACGGTTTTGGACTTATGGAGCCTATGTATTATGAGTATCCCGAGTATGAGGATAGCTATCGTGCTAAGGATCAGTATATCTTCGGCGGCGAGCTTATCTCAGCTCCCATTACCGAGCATAGCGAGCATCTCGGGCTTACGAGAAAGCAGGTATGGCTTCCCGAGGGCAGCTTCACCGATATCTTCACCGGCGACGTATATAACGTCTGTGAGGGTGATAGGTGGATAACCATGGTAAGACCGTTAAACAGCATTCCCGTTCTCGCAAAGTCGGGCGCTGTCATTCCGCTTTCCAATGACAGTTCAAACAGCACGGAAAACCCGAAATCGCTTGAGGCTCTTGTATTCTCGGGTAATAACACCTATAAGCTCTACGAGGATAACGAGATTGGAGTCTCGGCTTATACTGTTTTTGAAAATGCAACGCAGGACGGTAAGCAGACTGTGAAGCTTAGTTTTGAAGGAAAAACCGAGGTTCTTCCCGAGGGGCGCGACATAACTCTGACCTTTAAAAACATAGTTGTAAACACTGCGGTGGATGCAAATATAGGGCTTGAGGATAAGCCGTATGCAAATATCAGCGTTATGAAAAACGGTGAACCCATAGACTTCAAGGCATCAAAATATGGCACTGTCAGCGTAACTGTATCAAATATAGATTATACTGCCGAGTACGAGATATCGGTAAAGCATAGCGTCTTATCCGAGCTTTCGCAAAGAAAGCGTGAGGTGCTTCTGAAGCTTCAGCGCGCTGAGGGAGCATTCTCGGTAAGAAGTGCGCTCTGCAAAAAGATAAAGGATGCGCCAAGCATCGAAAAGCTCAGAGGTGCGATTATGACGTCGGATCTTTCGGTAATAGACAGAATAAGACTTTCAGAAACGCTTCTTTAATTAATAATCGACGTTGTGTCGCTTGAAAATAAATATCATGGGGCTGTCGGCTAAACCGTAAAACAGCCCCTTTTTTGTTTAAACGCCTGATTTTTATAAAAATAAATCATATAATATGTTGACAAAAAAGACATAAAGTGTTATAACTTACATAGCGGCAAATTACCGCTACGGAGAAATAACATGAATTCGAAGTTGAAAGTGAAAAAGAACTTCACTGAGGGACCGATATTCTTCAGGATAACCCTTTTTGCCCTTCCGATAATGCTCACCGGTATACTGCAGGTATGCTACGGTATGGCAGATAACATAGTGGTAGGACGCTTTTCGGGAGATCCGATGGCGCTCCCCGCAGTAGGAAGTACAGGAACTCTCGTAAATTTAATACTTAATCTTTTGCTGGGCTGCGCCGCGGGAACGAGCGTAGTTGTTGCTCAACTTTACGGAGCGGGGCAGAATAAGCGGGTTGAGCGGACGGTGCATACCGCGCTGACGTTCTCCTTATTTTCAGGACTCTTTATGGCGCTCCTCGGACTTCTTATCTCAAGACCGATGCTTACTCTTATGGGAACAAAGCTCGAGATACTCGATAAGGCGGTTCTTTATTTCCGTATAATCTGCGCAGGCATTCCCGCATCTGCCGTATATAATTTCGGCGCGGCAGTTCTTAGATCGGTGGGAGATTCGAAGAAGCCTCTTATAATCCTCTCATCAACGGGAATTATAAACGTAGCGCTGAACCTCTTCTTCGTTATATTCTGTCATATGACGGTCGAGGGCGTTGCGCTTGCTACCATAATTTCTCAGTATGCTTCGGCTGCTTGGGTAATTCTTGCGCTCGCAAGATATGATGGGCGCGGCGAGTGCTACGGATTTTCATTCCGCAAGCTCTGCTTTGATTTCGCTCTTATCAAGCGTATACTCAGATACGGTATTCCTACGGGACTTCAGTCGGCGATGTTCAGCGTGTCGAATATGCTACTCCAGAGCGCGGTAAACACCTTCCCGACGACGACCGTTGCGGCAAATACCATAGCGGGAAATATCGATTCGCTGACGTATACGGCTATCAATAGCTTCTCGCAGGCTGCAATGACCTTCACGGGTCAGAACTACGGCGCGGGAAAGGTAGAGAGAATAAAAAAGGTAATGTTATTTACCGTATTGCAGACCGTTATCGTAGGTGTGCTTATCGGGCAGATAGAGCTTATTTTCGGTGAGCCGCTCGCGATGCTTTATATAGACCCATCAGATCCGAATAAATCTATTATTCTTGATACGACTATAGAAATAATAACTCTCCTTCTTTCCACGTATTTCATATGCGGAGTAATGGACTGTATGTCGGGTGCGCTTCGCGGTATGGGATACTCGATACTTCCGATGCTCATAAGCCTCAGCAGCATATGCGGACTCAGAATATTGTGGGTATTCCTCATATTCCCGCTTGAGAAGATGAACAACGTTGTAGGCCTTTTCACCTGCTATCCGGTAACGTGGGGCACGGCGTCGGTGTTCTTTATTCTGTTTGCTGTATTTGCATACAGAAAGCTTAAGAAAAATTTAAGAAAGAGCACGGATTAAAATTAAATATAAAAAGCCATATACAAAGAGGATTATCTATATACCTTGATGATTATGGCTTTTTATTTTTTTGGGAATAAGGGAGTTCAAAAGGTTGACAAAACGCCCCAAAAATGGTATAACATACATAGCGCAGAAATTCGGCGCAAGGGAGAGAAAAATGAATCATAAATTAAAGTTTTCAAAAAACTTTACCGAAGGACCTCTGTTCTTCAGAATAACGATTTTTGCTCTTCCGATAATGCTCACGGGCATATTGCAGATAGCGTACAATATGGCGGATAATATCGTTGTCGGTCAGTTTTCGGGAGATCCAACGGCGCTCGCTGCAGTCGGAAGTACGGGAAGTCTTAATAATCTTATTATTAACCTGCTTTTAGGTATAGGCGCGGGAACGGGTGTGGTCGTCTCGCAGTTTTACGGCGCGGGGGATGCGGAAAAGGTCTCGCGAAGCGTTCATACCGCGATGCTTTTCTCGCTTATCGGCGGTTTTATGATGGGAAGTATCGGCTTTGCTATATCAAGACCTGCACTTGCCCTTCTCGGAACAAAGCCCGAGGTCATCGATTCCGCAACCCTTTACCTCAGAATAATCTGTGTCGGTATTCCCGCAAACTCGGTATATAATTTCGGTGCCGCTATAATGCGCGGAACGGGAAATTCAAAGATACCGCTTTTCATTCTCGGCAGTGCGGGAATTTGCAACGTTTTACTTAATCTTTTCTTAGTTATAGTATGCGGTATGTCCGTTGCGGGCGTTGCTATCGCAACGGTCGTTTCTCAGTATCTCTCCGCCGCGGCGATCATAATTATCCTGATTTTGAAAAAGGATCAGCCGTACGGTCTTTTATTGTCAAAGCTTCGTATCACAAAGCCGTATCTGTTGAGAATACTTCGCTTTGGAATTCCCGCAGGTCTGTCAAGCTCGATGTTTGCCGTAGCAAACGTTATAATGACGGGCGCGGTGAACAGCTTCCCGACAACGACGGTAACGGCAAACACCATAGCGAGCAATATCGACGCTCTTACTCTTACCTCTATGAGCTGCTTCGGTCAGGCATCAATGACCTTCAGCGGTCAGAACTGCGGCGCGAAGAAGCCCGAGCGTATCAAAAAATCTGTTTTTTACTGCGGTATTCAGGTATTTACCGTGGGCGTTGTCGTTTCAATGCTTGAGCTCATATTTGCCCGAAATCTTATCGGGCTCTACCTTGATAAGTCGATGGAGAATGCCGCTACGGTTGAGGATACTGCCGTAACTATTATGACATTAATGCTCTCGACCTACGTGCTTTGCGGTCTGCTCGACGTTGTATCGGGCGGTATCAAGGGACTCGGCTATACTATGACGGCAATGGTCATAAATATGGTATTTATATGTATTTTCCGTATGATATGGATACTTGGTATATTCCCGAGTATCGGAACGGTCGTCGGTCTTTTCCTTGCGTATCCGATAAGCTGGATGCTCGCGTTCACAACGGCTATCATATCACTTATTGTAGTCTACCGTAAATTCAAGCGCAACCTTGACACGGTGGAGCTGCCAATTGAGGAAAATAAAGTTTAAAATAAATTCATGGGGAGGTCCTTTGTGGGACTTAAAATAGGAAATGTGGCTCTGCGCCACGGGCTTTTTCTCGCGCCTATGGCAGGATATACCGATAGGGCGATGAGGGTAGTATCGCGTGTGTGCGGCGCAGAATTTTCAACTACCGAGATGGTCAGCGCAAAGGCTGTCGTTTACGGTGATAAAAAGACGCAAAAGCTCGCACGGATAGCATCAGACGAAGGCTTTGCGGCGCTTCAGATATTCGGCTCCGAGCCCGCAATTATGGCAGAGGCGGCAGCCTCGCTTCAAACGGGGTACGCGGAGGACGGCTACGTCCCGCCACTTGCGATAGATATAAATATGGGCTGCCCCGTAAATAAGGTCTTCGGTAACGGAGAGGGCAGCGCCCTTATGAAAAATCCAAACCTTATCTACGATATCGTAGCTGCGGTGAGAAGAGCTATCTCTATTCCCGTAACCGTTAAAATTCGCTCCGGCGTTGACTCGGCGCATATAAATGCCGTTGAGTGCGCGCTTGCGGCAGAGGAGGCGGGAGCGAGCCTTGTATGCGTTCACGGAAGAACGAGAGCCCAGCTCTATGGCGGTATAGCGGATAGGGAAATTATTAAAAATGTAAAGTCAGCTTTGCATATACCCGTTATTGCCAATGGAGATATAGTAGATTCGGAATCAGCGCTCGCTATGCTCAGGGATACGGGAGCGGACGGAATTTCAATCGGCAGAGGCGCTGTTGGCAATCCGTTTATTTTCGGTGAGATAACGGCGGCGCTCGAGGGGAAGGAATACACCGCGCCGACTCTTGAGGAGAAAAAGCATATGGCGCTCGAGGAGCTGCGACTTGCCGTTCTCGATAAGGGAGAGGCGTTTGCCATTCCCGAGGCAAGAAAGAAGATAGCTCTCTACTTCAAGGGCTTCAGAGGCTCGGCGGCGCTTAGGGGCGGAATAAATACTGCCGTGACATATTCCGAGGTCGAGAGGCTTATTTCATCAATTTCGGACAGTAACTGTGAAGAATAGTATAATATAATGGGGCTGGCGCATTTAGGCGCAACCGAAAATGACAAAAAAACGACATAAAGAAGCTCTAAAATCAACAAATGAGCTAAGAATATGTGTTATAAGGTTGAAATTCTACGAATTTCTCCATCAAATTAAAGTCATTTTCTATTCGCGTTTCCCTCCCTCGACGTATTTATATACGCCTCACAGGTGGGAGAACGCAAATTTTCGCTCTAAATCCCCCTAGCCCCTTAGCGCATTCGAGGGTAGCTAAAGTTTTGTACAACTTGAGCTACCCTCATTAGGAGTAAAAATAAATGAAAAAAAGCTTATCACGAAACTTTACCGAGGGCAATATATGGCGGCAGCTTATTTTATTCGCGCTGCCGTTCATGGCGTCGAATGCCCTGCAGGTATTTTACAGCACTATAGATATGATAATAGTGGGCAATTTCGTTGGCACGCCGGGACTCTCCGCGGTATCTCAGAGCAGTCAGATAGTCAACTTTGCCACGATGCTTTGTTTTGGATTTTCGAATGCGGGGCAGGTGCTTGTCGCGCAGGCGTTCGGAGCTAAAAAGCATAGGGAAGTGAATGAGATAATCGGAACGCTTACCGTATTCGTTCTCTCGTTCTCACTCGTAGTATCCGCAATCATACTCTCGTTTAACAGTCAGATACTCGATGCGATAAATATCCCCGACGAGTCACGCGATATGGCGATAGAGTATCTTATAATCTGCACGTCGGGACTTATATTCACCGCAGGCTATAACCTCGTATCGGCGGTGCTCCGAGGCATGGGAGATGCTCGCAGCCCTCTTCTTTTTATAGGTATAGCATCGGTATTAAACCTCATTCTCGACCTTCTATTCACAGGAATTTTCGGCTGGGGAGTTGTCGGTGCGGCGTGGGCAACCATTATAGGCCAGGCGGTGTCCTTTATCTTCTCTCTCTTCTACTTGTATAAGAAGAGAGAATTCTTCGGATTCGAGTTTAATCGCGAGATATTTATCCCGAAGAGAAAATACGTCGGTATGATAGCGAGCCTCGGCACGCCAATGGCTATTCAGTCGGGCTTTATAAATATTTCAATGCTCTTCGTCAACGCGATGATAAACGATGTCGGCGTAGTTGAGTCCGCAACCTTCGGTGTAGGCGTACGTATTGACGATATCGTCAATAAGATTTCAATGGGTATCCAGTATGCGGCAGTACCTATGATAAGTCAGAATATGGGAGCGGGGAACCGCGAGCGCGCAAAGCAGGTAGTTCATCTCACGTGGGTGTATTCCATAGGCTTGACTGCGATATTTATGCTCCTTTACGTTGGCTTTGGACGCGAACTCTTTATGCTCTTCTCGGACGATCTTCTCGTGCACGAAAAATCCTCGGAATTTATCCGCGCTATCCTATGGATGTTTCCCGCATTTGCGCTTATGCGCGGCACGGGTGCGTTTATCCAGGGAGTCGGAAACGCAAAGCTCGGTATGGTGCTGGCGATACTCGACGGTGTTGCGCTCCGTATAGGACTCAGCTATCTTTTCGGCATAGTTATGGGGCACGGCTTCTATGGCTTCGTTCTCGGCTACGGCCTTGCGCCGTACGGCTATGCTATCCCGAGCCTTATCTACTTCCTCTCGGGAGTATGGAAAAAGAAAAAAGCGCTTGCGGAAAGGCTGTAAAAATCAGCACAATCTTGTTGCTTGCGTTAAGATGTTTGAAAAATATACTGTTATCGAATAACAGAATTCATCAGATTGTATTAAATAAAAGAAGGTTGCCTCAAATAAAAGCGCATTTGAGGCAGCTGTTTTTATTATATGAATGATTATTTATCCATAAGCCTTTTCATAACGTCGTTTCCGCCTTTTGCAAAGTAATTTTGCAAAATAACGTACTCGTTGTAAAGCTTTGTATACTTTTTGTGGTTTTCAGGGATAGGATTGTAGGTTTTATGAATAGGCATAGCGAATGCTTTTGCCGCGGACCTTACGTCAGGATAAACCCCTGAAGCAACCGCTGCAAGAGCCGCAGAGCCGTGCGCTGCCGCCTGTGTCGATGAGGATACCTCAACGGCTTTGCCTGATACGTCGGCGATTATTTGCATAAACAGCTCGTCCTTTAGAGCTATTCCACCCGATGCGATAATGCGACGGACGGGTATATCGTTTTCCTCAAGGTTTTCGATTATTGAACGAGTTCCGTATGCGGATGCCTCGAGCCACGCGCGATACATTTCCTCGGGACGTGTTCCGAGGTTCATACCGAGCATCACGGAGGATAGCTTCGGATCGGCAAGAGGACTTCTGTTTCCGTTATGCCAGTCGAGAGCAACAAGACCGCTCTCTCCGATATCAAGCGCCTTTGCACGCTCGCGCAAAAGCTTGTGTATACTGATGCCGAGATCTGCCGCCTCTCGCTCGTAGGATGCGGGAACACAGTTTTTCACAAACCAGTTAAAAATATCTCCGACCGCCGCCTGACCTGATTCATAGGTATACATACCGGGAAGATATGCGTTTTTAACGCAGCCGAGGCAACCCTCAAATCCATTCTTATTTGGGGAATTTATGACCTGAATTCCGGACGTACCGACTATCAGCAGAAGCTCGCCTTCATCGGAAAGACCAACGGCAGGCAATGCCGCGTGAGCATCTATAAACGCAGAGGCAACCGCAGTGCCCTCGTTAAGACCGAGAAGCTCAGCGCCGCGCTTCGTTACGTATCCCGCGCACTCTGCGGTATTTATGATTTTTTCCGATATCTTAGTTCCCACGATGCCGGAGAGCTTTGGGGAAATTGCCGTCATAAATTCATCGGAGGGGTATCCGCTCTCCTCGTTCCAAAGACTTTTGAAGCCTGCAAAGGCAACACCGTGACTCTCGTTTTCGGTTATAAGCCAGGTGAGCCAGTCACCCGCCTCGACAAAGCGGTAGGTCGCGTCGTAAACCTCCGGCGCGTGCCTTAATGTTTCGTAGATCTTCGGGAGCATCCATTCGGGAGAAACGTATCCACCGTAAGTTTTTAGCCAGCTCTCACCTCTATCCTTTGCGAGCTTGTTTATAATGGCAGCCTCTTCGGTTGCGCCGTAGTGCTTCCAGAGCTTGCAGTATGCGTGGGGCTCGTCGCGGAATTTTTTCGTGTGGCATAGGGGAGTTAAATTCTCATCCACGGCAAGTACGGTGCAGGTGGTAAAATCTATGCCCATACCTACGATATCCGACTTTGATACTCCCGATGCGGCAAGAGCCTCTTTAATGGCGGCTTTTGCCGAGATAATATAATCCTCCGGATATTGAAGCGCAAATCTCGGCGGAAGCTTAACTCCCGAGGGAAGAGCGGTATCCATTACCCCGTGCGGATAATCGAACGAAGCCTCGCCTATATCGTTACCGTGCTCGTCAGCGATAACGCACCTTACGGAAAGCGTTCCGAAGTCAAGACCAAGAGTGTATCTTTTTTTATCCATAGTATATCTCCAATACCTCTTATTGAGCAGCTTCGCCGTTTTCTATTATATAAACCTTTGCGCTCTTGTCGCGGAAAACGTTACGTATCTTATCCTCTGCCGAACTGTCGAATATTTCAACGTCGGGCTCGCCGTTCTCGTTGCCGCCCCACTGACCTATCATACCACCCGTGTGCTGAATATAGGTGTTGCCCTCAAGAGTCGGGCAGTACTTTTCCTTCTTTGCGACGAGATGGAGCATTCTGTATGCCGAGCGGTCGAAAATATTATTGCTGATGATCTGATTTCTTGCTCTGTTATAAAAGCTCCAGCCCTTGATGAGCGCGGGGGTGTGCTTGTTGTGTCTTTGCTGTCCCCAGCCCTCTCCGCCGTGGCGGATGATATTACCCGAGATCTCAACGTTTTCCATAAAGCTCTCGGTGTCACCGCAGTTCATATCGAGAAAATATTCTATTCCGTAAACGCAGTATTCAATAAGATTGTTACGGTAGAGAATATTCTTCATCTCGTAGTGCTTGCCGTTCGTGGTTATCTGATGCGTGATGCCGCAGTCGTATATCTCGTAGATATAGCAGTTTTCGACCGTATAATCCTCGCAGCCGCCGTATATTTCAACGCCGTTTCCAAGTCTTGCAATAGTGCCCCTGCCGCCCTCGGGATAGTTTGGATCATTTCCGAAATAATTGTGAATAACTCCGCCTATCCAGCCTATTTCGCAGTTCGTTACGCGAAGTCCCTTTATGTGCTTGCAGGCGCCGCCCTTGATAGCGTGCCAGCCGATATATTTGAAACATAGGTTATCAACTCTAACGTAATTCTTATCGCCGAAGTTGAGTCCGATACGCCTTGCAAGCGCTTCAATGCTGTAAAAGACCTCGCCGGGATTACCGCTGTCGCAGCGGAGATAAAGGTCGCCGAGGACCTCGCCGTTATCCAGCGTTGGAACGGGGAAGTCGTCTACCACGACTCCTTCTCTCGTCGTCGGGTACTTTGAAAGTCTGTTCATATCAATACAGTGAGGGAAGCAGTCGAGGTCCCCCGTCAGCTGCTCGGACACGATAAACTCACGGCTCTCGTCGTCACGGCAAACGAGCCGCCCGTACTTGTAGGTGGGAATATGGCGCAGTGAATGGCGCTCACCCTCGTTGAAAACGAGCGTACCGCAGTCGATTATTTTCTCACGCAGCCGCCAGATATTATGCTCCGCATCGTATAGCTCCCAGAGCTCGGGATCTGCGAGATTTTTATCCCAGGAGCGTATCTCGGGCTTTGCTCCCTCGCCAAAGGCGCAGTAGGTAACGCCTTCTTTCGCGGTGATCGAGCCACGGAATATATCGCCCCTTCTGAATCTTACGCAGTCACCGAAAGATAAATCAGCCGAGGAAACCTTTAATAAGCTCTTCCAAGCGCTCTCGGGAGTAAGTCCGTCGTTTCCGTCATCTCCGGAATTGCTTACGTAATATGTAACTCCCGTAGTAACTATATCATCTTTTGTGTTTCTTATTTGGCTCTTTCTCTCGTCGGAAAGAGCATCTATTTTGTCGAGAAAATACTTTGTTGCAATTTTCATATAAACCTCACTTAGTTAAACAAATTTTAAATCAATATCAGACGTTTTCATCACCGAGAGTGTTTTTGCCTTGTGCTTGAACAAAGCGCTTGATCTTCGGGTGAAAGCACATAAATATCATAAGAGGAAGGGACAAGGCGCTTCCGATTGTAAAGACAATATACAATGGAAATACTTCTCCGAGGAAGCCGTAAACGACAGCGGAAAGAGCCGAGCCGCAAAAACGGCTCGCTGAATTTTTAATAATTATTCTTCGGGAACATAGTTGTAGTGTATATTAACAACTTGTTCCCATTCTTCCTCGCCGCCTGCGTAATAAACGTCGTTAAGCGAAGAACAAACAGAGAACGCATAATCGCTTATTCTAGTGTTTGTATTGGAAAGGATAATCTTTTTCAAAGCTTCGCCATTGCCAAAATATCCGATTTCTGTTACGGGAGATCCTTGGTATATTTCAGGAATTTGAATTTCTGAAAAGTATTTTGCTTTACCTATTGCAATATAATAAGTTCCATCCGGTTTAAGATAAAACTCAATGCCCTAAGGTTTTTCATCTGTATATGACGAGTTGTTTTCACCTGTTTCAAATCGGTTGCAGGCTATTGAGCGAACGATATTGTTGATAATTTTTTGTCCGCAATCCGATGATAAAAATTCATCAGACCATGTTCCGTTAAGATCGCACATAAAACTGCCAACAGTACCTAATCCGTAATTCCACTGAGCGTAAATTGGAACGAATTCACCGTTTAAAACGGCAGTTGCATCTTCCTTTAACTTTGAACCGTAGAAACCGTTCAGCGGAGGAATATCTGATACATTGATATTTTCCAGCACGCTAGTGTAGGTTGCAACCGAAGGGGTAAAGGGTTCATAGTTAACTTCCTTGATTGAGGGGTGACATAGATCTTCACGCATAATAGTTGGTGTATTGTGTACGTCAGAAACATATAGGTTTGTTGATGGCATATTTGCATACTCTATAAGAGCGCGTGCTAAATCGCTTTTGGTAGTATCAAAATATGGGTCAATACAAACTATGGACATTGTGATGCCGAGTTCGGAATTTTTCTTCATAGCCGCGCCATATGTTTCGATACTATCCACCGGTTCACCGTCGGTGACGAGAATTATGTGACGTTTTTCAACCTTGTCACAAGAAGTTAGAGCTTCGCCGGCATCTGTAAGTGCTTCAGCGAACAAGGTGGAACCACCAAGAATACCATCTATTGCATCTTGCTCTATTTCATCAATGGCACAAAGGATTTTTTCTCTTTCAACCCGAGGCGTAATATCCAGATAATACTCCGACGTTTCAGCAAATCCCATTATGCCAACGTAATCCCTCTCGGTAAGAGCATCAATACAAGCCTCAGCGCCGGATAATGCCGAAGAGAGTCTGTTAAACTGGCTATAATTATAATCGCTTACCATTGAGCCGGATGTATCTATAAGAATCATAACCGCTGTTGGTGGTGTGTAGTTGATAATTTGGACAGGAAGCATATCTTGGTATATTGTTCCATACATATCAGTACGTGTATAAGCGTGGGCTGTCCATTTTCCCGAGTCATCTAATTCTTGCCCACATACGGTAAGCATACCTCCTTTAAAATCGTAAACGTATGATTGCAGAACCTCATCTAACCCATCCGGCATGTCGTTATTTGCTACGTTAAATAAAACAACCATACCGTATTCGATCATACTTTCTGCAGTATTTGGTAAACGAGTTGTATCTTCTATGTGAACAACATCGGATTGAAAAATCGGATCAAGCACTTGAACAAATCTTTCGGATTCGTTTTTTACACTTTCAATTATGAGGAGCTTGGTGGAGTCAAGTGGAACGCGGTCATTGTCCACCGAGGCTTTGTAATCTGTTCTTATTCCATTAACTACAATATAACCGTTACTATCTATGGTTATTTCGTCCTCTTTATCAGCAATGATTTCGGTAGTAACACCGTTTACTACTACGTACCCGTCTGCATTTACCAAGATTTCGTCGGTTGTATGTATTTTATGTTCGGTTTTTGTTCCGTTGACAACGACAAAGCCGTCACCGTCAACAGTAATAACGTCATCCTTATCCGCGACAATTTCTGTAACAACTCCATTTACAACAACGTATCCGTCAGCATTTACCGAGATTTCGTCCGTGGTATGAATTTTATGCTCGGTTTTTGTTCCGTTGACTACTACATAACCATCACCGTCAACAGTAATAACGTCATCTTTGTCTGCAAGGATTTCAGTAGTAACGCCGTTTACAACAATATATCCGTCGTCGTTCACAGTAACCGTTAGCTCATTATCTTTACAGGACGCAAGCGTGCAAACAAGCGCAAGCATTAAAGCAATAATACATAAAAGTCTTTTCATTTTTATTCTCCTTTTGCGTGGATTCAACTCTAAAAATATTTATTTTGCTATAAAATACTTTGCGATCTCTTCTGCAACAAGCTCGTGACCAGCCTGCGTCGGATGGTTTGTGTGAGAGAGATATTTTGGCAGATCGTTCTCGTCGAGAATATGGCGTTCATACGCTTTGAAGCTATCCGCCAATCCGACCTCGTATTTGTTCGAGAGATCTCTTACTTGCTCGGCGTGCATCTTAAGGAGTTCCCACTGCTCGTTCTTTTTGTAATAGCTGTTATCCCAAGTCGGGGTGCAGAGAATTACCTTTATATTTCTCTGAAGCGCTTGGCAGATCATCTTCTCCCAAGCTTCTCGTGCCGCTTTTAAGCCGATCCCTCGATCATTTAGCGAGTAGTCGATGGAGATAACGTCGGGGCGGTGTGTCAGTACGTCGACTTCAAAGCGTTCAGCGCCACTGACCGAATGTTCGCCGCCAATCGAGGTTACGATGACGTTGGTTACCGCATAGGGAAATCTCTCCTTGATCATTTTATGAAGAAGGTGAGGATACGCGGCAAAGGTGTTTACAAAGGGGGTTGCAAAGTAACCTGAGGGAACACTGTGTCCGTGGCAGACGATATTGATAGTTCTGTTATCGGGCCAGCGAAGTGCCAGCTCATCGAGTACCGGTGATAAATATTCGGTCAATTTAACCATTGTGAAATTCTCCTTCTGGAAAATGATATAATGTTCTTGGTAAAATAGAATCTATTTTATTCTCATAAAATAAGGACCGCATAAGTCGTTTTCGTGAGTTTTAATATACGTCCACGAATAATCTTTTGCTACAACGTAAAGCTCTGTCATTTTTGAATCAATTTCTTTTGAAGAGCTGTACTCGGAGATCATTTTATCGGTTACACCGTTCTGACCGTACATATCACAAAAAATGCAATCGTATTTATCAGCGGTGTCGTATTCCGCCCGCGCGGCATCTCCTACGAGGAATGATCCGTTTTCCAATAACTCGTATGAAAAAATATGCCAAATAAAATCGTTAACAAAACAATTTTCAATATCCTTATTATCGATATTTCGAGCAAAATGACGCAACCATTGATTGATAAATTTTTGCTTTGAAATAATGGCTTTGGGCATATTTCCACCGCCTTTCCGATCTTATTATAGCATACTTTTTTTGGGTGGTCAATATCTTTGGGAGAGTTCATTTGTGCACCGAGTTCAAATCGGATGGCATCTCCAAAGAAAAGAAAAACGGAATCCCAATGGGATACGTTAAATACGGTTTATAAGGGGTGATAAAATGAATAAATTTTATATTCAATCCGAAGCAAGAAAACTTCTCGAAGCCTTCGAAAACGAATTTCAAGAAGCAACCACGGACAACAAAGTAAAGAAACGGCGCAGACACACCCCACGATGAAGCAAGGTGTAGTTCGCGCCGTACCTTTATGTAGATATTCTGCGTTCTTGTTTTATGATAAGTGAACTTTTGTGAAAGAGAGTCTGAAAAAGCGAAGCCAAGTAAAAAGCGAGCCGCAAAAACGGCTCGCTGATTTAGCCATACCGATATTTCGGTCTACGGTTTGGTGTATGTATTAAAGACCAAGTAACTGCTTTTTCTTTGCATCAAACTCTTCTTGGGTAATGATGCCTGCGTCGAGGAGGCCTTTGTATTTTTCGATAGACTCGATAGTATCGTTCTCGTTCTGTTTAGGAACGGTGACCTTGCCGGTAATAATTTGATTCACCTTATCCTGCATGAGGATCGGAGGCACAATCGGAACAAATATCGCAAGTATCAGACAGACCGTGCCGAGATCCGAATGAACCCCTCGCTCTCTCCCTATGTTATCTATCCTCTGTGCGGTTTTGTAAGTCCAATAGATTGAATAGAAAGGAATGAATAAATAAAGTAAAAGCTTTGTTGTGGGGTTTCTTTCTTCTTCACCGCTTGCATTGTTTGTAAATTTGGTTTGCTTATATATCCAAATCATCTGCCAAATGCCAAAGGTGAAAATTAAAAGGCAAATATGCTTTCCAAGTGATACGTAGTATTCGTTCGCAACGTAGATTTTATCCGAAGCACCTATTTTTTTAGGTGAAGGAATAAGGAGAAGCTTCAACGAAGCAATTGCAGGTATGAGGAATAAATTTGCAATGTATCTGCGCCTATAAACGCTTATTGCATCATCAATAGAGCCGAAGAAACCAACCTTGGTAATAATAAAATCTATCCTTTTAAGCATAAAGCTTGATACCACCATCAAAACAGATGAAACAATCAATACACAAAAAGAGATTTTGTATATCTTACAAAACAGCTCTCTTTTTTCCATACCGCGTTCGTAGCCAAGACTTTCGGATGCCGAATATAAGCCAAAAACGGTAAGTATAACCAAAATTGAAGTGCCAAATAATAATCCTACGGTTCCGGAAACGATGTTCTGAACTATTTTATTGGTTAAAATGTACTCTATCGATAAGTATGCTTCTATTGCATATTTCGCTACCAGCAAACAAAGGGCTACGGGAAACAGTTTTTTTCTTTTTACAATAAGTATTACCGCAACTGCTAAAAACATAACAGCACAATAAATAGCTTCAGCCACATTCCTTTTCAAGACCGATTGATGAGATGAATAGTATATAAAATCCATCACTTCAATTGCAGCGAGGAAAACAAATGCAACTATTGCCATCCAGGCTCTTTTTATTTTTCTCTCTTGAGTTACCATTTTAAATCCTCCCTTAAATTTCTTCTTCATTCTTGGGTGCGATCATTTTATTAAGTGAAAAAATAGCAAAAATCCAAGCGATATTCACAAAATCTATACCAAAAAGTGATTTAAAGGTTATAAAACTTATAATAATATGGATAATTACTAAAGCTATAAATACGGGATATAAAATCTGGTAGAGATTTGTGAATAGCTCTCGATTTTCTTTAAATCTATTAATTTCAAGAGTTTCCGAAAGTAGCTGCAAAACCAATACCGCAAGAACTGCGATAAGAGCTACATTCAGTAATGCCGCAACAATTCCGTCTATGAAATGCTTCACATCAGCAGACGTAAAACACACGATTAAAGCCTTGTAAGCGGTTACAAGTGATTTTACGGAAATCAGATAAAACACACCCGAAAACAGTAAACCCTTTCTTTTCGTGTGTATGAGAAATATAACTACTGCAAATAAAAATATCGAATAGAAGCATTCCAATAAATAAGGCTTAAGCTTACCATTAAGCATACCGAGAATGACATCCTGATTAATTACTAATTTAGGTAAGATTTTTTGTACCTGAACGATCATTCCTTCAACTAAGTAGACCAGCTTAATTATTGCCATAATAGCAAATGCTATTATCACACAAAGGTCGGGATTTTTCTTTTTCTCCTGAATTTCCATTTTCTGCCCTTTCTTCATATCAAGATCGTTTTGTTACATATCGTAACATTTACATAGTAACATTTTGTTACAATAAAGTCAAGAGATTTTTCAAAAATCGGAGATTTATTGTATGCAAGAGTTTTTTGGACTTATCGGATTAAAGCTAATCCGCAAACAAAGAAATTTGAACCAGCTTAAGGTTGCGATGGATTTAAATATAAGCCGTGAAGCTCTTTCTCATTACGAAAACGGAAAAAGAAGCCCCGACATACAAATGCTGAGAAAACTATCAAGCTATTTTAATGTTTCAATTGATTTTTTAATTAACGGTGAAGAATTTATAAAAAAATAATAGTTGGCTCGTGTAGCCGTATTTGGTTATACGTATCTATCTTTCGGTAGGAGTAAAAAGAAAAAAGCAAAGAGTTCTCCATAGCATTTTGCTGTGGGGAACTCTGTCTGCTTTATGAGAGTAGCCTTTAAGATTTCCATATCTCCATATGAAATGTGGTGATGTGGGAAGCTTAAGAGAGGGAAGTTAGATTCAGGAAAAATAGGATAGTGCTGATTTAGCGCAAGCCACCCAGGTATTCGCCTATGGCGAAGATACTCACACTCTGCGCCTGGTGAGCAAGCTCCCCGATCTTCGAGCGGGGTTGTGCATTCCACCGTGGTGGAATCTTGCCAAACGAGGAGATGAGGGTATTCTGCGGTAACAGCGGAACGAAATTTGCAAATTAACCCCGAGTGGCAATACTGGATTCCTTAGCGCCTATGGCGTGCAGAGCGCAGTTCAAATCGGATGGCACCCAAAGAAAAGAAAAACGGCATCCCAATGGGATACCGTTTTCTTTGGAGGTGCCACCCAGATTTGAACTGGGGATAGAGGTGTTGCAGACCTTTGCCTTACCACTTGGCTATGGCACCGAATATTGAATGCCTGTATATTATATCAAAGTGTATCGGTTTTGTCAAGCCTTTTTGGAAAAATTATTTAAAGTATTTCATAAGTTTGCATTATGTATTATATGGTTTTAGTAAGTATGTGTGAATTTTCAGTTGAAGGAAGTAAATAATCGGTTAAATATATAAAAGATAGTTGAAAAATCTTCTGTATTATGATAAAATAAGAGCGTAAAATAGAGTTATCACAAGGAAAAAGTAATGAAATTAGTAGAAAATCAATCTTTTGAAGAAGAGAGAGCTTTGTACGGAAGCTCGGAATTAACAGTAAGAAATTGCAGATTTGAGGGCGCGGCAGACGGCGAAAGCGCTCTTAAAGAGAGCTCGGATATCGTTGTGGATAGCTGTTATTTCCATTTGAGATATCCCTTCTGGCATGATACGGGAGTATATATAAAAGACTCGGAGATGACCGAAAATTGCCGCGCGGCTTTATGGTATTCAAAATACGTCGAGATTGAAGACTCTAAGCTGCACGGAACCAAGGCTCTCAGGGAATGCTCCGATGTGAAGATCCGCGGCTGCGATATAAAATCTGCCGAATTCGGATGGTTTACGCGCAGTATACTTGCAAGAGGTGACACGGTTGAGGGTGAGTATTTTATGATGGGCTCGGATTTTATAGATTTTGAAGACGTGGAGCTTCACGGTAAGTACTCGTTCCAGTATATAAGCAAAGGTATGTTCGATAATTGCCGTTTCTATACTAAGGATGCGTTTTGGCACGCCAAGGATATAACGGTCAAAAATTCCGTGATCGAGGGCGAGTATCTTGCCTGGTACGCAGAGAATATCACCTTTGAAAACTGCAAGATAAAAGGCACTCAGCCCTTCTGCTATTGCAAGGGACTTAAGCTTATCAATTGCGAAATGATCGATGCCGACCTCGCCTTTGAGAAGTCCGACGTTGAGGCAACACTCATCGCTCCCGTCGTCAGCATAAAGAATCCTGCAAGCGGATATATAATTCTACCGTCGGTAGATGAAGTGATAATAAATGACGAAAATTCAAAGTGCGTTATCACTAAAATATCGCCTAAAAGTAAATAATTATATACATATTAATAAAAATGCAGCTCGGCATAATGCTTTGAGCTGCATTTATGTTTATTTTGAGTTTTGTTTTTTTGAGTGATTATGCGCGGAGTA
The DNA here is from genome assembly GCA_045654585.1 of Eubacteriales bacterium. Classification (GTDB taxonomy): domain Bacteria; phylum Bacillota; class Clostridia; order Oscillospirales; family CAG-272; genus UBA1740. Next base: position 82,586 of record JAZONS010000005.1, read on the forward strand.
TCAAAGTTCGATGGTGATAAGAAGAGTCGTTCCACTTTCTATCACGGTGGGCTTTCCGTAACCAATTGGCGAGAGATTTCTTGACTCCGAGATAATGAAAATTCTTTGTAAGAAGATTGTGCGTTGGACCTGGTTAACACCGTGAACAGGCTTCATCGGCTTAATTTTCTTATACCAATATTTAAAATTGCCATTTTCGTTTTCCTTTTGAAAATCAGAGTTTAACTACCTTAAAAAGATATGTTGAATGAATGGGCATCTTCACGTAAGCTGAAAATTCCTTAGCGGTAAAGATCTCCTCGCGGATAAGCTCGCAGTCGTTATCCTTTCCGTGGATATAGTATTCAAGGCGAACGCCTCGGTCACTCTCAACGTTCTTGAACGTCACCTTAACCTCTTTTGTCGCGGGAGCGTTATCGTCGTCGTTATAGTAGGTCACCAAAACCGCGCCCTCATCACCGCTTGCGGCGCATACCCAAACGTCATCGGCATCTGCAACCGTAGCCTCAACTTGCGTTTTCTGAATGTAAAGCTGATTGAACATATAGAAGGGGTAATAGCCCTTCAGGAGGATAGAAACGATATCCGAGTCAAACATTCCGTTCATACCCCCGGGGGAGCGCGCATCGTAGTACATAAGCATATCGAGCGGCTCGCTCTGGCTCATAAGCATAGTTGCCGCGATAAATGCCGCGCCCTTGTGATTTTTCATCTGGTGGAGCGAGTAGATCCAATCATCGCCCGCCCAGCCGCGCACGTAGTTCCACTCGTTGAGATGGCTTTCGCATTCGGTAAGACCGTTTTTGTCGAGTATCTCTCGCGCGAGTCTTATATCACGTCTTATTTTTTCCACGGTAGAGCCGTAAACGTGCCAGGATATAAAGTCGGGCTTGATATCGCCAAGCGAGTCTATAAGACCCTGCATCCACTTTCCGTTGCCGATATGCGCCATAGCCGGACCGCCTATCTTGAGCTTCGGGAATGCGGTCTTCAGGTGATCGAGCGCGATTCTGAAAAGCTCGTAAAACTGCTTCGCCGTACCGCCCCAGCAACGCTTGTTAGGCGAATCATCGGCATCGAGGTCGGGCTCGTTCCATATCTCCCAATATTCGATATCCATATGGAAGCCGTCTGCCCAGCCGTAGCAGTAGTGTTTGATGATATGCTCGCATATGATAGCCCACTTTTTAAAGTCCTTGGGCGGAAGCGTGTTATATTTTTTCTTCCAATGCTCAATCTTTGAACCGAGTCTGTAAAATACCTTGGCGCCCGAAAGCTCGATAACATTAAGGTACTCGTCGGTGAGAACAAAGTCGTAGGATGCAGGATCGTATGGATCGGCATCGAAATTTCTGAAAATGAAATTTACGTCAACAGTGTGTTCACCGCCGTATACCGAGAGAAAAGAAGCATCGTGGTTTCTTGCGTAGGGAATACCTGCGCGCACAAACGCCTCGAGGTTCGTTACTCGCTGATCGGATGCGAATTTATATTTAGGTCCGTTATTAGTTGCGTGCATCGGCTTCATCTTGCCGACGGATTTGCTGAAATCAATAGAAATATTTGCCATATCTATCTCCTTTTAATTTTCGCAAAACATCTTTGCATATGTATGAAAAATTGCTCGTTTAATGCTATAAAAAATATTTTTTAAATTATTGCTTATTCCGTACATTTATAGTATAATAAATAAAAAAAGCAAAAACAATGCAAAATATACTCAAGAAAGTGTAGAATATGAGCAATATTGATAATATATCAGTAGCAGAATATCCCGTATCCTTTCCCGTTAAGGAGAAGGCGTACGCATTCGTACCTCATAACGGTATACCGTTTAAAAGCGCGGCGCTCGGGATCACCAACCCCACGGCAAACTATTCGATAGAACGCAGAAAATCAGGCATAAGCCTTTTTGAATACATACTTGAGGGTGAAGGAGAGGTATTTCTTGACGGAAAATGGAAGCGAGCCGTAGCGGGTGATTTTTACATCATATCCGCAGGTCTTGACCATATTTACCGTTCGTCGCCGTCAACACCCTGGAAAAAGCTTTGGGTAAACTATGACGCGGACTATATGCCCGCATTCTTGCGCTCGTACGGATTTGATAGCGGAATATTCCACTCCGAGGCGGTAAAGGTGTATTTTGAGGAGCTTATGTCGCTCCCTAATTCGGAGACCCTTTCGGCTGATACTTATTTCAGAATTGCGGACAGACTTCATAAGATAGTCAGAATGGCGGCAACGTTATACAGTGATGCGTCCGACGATGAGTACGGTCTGCGCAGAATGCTCTCGGGCTACGTGCATAAAAAGTTCAACCTTGATGAGCTTGCAAAGCAGTTGCATATGTCGAAGTCGAACGTTATACGCATCTTTAAGAAAAAATACAGCGTAACTCCGTACGAGTATCTCATATTCCTGAGGCTTGAAACCGCAAAGATACTCCTGAGAGATACCAAGCTCTCGATAAAGGAGATAGCGGATAAGCTTGTATTCTTCGACGAGCACTATTTCTCATCTCTGTTCTTGAAAAAGGTGGGTATGCGCCCCGGCGTGTACCGCAATATCACAAAAGGGTGATAAACTCGCGATAATAATTATTTGCTCCGCACTTGAAAAAGCTGCGGCAATATGGTAATATAAATTATAACTAACTTTCTGTAAAGGGTAATTAAATGGAATCGATAAGAACACTTTATAAAATCGGAAGAGGACCCTCGTCCTCTCATACTATGGGGCCCGAGAGAGCCTGCAAGATAATGAAGGAAAGATATCCCGAGGCGGAGAAATTCTCCGTTACTCTCTATGGCTCGCTTGCCCTGACGGGTATAGGCCACGGAACGGATAGAATTATAAAAGAAACATTAGCGCCTACCCCGTGTGAGCTTATCATTGATGATAAAACATCAACTCCCGTTCATCCGAATACTATGGACGTCACCGCTGTTGCAGGCGGCGAGGCGATTGCAACGGTTAAGTTTTATAGTATCGGCGGTGGCTCTATTGAGATTGAGGGAGAGGGACGTGCGGCAGCAGCGCCGGATGTTTATCCTCATTCAACATTCAGCGAGATAGCCGATTACTGCAAAGCGAAGAATATCCGTCTTTACGAGTACGTTCTTGAGTGCGAGGGCGAGGATATCTACGATTATCTTGACGAGGTATGGGATAATATGAAAAATTCCATACATCAAGGACTCTCAACTATGGGAACGCTTCCGGGAGGTCTTGGCACGAAGAGAAAGGCAAGAAGTCTTTTTGAGAAGAATCACATAGACGAATCCGCGCAGACAAGGGAGAACAGGCTCGTCTCCGCATACGCCTTTGCCGTGAGTGAGCAGAATGCCGCAGGCGGAACTATCGTAACAGCTCCTACCTGTGGGTCGTGTGGAGTTTTGCCGTCTGTTCTTAAGTATATGCAGGATAGCCGCGGCTTTACCGATAGGCAGATTTTCCACGCTCTTGCAACTGCGGCGCTTATCGGAAATATCATAAGAACCAACGCATCGATAAGCGGTGCCGAGTGCGGATGCCAAGCGGAGATAGGCTCTGCCTGCTCTATGGCGGCGGCAGCTCTTGCCGAGCTCTTCGGAATGGGTCTTGGGCAGATAGAATATGCCGCGGAGGTTGCAATGGAGCACCACTTAGGTCTTACCTGCGACCCGATATGCGGACTTGTGCAGATCCCCTGCATCGAGAGAAACGCCGTCGCCGCTATGAGAGCGATAAATGCGCTTTCTCTCGCAAACTTCCTCTCCGATTCAAGAAAGATAACGTTTGACCTCATCGTAAAAACGATGTATAATACCGGATGCGACCTTCCCCTCGGTTACAGAGAGACCTCGGTCGGCGGACTTGCGAAATACTACCCCGTAGATACGGGACTTGATATTGACTAACTCCATATCAAAAATCTTCTTATCTCACAGCTCTGTGTCGACTAAACAATAGCGCACGCAGCGCAATAACCCGATAAAAAATAAAAAGGATAGCTCGAGCGAAAAACGCTTGGGTTAGTCTTTTTATCTTATAAATGTAAACTTTGATTCTCAAATACGGGTTAATTAGGCGAAAAATCGTATAACGCCTCGAGTGTAATTCCGTCATCGCTTTTAGTAATAGTACCGTATATGGTCTTGCCGACGAGGGACTCATCGAGCGCTTTGTAGGTCATATCCTCGCTGATAACGTAAGGGTTAGGAAATGCGCAGCTTGTGATATTAATGCTGCTGTCACGCTCATCGAGGCTGAAGCCACCGCCCGTGTTTTCTATAACGGTAAGCTCTATTATCTCTGCCTTTTCTATGGAGATATTTATTATTTCTACGTCCTTGGTTACAACAGTTGCGGGATAGCTCTCTTGTATCAAAAGCTCGCTTCCGCGATATTCCATAATGATAACATCGCCTGCGTTTATTCTTCCGATGCCCCACTCAGCAGGCTCGAAGAAAACGGTCGCGCCGTCGAGCAGAAGAGAGGCCTTGTCGGTATTATGGAAGCCGTAATCGTAGTGCGCGGTAAATCTTGCGGTATTCGTCTTGCCAGGAGGCAAAATACCGTTTATCGCTTCGCACGAGGCGAGCATCAGCATGGCGCACAAGAGAAATAAAACGAGAATTTTTTTCATTTTGCGGTGTCCTTTTATAACAGTATATTTGATGCTTGACGCATTTGCAATAATATTAACGTTTAATTTTCGGGTAGGTTTCAATAATATAGAAATAATATAGAAAAAGATGGGTAGAGGAGCGTTTTACATTTCTTCTACCCATTTTATGCGGTGTGCCGAAGCGGGCAGACCGTTTTTTAAATTTAAATTCTTTCTCTGTTCTCGCGAGTGATCTTCTCGATGAACTCGTCAAGCGTCATAGTGGTTGTCTCAGCGGTGTCGCGGTTACGGATGGAAACAGTTCCGTTTTCAGCCTCCTGCTGACCGATGATTACCATATAAGGAACTCTGCCGACTACCTGAGCCTCGCGGATCATATAACCGATCTTTTCGTTTCTTTCGTCGAGCTCAACGCGGATCTTAGCCGCGCGGAGAGCATCGTAAACCTTATGTCCGTGCTCGGAAGCCTTCTCGGAAACGAGAAGAACCTTTGCCTGAGTGGGAGCGAGCCAGAGCGGGAACTTACCTGCGAAGTGCTCGGTAAGAATACCGATGAAGCGTTCGATAGAGCCGTAGCAAACTCTGTGGATCATAATGGGTCTCTGCTTCTCGTTATTTTCGTCGGTGTACTCAAGCTCGAAGTTCTGAGGAAGCTGGAAGTCGAGCTGAATAGTACCGCACTGCCAGGTTCTTCCAAGGGTATCCTCGAGATGGAAGTCGATCTTAGGACCGTAGAACGCGCCGTCGCCCTCGTTGATGATATAGGGAAGACCGAGCTTATCGAGAGCGGCCTTGAGTCCGTTTGTTGCTGCCTCCCAATCCTCGTCGCTGCCCATGCTGTTCTCGGGTCTTGTGGAAAGCTCAACGGTATACTTAAATCCGAACTTAGTATAAACCTCGTTGATAAGATCAACTACTGCGATAATTTCATCTGTGATCTGCTCGCGGCGCATAAATACGTGAGCATCGTCCTGCGTGAAGCAACGAACTCTGAAAAGACCGTGGAGCGCGCCCTTAAGCTCGTGGCGGTGAACAAGACCGAGCTCGCCGACTCTCATAGGAAGCTCGCGGTAGCTGTGAGGCTGGTTGCGGTAAACGAGAACTCCGCCGGGGCAGTTCATAGGCTTAACGCAGTAGGTCTCCTCGTCGATCTCGGTGGAATACATATTATCCTTATAGTGACCCCAGTGACCGCTGGTCTCCCAGAGCTGACGGTTCATAATAAGGGGAGTTGAAACCTCAACGTAATTTTCTCTTGTGTGTATCTCGCGCCAATACTCGATAAGAGCATTCTTAAGGAGCATACCCTTGGGAAGGAAGAATGGGAAGCCGGGAGCTTCGTCGCGGAACATAAAGAGTCCCATTTCCTTACCTATCTTACGGTGGTCGCGCTTTTCAGCCTCTTCGAGAAGCTTAAGGTAGTCGTCAAGCTCCTGCTGAGTCTTGAAAGCAGTACCCTTAACTCTTGTGAGCATCTTGTTGTTCTTGTCGTTCTTCCAGTAAGCGCCGGAAACGCCCGTGAGCTTGAACGCCTTGAGCGCCTTCGTGTAGGTGAGGTGAGGTCCTGTGCACATATCAACGTACTCACCCTGAGTGAAGAAGCTTATCTCTGCGTCGGGAGCAAGGTCGCCGATATGCTCAACCTTGTATTTCTCGCCGCGCGACTCCATAAGAGCGATAGCCTCAGCGCGGGGAAGGATAGAGGGCTTGATAGGAAGGTTTTCTTTGCAGATCTTCTTCATCTCCGCCTCGATCTTGGGAAGATCCTCTTCGGTGAGAGTCTTGTCACCGAGATCTACGTCGTAGTAGAAGCCCTTCTCGTTTGCGGGGCCGTAAGCAAAGTCTGCCTCGGGCCAGAGTCTTTTGATGGCCTGCGCCATAATGTGTGCCGCGGTGTGGCGGAGTATGTGGAGCTCCTCCTCGGGAGCGCACTCGCCAACCGTACCGTTTGCGTAAATTACTTTCATTTTTTATATCTCCTGATAAATTTATTTACAAATCAAATAAAAAAAGCCCATGGTAGTCTAACGACTGCCAAGGGTGCATAAAAACACGGTTCCACCTTGATTTTAACTCAAAGATACGAAAAACGTACCTACCTCTTAACGCGAGGAGCACGGCAAGGCTTGCTACCGCCTGCGGCTCGGGAGTGGTCTTCACTCTGATACTCGGTAAAGGAGCTTTCAGCAAACGCCCCTCTCTCTGATACCTTTTTCAAAAGCTACTCTTTCCGTCAAAGCCTTTATCGTTAAGATTATATCACTATTTTTTGCGCTTGTCAAGGATTGATTAAAAAATAATGTGAGCGCTTTAAAAAAATAATGCGAGTGCATTGAAGTTTTTTATCTTTCCGTATTGACAATAGAAAACCCTTGTGCTATAATTCTATCGACCGTCGATAAAATAGGAGGATAGTATGGCTAGTATAAAACAATTTGCTGAACGCAGAGATAATATCGCGTCGATAGTTTCCTTCGTCAGAAGTGTCGGAGCGGCAACGCGCATCGAGATATCCTCGGCACTGGCATTGAGCTGGGCGTGCGTATCCGACCTTGTTGCTTTGCTTATCGAGGCGGAAATTATTGTGGAAACAAATACCGCGAAGGAGAGAGCAAGGGGAGAGTCGCGGGGAAGAGTACCGACGTATCTTTCGCTTAACGAAAAAAAGTATTTTCTGGGAATAGATATAAACGACTCGGGTATATCGGTAACGAACCTTTCGATAAACGGAGTCGTTACCCAAAAAAGAAGCTGGGAGCCCGAGCGGTTTGCAAATGAGGCTGAGCTTTTAGGCTCTGTATGCGATAAGATAAGCGCAATGCTTCGCGATAAGTCCGATTGCTGCGGTATAGGTGTCGCTATGGAAGGAACCCGCGCTTCGGATGGCGGTTGGAATTATCCGTTCACCCAAGGCTCTATGAGCGTATCTCCTCAAAAAATTATCGGTAACTGCTTTGGTCTTCCTGTATACGTCAGGCACGATCCCGAATGTATGCTGTATGCCGCGGCGGACAGTATTGATATTGATGCTATGGCTTTGCGAGTAGATACGGGTATTGGAATTGCGGCTATGAAAAACGGCAGAATACTCGAGCTTCCGCTTGAGCTTGGATACATACATGTAGGAGATAAAAGGCTCAAGGATATACTCAGCTCGTGCAGAAAAAGCGGGGATTATAACAAAATTGCCGACGAGCTCGGACGTGCCACTGCCAATCTCGCAATGCTTCTCGGTGTTAATACCGTGTTTATCGTAGGTAAGATAACGGAATGGTTGGGTTCGGTTACCGACGTATTTGATAAGGCATTTAAAAGTGTTAGTAAAAATTTAGAATATCGGGTAAGCGGAGTTATTGATGCCTCCGAGGGCGCGGCAAAAGTCGCAATGGCTGAATATCCGATCTTGGAGATATAAATAAATATAGCATACAAAAAGAAAATCAAACTTTACATTTTGGAGGATATAGAATGAGCAAACTAAGAATCATGAGCAACAATCAGTGGTGGGCAGATAATAATAAGCCCGCTTGGCGTGAAGCAGGACTTGACTGCTCAGCAAATGTAAGAGCACCCGGCTTCATTCGTATGTTCAGGGAAACTGATCCTGATATTATCGGACTTCAGGAGTGCTCGATGCTTATGGCTGATCTGGAGATGAGGGGTCTTTCGGGCGCGGGTATGAATTATTCCTTGCTCTGGGGACGTGATACACCTATCCTCTATAAGACCGATAAGTTTGAGCTCGTTGACTCGTCATACCTCGTTTACCCCACAGAGGTTCCCGGCTATGAAGGCGAGTTTAATAATCTGAATACGAAAGGCTACTGCATTGCCGTTCTTCGCTCGAAGGAAAACGGAAAAATGCTCATTTTCGGCTCGACACATCTTTGGTATATGAGCAGTGACCCCACCTGGAAGTCATATCGGGCGGGCTCGGACGAGGCGAGAGTATATCAAATCGGACTTATGATGGATAAAGCCGAGGAATTCGGCGCTAAGTATGGCTGTCCAATCATACTTGTCGGAGATATGAACGCTTGGGGAAATTCTGATTGCGTTAAGAGCGCCTATGAGAGAGGCTATGCGGATGCCCGCGATATTGCCGTGGAGTATGCCGACGGCGGTCACGGAATGCACAAGTGCGGTGAGGACGGATACGGACCTTACGTTCCCGCTGATCCAATAAGAGCGCTCGACCGAGTATTTATAAAGAACGCGCCCGAGGGATTTGTACGTCGATTTGATAGATTTGCGGAAGATTATTATATGCCGTTATCCGACCATCTTCCCGTCTATATTGACATAGAGTATTAAGATAGCTTTTTTGGGTGTTTCGCCTCTGAGGTATTAATTATGGATAAATCAAAAATGACCGGAGGGCCGGTCCTTTCAACTCTCGTGAAGTTCTCACTTCCGCTTATTATCATTAATCTCGTTCAGCTCCTTTTTCACTCTGCGGATATTGCAGTTCTCGGTATTATGGCAAGTGATGCCGACGTTGCCGCGGTAGGTGCGTGCGGTTCTATTATATCAATGCTTCTCTGCGTTTTTGCGGGATATTCTTCCGCCGCTAACGTAGTTATAGCGAAATGCGTTGGCGCGGGTGACGTCGAGGGCGCGAGACGCGCAACGGGTGTTGCTCTGGTGATGGGCTTCATCTCGGGAATGATTCTTATGACCGTAACCGAGATCTTTGCCGAAAAATTCTTGATTATGACAAACTGTCAGCCCGACGTTTTAGATATGGCAACGACGTATATGCGTATTTATTTTGCCGGAATGCCGTTTATTATGCTCTACAATTTCGTTGCCGCTATCTTAAGAGCGACAGGCGACAGCGTGCGTCCGATGATATATATGATATCTTCGGGTGTCTTGAACGTAATTCTCAACGTGATATTCGTCGGATTTTTGAATATGGCGGTAGCGGGTGTTGCGCTTGCGACGGTGCTTGCAAACGTTGCGGCTCTCATTGCGGCTCTTATTGCTCTCGCGAAGAATAAGGACTATTGCAAGATAGAGCTTAAGAATATCAGATTCCGCAAACGAGAGCTTTTCGATATGATAAAGATAGGTGTTCCTACCTGCCTTACAGGAGTCTTCTTTTACTTAGGTGAGATAGTGGTAGTTTCTGCTATGAACTCTATCAGCACGGACGCTATGACGGCAAATTCCATAGCAAGCCAGCTCGATAGATTTACATATAGCGTCGGCTCGTCTATAGCATCTGCAACCGGTGTAATGGTCGCCCAGAACTACGGAGCGAAAAATATTGAAAGAATACCCAAAATAATGCGAACGGGTACATACTATCTGAGCGCGGTATTAACTGTTATCTCGGTATTTTTAACGGTATTTTCTACCTTTATTCTCGGTATATTTACAGACAACAATGCGGTAATTGCTCTTGCAAAAGAGAGATTTATTCTTTTAACGTTCACTAATTTTATAACCTGCTCAATGGAGGTATATTCAAACTCCGTCAGAGCTTTAAAGCATCCAAGATCACTTCTGGTCGTCGGATTTATCTCCGGCTTATGCATAAGAAGTATATGGCCCATTTTCGTATGGCCGCTTCTGCCGACTGTAACATTCCTGTTTGTCTGCCTGCCGCTCAGCACCGCTGTCGGCTGCGTCATATACAGATTCGTATATACTAAAGCTATGAGGGAGATTCGCGCGGAGAATTCTCCGTTGGTAAACAAGACCGTTTAACCGCAGATTTCTTAGTAACAAAATAAGACGGGACTTTTTGTCTGTAAAACCGTACGGCAGAGAGTCCCGTTTTTATTTTTTAACTTTTCGTAATTTACGCGCGCTCTCTGTTGACAATATTTAAAATATATGATAAAATATCTATTTAGAAAATAAAGTGTATCTCATCGGAGGATTTTATGTTAAAGGTTGAAAGAATTTCGGTAATGAATATGGAGAACGCCATAAGAGGAGCAAGAAATCCTATGAACAGCTGGGCGAGGATGGACAGCTACTACGACGAGAATGGAAATTTTGTTCTCGGTGAGAACGATCTTTCGCTCGCGCGCCGTCTTGCAGTCGCAGGCTCGGATCACAGAAAGTTCCTCCGTCAGATAATGGTGTCAATGGATATAACAGCGCCGCTCTACTGGTGGAAGGAGTTTGATACCTATAAGGTCGGAACTGTAGCGAATTCCTGCTCGACTATGCATAAGATCCAGGCGAAGGAGTTTGAGAGAGAGGATTTCTCGTGCGACAGAATGACGACGGATGCGCTCTCTGTTCTCGATGCTCTTATCGTATATCTTGAGGGCGAGAGAGTACGCTTCAACGAAACCAAGGATAAGTCCGCGTGGCACAATATGATCCAGCTTCTCCCCTCGTCCTTCAATCAGATGAGAACCGTAAGCCTCAACTACGAGGTGCTTATAAACATCTATTACGCGCGCCGTCACCATAAGCTTGCCGAGTGGCATACTCTTTGCGCTGCAATAGAGTCGTTACCTTATGCAAAGGAGCTTATTCTTATCAAAGCGGAGAGCAGTGAAGGATAAAAATGGCGAATATATTTGATCTTTTTAAGAAAATAGAAAATAAGAGCGCAGGTCTTCCCATAACTCATATTGTCGTAGGATTGGGTAACGTCGGCGCGGATTATGAGAAAACGAGGCATAACGCAGGCTTTATGGCAATCGATGCTCTTGCCGCGAAATATGGCGTGAGGATAGACCGTGTTAAGTTTCACGCACTGACAGCCGAGGCAAATATCGCAGGTGTCAGAGTTCTTCTTATGAAGCCCACGACGTTTATGAATAACTCCGGAGTTGCGATTGCCGAGGCGGCATCCTTCTATAAGATACCCCCCGAGAATATTATCGTTCTTCACGATGAGATAAGCTTTGACGTCGGTGTTTTCCGCATCAGGCGCAAGGGCTCGGCGGGCGGTCATAACGGCCTTAAGAGCATAATAGCTCACGTAGGCTCGGATAACTTCCCGAGAATAAAAATAGGCGTCGGCAAGAAGCCGTCGCCCGATTATGATCTCGTCGATTTCGTGCTTGGCAGATTCTCTAAGGAGGATCTCGAAAAGCTTAGCGAAGAGAACTCATCAATAATTCCTTCGGTTGAGCTGATGCTGGAGGGCAAGATAGACGAGGCAATGAACAAGTATTCGAAATAAAATATAAAAAGGTTTTTTGATGAAGAGAATTACGTCGCTCATCGAAAAGGATAAGGAGTTTGCGGCATCGCTTGAGGTGGCGTTCGAAACCCTCGCGAAGGAAGAGAAGCTTCCGATCGCGGTAAGCGGACTTTCGGGCGGAGCGCATTCTGCGTACATTGCCGAGGCAACACGTCGGATTTTAAACAAGACGGCTGCCCCCGTGCTTATTATTGCGGATAGCGAAGGCGAAAGAGATAAGCTTGCTTCGCTCCTTACGTCCTGCGGTGTTCGCGCTGAAAGATATCTTTCGCGCGAGCTTGTTTTCCATAGCATATCAGCCTCCCACGACAATGAGCGTGAGAGGCTTTCAGTGCTTCTCGCCCTGCTTTCGGGAGAGCCCTTTGCCGTTGTAACAACGCCGGATGCGCTCGTATCCGCAACCGTGCCGAGAGAACTTCTCGGCAAAATCGTGACAACTCTTGAGCTCGGTACGGAGATATCTCCCGAGGAGCTGACGGAGCGTCTTGTGACTCTTGGCTTCGCAAGGTGCGATACGGTTGAGTCGGCAGGTCAGTTCGCGCGCCGCGGCGGTATAGTTGATTTTTACGTCAGCTCGGATGAAGATCCTATCCGTGTTGAGTTTTTCGGTGATGAAATAGATAGAATAGTGTCTTTTGACGTGCTTACTCAGAGAGCCGTTGAGGCAAAACGCGAGGTAAGGCTCGCGCCCGCTATTGAGGTTATGATAAGAGGCGAGGTAAGAGAAACGCTCACTTCCGAAGTGCGGAAGCTTATCGCAAAGGCGGAGAGCGAGAGTACGTCGGTGGCGCTCAAGCGCGAGCTTTCGGCGCTGGAAGGCGGTATGATACTTGATTCCAGGGATAAGTACCTGGGTATCATATATAATGAGCATGAAACTCTTATGACCTACCTTGATAAGGCGGGGTGCAGGTTTGCATTGACAGTCGGAACAAACGAGGGAGCTGACCGCTTGAAAAAGTATTACCGCGAGCTTTCGGATAACACACAGAATCTTGAAACTCACGGACTTATCTCAAAGGGCAGCGCGTGGTATGCCGCCTCGCAGGATGAATATAACAGATACCTTTCGGGGGTAGTCAATATTCATATAAACAGTTTTTCCGGCGGTGCGGGGCTCGGTAGGCTCTCGGGGCTTTTCGGCTTCAGAACGAAGAGGAGCGTAGCATACGGAAAGAATCCTAAAATGCTCCTGGAGGATATAGACGGACTCCTTCGTGGAGGCTACCGCATCATACTCGAGTGCGAGAATAAGGCGAGCCTTACCGCGACGGCAAAGCTTATTACGGAGTCGGGTTACACCCCATCCGTGATAGAAAAAGACGATATTATACTCCCGGACAGTTCAGGTATTATCATAACTGTTGGCTCACTTGAAGGATTTGATCTCGTTATGCCGAGGATAGCCGTGCTGTCTATGGCGGAGGACGAGGGCAGAGCTATAATGCTTGCTAAACGCAGGCAGAGAGTTCTTCGAAAAGCGGGCGGTGCCGGCCAGAGAATAATGAGCTACGCTGAGCTTGAGGTAGGCGACTACGTCGTCCACGCAAACTACGGTATCGGTCTTTTTGAGGGTATGCAGAGCGTGCGCATCGACGGTGTAACACGAGATTATATCACTATCCGTTATGCCGGCACGGATAAACTCTTCGTCCCTTGCGATAGACTTGAGATGTTAGGCAAATATATAGGCGCCAGAGAGCAGGACGGAACGGTGAAGCTCTCGAAAATGGGCGGCACGGAATGGCACAGAACGAAGAGCCGCGCAAAATCTGCGGTTAAGGATATTGCCGCAAAGCTTATAAAGCTTTATGCCGAGAGGCAGAGGCTCCCCGGATTCGCCTTTCCTGCGGATAGTGAGCTTGAGGAAGAGTTCGCGGCAGACTTCAACTTTATCGAAACCGAATCTCAGGCGCAGGCTATTGAGGAGATAAAGTCGGATATGATGAAGCCTTCCCCGATGAATAGGCTTCTTTGCGGCGACGTTGGCTTCGGAAAGACCGAGGTTGCGCTGAGGGCGGCATTCAAGGCAATAATGGGCGGAAAGCAGGTTGCTATCCTCGTTCCGACGACTATCCTCGCCCTTCAGCACTACGGAACTGCGCTCTCCCGTATGAGAGGCTATCCCGTAACCGTTGAGATGCTATCGCGCTTCAAAACTCCAAAGCAGCAGTCAAAGATAATCGCCGATCTTAAGGCAGGAAAAATAGATATAATAATCGGAACTCATAAGCTTCTCGGCAAGAATATAGCGTTCCGCGATCTCGGACTCCTTATTGTTGACGAGGAGCAGAGATTTGGCGTTTCTCAAAAGGAAAAACTTAAAGAAATGTCAACAAATATTGACGTATTGACACTTAGCGCAACTCCGATACCTCGAACTCTCAATATGGCTATCAACGGTATCAGTGATATGTCGGTGCTTGATGAAGCGCCCGAAAATCGCCGTCCCGTTCAGACCTACGTGCTTGAGCACGACGAGGTGGTGATAGCTGAGGCTGTGCGCCGCGAGATAGCGCGAGGCGGTCAGGTGCTGTACCTCTTTAACAATATCGAAACGATAGATTTCGTTGCGGATAAAATAATGAAGGCGGTTCCCGAGGCTCGTGTTGCCTATGCTCACGGAAGAATGGATAAGGATGAGCTTGAGGATATCTGGCAATCTCTTGTTTCGGGCGAGATAGACGTGCTCGTCTGCACGACCATTATCGAAACGGGAGTCGATCTGCCTATGGCAAATACTCTTATTATCGAGAATGCTGACAGAATGGGACTTTCCCAGCTTCATCAGATACGAGGACGTGTAGGCAGAAGCGAGCGCCAGGCGTATGCGTACTTCACATACAGACCGGGTAAAGCGCTCACGGATATAGCGAAGAAGAGATTATCCGCAATCAAGGAATATGCGGAATTCGGCGCCGGCTTCAAGGTAGCGCTCCGTGACCTCGAGATAAGAGGCGCGGGAAATCTGCTCGGCGCGGAGCAGCACGGGTATATAGATAGCGTAGGCTATGACTTATATGTCAAGCTTCTCAATGAAGCCGTTCTTGAGGAGCGCGGAATCTCCGCGCCTACCCTCTTTGAATCTACGATAGACTTCAAGATAGATGCGTATATTCCCGAGTATTATATAGCCGGCAGCGCTATGCGAATGGAGATATATAAAAAAATATCGCTCATCCGCTCACCGAGTGACAGGTCGGAGGTGCTTGACGAGCTGACAGACAGATTCGGAGAGCCTCCGCGCCCCGTGGAGAGATTGCTCTACGTTGCAATGTGCCGCGCGATAGCGGAGCGCGCAAGGATACCGAGAATTGAGCTTAAAGCCCAGCAAATACTCTTCTATATGGAAAGACCCGACCTCTCGGTATGGTCTATGGTGCTGTCGATGCACAGAGGTCAGCTCATAGGCTCGTCGGGGGCAGCTCCGATAGTGTATAGACTCAAGCCGGGCGAGGAGCCTATCCGCGCTTTGGCATCGGTTCTTGAGGATTATTTTAAAGAGATAAATTCATAAAAACTCGTGTCGGACTTACCGTACGGGAAAGAAGGAAAAAATGGGAAACAAGAAAACACAGAAAAAATCATATGATGCGGCATTTAACAAAGCGCCCACGCGTGCGGCTGTATTACCCGAGGAATCGGCTAAGAGAACTAAGAAAATTATTATAATTTTCGTCAGCGCGTTTCTTTCGGCAGTTCTTCTGCTTGGCATAATTCTCGGTACTGTTGCAATAGCAAGAAATGCGTCCTATGCCGTAAAGCTTGAGAGCGTCGGTATGACCGAGGGCGTAGTAAACTACTTTGTCACCGAGTTTAAGGCGGAGTATATCAAAACTCTTAATCAGTCGGGCACCTTAGTGACCGATAACGAAGCCTTCTGGGCAACTCCTTATCTGGGTGGCAACGTTAGCACGTCAACAAAGGGAGATTACCTTAAGCTCTACGTTGAGAACAGTATAAAATCTCTCATCTCCGCAAATCTCATTTTCGATAAATACAGCAAGCTCTCGAAGGACGATAAAAATAATATTGCTATTGCCGTGAACGAGATACTGACCTACAGAGCGGGCGGCTCAAAGGAGCAGTTCGACGCAAACGTGGAGCAGTACGGCTTTGATTATAAGGATTTCAAAAAGGGCATCGAAATGCTCTATAAGGCAAACGTCGTTGCGTCAAGAGTTTTCGGCTCCGACGGCGCGAACGTCAGAAGCTTCCCTGAGTTCTGTGATGAATTCTTTATGGGAAGCGATAAGCTCTCGGGTTATACTAGAGCGAAGATAGTCTTCGTCAGAACGCAGGATACCTTCGTATATAACGATAAGGGCGAGCGCGAGAAGGACGAAAAGGGAAATGACAAGCTTCGTGACCTTACCGCAGATGAGCGCGCAGAGCGTGAGGGCTATATTCAGCTTCTCGAGTCCTGTATCAAGGGCTATGAGGACGGCTCGGTATCGAAGGAGCTGTTTGACGAGGTGGCGGAGAAGGTATATAAGTATAAAGACAATTTGACCGAAGAATACATTGATTATTACCTCTGCGCGGGCAGCTCGTTTACGGAAGAATTCGGCAAAGAATTCCCCGATGTTATCGAAAAAGCATTATCCCTCAAAGTAGGAGAGGTGGATGCCTTGGAATACGGCTCGACTATGGCTGATGATGACGCTGAAGGTAACTCATTCGTCGGAAGAGTGTATATTTACAAAGTGGCAACCGATGAGGGCGCGTATAAGAGAACCGACAAGGTAGGCTTCTTTGAGGACTTCAACGTTCTTTGTGCATCGGCTCTTTACTCACGTATGCTCAGCGAGAGCACCGTCGACGTTGAGCTTCGCAAAAAGTGGGAAAAGATAGATATTATCAATCATAAATATACGAACGATTACGGAGTATAAATATTAAATATGGCTACGTTTTTTGTTGCGCTTTTGGCGGTAAGCGTCCTTTTGATTATCGCTCTTCCCGGATATATACTTATGAAAAGAAAAATGCTCTCCGAGGAGTGCATTCCTGGTATTTCTAAAATACTTCTTTTCGTATGTCAGCCTTGCCTTGCGGTATTTACGTTCGGTAAGCTTGAATATTCCGCTTCGCTTCTCCTTGACCTTGGAATATTTGCGGCGCTCATCATCCTTGTTCACGCGCTGATGCTCGGCGGATCGTTCCTCGTTTTGAAGAAAAAATCGGAAGAGTCGATATACAGAATAATAACGATAGGAACGACCTTCGGTAACTGCGCCTTCTTTGGTATTCCCGTAATAGAAGCGCTTCTTCCCGATATAGCGTCATCATTGATAGCGTATACCACAGTCTATGCCGCAGTAATGAACGTCCTCGGCTGGACGGTCGGCTCGGCAATAATCTCTCACGATACTAAATACATATCACTCAAAAAGATATTCTTAAACCCCGCCATGATAGGTACGGCGGCAGCGCTCTTAATATTCATCATGGGCATAGATTTCTCGAAGGAGATCGCGAATATGATAGAGTATACAGCGAGATCGGCGACGCCGCTTTCTATGATAGTTATGGGAATGCGCCTTGGCACGATGAATATGAAAAAGGTATTCACCGACTATCGCGTATACCTTACGATAGCTGTAAAGCAGTTTTTAATGCCGCTTATAGCGTTCGGTGTCGTAATGCTTCTCCCGAGTCTTGACGTGGGACTTCGCCAGGCGTTCTTTATCACCTGCGCGTGCCCGATAGCATCGATAGTCCTGAACTTCTCGGAGATAGTCGGAGAAGGTCAGGAGGCAGGCGCGAATCTCGTTCTTGTAAGCACTATGTGCAGTATCATAACGCTGCCGGTGATGATGTTGCTTCTTCCGCTTATATAACGGACTTTGATATTTTGGCATATTCCTGCGTTTCCTCACTCGCTGTAGGTTTACGGACTTTGATATTTTGGCATCTTTCCGCGTTTCCTTACTCGCTGTAGGTAACTACAGCTTCGCTCGTCAGCCACGAAAATCTATCCAAAATCTCTTCGTCCGTGAATTTTTGTGAAAGTTAAAGATTCTCGGTTTGGAGCGAAGAATAAACTTCGCTTGTCAGCCACGGAAATCTGCACAAAATCTCTTCGTGCGTGAGCTCTTGCCGAAAGTTAAAGATTCTCGGTTTGGAGCGAAGAATAAACTTCGCTTGTCAGCCACGGAAATCTATCCAAAATCTCTTCGTCCGTGTACTCTTACCGAAAGTTAAAGATTCTCGATTTGAAACGAAAGATTAATTTTGCTCATATTGAGCCTGACGGTGCGCAGTCGAAATTTTTCGTCATCTGTCATCCTGAGCGCAGTCGAAATCCGAGCATAGCGAGGATCAAACGGTGCGTAGCAACGTTTGGGATCTATGACGAAAAAGCACCATGCGAAGCCGAAGTAGGATCTTTGGCAATAAAAATCATATATTAAATGCAAAACGCCGAGGCAAATACTACTGCCTCGGCGTAAAATATTAATGGCATAAGCCGAAATTATTCCGCGCTATTCTCGTTGTCACACTTGTTCGTAAGCCTTGCGAGCAGCGGAACGAGAGCGAAGATGATAAGCGAAACTATCGCGCCTGCGAGGAAGATCTCGGGGGCGGGGATATAGCTTGTCGTCATAGCGTCTGCGCCCGCGTCGGGAAGGGGAATATTCTTTGCGGCGTTTATCGCGTTACCGATAGCGGGACCTGCGAGCATCGGGATAAGTACCGCGAATATCATTCGCACGCCCTGAAGCTTACCGGCCTGGTTTTCGGGAGTGTGATCTCTGACTATTGCGCCGCTGAGAGCGGAAATAAAGATGTATCCGCATATCATAACGAAGCCCGCGATACCGAAGAGCACGAGGTTTGCTGTATGTCCCATATCCTTAGCGAGGTACATTGCAAGAAGTCCTGCGGCAAATATGCCCGCGGCGATATATATCGAGCCAACCTTGTCCATTTTGTCGGAAAGCTTTCCGAGGAAGATGTTGACCGCCGCTCCGAGCACGATAGCAAGACCGAAGATCACGCTGTACTCAACGACGGAGAATGTGAGATACGTCTTCATATAAATGATGAGGTAGGGCATAAATATCTGGCACGCAATGCCGTATACACCGAGGATAAGAAGTGATACGTAGAACGCCTTGTTCGACTTTACGGTCGATGGCTTGAAGCCGTATATCATATCGCGGAGCGTGCCCGAGCGAACGAGATTTTTGCTGTCCTTTATAATGAAAAGACCGATAACGCCCGAGATGCTGATAACAAGACCGAGTGAGAGGAATAGATACTTATATCCGATTATCTCGACGAGTATTCCGAATCCGCCCGCAACTATGAGCATAGCGGCGAGAGGGAGAATGGAAAGCACGCTTTCAACCTGACCTCTGTATGAATTTTCGGTGTTGTCGGTCACCCAAGCGGAGAATGCCGCATCGTTTGAGGTAGAGCCGAAAAGAGTCATAACGCAGTCGCCGATAATAACTGCCGCGAGGCAGAGCTTAACTGC
This sequence comes from Eubacteriales bacterium, assembly GCA_045654585.1. GTDB lineage: Bacteria > Bacillota > Clostridia > Oscillospirales > CAG-272 > UBA1740. The sequence continues at coordinate 101,861 of JAZONS010000005.1, forward strand.
CGAGTCATAGCTCATACCGAAGAGATTTTCTGCCGTCTCGACCGAGATGAAGCCGAATAGCACGACGGTAAGTCCCCAAATAATATATCCGATAGAAATAAACGAGCGTCTGTTTCCTATCTTGTCCGAAAGTGTACCCGCAATGAGAGTAACGAACGTTGCGGCAACGCCGCTGAGCTGTACCATAAGAGTAATCGCGCTGAGATTCTGGCTTATCGTATCGAAAACGAAAAGGTTGAAATACATATTTTCAACCGCCCAGGCGATCTGCCCAATAAGTCCGAAAAGGAGCAGTACGGTCCAGTTTTTTCGTGAAAACTTGCTTTCCATAATAGACCTCCGAAAAATATTTACCGAAATAAATATACCATATCGCGCCGATAAAGTCAATAATAATTCATCAAGCGATTGCTTTTTTATCCTCGAGGGACTTAAGAAAGCCCTCGAGGATATTTGCTTTTGTTTCGCACCAGAGCGATAGCGTGTGCTTTGCGTAGGAGTATCCTGCGGAATATCCCTTGAAGCCTATCAATGGCAGAGCGGAGAGCTTGAGGATGCCGTTGAGTACATCAGCCCCGGTCAACCCATCCTTTGCGGTCAGCATAACGGATACCGTGACAGCCATACAAACCGTAGAGGGTATGAGCTTCAAAAGAAGCATCGGTATCTTTCGTCTTTCGGGATTTTCAAGCTCGCTTCTTCTGTGCCACCGCTCCTTTCCGAGCAGTACCTTCGGGGATATCTCGGCAGGCTTGATTTTTGCAATTCTGCGAAGAATTCTGTCTGTCTTTTTGTCAAACCTCTCGCCCGAAATATAGGAGGCAAGCTCGTTTTCGGTGAGCCCGTGTGAGATAAGAGCACTCTTTTTTCTGAATTCGAACTCCGATTTCGCATAGTCTATGCAGTATCCGCGCAGCGCGCCTATGCGTTCACCGGTAATCGCGGCGCGGAGCTTTTCAAAACGTTCGTTCGCGAGCCGAAATTCCTCGGTCTCTTCACCGCACCTCTCGCCGGCATCTTCAAGAGAAAAATAGATTATGTATGCGGACGTGATAAGTAAAAGTAGGGAAGAGGCAAAATCCTTCGTAAAAATTCCCGTGAACGTAACGTCGGTGAAGGTGACGGCAAGCATAAGGAGTGAAACGAAGAGCGCGATTATCTTACCCATATTCGCAACGAGCGCGCGTCCCGCCCTTTTCATTATCTCACCTGAGTCGAGTATCGTATCCTCAAAATCTCCGAATTTCATAGAAAATTACCTGTACCTTTCTGCAAATTTAAATAACAAGGCGGCTGCCGTGTTGGAAATAAGACCGACAAAGGCGATAACCGTCATCTCGTCCGCTATACTCTTGAGCAGGAAAAACGTAACAAAAACGAACAGCCAGACAAAGAGTATAGAGGGAGAAGCAAGCATACGCCGCACGAGCTTTAAGACAGGGCCTATAGCAACAAGCAGCAAAACCAGGGTAAAACCCGAGAGAAAAGCTCCTGTGCCGCGATCTCGCCAGAGTGGGAAGTAGGCAAGCGTGGTAAATATTGCGGGCAGTGTCGAGAGCGCAAGTGCAAATAATGTCACCGCGTAAAATTTGAATTTACTCATTTGGCTTACCATCGGCAAGAGCCGCCTTCATTATAGCGATCCTCTCGCCGACGTTGTCTTTAAGATACTGCGGGAGCGCGGCAGACATAAATATCTCGTAAAGCATATCCACCTCAGCTGAGAGCACGGTGTTGGTTATCTTGCGCTCGTTGCCCTCGCTCTCAAGCTCTGCGAGCCTGACCTCAAGCCCTGCAAGTATATCGCACGTACCCTTCAGCAGATTTTCTGCGGCATCGAGCTTCTCGCCGATAGCTTCGCTGAGCTCCTCTGCGCCGAAGGATAATTCACCGGTCTTTTCGTTGATGGTTTTGACTCCCTGCGCAAGCGCGCCGAGCCCGTCGGTAACAAGAGGGAGAAATCCCTTTTTATAGCATAACATTATAATAAGCGAGCCGATAAAGGTGAGCGCCGAGAGTATCTCGGCTAAGTGCTCTTCAAAAGCCGCGAAAAGTGACGGAAAAAAACCGGCGTCGGACTTATCGGCAGCATCCGTGTCAGCTTTCTCGGAGCTTATGTCCTCTGTGCTGCCTTCTGTGACGGTAGCGCTCTCTTCAGCATCTGTCTTCGTCATATCCACTTCGTTTGCGAACGCCGTTACCGGAGTAATAAGTGTGAATAAAACGAGAATGAATAAAGCTATCGAAACAGTGTATTTGTAAAGTTTTCTTTTCATAGTGTTTCCTTTCATGTGAATTTGAACATAGGTTGTGGGTTGATTTTATCCTCGATCTCAGATACTCTTTCTTCGAGTTTTGATATTTTACCGGAGAGCTCTAGAAATGCGTTCTTTATCTTCTCGCAAGCAGGGGAGTCTATCGGTAAGCGAAGAATCGTTCCGTCGGTTTTGAGAAACGGAGTCGCGGTAATCTTTTTTTCGTCCGAAATTATTCCGACCTCGACAATTCCGTCGGGAAGCTTTTCAAAATCTATCTCGCAGCCACCGCCCTTTATTCTGCATCGCCTGCCTGCGATAATAGCCGTATCTCCGACCCGCAAGGGGATGTCGAGTCTTACCTTGTCAGCTTCTCCCATAATTACGTCGCAGAGCATATAAACCTCATCCGTCCCGAGTATGCTCTCCGATATCGGTCTGTATTTTAAAGTAATCATAGTTAATCCTTTCTTAGTAGTATTCTATATAGCATATCTTCGGATCTACCTCGGTGAGCACGTCTATGACCGCCTTTCCCGTGACGTCGGGCAGGTAAATGTAGGCGTTGGATATTTGTGTGACGGGGTCTTGCAAGATATATGCCACCTCAAACGGATTGCTGTCGAGATATTCGCATAGCTTTTCTACGCTTTCAAGATTGCCGGGCGGCTTGAAGTAGATAGCCGAGCCCCCTGCAGACAGCTGAATACCGCTTTCGCACTCATCCGTTAGCATACCGTACGGTGAGATAAGCTCGCTGCCGCCTCTTGCGGGAGTGCCGAGCTCGATCATAAAAACGCCATCCGTGTCGGTTTCGCTGATGTAGAGGGAAGAGGTCACGTTAAGTATTTTAATCTTACGTGTAAGCTTGCCCGAGAGAAGATCGAGCTCGTCTGCCGCAGGACCTATCGAATAAAGCGGCGCGTCAAGGATAATGTCATGCCGCTCTCCGACGTACGGCTCATGAATATCCGCGTGGACCGTGTGCGTACCCTCGTAAATGCCGAAGTTTGCCAGAATGTAGATAGTTATCTGCCTGTCACCCACGTGAGATGAGATATGCTTTAAAGTCTTTTCGGGGTCTGTTGAAACGCACTCTGTAAAATTGCTGGCAGACGTATTCATTGAAGGAGTATAAGACGTGCCGTCGGTGTAATTGAAGGTGAGCTTCAGGTCTCGCGGCTTTGTAGCACTGATATATTTCACCTGGTAGGCAAGCGTATACGCCGTTTTCTCCTTGAACTTAATCGTACTGCTGTCGATTACAGGCACACCAGCTGAGGTTTTATCCGCAACGAAGATATACTGGGTATCGCTTATGGAAGGCTTCATTTCGCTGGTTATCCCGAGCGATGAGTGTATCTTGCAGAACTCGGTTCCGCCGAGATAGTTTTTTCCGTGGATATGTAACCTAAGTTTGTACGCATCAAGCTCACTGTCATAATCCCCGACGCCGATAAAAGCGCCGTCGCTCTCGCGTACCTCGCCGCGTCCCCTGAGAATGAATTTGCTGATACTGTCACTCGTCATATCATCCGAAAGCGGAATGTCGACAGTACCGCGCTTTCTGTGAAGCCAGCGCAGGGTCTTTCTTATTAGCTTAAAACCGCGTTTACGCATTTGGCAGACCTCTCACGATGCCCTGGAGCTCTCCGTCGTACCATACGAAAACGGTGTAATGCGTTTTAGGTGAGGGTAGAAAGTCCTCGTCGGCAACTCCGTCACCCGTAAGGCGCACCTTTCCCGAAAACTCGAGCTCCGTGGCATCAATGCCAGAGTCGAAGCTTACCTCCGAATAGTAGTCGTCGTCCATAATATCGGGGAATGAAATAAGGAGAGTGGAGGTATCCCCGAGTCTGTAGCTTCTTCCGTGCTCAAGGGTTATGTTTTTTGCGCCCGCATCGGTCACGGCTTCTCCGGTTATCGAAGGAAGCTCGGAGAACCTCTTCTCGCCGTTGCCGACCTTTAATCTGACGCCGCCGCCCCTCGTCTTAACAATAGCTATCTCTCCGTCGGGAACGACGATATCGTTTCCGCTCCATTCACCCTCGTCCGCGCGAAGGTGTCGAACACTTTTTATCATAACCTCACCTCCCCGCTATCGGCAGCTCTCGATGAAGGCGAGGATGCGTCTATTACTTTATCTGCAATATGAGAGAAGCAGATCTCAATATCATCCTCCGCCATCTCAAGCCGCTCCTTGATACCGTCCATATACTCCTGAAGAGTCACGTCGTCGAACGTGAAATACTCCGCGTACTTACCGCTTATAATATCGGCGAAAAGCTGTCTTAAGCTGTGTCCCTCGTAGATATCCGTCGGTATTTCCGCAGAGAGTGAGCCCTCGTCGGCAGATGAGATATCGTCAAGAAGCATATTAAAGCGCTCGATGATAAAAAGCGGAAGTCTGTCAAACGCCGCCTTCATCTCCCTTGCGGTATAGCCTCTTCCGCCAAACGAGGTGGGAGCCGTCGGTCTTGAGGGCAGAGAAGCGACCGTGATATCCGCGATTTCATCTGTTAGAATTTTTGTTGTATTCATACCTTTCCTTTCTTATCTGCTTTTTTTGATCTTACCCTTTATGAAGAATCGGTAGGCTATAGTGTATATACCGAACGGCGAGCCGAATTCTTCCGTATAGAGGGTTATCTGCTTTTCCACCCAACCCTTTGCCTTTTCTCTGATAGGAACCGTATACGTGTCCTGAGTCACGAGAGAAAGATTGGAGAAGTCAATATCCGAGAAAAGAAGTCCGCTGTTCGGGAAGGAGCAAACCTCGCTGTAGCCGACATTATCGCAGCCGACCTCGCAGATGAGCTTGCCCGAGCTTACCGCTCTGCATTTTATCGAAAGCGAGCCCTTGACGGTGCTTTTTTCAAGATGAGGGATAGAGCAGTTGTCGTTTTTCGTTTGCAGGGCATACCTCGGGGCGTGTCCGCAAAACGAATAGTAATATGGGTGTATTCTGCCTTTGTATATGCTCTCGAATTCCTCGGCATCGAAGTCCTCGTCTTCGGTGAGAGTCGGCGGAGCAACTCCGCGCTTGTCGCTGTTAAAGAGCAGGATATCTCCGTTCTCCGTAGCGAGGATGAGAAGCCCTGCGACCGAGATGATATCAGTAGCGGGATAAAAAGTACCGCCCATCAGCTCCTCCGTCTTGTATACCTCATACATTACTTTGCCGTATTGGACGTAATATACGAGGTCACCGTCAACGTAGGTGCTGTATACCGTACCCTCGGCGATTCTGTCGGTATCGGGGTGAACGTTGTACCCCTTGTGCGCGGTGGACGCAAATCTGTATACCTTGGAATCGTTGATATAAGAGCCAAGTCCCGAGAGGTAATACCATTCGTACTCGAAGTCACCGGAATGCCCCTCGAACGTAGCTCTTGAGTCCGCAAGATACATTCGCTCTCCCGCGAGTACGGCAAGGTATCCGCGCCAAACAGCAAGCTTAAGTGTGCCGAGATTCTCGCAAAGCAGCTTCGGGTTTATATTCGTCGAGCGCACGGCGATGCTCCTCTCGAGGTTTATGGTCTTTTTAGTCAGAGCGGATATTCCTTTTTCAGAAACGAAAACAGGATCATCGAAGAAGGAAATAGCCTTACCCTTTGCGCAAATACCGCTGTGTATATATGACACGGGGTATATCCTCGGCACGAGATCGATACCCGTATCGTGAGGGGTATGATAATAGATGCTGCCGCCGCCGTCATCCTCGGATTTGAAGACCGCAAGTGAGTCGCCTGCGGCAAGCAGGGCAACGTTATCGAAATTTCCGACTCCGTCGCAGAAGTAATTCATATCACCAAAGTAGAGAGGGTTATTTTCTCCCGTGGAATCGACCGTCGAATAGAAGCAGATACCCGGATACCTCTTGTTACCCGTGAGGAATATTCTGCCGTCGTAGCTTTCCGCTATTTTGCATTCGAGTATCGTTGAAGCAACGCTTCCGATGCCCGAATAGTTGGCTCCGAGAAATCCGCGGTGAACGTTTTTATAATCGTCGGGCGAGGACGAAAGCGTTCCCGATATCTTTATATCCTTTCCGTTATAAAGAGCCTTGTTTTCAAGGATGATAACGGCTCTTGTGCAAAGACCGTTCTTCGTTTCGATGCGGAAGCTCATCGCCTCATCTCCCACTGTGATATTATTGATCTCTATTGCGGGGCTGTGTATTTTAACCGAAATAGCAATCTCCGTTATTATGTGATTATAAATTATGGAAAGCGAGAGCAGGGCAGAATAATTTTCCACTTTCGCAAGATCGGCATTCGAGCCGGAGTAGGTTATCTCGGTAAGACTCGGGCAGTTACCGATAAAGTTATCTCCGAGTCTGTTAAGCCCAAAACCGAGATGCAATCCGGATAGAGAATCGCATCCGATAAAGCAGGCGTTCCCGACGTCCGTTACAGTGTCGGGGAGCACTACACGTGTCAGATTTTTGCAATTTCTGAATGCCATAATACCGATATGCGACACTCCGCTTGCAACGTGGCACGAGGTAATATTTTTGCCCTCGAAGGCGTAGTCCTCTATGCGCTTCACAGAGTAATATCTTTCGCCGATAAGCACTCTTGATGGGATATAGATATCACTTTCGCTGCCGTCATATCCCGAAACGGTGCACTCGGGCTCTTCGGTATTGATTATTGAATAATTTATACCATCCGTGGCATGCGCGAGTGACTCGCAGCTTCCTGCGTTTGTGATCTCATAGAAGGAGCGTGTAAGAAGATTACGCTGCTCGTATTCCTGTCCGTTGTAATACGTAGTGGGAATATATATGTCCGCACATCCATCCTTTATCGTGGATTTCGACGTGTCGGATATCTTGATGAATTTCTCACCGTCAAGTACGTATAAAGCATCTTTAGCGAAGAACGCCGAGCTTTTATTATTCGATATGCCGTTCAGCGTGGCATTGTTTTCTACGGAATCGGGATTCGAAATGTCAAGCTCGTGGAGGTTTGACCCCGTATGAACGACGAGCTTTTGCTTTCCGCTCGCGGATTTGTAGGGGAAAATACCGTTTATCTTCGAGCCGAGCGAGTAAATCCTTCTGAATCCGGGTATACTTTCCACCATACCGGAGCCGACCCCGTCATAATCGCGGTACATATTCTCAAGATAAGCGAAGCGGTGCTTTGATATACTACCGCCGTCAAGAGAAAAATCCACACCGCGCATATCGGTGTATATTACGCTGTATTCCGAGCCGCTTTGGTGGCTCTTTTTAGTTGTATAACTCATTATGCCCACCCCAGAATGTCCTTGTATTCGGCCGATACGGTTTTAGGCTGAGTTACGAGAAGCCTATTTGCCTCGGTGCGGTAGACGGATGCATAGTATTCTGCTTTTTCGGGGTCATCGTCGAGCCATAAATACGAAGCGGTGAGTATAGGCAAAAGGTGCTCCGTCATTGCGGGAAGCTCTATCTCGTTTTCGGCATCGCTGAGTAACAGTGAGGTGTGCGTCGGCTTGTAATATACGAAAATCTCTCCCGACCACGAGTAGGGAACGCGTAGCGTGCCGCCGATGATACTCGATGCGGGGAGAGCTATTCCGTCTTTGTCAACGGGGGCTCTTGTCACCGCGCCGAAATCGGAAATATAGTTGCGGAGCTTTATTTCCCTGAATCTTGAGTATTGGGGAAGCTCAAGCCTCTCTTCGGTATATTTTTCGGAGTATGCCGCAATATCGAATATTACAAACGAGAGATTTCCCTCGAATTCAAGCGTGCACTCTCTGTTGAAGAATTCCTTTACGTGGCCGTAGGTTTTGTTGAAGCTTCCGGTTCTTTGTCCCGAGGAGTCGGTGATAGTATATTTTCCCGCGCCGCAATAGGTGAAGCTGAGTGAGTATCCCGTAAGGCGGATGGTGAACCTCGCCCCGGGCGGATGGCAGTATTTCTCATTGTAATATGAGAGCGCGGGAGCGTTCAGAATAAGAGCGGCGCACTTCTCATCCGCGAGCTCGGAATATATTATTGCCCTCGCTCTGTTAGCCGCGAATAAAAAACTGCCGTCAAGCTCTCCTGAGTCCTCAAATCCAAGAGAATATACTTCGGATAAAAGTTGATTTAATGTCATTTTGAAAACCTTTCTTTACAAAAGTATCAATCAAATCTCCGCTTGGCGGAGAGGAAGCGAGATCTGCATCTGCGTTTTAATGTGAGCGTTTACTATATCAATACGAAAACGTCGCATAAAGCGCATTCGTCAGAGAAGCATCCTCTGCCGCTTGGCGGAAGTTTTTATTTGACTCGGATTATGGGGCGTATCAGAGAGCCGAAGCGCCCGCAACAGAGCTTGCCGAGTCAACGGCAAGAAGGATGTGCTTATAAGTTCCGAAGCCTACGCCGAAACGGCATCTGCCGCCCCAGATGTAGTTACCGGTGTGGTGATCCACCCAGTTGGAAACGGTGAGGGGAACACGGTTGAAGAACATATTACCGGAAAGATTTTTGTTAGCCTCGGAGGACATTATCATAAGTCTGTCGTCCTCGGTCTGCCAGTTCGGCATAACAACGATATTCCAGTTGCCATACTGAAGGTTGATATCGTTATAGCCGTTGCCGAGAGCGCCCTCGGAGCCGCATACCTTCTTTGTAACTGCTTCAGCCAGGGGGCGGTTGCCGGGAAGAATGATGGTGTCAGCGGTGTAGCCGAGCACCTCACCGTTTTCATCCTTCATATTACGGAGCTTAACGGCGAGCTCACCGAGAGCCTCCTCGAAGACCGCGGTGTTTGCCTTTCTGCCGGAGTCACCCGTAGCAAATATATCACCGTAGAAGTAGTTGGACTGAGTACCGAGGTTGTCACCGATACCGAATTTATGATAAGCGGAGAAGAGGGGAAGACCGTCGGGAGCCGTAAGGTCAAGATCGGCTTTAGCGAACGTACCCTTGAGGGACGTACCCATAGAGAGCGCGTATTCGCAGATCTTATGCATAGTCTTGTAGTAAGCTCTTGTGAAGTTTTCGGCTCTGCGCTTTGCATCCTGAGCAACGCCGTAGTTTGAGTCCTCCATCATCTCTGCGGTGATAGTGAATTCCTTCATAAACTGGATATGCTCGATGAACTTGCGGTAGGTTTCGCTGATAGTATCGTTCTCAGCGCCTGCGCCCTCGGGAGCGGCGCGGAATACGTCAAACTCGTTCTGACCTATGATGGTCTCGCCGAACTTTCCGCTTTTTTCGATATTGAAGAGCCAGTCGCAAATACCTCCCTTCTTGGTCTGCATATCGCTTTCGTGCTCGATAACCATTTTGATGGGAGTTTCGAGCTTGCCGATCGCGCTGTCGGCAAGTCCTGAGGATTTAGAATAAATTATCATAGTAGTTCCTTTCTTTTGTCTGAATTAGAATTTAACGGTGACCTTGTCGCCTATCGCCTTTGCGTTGCAAAGGTCCACGATCGTTGCGACTCCGGAGGTGGTAGTCGCGGTAACGCTTACCGTGCAGTTGTTCGCATCCGAGCTGAGGGTGACCTTATCGCCGAGCGAGAGAGATGAGGGGTTAGCGCTTACGGTAGTTTCAAAGCGCATATTTCCGTTTACCGCATAGCAGTATACCGTGCTCTTGTCCGAACCCGCTGCCTCAAGCGAGATATGGGTGGGGACAGAGGTTGAGGTACACATAGTGAGATAGCCTCCCGTAAGGGTTAGTGCCGTACCCGCCTTAACTGCAAGGGATGCGGGCTTAGGGAGCTTTAATGTTTCGGGAACGTTAACGCCCGAGTTTTCAATTTTGATAAGTCTGAACATATTTTTTCCTTTCTTATTTTGATACTTTTTTGTAGAGCCTTTGTATTTCGCGGTCAGAAAGTCCCGCGAAGAGCTCTCTTGCCGCCTCGAGTCCTTTTGCATCGAGCGTATCCTGCGATGCTCCTGCAGGCCTTGGCACCGCGCTGCGGAGGTGGCTTCTGTTATCGTAGCTTGAGATATGGGCGTTAGTTGCGAGGTACGCCTCCTTGGGAGTAAGACCGAGATCTCGGAGCGCCGCATAGCGCAACGGATTTTCAAGCTCGACTACGCTCTCCTTTCCGCGAAGGTGAGGGAAGAGCTCGCATAGCTCGCGCATATCTGCGCGGTCGAGCTCGGCGTAGTCTATCGCAGGGACTTCGGGCTCTTCGGCGGCATTCTCCGAGCTCGGGCTTTCGTCTGCCGCGGGAACGTTTTCCGTACCGTTTTCGTCTGTGCCCGTATTAACTTCGGGCGTAAATGTGCCGTTATCTTCAGTGATACTCTCTACGGGATTCTTTTCTGATTCGCTCATACCTTAACCTCTCTTTGTTCTTAAGTCGTTGCCTACGTGCTTTGTGGCGCGGGGCTCGTTTTCGGGTTTACCCTTGGGGCTTTCGATTTTACCGCCCTTGTTAGTGGCGTAGTTTGAGTATTTCTTTTCTTTCATTGAGATGTTCCTTTCGTTTATTTTTTGGATTTGGACATAATGTACTTGTAATAATCCTCAGCCGACATCGAGGAGTAGAATTCCTTTTCTTCTTTCGTAAAGGTAGATATTTCCTGATAAACGCGCTCGGCGTATATCTCGGAAAGACCGAGGAATTTAGCATAAGCCTTCGCTTTCTTTGCGGTGAGATTATTTGCCTTAGCAAAGGCTACGGCATTGAGATACGTGTTATTTTTCGCGAGGAGTATCGCGCGGTTTGCGGTTATCTTTGCCATAGTATCGGAAAGTCCGGCTTCAACCGCCTTGCTGTATGCACGGTTAAAATCGAAATCGTTTCCTTTTCCTATCGATTCGATAAGACTGTTCGATATCTTGCTTTGCACGGAGTCGTAATCGGATAGATACTTTTCATAGTCCGACCGATTTTTGTACTCGTCGGTCTTTTTTATTTCTTCGGCAAAGCCAAGACTCTCGAGATAAGACTTATCCGCGCGGGATTTGAGGTAATCGCGGTATCCCGAGTTTGAAAGACCTGCGGATAGGAGTGACGAAGCCGAAGCTCCGTAGTCCGCATCATTCAGCTTAAGCGCCGTTTTTGCCTCTCTCTCCTTGTCGTAATAACTGTAAAGCCCGTTTCGGCCGCTCTCTGAAACGTATTCAAAATAGCCTTTAGCCTCGTTGCTCTTAAGCTTGTCCGATAGGGTTTTCCAGGCTGTACTCATCGGCGCGTCCACCTCCTTCCTTTATAAGTTCCGAGAAGTATTCGACGTTCTCCCTTGCGTGAGGATAATGCGCTCTCTCCTGGCACTGCCAGTAGCGTAAGAGCGTGGACAGGGCAGTGGGGTCCCCGAGAGTACCCGACTTGAGGTTTTCGAGATTCTTCTGCCATAACGCCTCTCTCTGATACTCCGAGCCCCCGTTGAGGTCCACAGAGAAAAGATAGGAGTCGTCATACCTGAAGCCCATACGGCATACGTCGTAAACCAGGAAATCGTAGCGGTTGAAGCAGGCGTTGTGTATCCTTCCGTAAGCATCCTTGAAGCAGAAGCTTCTCGGCTCGTCGGCAAACGCCAGATAGTGCTCGAAAATGAGTCTGTCAATATGCGCGTAAGCTGTATGCTTCATCTTTTTCTTTGACTCAAGTCTGCCGCTTGCCTGGGAGATACGAAGTTGCCTTGCAACGCCCGATTCGTTCGCGTTCTCGGCAATACCCTGATAGGCATCCGAGATACCGAGTATTCGTTTCGAGTGGTCGTAAAGGCGCTCCGCCTCGGCTATATCCTGGGAGATGTCGGGGGTCGTATCTACTTTTCCGTACTGAGCCATGCTCTCGCCGGGCTTCATTTTGATTATCTGCCCGAATACGGAATTATTGACCGATACCACGGCATCCTCGGGTACGATAGGTGTCACTCCCGAGCGCAGAAGCTTCTGGAGTATTCTCGATTCTATCTTGTTTATCGCCTGCTGCTCGGGGCGGATATACTTGCAGTCGGACTGACCGAAAAGGCTCCCCTCGGCGGAGGTGTTCTTCCTTATAACCAAGGGAAAGTGCTTCGGCACGTAATAGGGTACGCGCTCGATCACCCTGCCGCGGCGCTTATCGTTAACGTTCTCGTAGTCAACGTCGAGCATATCAAAGCTTCCTTTGCCCTCGCAGATGCATTGTTCCTCGTTATTTTTGCATCTTTTGCAAACCTTTGTTTTCCTTTTATAGTAATTTTCTATATCGGAAAGGGTAAGATCGCCTGAAAAAATATATTTTCCTATCTCTCCGTTTTCGCTTCTGTAGAAGCAGAGAATAACGATAACGGTATCCGTTCCCGTCAGCACTTCGCCGTCGTATTCGCATTCGGCAGAGAAGCTCTCCTCCTCGCTGACGCCGTATTTTCGCATAAGCTCGCCTCTTGTGGTAGTGAATTTTAAGAAGCAGTATTCCATATCCTCGATCGAGTAAACGTTCGGCTGAGGGATAAAATCTCTCGGAGAGATGCAATGAACACGAACACCGCCCGTCACGTCACCGAAATCTGCTTCGCTGTCCCATTCGACAAACCATACGCTGCCACCGTAAATATAGGTATAGCGCTCGTCGAGATCGTTCATCTCCTCGAATGGAAGTCTGTCGCGCAGGGAGCGGCAAAGTGCCTCGATAGCGTGCGCGGCGCGCTCCTTTTCTTCACTGTAGCAGGCGGCATCCGCTTTTGGCTGTGGAATATCCGACGATACCTGGCTCTCTATTATTTCATAGGTAATATTTCGCACGGTTATTGCCTTTTCCTTACCTCCGTCTATATCGGATGAGCCTCGGTACTGCTGCATATTTCTGTCGAACTCCTCTGTGATATCCGAGATTGCGCACTTCGCGCTCTCATAAAGCGAACGAAAGAACGAAAGCCTCTCTTTTTTGTTTTTCTTTTCTGTTTTCACATTGGTTCTCCGTATTTTTGTATAAGATATTTTTTCTCATTCTCGTCAGCGGCATAGTAGTCCTCCCACATATCAGCGCTCCAAAGCGTGCGCCGCATCTCTCTTGCTGTTTGCGCAGGCCTTGCGTAAAAGATAGCAAAGCCGCGCAGAGCATCGGGGGCGTGCGTTATTTCGTGGGGCTCGTTCATGCAGTCCGAGGGCTTAAGCTTGTCGATAAGAAGGGCAGGGAGGCAGCGGATAAGCTCGGTGCAGAAGGAAAATATCTTCAGCTTCGGCCCGCCGCCTCTGTCTATGAGCAGCTCCTTTATCGCAAGCCAGCCTGTTTCTCTGTCGTTTGACGTCTTCGTGAAGATAACGCCGTGCTCGGCGAAAAGGCTCGCCTTGGTCTTTCCCGTTTCCTGACTTCGCGAGAAGAGATCGGGAGGTGCCAGCGTTGCGTAGATCTCCTCGTGCTTCGGCGTCCTTTCGGTAATAGCCTTCGCGCTGTCGCCTATCGGGAGATTTGACTCACAGAACTCTCTGTAAACGTAAGCGCATCCATCGGGGGATACCGCGATCCATAGGCATACGAGCCTGTCAAGACCGTAGTCAACAGTTCTGTATTTTCTCCATGAGGTGGGTATCTCGAAGGGCTCGCATACGTGAAGTCTTTGCGAGAATTCCGTAAAATACTGCCCCTCGAATATATTCCAGTCCCCATAGAGCAGAGCGCGTCTTTCTCGCTCGGGAAGGGCGAGAAGCCTTTCCTTGTACTTCGGGTCGCTTTTCATAAGAAATGCGTTATCATCGAGCAGGGAGGGGATAAATATCCTTCTCATCCCGTCCTCTCCGATAAAAGCCGCTCTTGGCGGACTCGCGTCAACGAACCGTCTTTTGACCCACCCGTGTCCGATTCCGCCGGGGTTTGTCGAGGATTTTATCTGTTTTGGGAAGCTGTTTGCGCCCCTGACCCTTGAAATGAGGTAAATATATTGCGCCTCTGTAAAGTGCGTGAGCTCGTCAAAGCGAATGCAATCGTACTCCGCGCTCTGGTATTGGTAAACGTCGTTTTCGGTGGCGCAGTATCCGAAATCGATGCAGGAGCCGTTTTTGAATTTTCCCGTGTGCGTCGATGCGTTGAAGGAATATATATCCCTCGGGAAAAGCGCAAGGCTCGTTCTTATCAGAGATTTGTCAAGCTCTGAGAAGGTACGTCTTAAGATAAGCTGCCTTGAGCCTGCGTACCGCAGGGCAAAGATAAGCGCGTCCACCATCTGCCCGTAGGATTTTCCGCCGCCCGCCGCACCTCCGAAAAGGACCTCGGACTCGTTTGCCTCGAGAAACTCTCTTTGCTTTTTCGTTACCGTTAGGTTGATGTTCATTCGTCTATCACCTTTATCGAAACCGAGATGCTTTTATCCTCGTCAGCTTCGGTCTTTTCCTCGGCAAATTCCTCCGCGAGGAGAAACTTGACAAATGACGGATCGTAGCGCCGTGTCAATGCGCTGTCTGTAAGGTAATCCCTTCTGATTTCAATGCACTCACGCCACGCTCTGTCAAATTCCTTGTGCCGCTTGAAGTCTTCGAGCTCTGCCACCGTCGCGCCGATGCTTCTCGCAAATTTGGAAAAGCTCGGCGGTACACCGTCGTTCACCATGCTCAAAAACGAAGAATAAAGCTGTCTTGGAAGCTCCTTTTCGTATTTCCTTCCTTTCTTCAAAATTACTCCTTTCCGTGAATTTGAGGCTTGCTTTGCTCGGTCTGCAGTACCTTGCCTGAGCCTCTGGGTCACCGTTGCAAGGTGTCTGAACTGTCCCCGGGATGTGTCGCTCACTTCGCCTTGCAAGCCTATTATAGCAGTTGGTTTTCGGTTTGTAAGTATCGTTTAGGTCCGAAAAAATGCCGGTGCGCGAGGTGTGTTTTTGTGTAGCTTACACAAATAAAAAAGCCCCGTCGGGGCAAAAAGGGAAAATAAAAAGCTCGGAGAGATGTTTTACTCTCCGAGCTCTTGGATAAAAGTGCTCGATTTACTATAAAAATGGCGGATTTATCGTAGTATTTTACCGTATATGAACAAATTGTAACTACCACCCCATATTTTTACGGCTTTTGTGGCAGTAAAAAAGTATTTTACATAACAAGCTCGTAAAGCGCGAGCAGCTCTTCTTCGATTTCAGCCTTCCGCTCCTCGATCTCTGCCGCCCTGACGTAATTCGTCGCGGCGCTGCCGTATAGCTCCTCGTCAAGCGAGGTAAGCTCCGCTTCGAGCTTCTCGATTTTTTCCTTTGCGAGGAGAATCTTGCGCTCATTCGCGCGGCGCTCTGCGTTCTCGCGCTTTCTCTGCTCGTAGTCGAGCTTAGACGAGCTCTCCGCCTTTGGCGCGCTTGCCGCCGCGGCAAGCTTTGCCTCTCTTGCGGCGCTTCTTATTCTTATATATTCCGTATACGCGTCGTCATAGTCCTCAAGGCTGTAGTCAACGAGTCCTCTCTCGCTTTCCGCGTCAAGCTCTATGATACGCGTTGCTATCCTGTTAATAAAGTATCTGTCGTGCGATACTGCGATAATAGTGCCGTCAAAGGCTAAAAGTGCGTTCTCCAGTGCCTCTGCAGAGCCGATATCGAGATGGTTCGTCGGCTCGTCCATTATGAGTAGGTTGACCTTCTTCAGCATCAGCTTCGCGAGAGTCAGCCTTGCTCTCTCACCGCCCGAAAGTACGCTTATCGGCTTGATAATATCGTCGGGCCCGAAGAGGAAGAGTGCCAGCACCGAGCGGAGCTCTCCGTCCTTTTTGTCGGGGTATTCGTCGTGTATCTCCTCAAAAACGGTCTTGGTAAGGTCAAGTCCGCGGTTTTCCTGATCGTAGTATCCTATTTTAATATTATAGCCGAGTGTGAGCTTGCCGCGCTCGGGTGTCAGCATCGAGTTTATAAGCTTCATCAGCGTGGATTTTCCGCATCCGTTCTTACCTAAGAAGAGCACGCGCTCGTATCTTCTTATAAGGAAGGAAATATTGTTGATAAGCGGCTCACCCGAATAGGAGAAGGAAAGATCCTTTACCGAAAGCACGTCGCCCGCGCTTTCCTCCTCGGCATTGAAGGAAAGACGGATATCTTTCGGCGGCGGGGGAGCAAGCTCCACCTTTTCCATTCTTGCGAGCTGCTTTTCCTTTGAGCGTATCGTAACGAAGTTATGCTCTCTGTTGCATCTGCGCTGGAATTCTATATTAGCCTTTATCTTGGCTATCTCCTTTTGCTGCTCCTTGTATCTTTTCTCAAGAGATGCCGTTTCTGCCTCCTGAAGCTCCTTTGTTTCGGTATAGTTACCGTTATAAAGTCGCGCGCCCGCATATTGAATATGCAAGGTCTTGTTCGTCGTTCTGTCGAGGAAGTATCTGTCGTGCGAAATAATTATAACCGTCTTTTTATACGAAGCGAGGAAGCTCTCAAGCCAGGCGAGCGCATCTATATCGAGGTGGTTAGTAGGCTCGTCGAGCATAAGGATATCGGGCTCTGTCGCGAGCAGGCGCGCGAGCGCAAGGCGCGTATACTGACCACCCGAAAGGGTTGATATATTTCTGTAAAGCAGCTCCTCCTCAAAACCGAGGCGTAAGAGCATACTCTTGCATCTGTTCTTGAACTCAAGTCCACCCTCGAGCGCGAATTTTCTGTTAAGCTCGGTAAGCTCCGAGGTACGACTGACCGCCTCGTCGTGCATACCCGACGCGCTGAGCGCAGATATCTCACCCTCGAGCGCCGCGATCTTCGACTCCATAGAGAGTAGGGCGGGGAACGCCGAATACATATATTCGAGCGCCATAGTTCCGCCGGGAAGCGCCGTCAGATCGGGATTTTGCTCAAGGCATCCGACGGTGTACCCCTTTTGGAAATACACTGCGCCCGAGTCTGCGGTATACTCACCTGTAATAACTTTAAAGAGAGAGGTCTTACCCGCGCCGTTAACGCCGATAATGCCGACTCTGTCCCCATCGTTCGCAGAGAAGGATATATTTTTTAGTACGGTTTCCATTCCAAAGGAGAGGGAAACCTCCGATACGGATAATGCTATCATTTCTTTCCTCAATATAAATTATATACTGATATTCTACCATAAAATCCGAGTAAAATCAACAGAAAAGATTATCAAATGAAAATATGCATAGAAAAATGCATAATTATGCAGAATATTTTCTGTATATACATTGAATATATGCACGATTTCCTAAAAAATACTAAAATAAAAAAATTTAAAAGCTTTGAAAACTTTAAAAGATACGTGAGAATTTGTGCATTTTGCACTAAAAAGCCAAGAGGTTTTAGTGATATGAATAATAATTCACCAAAAATGAATTTTTTTGCAAAAAATGCTTGACTTTATGCAAAACGAGGTGTATAATTGGTTCATCCTAAAACACAGGGGCACAAAAGCACCCCACAAAAAAGAAAGAAGGAAAGTAAAATGAAAAAAATTATCTCACTTATTCTCGCGGCAACTCTTCTTTGCTGCTCGATATTCGCGCTTGCTTCTTGCAACAAGGAAAACGAAGCATCAGTAAAAATTGTTGATGTAAAGCTTACCGACGAAGAGTATGCATTTGTTTGCAAAAAAGGAAACACAGCTCTTGTAAACAGCTTTAACGAGTTCCTTGCTACAATCAAGGAAAACGGAACCTTTGATACATTGGTAGACAAGTATTTCAAGGGAACGGGAACCAAAGTAGGTTATGATGTAACTATCAGTGACGTAGTTAACAGTGATTCAAATCTCGTTGTTGTAACTAACTGCCCCTTCGAGCCTTTTGAGTATATCGGTGATGACGGAAAAATTTACGGTCTTGATATAGAAATTGCTGCAGCATATGCTTCTGCTAACAATCTTGATCTCGTAATAAAGAACATCGGATTTGATGATATCTTCACTCAGGTAGAGGCAGGTTATGCTGATATCGGAATGGCAGGTATTACCGTTAGCGAGGACAGAGCGGCTATCTATGATTTTACCAATACTTATTATGCAGCTTCGCAGAAAATTATAGTTGCTGCGGACAATACCGATTTTGACAACTGTAAGACTGTAGCGGAAGTAGAAAACGTTATCAAGTCTCTCGAAGGCAAGAAGTTTGGATATCAGACCGGAACCACCGGCGGTATGTACGTGAACGGCGATGCAGATTGGGGTTATGACGGATTTGCAAACATCGAGGGTAAAGGTTATGCTACAGCTCAGGATGCTCTTACCGATCTTATAAACGGAAACATCTATGCAGTAGTTGTTGATGAAGCACCCGGCGCGGCGCTTGTTGCAGCCGTAAACGGTTAATTATATATAAACAAAAACACCCGCATTTATTGCGGGGTTTTTGTCGGTAATGGAGGTTTTTATGAATTGGGGAGTAAAATGGGAAAAATTTGTTTCCACTCTGGAGAGCGAATATTTCAGACAACTTCTTTGGACAGGATTTCTAAATACGATCAAGGTTGCCGTATTAGGTCTGCTGATAGGAATTGTTATAGGTACTGTTATAGCGGTAATCAAGGTATCTCCGAAGTATAGCCGTATCAACAGAATTCTTGATAAGATATGCAATGTTTATGTTGCTGTTTTCAGGGGTACACCGATGGTAGTTCAGCTTCTTTTGGCATATTATGTTCTGCTTCCGGTGCTCGATGTCAAAGAGGTTGAGTCTATTATTGTCGGAATAATCGTATTTGGAATGAACAGCGGTGCGTACGTATCTGAAATTATGAGAGGTGGTCTTAATTCGGTTGACAAAGGTCAGATGGAGGCGGGGCGAGCTCTTGGATTAAGCTACGGAACGACTATGATAAAGGTGGTAATTCCTCAAGCTGTAAAGAATATTCTTCCTACTCTTGGAAATGAATTTATAACTCTTATTAAAGAAACTTCAGTTTTAAGTTTCATAACTGTATATGACCTTTACACAGCATTAAGTACTATTGGAAGTAAGAATTACGAGAAAATGGTTCCTTATCTTGTAATGGCAGTAATATATATAGTTCTCGTTATTGCAATAACGCTTATTGTAAAGCTTCTTGAAAATGTACTCGCGAAAAGTGATAAAGCGAATGCTAATCTCAAGGCGAAGAAGGCAGTTTGAGAGGGATTAATATGGATGAAAATAATGTAATACTCAAGGTTGAGGGGTTGAAAAAATCCTTCGGCTCCGATAATCAGGTTTTGAAGGGAATAGATCTGACCGTAAAGCAGGGCGAAAAGGTTGTAATCCTCGGTGCATCCGGTTCGGGAAAATCAACGCTTTTGCGTTGCTTGAACTGTATGGAGGACCCAACCGGCGGCTCTATTTACTTTAACGGTGAAGATATTGCCGATATGAAAACGGATATTAATAAGCACCGTGAGCATATGGGAATGGTATTTCAGCAGTTCAATCTTTTCAATAATAAGACCGTTATTGAAAATATAATGATGGCACCCGTGCACATTGGTGTTTCCCGATACAGAAAAGCGCAGATAAAAAGAGCGTTCTTGAAATTAATTAACGTTTTTAAAAAGCAGAAAACAGAGATCAAGCTTCCCGATAAAAGCATTAAAGAGATAAAAGATGAAGCAAAGAAAAAGGCGTATGAGCTACTTCAAAGAATAGGTCTTGAGGAAAAGGCTGACGTTTATCCTTCGACTCTTTCGGGCGGTCAGAAGCAGAGAATTGCTATCATTCGCGCGCTTGCGATGAATCCTAAGGTTATTCTCTTTGACGAACCAACCTCTGCCCTTGATCCCGAAATGGTTGGAGAGGTTCTCGATCTTATAAAAACGCTTGCTGCAGAGGGAATGACAATGGTTATCGTAACTCACGAAATGGGCTTCGCGCGTGAGGTTGCGGATAGAATTATCTTTGTTGACGACGGTATCATAAAAGAAGAAGGAACTCCGAGTGAAATCTTTGATAATCCTAAAGATTTAAGACTCAAAGAATTCTTATCAAAGGTGTTATAAGTAAATAATTATTTGCAAAAAAACAGCAGACTCCAAATCTGATTTGCTTAAATCGGATAAGATGCCTGCTGTTTTTTTAATTTATTTTATTTGTTGATTATTGCTGATTTTTGTATTTTGCAAAATGATATTATTTCAAAATCAGTCGTTTCTTAAAATAGCTATCAGCTTTTCAAATTCATTTGGGAGAGGTGACTCGAATGTCATTCTCTCTTTTGTTTTCGGGTGCGTCAGGGTAAGTCTTTTTGCGTGGAGAGCCTGACCCGAGAGAAGAGATTTGTGCTGCCGCTCAAAGAGCGTTCTTCCGCCGCCGTAGACCGTGTCGCCGAGGAGCGGATGCCCACGGTGCGACATATGCACTCTTATCTGATGAGTTCTGCCCGTTTCAAGCACGAGCTTAAGATAGCTTATCTGCCCGAAGGACTCGATGACCTCGTAATGTGTCACCGCGTGCTTTGCGGATGCCGAGCTTTCGGGGAGGACAGCCATTTTCTTTCTGTCCACCGGGTGTCTGCCTATCGGTAAATTGACAGTACCCGACGGCTCCTTAAAGCCGCCGTTCACGAGCGCGTGATACTCACGCACGATGCCGTGATGCTCGAGCTCCTCCGAAAGAGCTCTGTGCGCAAAGTCATTTTTTGCGCAGACAAGAAGACCTGACGTATCCTTATCTATCCTGTGCACGATACCGGGGCGCATGACGCCGCCTATGCCCGAAAGCGAGTCGCGGCAGTGATAGAGAAGGGCGTTGACGAGTGTTCCCGTCATATTTCCCGACGCGGGATGAACGACCATGCCCGACGGTTTGTTGATAACGATAATATCCGAGTCCTCGTAGATAATATCGAGAGGAATATTCTCGGGGGTGACCTCATAGGGGATGACCTCTTCTTCGGTGAAGATAACCGTATCGCCGATGCTTGCAAGCTTGTATTTTTTATCGGGATCTTTCTCTTTTCCACCCGAGATTATCTTAACACGTCCCTCGTCTATTGCACGGACTGCGGCGTTTCTCGATTCACCCGTCACGGCAGCGAGATACGCGTCAAGCCTTTTGCCGATATCCTCTTCTTTTACGGTAAAGGTCATTATTGCTCGCCCTCACCGTCGGAGTCTTTATCGGATACAGCAGCTTTAGCAGCTTTTTCCGCTTTTGCTTCTTTAACAATGTCAAGTATCAGTGCGAGTATCAGAAGACCCGCTCCGACGCAAACGAAGGAATCCGCTCCGTTGAATATAGCGGGGAAGCCGATATCAGAGAAGTCGATAAAGTCGCGAACGACCTTGTCACCTGCGTTCTGCGGCAGAACACCGGTAAAGAATATTCTGTCGATCATATTGCCGATACCGCCCGAGATTATCATAGCAACGGAAATCTCATAGAGCTTATTCTCGGCAAAACCGAGATAAAGGTAAGCGGACATCACTACGATAAGGATAGTGGACGTAACCATGAATATCCACCTAGCATCCTTCATCGAGCCGAATGCCGCGCCCGTGTTTTCGGCGTAAGTCAAGCTGACTACTTTGTTGATTATAACAACGCTCTTCGGGTAAAGGGGCGCGAGGTATTTCTCGGCAAGCCACTTCGTTATTTGATCGAGGAAAAGGCCGACGGCGATAATAGCGGAATAAAGAATATAATCGCGTGGGCGCTTTTTCTTTATTTTAGATACAAAATCTGATATAAAATTTTTCATAACCCGAAGTTATCAGCCCTCATCCGAAACGTCAACATCATGAGGAGTGATGATATAGGTATTTACGGCAACGGGCTTGATATCACCGTCGGTGGTGTAGGTCACGCCGTTGAGGAAGTCGAGCATTCTGCGGCAGGTAGGCTTGTCAAGAAGCTCGGTATTGAGAACTACGGTGCATCCGTCGATAAGATAATCGGCAATAGTGCTTACCTCCTCAAAGTCCTGGGGCTTAACCACCTTGAAAACGATACTGCTGTCCTTTCCGTTATCGTCAGCGGTGAGGGTAGAGCCCTGAGGCTCGGGGCGGGTAGCGGCATTGCTGTCGCTCTCCTCATCGTACTTCTTGAATTCTATAACCTCATCTTCGCTGTGAAGCTTTTTGTTTAGTCTGTCTGCAAGATTTTTCATAAATGCCATTGGTTTTTATCTCCTGTTATTTCAAAAATAATTTTCTTCCTACTCTGACGAGCGTTGAGCCCTCTTCTATGGCGACGCGATAGCTGTCACTCATACCCATAGAAAGGATTGACTCACCCTCAAAA
This sequence comes from Eubacteriales bacterium, assembly GCA_045654585.1. Taxonomy (GTDB): domain Bacteria; phylum Bacillota; class Clostridia; order Oscillospirales; family CAG-272; genus UBA1740. The sequence goes on from JAZONS010000005.1 coordinate 124,155, forward strand.
TATGAATTCAATTTATCAAAAAGCGTTTTGGTCAGACGGAAATATCCGCGCAGCTCCTCCGCATCGGACACCGCGGGTCCCATAGTCATAATGCCGGAGAGCTTCAGATTTTCAAATGGAAGAAGGCTCTCGATAAACCTCTCGGTATCGGACGGTAAAACTCCGTCCTTCTGCTCCTCCTCGGCGGAATTGACCTCAACGAGGACGGGGATTTTGACTCCGAGCCTTTGCCCCTGCTTGTTAAGCTCTTTCGCGAGGGACAGGGATGCGAGAGAATGGATAAGAGCAGCCTTATCTGCAACGAGCTTCGCCTTGTTCGACTGAAGCGTGCCTATCTGATGAAGCTCGGGATAAAGTCCCGCATCGGAAAGGAGCGCGCCGCGCCTTGCAAGCTCACCAGGGCGGTTTTCGCCAATCGCGTGGGCACCGCTTTTGCAAAGAGCCAAAAGCTCCTCGTCGCTGCCGCTTTTCGTAACCGCAACGAGCTTTGGCGGCTTAACACCGACCTTGTCCGATAAAAGCTCTATCTCTTCCGTAAGAGCATCAAAATTCCGTTTAATATAACCGTAATCACTCATTCCGAATACCACTTTTGACAAATTATACTTCTTCAATTATGATTATACCATATACTTAAAGCGAATTTCAAGAGTAAACTTAAAAATATTTTATATAGCTATTGATTTTGTTAGGCGAATTTGATATACTGTTGTAATGAGAAAACATCGGACGGTATAAAGATGCACGAAAAAATTGTTGGAGCTGCTCTTCCGTCGGTTTTGGCGCTCTCGTATATAGGAGATGCGCGCCATTCGCTGTACGTGAGGACGATGCTCGTAAAGCGCGGAATATCAAAATCGGGCGAGCTCAATGAGCTCTCGCTTCGCTACGTTACCGCAGAGGCTCAGGCGGAAGCCTATGGGAAAATTGAAGATAAGCTCCTTGATGACGAAAAAGAGGTGTTCCGTCGTGCGTATAACTCGACGCATTTGAATAAACCGAAAAGAGCCTCGGGAAAGGACTATCGCACGGCGACAGGCTTTGAGGCTGTTATAGGTATGCTTTCGTATATCGGAGATGAAAAGAGAATTGAGGAGCTGCTCGATATAGCTCACTCGGATGAAGGAGATAAAAACGATGATTCAGAAGATTAAAGGAACTATGGATATATTGCCGAACGAAACCCCGCTGTTCCGCTATATAGAAGGCGTGATGAGAGAAGAGGCGGAGAAGTACGGCTACGGTGAGATAAGAACTCCCACCATTGAAAATACCGAGCTTTTCGTAAGAGGAGTCGGTGATACGACTGACGTTGTGCAGAAGGAGATGTACACCTTTGCGGATAGAGATGACGGTGCGTCTATCTCTCTTCGTCCCGAGGGAACGGCATCAGTAGTCCGCGCTCTTATCGAGAACGGAAAGTATTCGGATACTATGCCCCTTAAGTATTACTATATAATCTCCTGCTTCCGTCACGAGAAGCCTCAGGCGGGCAGAAGCCGTGAGTTCTTCCAGTTCGGAACCGAGATGTTCGGCTCGGAGAGCCCTGCATCCGACGCTACCGCGATCTCTCTTGCGGCTGCCGTTATAAGAAGACTCGGACTTAAGAACGTAACTCTTCACATAAATTCGATAGGCTGCAAGGAATGCCGTCCCGCATACCGCTCGGCTCTCGTTTCCTATTTTGAGGCTCATAAGGAAAAGCTTTGCGATAATTGCAAAAACCGTCTTGATAAAAACCCTTTGCGTCTGCTTGACTGCAAGAATCCCGACTGTCACGAAATCGCCAAGGATGCCCCGAAAACTACGGAGCACCTTTGCTCGGACTGCGAGTCGAAGTTTGATATGCTGAAAAGATCGCTCGATGCAATGGGTATTGAGTACGTTGTCGATTCCTCTATCGTAAGAGGTCTTGATTATTACACGGGTGCCGTGTTCGAGTTTATCGCTGAAGGTATTGGCGCTCAGTCCACCGTTTGCGGCGGCGGAAGATACGACGGACTCGTTGAGTCCCTCGGCGGTCCGAAGCTCTCGGGTATCGGCTTTGGTATGGGACTTACCCGTATCATCCTTGCTATGAAGGAGCAGGGGCTTGACGTGATAGCATCACCCCCTGTATCTCTTTACGTTGCGGCTCTCGGAGAGAGAGCTATGGTAAAGGCGCTTGAGATTACCGAGAGGCAGAGGCGCGACGGCAAGATATGCGAGTGCGATATCGTAGGCAGAAGCCTTAAGGCGCAGATGAAGTATGCGAATAAGATCGGCGCTCAGTATACACTTATTATCGGTGACTCGGAGATCGAGGCAGGCAAAGCTCAGCTCAGAAATATGCAGGACGGAACGCAGACCGAGGTCGAGCTTGACAACTTCACCGTATAACACTGTAAGATAAACAATTGATAAGCTCGGAAATAGAGCTCATAGGACTGTCTTGAATGTAAATTTTGGACAGTCCTTTTTGAAAAAAACAAATGTGTAAACAATCATAAAACTGTTATTTATCGTTTCGCGCTTTTTTTGCGCTCGGTAGTATAAACGGTTTGTTATGTAAAGAAATATTAGCAAAAACACAGGAAAGGAAGCCTTTATGAAAGATAGACGCGAATTTTTACCCGTATCAATGAGTGATGTTTCGGAGCGCAATTGGTCGGAGGTAGACTTTGTTTACGTGTCGGGTGACGCATACGTGGACCACCCTTCGTTCGGCGTATCGATAATCAGCCGTGTTCTTGAAGCGGAAGGCTTCAGGGTAGCTATCCTCGCTCAGCCCGACTATAAGAGCACCGAGGATTTCAAGAGGTTCGGCAGACCGAGGCTTGGCTTCCTCGTCACCTCGGGTAATATCGACTCGATGGTAGCTCACTATACCGTATCCAAAAAGAAAAGAACCTACGATTATTACAGTGCGGGCGGAAAAATGGGCGCCCGTCCCGACAGAGCCGTGATAGTCTACTGCAACAGAATAAGAGAAGCATACGGTGACGTGCCGATAATAATAGGCGGACTCGAGGCATCGCTGCGCCGCTTTGCGCATTATGATTATTGGGATGACCGTGTGAGAAGAAGTATCCTTGTTGACTCTCGCGCGGATATCCTCACTTACGGAATGGGAGAGAATATTCTTATCCGTATAGCGAAGCTTCTCGACCGCGGAGTACCGATAAAGAAGATACGCGACGTTCGCGGCACGGTATACCTCGCGAAGTCAGGTGAGAAGATAAACTACCCTCACGTCGAAACCTTTGATTATGACGTGCTCAAAACAGATAAGGAATCCTATGCGAAGGCGTTTGCCACGCAGTACAGAAATACCGACTCGGTAAGAGGTAAGGCTATCATCGAATACTACGGTGATAAGATGCTCGTGCAGAACCCACCAATGCCCCCGCTTGAGCGAGAGGAGCTTGACCGTGTCTATTCTTTACCATATGCCAGGGATTATCATCCCGATTACGAGCCCCTCGGCGGAGTGCCCGCTATAACCGAGGTCAAGTTCTCCATAACTCATAACAGAGGTTGCTTCGGCGCATGTAATTTCTGCGCTATCGCGTTCCACCAGGGCAGAGAGGTACGCTCGAGGAGTGAGGAGAGTGTTGTACGCGAGGCTGAGATAATAGCAAAGATGCCCGACTTCAAGGGATACATAAACGACGTCGGAGGTCCGACTGCAAACTTCAGATATCCCTCCTGCAGTCAGCAGAGCGAGTGCGGAGTATGCCCGAACAAAAAGTGCCTTGCCCCCACTCCGTGTAAGAATCTCGAGGTCGATCACTCGGAATATATGCGCATGCTCTCAAAGATAGAGAAGATAAAGGGAATAAAGAAAGTATTTATCCGCTCGGGTATCCGATTTGATTACCTTATATACGATAAGGATGACTCCTTCTTCAAAAAGCTCGTCACCGATCACGTATCGGGTCAGCTCAAGGTTGCCCCTGAGCACTGCGCAAATAACGCGCTTCTCATGATGGGCAAGCCCTCGGTTGACGTTTACGAGCGATTCAGAAAGAAATACTTTGAGCTTTGCGATAAGGCAGGGCTCGAGCAGTACCTTGTTCCGTACCTTATGTCGAGCCACCCGGGAACTACTATGGCGGATGCCGTTGAGATGGCGCTCTGGCTCAAAAAGTGGGGATACTCCCCCGAGCAGGTGCAGGATTTCTATCCGACTCCGGGAACTATTTCCACGGTTATGTACTACACGGGTATCCACCCGATGACGGGAAAACGTGTTAACGTAACCACAGATTATCACGAAAAGCAGCTCCAGCGTGCTCTCCTTCAGTACTCAAGACCCGAAAATGCGAATCTCGTGCGAGAGGCACTTCGTCTTGCGGGCAGAGAGGACCTTATCGGAAACTCTTCCGAGTGCCTCGTTCGCCCCGCATTCTCTGGCGCGGGGAAGTCAGGCTACGCGAAGCCGCACTCAAAGCAAGGGGAGCGTAGCTCGCAGTGGGAAAAGAAGAGCTCTGTACGCACGGTGTCGAAATCCGCAGATAAGAGATCGCTTGAAAACGGCACACGTAACAAGAGCTCAAACACGAAAGGCGCGCATACAAAGTTTGTGACCTCAGCATCTACCAAGGTAAGACGAACAAAGAAGAGCAAGCTTGACCGTGTTTTCGGTGAAAATGCCGATAGGATCAGGCGCGAGGCGGACAGAGTGTCGGCTCCCGGCAAGTCAGGCGTAAAAAAACGCAAAAACAGCCGTTAGGGGCGGTTACCTTCGAATTTATTACGAATTAAAGGCGTAAAAACGTCGGCAGAAAAACAATATACCCGTGTAAGCCGTCTTTTTTCGTAAAATGCAGGAATTTATATCAAAAAACGGAAAAAGGATATTTTTTATTCATAAAACTTATCCACATACTTCGCAGTGGAAATGGTGGAAAACTCGGACGATTTTAACTGAAAACAAAAAAAGACCTTGAAAATCAAGGCTGAGTTATCCACACTTTTCCACATTCTCCACAAATTCGGATGTGGAAAACCTCTATGCATACAAAACCGAATTTATGCAAAAATAGCCGAAAAGAATAGTGGCGTGATGGGCATTGTAAATAAAAGCTTTCACGCTGACCCAAACGTTTTCGCAAAAGAAAACGAAAAAACGGAGTAATTATTGCGAATATGCGGAAAATTCGGTAAAAAGACACAGAAAGAAAGCGTATTTATGAAAAATATTGATCTTGAATATACAAAAGCAAAGAGAGCTCTCTTTGATAAGGTATATGAAGAAAAACTCAATCCCGAGCAGTGCCGCGCAGTGTTCACCGCTAAAGGACCTTTGCTTGTTCTTGCGGGCGCGGGAAGCGGTAAGACCACCGTTCTTGTAAACAGGATAGCCTACCTCATAAGATACGGTAATGCGTACTTCTCAGATTACGTGCCGAGCGTGGTATCCGAGGATACCGTCGAGGCGCTCAGGGAGGCTGTCAATATCGCTCCGTCGGAGATAGAGGAGATACTCCCCGAGTTTATAACAGAGCCCGTTTCTCCATGGTCGGTTCTCGCGATAACCTTCACCAATAAAGCAGCGCGAGAGATAAAGGACAGACTTCAGGCGACCTTTGAGGATAAGAGCATCACCGATGCTATATGGGCGGGCACCTTCCACTCGGTATGTCTTCGCATACTCCGCAAGTACGGTGAGCGACTTGGATACAGAAGCGGTTTTTCCATATACGATACCGATGATAGTAAGCGTATGATAATCGCATGTATGCGCGAGCTTGATATAGACGAGAAAAGGCTCTCGTCGAAGTCGGTTGCCAACATAATCAGCCGCGCTAAGGATAAGCTTGAGGGACCCGATAAGTTTGAGGTCACTCACGATCCGAGAAGCCGTGACGTGCAAAGAATATACGAGCTCTATCAGAAAAAGCTTATGGCGAACAATGCCGTGGATTTTGACGATATAATTATGAAAACGGTCGAGCTTTTGCGCGCGGACGGCGAGGTGAGAGAATATTATCAGAATAAATTCAAATATATCCTCGTTGACGAGTATCAGGATACTAATTACGCGCAGTTCGTCCTCACGGCGACTCTTGCACAGAAGCACAGAAATATAATGGTAGTCGGTGACGATGACCAGAGTATATACCGCTTCCGCGGGGCAACGGTTGAAAATATCCTTAATTTCGACAAGACTTATCCCGATGCGACGGTCGTTAAGCTCGAGCAGAACTACCGTTCCACAGAAACTATTCTTGACGCCGCGAACGCAATTATTCACAATAACGGAAAAAGACACGAAAAAAGTCTTTGGAGCGATAAGGGAAGAGGCGAGAAGATAACTCTTCGTGAGGTCGGTGATCAGAACGAGGAGGGAAGGTACATTATTGATTGCATCGGCAGGGGCGTGCGCAATTCGGGACGTAAATATTCCGACTACGCGATACTTTACCGCGTAAACGAGCTTGCGAGATCTCTTGAAACGAGCTTTGCGAAAAGCGGCGTACCGTACAGGATTCTCGGCGGTACGAGATTCTACGATCGCAAGGAGATACGCGATATGATAGCCTATCTTTCGGTTATCAATACGACGAGCGATTCGCTCCGCTTGAAAAGAATAATCAACGAGCCAAAAAGAAAGATAGGAAACGCCACGGTCGAGGCGATAGAGAGCATATCTAACCTGGAGGGGCTCTCTATGTTCGAGGTAATGAAGAGGTCGGACGAGTACGTGTCATTAGCCAAGAGCCGCGAGAAGCTTCTTGCGTTCACCTCTCTTATAGACGGAATAATCACCGAGGGCGGCAGAGTATCGGATATCGTTGCCAAGGTATTCGAGAGAAGCGGTTACCGCGAGATGCTTGAGGCTGAGGGCTTTGAGGGCGAGGGCAAGATAGATAACGTCAACGAGCTTATAGCAGGAGCGCTCGAGTACGAGGGACGCTGTATTGAGAACGGAACAGAGCCGACGCTCTCGGGATATCTGGAGGATATCGCTCTTGTCAGCGACGTTGATAAGTATGACGATGAGGCGGATGCCGTAGTTCTTATGACCGTTCACTCGGCAAAGGGACTTGAGTTCCCGATAGTATTCCTTGCGGGAATGGAGGACGGAATCTTCCCCTCCGAGCAGAATATGCACGATGAGGACGAGATGAGCGAGGAGCGTCGTCTTGCCTACGTAGCCATAACCCGTGCTAAAGAAAAGCTGTATATCACCTATGCGAAAAACAGGATGATGTACGGAAAAACGAGTTATAATATGCTCTCTGTGTTTATACGCCGCGAGGTCCCCGAAGAGCTTCTTGAAAAGCAGCTCCCGAGGCGTGAGCCTCCGAGAGGTTCGGCATCCTATTTCAGACCCGAGCGACGCGGTCAGGAGTTTGCGCAGGCATCGTCGAGGTCGGAGATACGCAGAACTCCCGAAATCTTCGGCACGCAGAAAAAGCGTGATGCGGGCAGCTTCGGTATTGAGAGATTTGCTCCGGGTACGGTAGTGAACCATACCGCATTCGGAGAGGGCGTGATAGTTTCCGCGCGTGATATGGGCGGAGATATCCTTTATGAGGTAGATTTCAGATCCGTCGGCAAGAAAAAGCTTATGGCGACGTTTGCAAAGCTTACTAAAAAGTGATATGACGAATGGCATCTCAAAGCACTTTCGCGGTGGAAGATAGCGTGGGGCATAAGATGCGACTTGGTGTTGCCGTATATCACACGAAGCAATTTGCGTTCACACAGATGAGCACGTCAATTTGCACAAAAAGAGAAAAGACGATTTGTGTAAGAGGTAGAAAGATTTTTTTATCTGCTTCTTATCTTCGTTTTTTCTCTTTTATTTTTTTTAAATCTATGATAAAATCTATTTGTATAATTATCTAAATTTTTAGGAGGAGATGAAAGAATGCGACGGTTTAATATTTTTCTGCTCTTGATGATATTGATGTTCGCCCTCGCTTCCTGCGCGCTTCTCGGCGGTACGGATAACGGCGACGGTGCGGACACGGGGGATGACACTTCAAAGAACGAAGAAATAAAGGTGCTTCTTACGCACGATGAAAATATTACGGTAAAAAGCGAAAACCCCGTATATGTAAAGTCAGGAGAGAAGGCGGAGTTCGAGATAGCCTTCTCAGACCAGTACGCTCTTGACGAGCTGAGCCACGGTGAATACAGGGGCGGAGTTATAACCGTAACCGGAATAACCAAGGATACCGTAGTTCGCGCATCGAGTATTTTCGTTGCCTGCGATACCTCAACACCGTATCCCTTTATGCTTTGCGGTGACGCATCGGACAGCGCAACTGTAAGAAACGGTGAGAAGATAACGGGCGGAACGAAGGTAACGGTAAACGCCAATCAGAAATTCAAGATATTCCTCGGCTGGAGCATCGGAGGATATACCACGGATAAAACGAAGATGCTCTCGGAGAGCAGAACGTTCACGTTCAGAGTCAATCCGAGTATGAAGGATGTGTACGGCATCATAAAGATATACGCGAACTACGCGGAGGCGGGCTCTTACTATTACGATGCAAACGGCGGCTCTCTCAACTCATCAAGCACTCTTGCGAAGAGCAACTCGTACTACACTTCGTCAGCCTCGGGAAATAGACTCAAGGTGACCCTTTCGGGAGAGTACCTTGACGTTATTGAAACTGCAAGCCTCTTCTACGATGACGGCACGTTCACGCGCGATGGCTACGTTCTCACCGAGTATAATACCGAAGCCGACGGCAGCGGCGAGTCTTACAGTCTTGGTTCTAAGTTCTATATAGACCCCACCCTAAGCGACCTGCCTGTGCTTTACTGCATCTGGCAGAAGTCGGCAGATGCGACCGAGTTTACTTATGAGGACTTCGCATACCCCGCGCCGGTGAAGCTTTCAAACATACCTCATTGGCACGAGTCCGGCGTTATGATAACCTCGTATCTCGCTGATGCGGATACCGTGGTAGTACCCGAGAAAATAGACGGAAAATATGTAACGGGTATAGCCAAAGGGGCATTTACCGATAAATCAATGACAACGCTCGTGCTACCTAAGAGTATGCAACGTGTTGAGAGCGGAGCATTTGTCGGATGCGAGAGTCTTACCACGATCTACTATCCCGACAGTATATACGATATCTCAAACGAGAGCTTCGATGCGGCGAGCTACACGAGCCTAAAGAATCTTTACGTCAATGCGACAATGGCGCCGAGAAACACCAATACCGACGGCGGCGTATTTGCAGTCAAGCTCTCAAGGCTTCTCGCAAGTGGGGACAGAAACCGTATAATCTTCATCGCGGGCTCGTCTACCTACCAGGGACTCTCAAGCGAGTATATGGAGGCGCTCCTCGGAGGAAGCCACCGAGTTATCAACTTCGGTACGACGAGAACGACGAACGGTATGATATACCTTGAAGCTATGAAGCATCTCGCGCATGAGGGCGATATAATAGTTTACGCTCCCGAAAACAGCACCTATATGATGGGTGAAAACGAGCTATATTGGAAGACGCTCAACGATATGGAGGGTATGTATAACCTATATAGATTTATCGACATATCGAACTACACCAACGTATTCTCCGCCTTTGCGGATTACAATCAGACAAAGCGCTACGTCAAGGGTCCTATGCGCTACGAGCAGATATACGATACTATCGTAACGAAGGGCACGGTCAATAAGTACGGCGAATTTCAGAACGCAAAGCGCGTATCTCTTGTTGACAGTTATTTTGACGGATACTTTATAACCCTCAATAACCGCTATAAATCAAAGAATGAGGGCGCGTGGGATGACCTTGAAACGCAGATAGCCAATAAGGACTACACCGATCTCTCTAACCCCACGTGGGAGTCGATAGACTCGGATAGACTTAAGAGCTCAATGAATGGAGCTATCCTTGCCGCTAAGTCGAGCGGTGCCGCAGTCTACTTCGGCTTCTGCCCCGTGGATGCGGATAAGCTCGTTGACGAGGCGAAAAACAGTGCGTGGCTCGCGGCATACGATAAGCTTATTCTCGATACCTTCGAGTTTGACGGACTTGTCGGCTCATGCAAGAATTATATCTTTGCGCACGAATACTTCTACGATAACGCCTTCCACCCGAATGACGTGGGAAGAACGTACCGTACCTATCAGGCATACCTCGATCTTTGCGATATCCTTGATGTGTCCCCCGCGGGCTTCAGATCGGCTGGAGATGATTTCGAGGGCTGCATCTTCGAGGATGGCTCGCTTGGAGAGCCTGCCTACGGTGTAGATTATCTTAAATGAGGTGACAAATGAAACTCTTTCAAACACCAATCGTTTTGCTCTGTCTTCTCTTGCTGATATTGCTTCATATCGTGTCACTTGTCGCAAGAGGGAAAACGGCAAAAATTATTAACTTTGTAAATATATTTTTACATATTGCACTATTTATCCCGATGCTTAACAACAGATTTTCGATTGAAGAAGCAGTTCTCGTCTATATGATAAGCCTCTTCTTTTATACGCTTTTTGCTGTTATCGGTTATCGCAGAAAGTGCCGCCGTGAAAAAAGAATAGAAGCTATGCGAGAGCGCTTTTTGGCGGCGAGAGCCGAGGCTGAAGCGAGAGAGGAGGGGAATGTATGACCTTTAATTCCTGGGAATTTTTACTCTTCTATCCGATAGTCCTCCTGCTTTACTTCATTCTGCCGAAGAAGCTTAAGTGGCCGATGCTACTTGTTGCGAGCTATTACTTCTATATGTGCTACCAGGCAGAGCTTGTCTTTCTTATCTTCGGAACGACGCTTATATCCTGGGTTGCATCGAACATTATTGAACGCAGCACGAGGAGCGGAGTCAGAAAATTCTGGCTGACGATAACGCTAATAGTGTGTCTTGGCGTTCTGTTCTTCTACAAATACTTCAACTTCCTTGCCGGAAGCGTTGTCGGACTCATCTCATACTTTGGCGGAACGCCCTCGCCGATAGCTCTCAATCTTATGCTTCCCGTAGGCGTTTCATTCTACACGTTCCAGACCCTATCCTACGTTATCGACGTATATAGGGGTGACGTTAAGACCGAGAAGAATTTCTTCTTCTACGCGCTCTTCGTGTCCTTCTTCCCTCAGCTAGTTGCAGGACCTATCGAGCGCCCGGGTAATCTTATTCCTCAGCTAAAAGCCCCGAAGAAGTGGAACCGCGCCGACGCTCTCAAGGGCTCGAAGCATATGATAGTCGGCTTCTTTAAAAAGGTAGTTGTCGCAGACCTCTTATCCCTTTACGTTAACGAGATATACAATGACGTGTCAAGCGCTACCGCATATGGCGTTATAATCGCGACGGCTCTCTTTGCGGTTCAGATATATTGCGATTTCTCGGGTTATACCGATATCGCGATAGGATGCGCGAGGATTATGGGTATACGCCTTATGAAGAACTTCGACCATCCTTATACCGCGACGACGATAAAGGAATTCTGGGGCAGGTGGCATATCTCGCTATCGACTTGGTTTAAGGATTATCTCTATTTCCCGCTTGGCGGAAGCAGATGCAAAAAAAGCCGTCACCTCTTTAACCTTTTTGTTGTATTTTTGGTGTCGGGACTCTGGCACGGTGCCGCGTGGACCTACGTTATATGGGGTGCGATACACGGTGTTTACCAGATAATAGGAAACCTCACGATAAAGACAAGAAACCGTGCGCTCTCACTTGTCAAACTTTCTGATAAGAGTCTACCCGTTGTCATTTTCAGGCGTCTTGCGGTATTTGTTCTCGTCTGCTTCGCCTGGCTCTTCTTCAGGGCAAACAGTATGGCGGACGCGATCTCGCTGCTTCGTACTTTGTTCGTCACGGGTTGGGGTGTGAGCCTAAGTGATGCCCTTAGCTCGATGAATCTTGACCTCACTGCGATACTTATGTGCGCGCTCTCTATCCTGACTCTTATTATGATAGACCGCATACTTAAATACGAGGACGAAGAGGGCGGCTCGGGACTCCTCGTGAAAAACGGAAGCTTTATATATTTCATCTGGATAATAATGTTTGCTTGGGCGATACTCCTCTCGCAGGATATTGCGAGCACGTTTATCTATTTCCAGTTCTAAGGAGGAAAATATGGGAAAGGTAATAGCACTTCTTTTAGTAATAATTCTTCCGATAGCTCTGCTGTTCGGATATGTATTTTCAATACCGCCGCAATATACGAATACGTTTGTCGGCGAGCTTGACAATAAGTTTGAAAGACTCACCTCGATCGATGAGCCGAAGATAGTCGTGGTAGGCGGCTCGTCAGTGGCATTCGGACTTGAGAGTGAGCTCATTGAAAAGTATACGGATATGCCCGTTGTTAACTTTGGACTCTACGCCGCTCTCGGAACGAAGGTCATGCTTGACCTCTCAAAGGCGGGTATAGGCGAGGGAGATATCGTTATCCTCTCACCCGAGCTTGACGCTCAGACGATGTCGATGTACTTTAACTCGGAGACGACTCTTCAGGCAACCGATGATAACCCCGCAATGCTCAGATACGTTGCTCCGGAGCATTACTTCTCGCTCCTCGGCTCGCTTTGGGATCACGTAGGTCAGAAGCTCGAGTATCAAAAGGACGGCGCTCCGAATCCATCAGGTGTTTATAACGGAAATAACTTCAACGAGTACGGTGACCTCGAATATGAAAGACCCGGAAACGTTATGGCTATTTATTACGACCCAAATACCGTAATAAATCTTGACGAAAGCATTATTGACGATGAGTTCATAGATTATATGAACGACTACATCAAGTATTGCGAGAAAAAAGGCGCAACGGTTTATTTCTCCTACTGCCCGATGAACCATATGGCTCTTGCAGAGGGGACGACGGACGAGAGTATCGCGGCGTTTGATGCTCTTATGAAAGAAAAGATAAACTGCAAGTTTATCAGCTATATTGAGAATTATATTCTCGCTCCCGGCTACTTCTACGATACAAACTTCCACCTCAACGATGCAGGCTCGGTATACAGAACTCTGCAGCTTGCCACGGATCTTATGCTCGAGATGAATATCACGACTCTTATAGAAGAGGATCTGCCCGAGGTCCCCGCGCTTAAGGACGGAATGATAGAGGTTACCGAGAAGATCGAGGGCGGTGAGTTCTTCACCTACGAGGCTCTCGCAAACGGAAACTACAAGATAACGGGACTTACCGAGGCAGGTAAGGCAGAAAAGACCTTAACTATTCCTCTCGGTGTCGAGATAGGCGGCTCAAGCTTTGCCGCAGCGATTACGATTATTGACGAGGGCGCATTTGCCGGAGGCGTTGTCGAAACCGTAATAATCCCCGAAAATACCTACGTAACTCAGCTTAACAACGGTGTATTCCGCGGCTCGGGAACGGTAAAGCGTCTGCTCATCTACAAGGCTGAAGCTGAAACCATAAATCCCCCCTTCGATTTTTCGGGAATAGCGGACGGCTTTGAAGTCCACGCGCCCGAGGGATCGGATTACACAACGAGCTACTATTGGAGCCAGCTCAAGGGTATCACCGTAAAGCTCGTGCTTGACTAAGGGAGAGAAAATGAAAAAAATAATAAATTTAATACTTCTCATTGCCGTGATGCTTTCCGCAGTATCCTGCTCAGACTATGCGGATAACCCGAGATACCACGATATTGAGTATAGGGAAAACGGATTGAAGCTTGTTCTGCGCAACGATATGCAGCGCTACGATATAGCGGACTATGACTTTTACTTCACCAACGTTATAGGAACTGTTATTATGACCGCGGTTAAGCTTGACGAAAAGTTCCTTACCGAGAACGAGATAAAGAAGGATATAACCGCAGGCGAATATGTTGATTTTTTGATAGAGAAAAACGAATTTGAAAAGGACAATATCTATTACGAGCACGATGAACACCTCGGAATGTATAACTTCAAATATGTCTTTTCTGACGTAGAAACAGGTAGTGAAATATTCTACTACGTAACCGTCCTTGGCGAGGTTGGCAACGTCTGGTACGTTGAAATGACCTGCCGCAACGAGGACTCCGAGCTGTATCTTTCAACATTTGACTCCTGGATAAATGAGCTCGAAACGTATACTCCCGAGAATTAACGTGTAACCGGAGTGAAAAGAAAAAAGAACTCTGAAAAAGCAGGTGAAACTTCTAAAAAATACAAAAAAATCCCGAGAAATCGGGATTTTTTCTTTGATAGTTACAATTATGTGAGTCTTTTTGACTTTTATATGTTTGAGTAACGCTCGCATTAATGCTGTGGCGGCTAAAAAAACATAGTGATATCTCAAAAAGTACAAAAAAATCCCGAGAAATCGGGATTTTTTCTTTAAATGATACCATTTTTAAACGTAAAGATCGACCTCGGCGTTGAGCTTGCCCTTCTTAGAATGACCCGCAACGCCGCGATAGATAAATCTTCCGTATCCGCGCACGGAAACGACGTCATCGGTCTTCGGCGTATACGAGTTGTTTTCAATCTCCTTGCCGCCGACGAAGACGAGTCTTTTTTTGAAAAGACTAAGCGAATCGTCACGTGATATATTAAAGACTTTTGCGATAACCGCATCGAGTCTTTCGCCAACAAGCTGAATTTTAACTCTTTCGGTGCGGAAAAGGTCGCCCTCGGGTAAGTCCAGCTCGGTGATACTTGAGATTTTAACGTCGGTATGCTTGATTTTTACGAGCTCTGCCGCGATAAAGTCGGATATCTCCTCCTTCACGAATACGTAACCTACGTTATCGCGTATAACGATATCACCGATAAGCTTCCTCTCGATACCGAGATTCAGTATAGCGCCGAGAAAATCTCGGTGGGTAAGCTTGTCCGCAAACTTTGCGCTCCGCGGTTCGACCTTGAGTATTCGGATAGGGAAGGGCTCCTCGTATCCAAGCTCCTCGGGATTGCCAAACCTTATCATTATGCGCTCGGTCCCCGTGATACCGCCGAATTTCGTGTATCTTATCTTACCGATTGCAAGCTTTGGAGCCTCGAATACCGACTGCTCGGCAAGACCTAAAAAGTCGGTGAATGTGTAGTAGCAGGCAGAGTCGCTCTTCCTCGCAAGCTCAATAAACCGTTTGTATAAAAGCTCTTCTTCGTTCGTCATGCAAGCACGTCAACGGGATACATTATCTTGAGCTGATTGATCTTGCTCTCGTAAGCCGCGCGCTGCTTCTCGTTCTCGAGCATAGCGCGGATTCCGTCCTTAACCTCCTCGAAGGGAGTGGCGGTAGCTTCGTTCTTGGAGTTGAGCTTAATGAGGTGATAGCCGAACTGAGTCTTGACGGGAGTCTTCGTAATTTCGCCGACTTCCATTGCGAATACGGCAGTATCAAACTCGGGAACCATCTGACCCTTGGTGAAGTCACCGAGAGAGCCTCCGTTCTCCTTTGAAGGGCAGGTGGAGTTTTCCTTTGCCGCATCCTCGAAGCTGATTTCACCCGATGCGATTCTTTCGTAAATTGCGAGAGCCTCATCTTCGGTTGCAACGAGGATATGGCTTGCGTTAACAGACGCACCTGTCATAAACTTGTCGGGGTTTTCGTTATAGAAATTAAGCACGTCCTCGTCCTTAACCTTTGCTGCGGATGCTATGGCCTTCTCTGCGGCATAGTTCGTGAGAAGATTGTCCTTAAGCTTTGCGAGCTGAGCGCGGAACTCTGCCTCGCCCTCGTAAAGATTTCTCTTTGCGTCAAGAAGAAGGAGCTTCGAGTCGATAAGCTGCTTCAGTATCATTGCGCGGCCCTCGGGGTTGTTGTATCCCTGCGCTCTCTGACCGAGAGATGCGAGAAATTCATCTACGTCTGCAGATGTGATAGGCATACCGCCTACGGTTGCTAAAACTTTGTTTTCCATATTTATAATCTCCTTTATTTATAAACAATTGTTTACAATTTAATTAATTCTAAGCCCTTTCGGGTAATGATTTTTGATTTTTCCATCGCTCATCTTGCCACCGCCGATAACGGAACCAAAGTATGTAACAACGCAAAAACCGCTGTCGGAAAAGCCGCTTGCCGAAATCTCCTCACCACGCAAATATCTCTTTGCTTCATCGCCCGTAACACTCTCTTTTCTTTTGAAAAGCTCACCGTATGCGGAGAAGAAGTGATGCGAGGGGAAGAGGTTTTTCCCCCTGAGTTCTCCTATTAATACGCCCGCTGAGAAAACGCTTCTCTCGGGGATCGGGCAGTTATGAGATACGATAACGAGGTTTTCACCGTGCTTCACGATCCGTCCCTCAGGGGCGCGAGTGAGGTTCTTTTTGAAGAAATCCTCTATGATGCGTACCTCGTCTTTTGTGGGCGCTTTGAAGCTGTCCTTGCACTTAAATGCCGCCCCGTTGTCCGTTTTTTTGCATAAAAGCGCGAGAAATTGACCTTCTCCCGGGGACCTGTGAGGATAAAATCTGCGGCATTTATAAAGATCTTCCGACACTGCTCTTGGAAAGCTCACTCCATCGGCAGTAACCGCGCGGAGCTTTTCGTTAACCTCGAGGAGCTCGAACTCGGGATGGCGCTGTAAGAAGTCGTCAACGACTTCTTCGTTCTCCTCAACCGAGTAAGTGCAGGTAGAGTAGAGAAGCTTGCCGCCCGCAGTCAGTATCTTTGCCGCGTTCTCGAGGATTTCTCTCTGTCGCCTCGCGCAAAGCTCAACGTTCTCCTCGCTCCATTCTTCTATAGCGGGCACGTGTTTTCTGAACATACCCTCGCCTGAGCATGGCGCATCGGCAACTACGATATCGAAAAAGTTTTCGTAATATTTCGTAATTTCTTTTGTATCAAGAGAGGTTATCGCGCCGCATCTTATACCCATTCTCTCGAAGTTTCCGACGAGTATTTTTGCCCTCTTCGGCACGTACTCGTTTGATAAAATAAAGCCCTCGTTTCCGAGTGCAGAAGCTATCTGCGTTGACTTACCGCCGGGAGCTGCGCATAGATCGCAGACCTTCATTCCGGGCTCAATATCGAGCGCCGCAACGCTTGCCATAGCTCCGGGGTCCTGTATATATATCTGTCCTGCGGCGTGCTCGGGAGTGTTTCCGATACCCGATACCGTCTCGGTTAGAAGAAAGCCGTCACGCACATAGGAAAGCGGCTCTGTCGGAAAACTGCTGTTCTTAAGAAATTCCTCGGGCGTAGTCTTAAGTCTGTTGATACGCAGACCCTTTTTCTCCGTGCCGCAGGTAAGCTCTTTTTCGAAAGCCTCGTACTCATCACCGAGTATTTGTAGCATTCGTTCCTTGAATTTTTCGGGTAGCATAGATCTCCTTTCCGCGAAAAACGTATGGCTTCGCTTATCACTGAAATCCGGTCCTATTTAGTCGGACAAATTATTTTACACTATTTTTTTAATTTAGTCAACATTGTTACGACATTTTTTAAAAACCTCTTCTTTTTTTGTGCTTTTTTGCTTTTTTGACTAATCCCGCAATAGATTTAATAATAATTAAGATTGTCCTCGTAAGTTGTCGAGAATTTTCACTTGACAAAAATATACAAAAATGTTAAAATGTTACGGGAACTAATTTTGGAAGGAGTTTAACATGACATTTAAGAATAGAAAAAAGAATTATCCGCTTTATGAAACAACAAAGTTCCGCGACTTCCGTGAGATGACAGAGAATGTTGCAGATAGGTATCCCGAAAAAATCGCTTTTCAGTATAAGCTTGAGCCAAAAGATAAGGAAACTCAGAAAATAACCTTCAGAGAAAGCCGCAATTTTATAAGATATCTTGCAACCGAGCTTCACTCGATGAACCTCGAGGATAAGAAGATAGCAATTATCGGTCAGGCATCTATCGAATGGTTCTTCTCGTATACCGCGCTGATGTGTGTGGGTGCTGTGACAGTTCCGATCGATAAGGAGCTTCCCGTATCCGATATCGCATCGATAATCAATACAGCGGGATGCGAGTATGTATTCTTCACCGATAAGATTTCAGAAAAAATTGCAGAGGTAAAGGCAGAAGCTCCCACTCTTGCAGGCTTCGTATCGATGGGAGGCGGTAACGTTGATTTTGCGACCGACCTTATGACCCTCGTTCGTTCGGGCGAAGCGAAGCACGAAAGCGGAGACAGAAGCTATTACGACTACAAAATAGACAACGAGAAACTCGCGAGCATCGTTTTCACGTCGGGAACGACGGGCAAGGGAAAGGGAGTTATGCTCTCGCTCAAAAATATCTGCAGCGATATGGAGCAGGGAATGTATAACTTCAATATCACAGAGAGAACGCTCTTTGCGCTCCCCCCTCACCATACCTTCGGATCAACGGTAAACTTCGTCGGTCATTTTGCTCAAGGCTGCGAGATATACATCTCGTCGGGCATCCGCTATATCCTTGACGAGCTCAAGCTTTTCAAGCCGACTCACCTTATTCTCGTTCCTCTCTTCGTTGAAACGTTCTATAAGAGAATTATGGCAACGGCGGAGAAGACGGGCAAGCTCAAAACTCTTAAGACGGGTATCAAGCTCTCGAACGCGCTCCGTAAGATCGGTATAGATCTTCGCGCAAAGCTCTTCGGAGAGTCTGTGCTTTCTAACTTCGGCGGCGAATTAAAGATGATAATCTGCGGCGGAGCTGCTCTTAATCAGTCTATAATCGACTTCTTTGAGTCGATAGGCGTGGTTATCCTCAACGGCTACGGTATTACCGAATGCGCCCCCCTTATCTCCTGCAACAGAAACGAGTGCAGAAAGACGGGCTCGGTCGGAATGCCCATCATCGGCGGCGAGGTTAAGATCGATAAGCCTAACGATTCGGGCGAGGGTGAGATATGCTATCGCGGTCCGAACGTAATGCTCGGCTATTTTGGTGAAGAAGCTGCTACCCGTGCTGTAATTGATGACGACGGATTCTTCCACACGGGCGACCTTGGATACGTTAAGGTTATCGACGGAGATCAGTGGATTTATATTACAGGCAGAAGCAAAAACCTCATAATCCTCTCGAACGGTAAGAACGTTTACCCCGAGGAGATAGAAACCGATATCCAGGGCATTTACGGTGTCGGCGAGGTGGTTGTGTACGAGGGCGTGTCAAAAGAAGACGAGTCTAATAAGCTTATCGTAGCTGAGATATTCCCCGACTACGACGCCTTGAAGCTCCATAATATCGAGAACGCTCAAAGCTACTTTGAGGAAGAGATAAAGAAGGTCAACGCGAAGAACGTTTCCTATAAGGCTGTAGCTAAGGTCAAGATACGAGAGGTAGAGTTTGAGAAGAACACCTCCAGAAAAATTATGCGCTTCAAGATAGATAAAACGTTTTAAATAAAAAATATACGGTATAATAGCGGCAAGGGGACTGAAAACGGTATCCTTGCCGTTTTTATTGCTACGCACTCAAAATCTGCTTTTTTGTCCCTTTTTATACGAATTATCAATTAATTATAATAGCACTTATTCGTAACCTCGGCTTGCATTTTTTAAAATACAGTGATATAATATATTTAAAATACTAAATTCCGACGCGGAGTAAAAAAATGTACGTTTATCAAAGATTAAGGGACACAAGGGAAGATTCTGATAAAAAACAAGAGGATATAGCAGAGGTCTTGAATATCACGAGGCAGCAGTATCAGCTTTACGAGAGCGGAAAGCGCGAGATGCCAATGCATCATTTTGTTACGCTTGCAAAATACTATAACGTTTCGCTTGATTATCTTGCGGGACTTATTGATAAGCCTAAAAGGCTAAGATAGTTAAAAAAATACAAAAAAGAGTAAAAAGGGGGTGACGGTATGTCCGAAAAGGAGCTTTTGCGAGTTACGGCAAACGGCGTCAGAATATATTCATATAAAAACCCCGCGCTTCATAGTTTTTATATATCCGCGTTCGTCAAAGCGGGCTGTATGTACGAGGACGAAAAATATTCCGGTATCACCCACTTCCTCGAGCATATTCTGATAAGGAACGTCAACTATCTTTACGGTATGGAGCTATATCGACTTCTCGATAAGCTCGGACTTGAATTCAACGCCTCAACTTATAGTGAGATGGTGCAGTTTTACGTCAGCGGCGGCTCGAAGAAATTCAGAACGGGAGCCGAAATAATAACAAAGATACTGCACCCCGTGTCGCTTAAAAGCGAGGATATAGATGCTGAAAGGCGGCGTATCAAGGCAGAGATACGCGAGAGCGACGATAAAAATTCTCTTGCTACCTTCACGAATAAGATAGTATTCGAGGGAACGCCTCTTGCTTCCTCTATCGTGGGAACAAACCGCGCGCTTGACAGAATAGGCGTGACGAAACTCGAGGAGTACAGGCGAAATGCGCTCTCTCGTGAGAATATGTTCTTCTACGTGACGGGAAGCTTCACCGATACCGACCTTGACGCGCTTGCGGAGTTTATCGAGAGTGCATTCGTCGGAACGTCGGAAAAACGCGAGAATCTCGCACCCGTTCCGAAAAATTTCGGTAACCGCGAGAATAAAATCAGCATTAAGAGCGCCGATTATTATATGGTACGCTTCACGTTTGATATCGATATGTCGAAATACACGATGGCAGAGACCGACCTTCTTTACGATCTTCTCCTCTCTGGATATAATTCAAGGCTCTTTGTTGAGCTGAGTGAGAAGAGAGGGCTCTTTTACGATATAAACGGAGCTGTCGAGCGGTATAAGAATATCGGAACGCTTTATTTCACCTACGAGGTAAAGGAGAAGGACCTCTGTGAGGCGATAGCCTTGACCGTCGGTATCTTGAACTCGATAAAGGAAAAATCGGGCATTGAGAGCGAATTTACAAAAGCGGGTTACGTTGATAACGCATATATGCTATATGACGATTCTCGTGAACTAAACTTTACATTTTCCTACGATAACCATATTATGAATGCGAATTATTCCTCTGTTGAGGAGCGCAAAAAGCGTTACGAAAGCGTGGATGCAAAACGTCTTTCCGAGGTTGCGGCAGGCGTATTTAAGCTTTGCAATCTTACCCTGACTATGAAGGGCAAGGATAAAAAAATTGACAAAGAAAAAATCAAAGAGATTCTTAAGAGGTTGATATGAATTTCAAATACGTAGACAAGAAATACCGTCCGATACCGTTCTGGTCGTGGAACGAGAAGCTTGACACGGAGGAAACACGCCGTCAGGTAGGCGTAATGGACGACGCGGGTATCGGCGGCTACTTTATGCACGCAAGAGGCGGACTTCTCACCGAGTATATGAGCGACGAGTGGTTTGATAACGTCAGAGCGGCGTCAGAGGAGGGAAATGCCCGCGGTATGCACCCCTGGGCGTATGACGAAAACGGCTGGCCCTCGGGCTTTGGCGGCGGCAAGGTCAACGGACTCGGCGAGGATTATTGGCAGAAGGCTCTTGCTATCGAGCCTCTTACCGCGGAAAATGAAAACGCTCCGAGAACTATCGCTAAGATCGGCGGATACAGATATTACTATAACGTAAACCGTTTCTACGTTGATACCCTCAGCCGCGAGGTAATAGGGAAGTTCATCGAGGAAATATACGAAGAATACTATAAGCGTATGGGTAATAGCTTTGAGGGCTTCTTCACCGACGAGCCTCAGCTCTCGCGCGGAGCAAGCTTCCCCTGGAGCTTAACTCTCCCGTCGGAGTTTTTGAAAAAATACGGCTACGAAATCACCGAGCACTTGAACGAGCTCTTCTTTGACGAGGGAGAATACGAGCGCACCCGTGTTGACTTCTGGAAGCTCGTGACCGAGATGTTTTCCGAGAACTATTTCAAGCAGATATATGACTTCTGCGAGAGCCACGGCTATAAGTTCACGGGCCATCTTCTCCTTGAGGAGGGTATGTTCTGCTCCATGCTCGTTAGCGGAGCGTCGATGCCTCACTACGAGTATTTTACGATACCGGGAATGGATTGGCTCAGAAGACCTATACGCGAGTGCTTAACGCCAAAGGCGGTCGGCTCTGCGGCGGCTCAGCTTGGCAAAAAGCAGGTACTCTCCGAGACTTTTGCCCTTGCCGGACATAACGTTTCCCACGGTGAGCTCAAGCGCATCTACGAGTGGCAGATGGTAAGAGGTGTAAACCTGCTTTGCACTCACCTTGAGGGTTATTCCCTCAGAGGGCTGAGAAAAAGAGATTATCCTCCGGCAATGTATTATCAGCAGCCGTGGTGGTGCGATATGAATATATTCTTCGACTCAATGTCGAGAATAGGTATGCTCCTCACCGAGGGAACGGTCGTTGCGGATACCCTCGTTATCGAGCCCGAGAGCACCGCGTGGAAGCTGTATAAAGGCAGCACGGGTGAGGATGCAAAGGACGTAAAAGAGAAAATCGTGCACTATAACAACGCGCTTCTTTCGGATATGAGAAAGCTTGAGCGCAAGCATATCCTCTATCACCTCGGTGACGAGATACTTATGGAGCGCCACGGCTCGGTGCGCGGCGCAGAAATTGTTGTTGGAAATATGCGTTATAGCCGTGTAGTGATTCCCGAAAATCTCGGACTTCTCCCGAATACCGCAAAACTACTCGACGAATTTCGGAAGAATGGCGGAGTCATCGTCACCGCGGACGAGATCGCGCCAAACCCGATAACCGAGGAGAATAATCTTACATACACGAAGCGTCAGTTTGAGGACTTCGATATCCACTACTTTGTAAACAGTACCGATACGCCTATCCACGCGACCTTCAACCGCGGAAATCTTGCCCTCGATATCATGACCGGCGAGACTTATGATTTCTACGGTGATCACCGCTTTGCTCCGACCGAGAGCCTTGTAATAATTGACACGCACACCCCAAGAGCGCGCAGAACAGAGGTGAAAAATACAGAGCCCCTCTCGCTTCTCGGCGAATGGCAGGTAAAGGGCGCGACCTATAACTCTATAACGCTTGACAGATGCGATTATTATTTTGACGGTGAGCTTATCGCAAGGGACGGATACGTGCTTGATATTCTCCCGAGAATAAACGAAAAGCGCCGTGCCGTAGATCTTACTCAAATTTACCGTTTTTTTGTGGAAGCGGTACCCCGTTCACTGTTTTTATGCATAGAAACCCCCGAAATCTTCGATATTATGCTAAACGGAATGAAGATAGAGAGCAAGCCCTGCGGCGACTTTGTCGATAAGAGCTTCAAGCTTCTCGATATATCGGGAGCCGTGAAGGCAGGGGAGAACGAGCTCGTCATTAAATCGACGGTAAAGCAGTCGGATAAGACCTACGAGCACCTCTCGCAGTCCTGGGCGTTTGAAACTATGAAGAACTCGCTCTCATATGATATGGAGATCGAGCCGATATACATAGTCGGTGACTTCGGCGCAAAGCACACCTCTCCTATGGATACCTTCGAGGAGGCGTCCTACCGCATAAAGAGCACTCCCGTAATAACCGAAACACCGAAAACGGTTATTGCCGAGTCGCTTGACGCGTGCGGTTATCCCGAGTTTGCGGGAACGCTCACTCTCAGCCGCACCTTCAATATTGAAAACACTAATAAGCGCGTGAAGCTTTACGGCGTTGGAATGAACGCGATCCACCTCAGTATCAACGGCAAGGCTGTCGCGACGAAAATGTTCGCCCCATACGAGGTCGATATCTCCGACTATATAATAAAGGGGGAAAACGAGTTCGAGCTCAAGATAGTGAACAACCTTCGAAATATGCAAGGACCGCACCACCTGAACGCAGGCGATACTGCGGGCATTGGCCCCGGAAGCTTCTACCGCGAGTCGAACGTTTTCAACCATGCGGGCGGCAAGGGTGAGGACTGTCACGACGTGCTCGCTCAGTTCAACGAGGACATAGCTCTCGTGCATTTTGGACTTCGCGATTAAAGCAAATTTCGCCTCATAACATAGTCGAAAAGGGTAAATTTGCAAGATTGAAACCAAAATTATGCAAAATTGTTAAAAATTCGGAAAAAAATTGTGTAAAATTTGAAAGATTGCCGAAAATATAAATTTTATCGAATAAAAGTATTGACAAAAGGAAATTATCATAGTATAATCAAGTAACTTTAATTATTATAGACGGCGGATACGGTACCCGTTTCTCTCGCATTTTTACGTGAAAGGCGCGGCGTAGCTGCGTCTTTCGCGCTTTTTGTTTTCTCCCCGAAAACCAAAAGCCCCGAGGGCACCCCTCGGGGGCATAGAAAGTCAATCACGGAAAGATAATGATAATTTTACTGTTTTAAATCAGCATCGCACGATGCAAAAATCGCTTCGTTATATTGCGCTTAGCGCTATATATAAAATTTTTATTTGGAGGACATTGAAAAATGACCAAGACAAAACTTATTGCGCTCCTTCTCGTTTTGGTTATGGCTTTCTCTCTTCTTGTATCCTGCAAGGATAAGAACAAGGATGATGATAAACCTGTAACATACGTTGATCCTTACGCGCAGTACACAGACTACGACGAAAAGTCGCAGAAGATCTACGACGACATTCTCGGTGATTTCTATGCTGCATATGAAGTAGCAAAGAAAGAGACGAACGTATCCAAGAGATACGCGCTCATGGCGATCGCGGAGGCAAAGCTTATGGAAGCTGCAGTTATGCTTCCTATTTACTCTAACGGCGGTAACTACGCTATATCTCGCGTAGCTCCTTACACCGTTCCTTTTGCTCTCTGGGGTAACG
This sequence comes from Eubacteriales bacterium, assembly GCA_045654585.1. Classification (GTDB taxonomy): domain Bacteria; phylum Bacillota; class Clostridia; order Oscillospirales; family CAG-272; genus UBA1740. The sequence continues at coordinate 148,679 of JAZONS010000005.1, forward strand.
ACTCCTACAGATATCACAATGCTCTCGTAGCTACCAATCCTCTCACCTCTGCAGACAGAGATACCATGAAGGCTAAATGGGCTGAGCTTAAGGGCACAGGCACATACGCTGAATGGGCAGAGACCTTCCTTGCTGAGAAGGGTTATACCCTTAAGGATGAGTATAAGCTTATTTACACATCCGATCCTTCCAACTGGGACGTTCTTGCTACCTCTAAGGCAGTTGACTCCGAGGCACTTGTTAACACCTATGACGGACTTGTAGAGTATGACGCAGAGGGTAACCTTAAGCCCGCTCTTGCTGAGAGCTGGACAGTATCCGAAGACGGCAAGACCTACACCTTCAAGATCAGAACCGGTGCTATCTGGACTGACGTTCAGGGCAACAAGGTTGCTGACGTTAAGGCTGATGACTTCGTAGCAGGCTTCCAGCACATGCTCGATGCAGCAGGCGGACTTGAGTATCTCGTTCAGGGACTCATCGTTAACGCTTCCGAGTACATTGACGGTACTGTTACCGACTTCACTAAGGTTGGCGTTAAGGCAAATGCAGAGACCAACGAGGTTTCCTACACTCTTTGCCAGCCCACATCTTACTTCCTTACTTACCTTGGATACGGCGTATTCGCTCCTATGAGCCGTGAATACTACGTTGCTAAGGGTGGTAAGTTCGGCGCAGAATATGATCCTGCTGCTGAGACCTACGTTTATGCTAAGGGTCCCGACTCTATCGCATACTGCGGTCCTTACACCGTTACTTCCAACGTTGCTAAGAACTCTATCGTATTCACGAAGAGCGCAAGCTACTGGAATGCAGCTAACATCAAGCTCAACAAGATCACTTGGCTCTATGACGACGGTGAAGACGTTCTCAGAGCTTACAAGGATATGAAGACCGGCGCTCTTGACGGTGCAGGACTTAACGCTTCCGCTCTCGTTGAGGCTAGAAAAGACAAGGCTCCTAACAGCGACAAGACCTACTTCGAGCTTTACGGCTATGTTTCTTCTACCGACGCTACCTCGTTCATGGCATTCTACAACGTAAACCGTGCGGCTCATAACAACGTTGTTTCCGACAACGCTCTTGAGTCTCCCAAGAATGCTACCGAGAGAGAGAGAACTATCGCAGCTCTCCGTAACGCAAGCTTCAGACGTGCTATATCCTTCGCTACCGACAGAGCTACTTACAATGCTCAGGGCGTAGGTGAGGATCTTAAGTATAACTCACTTCGTAACACCTATACTCCCGGTAACTTCGTATCTCTTACCGAGGAGATCACCGTTAAGATCAACGGCGTTGATAAGACCTACGGCGTTGGTACTATGTACGGTAAGATCATGCAGGACCAGATCGATGCTGACGGCATCAAGATCAAGGTTTGGGATCCCACCGCTGAAGGCGGCGCAGGCTCCTCTGACGGATTTGACGGCTGGTACAACGTAGAGAACGCTAAGGCTGAGCTCACCAAGGCAATTGAAGAGCTTGCAGCTATCGGTATCGAAGTTTCCGCTGAAAAGCCCATCTATATCGACGTTCCCACTCTTACCATCAGCCAGACATGGAAGAACAAGGAGAACGCTTACAAGCAGTCCATCGAGACCGCTCTTGAAGGCAAGGTTAAGGTTAACCTTGTTGAGTGCGCAACCGCTGACGAATGGTACTATGCAGGTTACGACACACTTACCGGAGATCAGGCTAACTACGATATGTACGACCTTTCCGGTTGGGGACCCGACTACGGTGATCCTCAGACCTACCTCGATACATTCCTTCCCGCATACGCAGGATATATGACCAAGTGTATCGGTATATTCTAATACTTAAAAGAGTATAATAGAATAAAAACCAATAAAGCGATAGAGGGTGATTTTTCACCCTCTTATCGTGCCTTTAAAGAGAGTTATAATTATGACTAAATATTTACTCGGCCGTATTCTGCGCGGCCTGTTATCGGTAGTAATAGTGGTTGCTATCGTTATGCTGCTTATATACACGTGTCTAGACAGAAACCTGATATTTGCCACCGACGGTGTTTATCAGAAGCAAAAAAGCAATAACAAAGAAATATATAAAATGCAGACCTGGGAAAAGTACGGATACCTTGATTACGTTCCGTATACCGATTATCTCAAGGAGCTGCAAGCCGCAGGAGAACTGACTGAGGAGGAATACTCCGAGGTTTCTGTTATCGGCGGAAAGATCGATGGCTCGCTCGACAGCGCGAAGACGTCGGTTATGATTGATAAATTTGAAGAAAAGTACGAGAGCCGCGGCTACAAGGTCGTAAGGCTTCCCGGTGATTATATGCCCGGAACAAAGCGTTATAAGGAAGGTGGACAGCCTCGCCTTTATGCAGCTAAGGATATCCCTTTGATCAGCCGTCTTTGGGATTATATAACGGGACTTGTAACGGTTGACAATATTCATTACGTAGAAGAGGATATTGAAAACAGAGGTCTTTCATTTACTCTTCACGATCCCGTCTACGGAGGAGAGAAGTTCTCTCCCGCAATAATGGGTAACGGAACAAGACACAAATACATTTTGTATTTTGATTCCTCATTCCCCTATATTCATCAGAACCTTTTCAAGATCAGTCTTGGAACTTCGTATACTGTAAATAACGGTATTGACGTATTCGATACTATGGTATCATCTCAGGGTAGCTTCAAGAACTCTGTGGTGCATTATCCTACGGGATATGTAAACGAAAGTGCGGATAATCTGCACTCTGCGGTGTATATTCCGGGTTCTCTTGCGAACGGAACGCTCGTTGAGAAGAATTGCTTTACCGATGATTACACGTCGATAACGACGTATAAGGACAGCTCGTCGAAGATAGGCTTCTCTTTCGTTATAGGTATCATTTCCGTCATTATGGCGTACGTGCTTGCAATACCGCTCGGAACGCTTATGGCGCTCAAGAAGGACAAGCTTATTGATAAGCTCGGAACTATCTATATCGTATTCATTATTGCAGTGCCCTCGCTTGCATACATCTTCTTGTTCAAGGCGATCGGCGGAGCGGTAGGACTTCCCACGAGGTTTGACCTGCAGAATAAGACTTGGATGATGTATATCCTTCCTATCATATCTCTTGCGTTGCCTTCGGTTGCTTCGCTTATGAAGTGGCTCAGACGTTATATGATAGACCAGATGAACTCGGATTACGTTAAGTTTGCCCGCTCGGGCGGTCTTTCCGAGGGTGAGATATTCTCGAAGCACATTCTTAAGAACGCGATTATTCCCATAGTTCACGGTATCCCGGGCAGCGTGCTCGGAGCGCTTGTCGGAGCAATTATTACGGAGCGTGTATACGTCGTTCCCGGTACAGGTAACCTTCTTACCGAGGCTATCAACAAGTACGATAACGGTGTTATCGTCGGCGTAACACTGTTCTACGCATTGCTTTCGGTAGTTTCAATCATACTCGGAGACATTCTTATGAGTCTTGTTGATCCGAGAATTTCATTTACGACGAAGAGAGGAAAGTAAGATGGAAGAAAAGCTTATAGATCTTAACGGGCTCGGTCTGTCTGAAGCAGAGCTCTTCGCCAGAGTTGACAATGACGAGCTTGAATCCGAGCGTATAACAGCGCCGAGATATTCTTATTGGCAGTCGGTTTTCCGTGTGTTCTTCAAGAACAAGCTCAATATAATAATCCTTGCGCTTCTCGGACTTATCGTAGTATTTACCTATATTTATCCGCTTCTCACGGGATACGATCCCGAATACGATCCCTTTGTTAACCTCCTCGATCCCACCTCGAAGCACCTTCGTCCCGGTGCCGCTATTGAAAAATTCGGCTTTGGACTCAAGTGGATCCTCGGAACGGGCGCGTCGGGTGAATCCACCTTTGACGCTATCTGGTATGGCTCGAGCATATCTATCTCTCTTGCCCTCGTTTGCGCTTTGATCAATATGACTATCGGCGTTCTCGTCGGCGCGGTATGGGGCTTCTCGAAGAAGGTAGATATGATAATGACAGAGGTATACAACATTATAGCAAACGTACCTTATATACTTCTTATTTCGGTTATCGTTCTTATTATGTCGGCATCCTTCTGGTCGATGGTATTCGCCTTGACCGTAACGGGCTGGCTTTCAATCGCTTACTTCATAAGAACGCAGGTTATTATTATAAGAGACAGAGAGTACAATCTTGCATCAAGATGCCTTGGAACCCCTATCTGGCGCATAGCTACGAAGAATATTCTTCCCTTTATGACGTCCGTAATAGTAACTCTTATGGCGACCGAGATTCCTTCTTATATATCATACGAGGTATTCCTCTCTTATATAGGAATGGGTCTTACTGATATGTCACTCGGTAAGATAATCGAGGCTGCGCAGAATTCGATGGTAACTTCCGGTTGGGAGTTTGAGTTCTGGAGCCCTGTTGCGATTGCTTCTATTATAACAGTCGTGCTTTACGTTGTCGGTCAGAATCTCGGTGATGCTTCAGACCCGAGGACGCATATGTAGGAGGCAGCCGTGGAAAACAGAAAGAAATTACTCGAGATCAAGGACCTTAAGGTAAAATTCCGCGTGCGCGGAAGAGTGCTTACCGCGATAAGAGGTATCTCGCTTGATCTTTATGAAAACGAATCTATCGCAATCGTTGGAGAATCGGGCTCGGGAAAGTCGGTATTTACAAAGACCTTCGCGGGAATGCTCGATCAGAACGGATTTATCAGCGACGGCTCAATAGTATTTAACGACGACGAGCTGTCTGAAACGAACGTAAGAGTCGGCGGCTTTGATAAGAAGCTGATTATGATGACTCATTCTATACTCAACCGTCACTCAAAGCGCGAATTCGGCGCCGAGGTCTACCGTCAGATCAAGGAGCTCGAGGCTGAGCATAAACGCAAGATGGGACTCGACTCCGAGAACGAGGAGAGAATCCGCAAAAGCATAGAAGACCTTACATTCAAGAAGACCGAGCTCTTCAATAAGAAGCAGACTCTCGATCGCTCGAAGGAAAAGGACAAATACAAGGAGGCTGAAGCGGCTATCAAGGGTTATGCTGCCGCTATTGCCGAGCTTGAGAGTGAAAAGAAGAGAATAATCAAAGAAAACCGTGCTAAGGCGCGTGGCGATAAAGCCTATGTTGAAAGCTATCGCGCGAAGCTTGCTCAGCTTAAGGCCGAGTACAGTGAGTTATGCTCTCACGAGATCACCGAAGAGATGAGCCAGAGAAACTTTGTACTTGCAAAGGAGATCTACCTCTCGGTAGGAAGATACGGACTTTACAGCCGTCTTAAATTTATGTTCAAGCTCATTTCCGCCGTTAAGCGCGGTATGATAATGGGCGCGGACCTTGATTCCGAGGATGTAAGAAACAGCATTTTCGGAACGGTAGTGTTCAGAGTCAGATATCTTGGCTACAGTGATGACGATATTCTTCACGGAAGATGCGTCGTTAACCTTGCGGAGATCAAGTACGCAAAGGACTGGAGTCAGATAAGAGGTAGAAAGATCGCAACGGTCTTCCAGGACCCTATGACCTCGCTTAACCCCATAATTACCATAGGTAAGCAGATCACTTCCATTATTATCAAGCATCAGGGATGCTCCGAGCTTGAGGCGAGAGAAAGAGCTCTCGTTCTTATGAAAAAGGTGGGAATTCCCAATGCAGAGTCAAGATTTGACGATTATCCATTCCAGTATTCGGGCGGTATGCGCCAGAGAATAGTTATTGCTATTGCGCTCTCTTGCCAGCCGAAGATACTTATTTGCGACGAGCCTACTACGGCGCTTGACGTTACGATCCAGGCTCAGATACTCAAGCTTATCAAGGATCTTCAAAAGGAATTCGGTTACACGATAGTATTTATCACGCACGACCTCGGCGTTGTTGCGAATATTGCCGAGAGAGTTGCCGTTCTTTACGCAGGTCAGATAATAGAGCTCGGAACGGTAGAGGACGTATTCTACGATCCGAAGCATCCCTATACATGGGCGCTTCTTTCTTCCTTGCCTCAGCTTGCGGAGAGAAACACCAAGCTTTATTCCATATCGGGAACTCCTCCCTCGCTTTATAACGATATCGTCGGTGATGCGTTTGCGCCGAGAAATCCTTATTGCTTAAAGCTTGATACTCTTATGGAAGCTCCTATGTTCAAGGTCAGTGACACGCATTATGCGAAGACCTGGCTTCTTGACCCGAGAGCTCCTAAGATCGAAAAACCCGAGATACTCTTTAATACTCACGAGAAGCTTCTTCGTGTGTTCAATATTGAAAACGTCGGCAGCAGTGATGCCGGAAGCTCTGTAGGAGGTGCTTGACATGGAATTCAATAAAAATCTATCCGCCCCGAAGCATCTTCCGGAAAACGGCACCGTAGACGATAACGGTAAGGAAATACTTGTATCCTTGAAGGGCGTTGACATAACGTTCGGAAAGGGTGACAGAGCCGTAAGAGCAGTTAAGAACGCATCCTTTGATATCTATCGCGGTGAGACCTTCTCACTCGTTGGAGAATCGGGCTCTGGAAAGACTACGATAGGCAGAGCCGTTATCCGTGTTAATCCCTGCGCCGCAGGTGAGATACAGTATAAGGGTGTCAGAATATCGGGCAAGATTCCCGGATCTCTTGAAAAAGAAGTCATAAGAAACGTGCAGATGATATTCCAGGACCCTGCAGCATCGTTGAACGAGCGTGCAACCGTAGATTATATTATATCCGAGGGACTTTACAATTTCCATCTTTTCGCTGATGAGAAGGAAAGAGTTGAAAAGGTCGAGAATATGATCAAGGAGGTTGGATTGCTCCCCGAGCATCTGACAAGATATCCGCACGAGTTTTCGGGCGGTCAGAGGCAGAGAATAGGTATCGCGAGAGCGATGGTTATGGAGCCTGAGCTTGTCGTTGCAGACGAGCCGATCTCCGCTCTTGACGTGTCTATCCGCGCTCAGGTACTCAATCTTCTTAAGAAGTTCCAGAAGGAAAAGAATATTACCTATCTTTTCATAGCGCATGACCTTTCTATCGTAAGATTTATTTCGGACAGAATAGGTGTTATCTATAAGGGCGATATCGTTGAGATCGCAGAGGCGGAGGAGCTCTTCAAATTCCCGCTCCATCCCTACACCCGTTCGCTGATTTCCGCTATTCCGATTCCCGATCCCAAGCTCGAGAAGGATAAGATACTCTTTACCTACGATCCGTCGGTGCACGATTATTCGACAGATAAACCGACTCTTGTTGACATAGGTAATAAGCATTTTGTTTACGGAAACGAGAAGGAGATCGAGGAATATAAGAGAATACGCGAATCCGGAAAAACTCCGAGATCGGTAGTAATCAAGGGTATAAACGATACCGGCGTGCAAGAGGAGAAGGCGGAAGCCGACGAAACCGAGCAGATGCCCGCAGGCGAGTATATTCTCGACACTCCTATCCACGATACGGGAAGCAAGTGGTATACTCTGGGTTCGTTCCTTCTTGCCCCTGTTGGACTTATAGCGGGAGCTATATTCAAGAAACATAAGCATATCAAGAATTATAAGGCTTGCCGACGCGGAGCATTTGCAGGACTTGCAACGCTTGGCTCTATAATAGCCATATTTGGTATTGGTTTGCTTTCGGCATTACTTTAATCAAGACTAATTAAGGCTCGTCTTATTCCCGATCTGTCACGCAGCTTCGGGAGTGAGGCGGGCTTAACTTTAGAATAAGAAATATCCGAAAAGGAAACAGAAGATGGCAAAAAATGCAAAGGATAAGCGACCGACGGTGAAGCCCGTTATAAAAGCAGAGCTGACAGAGAATAATAAAACTTTAAGGCTGATTGCCGTAGCCGTACTTCTCGCGCTCGGAATAACCGCAATCGTTTATGCTGCGGTCGCCTTTTTTGGAAACAGTAAGGGATACGTCGAGATCGATGCGAACGGAGTGTATTCGGACCTGTTCATATTGCACTACGACATAGGCGCATCGGGCGCATCCGCATCAAGTGACAATAGGCGCATAGCAAAGCTTTATTCGGATTCGCTTGATAGGTTTTGTAGTCTTTTGTCGTCCAATACTGAGCATTTGGGCAAACGCAACCTTTATTATATTAATCATCATGTGGGAGAGGATATCGAGGTTGACCCCTTCCTTTATTCGGCGCTTCTGACTATGGAAGAGAGCGGCTCAAGATTTCTTTATCTCGGCATAGTTCTTGAGTGGTATGACAGTCTGTTTTCCGCAGACGAAGATGCCTATGCCGAAATGAACGACCCGAAAAGGGATGCAGAGTCGGCTGAGATATGCAAAGCTGCCGCAAGATATGCATCCGATCCTGAGGCTGTAAGCTTAAAGCTTCTCGGTAATAACACCGTAAGACTTGAGATATCCGAAGAGTATAAAGCATTTGCGGCATCCTTTGGCGGTGAAAGGTATCTTGATTTCGGCGTATTCGAAAACGCCTTTGTTCTTGACGGTATAGCGGAAGCGATGATTGCGGAAAATATGACGTACGGAGCGATAAGCTCTTATGACGGATATTCGCGTAATCTGGATGAGCGCGAAAATGAATACTCGTTTACCGTGTACGGAAAATACGTAGATAAGGTTTACCCTGTCTGCGTGGCATCCTACGAGGGAAAAATTGCTTCGGCAACCTTTAAAAGCTATCCAACCTTAGGACTCGGCTCAATTGGCTATTATATGTATTCTGACGGCGAGAGCGCGCATATGTTTATTGATTCGAAAACGGGTATTTGTAATAATTCACTAAACGAGCTTCTCGTTGCCTCCGCCGAGAAAAGCTGCGTTGAGATTGCGCTTGCATCATACGGCGCTTTTGTTGCAAATGAATTCAATTCCGATTCGCTTATCGGTATGTGCGCCGTATGGCTTGAGGGAAGCGCCGTTTGTAAGACGGGTGATGATTTTTCGCTCGGGCAATTTTATTCCGATAAAGACGTGAGCTTTGAGCTTGAGGACTAAGAGCAATGTTGGGAAGAGCTTTCAAAATGTATATGGCTTACTTTCCGAGCTGACGGTGCAAATATAAGAAAAAAGATCACCCCGTGTCGAGTTATTTCGGCTGAGGCGATCTTTTTTATTGGTTATTAACTTTGAAAATGTGTTGCAGAAAAAATGCAAGTGTTACAGCAAGAACGAAAGGAAGCCGAGCACGCCGTAGCTTGCGAGGCACATAATAATTCCGCAGCCCATAACGCCGAGGGCTATCGAGAGGAAGGATTTCACTCTTGGGAAGTTGAAGAGCGAGGCAACGAGGGCGCCCGTCCACGCACCTGTTCCGGGGAGGGGAAGAAGAACGAAGAGCATAAGCCCGAGGAATGTCGCGGCAGACATTCTGCTTCTTTCTTTTTTTGAGGACTCTTTTTCCTCTTTTGCAAGGATGGCGCTATCCGTGTCAAGTTTTTCACCTTTGATGCCATCGGGATTTTCGCTTGCCTGCTCCTGCGCGGTATCGGTAGACTCTGCCGCTATATTGGCGTTTTCGGCATTCTTATCAATCTTGTAGCGATTCTTGTCAGCCTTCCTGTGCAGCCACTGAACTATCGGGCGGAAAAGTTTGAACCTCTCGAGAAAATCGAGTATTTTCGGTATAAAGAGCAGGATAAACGGAATGGGAATGAGATTCCCAAACACCGCCAATGCGTAATTTATATAGTAAGGAAGCCCCAGTAGCGTTCCAACGGGAATAGCGCCCCTGAGCTCAATAAGCGGTACCATTGAGATGAAGAGTACCCATATCACGTCCTTGAATTTCATTTCTTCTCCTTTTTATCTTGAAATGCAGAGCTTGCCGTATAGCCGGAAAATGCGGTCACGGCAAAGCCATATTGAGTTTATATACCTTTATTTAAAAACAACTATTTACAAAACTATATATTTATTCCGTGGATTATGTCCATAGTTCTGTATCTTACGGCGGGTGTCACGAGCTCACCTAAGCTGAACGGCAGCGGCGCGTGAGCGTCAAGACGGATGAGCGCTATATTCCGCAGGAGTATCTCGCGGCTCTCCTCAAGGGAGGCGCGAAGCTTTTCCTCGCATACGACCGAGGTGTCGGAGAGAAGGTCGCAAAGCGCACCGTAGCTGTTTATTATTTTTGCCGCTGTCTTCGGACCTATACCGCGCACGCCGGGGATATTGTCCGCCGTGTCGCCTACGAGGGATTTATAGTCTGCGTAAAGCTCGGGTTCGATGCCGAGCTTTTTATTTATGTACTCCTTGTCGCATATAATGCTCGCGGCACCCTTATATCGTATAATTTTGACACGCTGTGTGATGAGCTGGAAATAGTCACTGTCAAACGAGGAGATATAGACCTCGGTATCTGCGTCGCTCGTCAGCGCGTAGCTTGCGATAATGTCATCGCACTCGGCGTTTTGCGCCTCGGCGTAAGCTATACCCATAAAGTCGAGCGCGCGGTAAATATCCGGCAACTGCGAGAACGGGTTTTCATCATCGGGAAGAGCCGAGTAGTCGGGGCGGTTAGCCTTGTACTCATCGAGCAGCTGAAAGCGCGGATTTTGCGTTTCACTGTCGAATATCACGGCAACGTGAGTCGGCGCAAGCATATCTATAAGCCTGTTAACCGCGCCCACGAATCCGATAACGCCCTGTATCGGCCGTCCGTCCTTGCCCGCGATTTGCGAGGGCATCCCGAAAAACATCTGAAAGAGCAGGTTATGCCCGTCAATAATTAAAAGTCTTTTCGTCATATCTTTTTTAATGAAGTTTTTTAGACCGAAAGGTCTTTTTTTGTTTTGCGGTTTTATTTAATCAGCTCGGTGAAGCTCATAACGAGCGTGTCTGAAAGCTCGTCGCGCATTCTGATCAGCTCTTCGTCGGTCTGCGAATCGTAAACGCCGTAGGTGATATAGCCGGCAGCCTTTGCGTTCTCGAGAGCGATAAGACTGTCATCAAAGTAATGCACCTCGGACGGCTCGCAGCCGATGGTCTTTGCCACCTCGTAAAATATGCGCGTGTCACTCTTCGTAAGAGCGAAGTCCTCGACCGACCATATCTTCTCGAAAAGACCGAAAACGCCATTGTTCGCTAAGCAAACGTCGGTAACGGAGTGAGGGCTTGCGGTCAGCACAAAGAGTCGGCAGCCTGCTTTTGCAAGTCCTTTGATATATTCTTTTACACCGTCCTTGAGCTTGATATTATAGGTATACTCAAAAGCGAGGCGCGAGCGCACCTTCTCGCAAAGCTCCTCAACGCTTGCGTCAACGCCGTAGGTTTCGATATAGTATTTCGCGCCGCCCACGTAACCGAGTGGCGTGAGTATTTTTATAAGCTCATCGTCATACTCTATACCCTCGTCGTCCGCGATACTGAGCATAGCGCGCTTGAAATAGGGCATAGAGTTTGCGAGAGTTCCGTCGAGGTCAAATACGTATATTCCTTTTTTATTCATCTTTCTGTCCTTTAGCTTGATTTCTATTCCGACAACGCCAAAGCAGTCCTGCTCCTCGCGGGAATAGTATTTATCCATATCCGAGTGGTGAGCCGATGCGATATTCTCCTCGGTGTAGCCGCATAGCTCCAAGGGGAGTGACTTATAAAGAGCTTCAAACGAGTCGAAGAGGTGGAGCTTTACTACCGTGGCTGTAAGTGTGTGCGCGAGGTTGCCGTCAAGCGTGAAAACGATAGTGTCACCAACCTTAACGCGCTGCCTTTTTTCGTCGTAGAGCCTGAGCTCAATAGTCTTCTTGCCCGACTCAATAAGTCGGAACGGCTCTTCTTTAAGTTTAAAATTGTGTGTAAAAGCTAAATTATTCATTAGGTTTATTCTTCTTTAAATTGTTTTCGTGCAATGTTTATTATACTTCTTTTTTTAAAAAAAGTCAATCAGTATGGAGTAGCACCGTCGGCAAGAATTATTATCGGAGCCGTTGCCCAGGGGTGAGCGAGGCTGGTGTTCCATTTTTGGTTCTTGCCCCACGCCTCGAATGCGGTAGTGCCGCCCTCGGCTATCATATTAAGCCAAGCGCCCTTGTCCGAGATAAGCTCGCGGCAAAGATCCATCCGTCCGTGCCGTTTCAGCGCCGCGAGAGCAAAGTATGCCATGTAAACTCCGCTTGCGGTGAGTCGTCTTTCCATTATGTAAGAGATGAGTCTTTCAAAGAGCGCCCCATCCTCGGTACCTATATCAAAGAGCAGGGGGAGGATATTAGAGTGCAGGGAAATATGGCTGTGCGCGGTGTCGTCGGTAAAAAGTCCGTCAGCCGCGGAGTAAAACGTTTGTATGAAGCTCGCCTTGGCTTTCTCTGTGAGCCCTGTCTTTTCCTTGCCAAGAATTTTGTATAGCTCGTCCATAGAGTCAAGGAAACCGCAGAAGAATGCGTTCAGCACGTTGTGCAGATCACCCTCGCGCTCGCGGTAAACGTATCCGTCGCGGAGATTCTTCGGCCAGTCAACGAGATTCCATTTTTCCGTAAGGGCTGAAATGAGTCCGTTTTCACCCATATATTTCTTGAAATAATTTAACACGCCCGTCATGTAAGGCTCGACACGGCGTAAAAATTCGATGTCGCCGTCCGTCTTGTATACCCAGAGTGCCTGAGCGGGGAACTGAAGCGAGTAGTCTGCTATCTCCTGCATAAAGGACGAGGTGGATACCGCCATAATACCTTCGCATATGAAAGAGGAGTGGCAGAAGTCGAGAATGGCCTTTTTCATCATTGAGGTATCCCCCGTGAGGACTGCGTGCGAGCGCGCCGCGATAGTAACGTCGCCTAGGTATTGTCCCTTCTCGCGCGTAGCGCAGTCAACGAAGTTCTCCTGCATGCAATACTTGATCGTGTTTTCGCATAGCTCTACGATCTTCTCCTCGTCGGGAGTAAGAGATGAAAAGCTCGCGCGCCTTACGTAAGGATAGTGCCGTACTATCATATAAACGTCGAGAAGCTCCGCCCCCTCGGGGAGTATTATTTCGGCATAGCGAAAAGCCTTGTAGTCAAACTGATTAAGCTTGTCAAGCCCACCCGAGAGTATCCATTTGTCCTCATATACGCAGTTGCATCTGAGGTTATATCTGACTGAGCCGTTATCGGTCAGCTCCTCACCCGTGTGAAGTATAACGGTGTCGCCCGCCTTGCCCTTCATCTCGGCGTAAATATAGCCGACGAGCTCCTGCCCGAAGTCAATATATACACCCGTATCACGTTTTTCTATGATTTTTGGCTCTGCTTTGTAGTAAATAAGCTGCTTTGTCGGCTGAGGTATCAGCTTATAATCTGCGTTTTTATATATTACGGAGCTCTCCCACTCCGAGTCGTCAAAGCGGGGGAGATAAAAATCGCACTCGGGAGAACGCGAGTCGTATATCTCGGTGAAGGCTGTCTCGTAGCCTATCTCGTGGAGCGCTGTGTAAGCCGTGTGGTTATGGCAACGCCAGCTCTCATCGCTCACGAGCACGGTCCTGCCGCCCACCAAAAGTTCAAGGCGGAGCATGCAGCGCCTGTCCCCCGAAACCCAGACTCGGTTTATAAGTCCCTGATAATATACGTGAATTGCAACGGTGTTCTCACCCGAGGTAAGATACTCCGATACGTCGATTTCATTGTAATAATAGCAGCATGGATAGGATGGCGCAGGACCGCTCGTTACGAAGCGTCCGTTTATATAAAGTCTGTAATAATCGTCGGCGGTTATAAGAAGCTTTGCGTCATCTATATCCGACAGCGTGAATTTTTTTCTGAAAATTATATGCCTGTTTAAATATATTTCGTTGTCTTCCGCGGGGAATTTACCTTGCGCTTCCTTGCGGAAGAGATTTTTCGGCACTTCATATTCAAAGTCTGGATGAGTAATATATTTTGCTGAAGCGGAAAAACTACTCATCGCTCTTTTTCTCTCCGAAAAGAACGGCGCCTGCAAGTGCCGATACGACACTACCGAATATAAAGAGCACGGCAAGGTCACCGATAAGCTCTGCAACGAAGGGCTTGCCCGCTTCGGGATGCCAGATGAGAGTGATGCCCTCGTCGGTTACAAAGTGGAAGAAGAAATAGTTGAAGAGAAGTATGCCGAGCGCGATTATCAGCATAATAATTGAGAGTTTATATAGTTTCTTTTTCATTTTTATCTCCTTAAATTCCGTATTTATCATCGTTAAGATGCTTTACGTATTCTGTTTCATCAATTTTAAATCTGTTGAAATATTCGACGGCTGAGAGGGGATAAACGCCCCAATCGTTTGCAACGAATGAAACGTAGATAATATTTCCCGACGTTTCGTTGAATATAACCTTTTCTATCAGCGCGTAGCCAACCGACTTTTCACCCGTAGAGTCATCGGTTGCGCCCTCTGCGTAGTAATCCGAGTAAACTATTTCGCGGTAGCTTGTGTCGTAAAATGCGGTTTCCTCGTATTTGAAGCCTGTCTGAATCCTAGCCTTAGCTATGAGGTTTTCAAGCTGCTCACGGCTCACTGTAAGGTCGAGAAACAGCTCGTAGCAGGTTTCAAAATAAAGCTCAAGCGTAAACGAGTATGAGTTAACGGTAAATCCTTCCGTTTTTTCGGGGAAGAATGTGGGCGCGTCGATAACGCCGAAGTCACCGTATTCCAGAGGGTCGGTTATTTTTTGACTGCCAAAACCAAACCGCCTCGCCTCACAGGACGTAAGCGTTAAGAAAAGAAGTGTGAGCGTAAGTATTAATGCTACGAGTCTAATTATCTGTCTTGCCGTTCGTTTTATCATATTGCCACCTCGTATTATTTATTGTATATTTCCATAGCGCATCCGTCGATATAAGCCGCGACTCGCGTCTTGGCGTCAGCCTCGCTCTCTCCCTCGCGGACGTTCACCGAGATAACGGTGTGCATACCGCCACGCTCGGGAGTCGCAAGCGTGACGCCCTCGTCAGTAACTGTAACGGTTTGCGGCTTACCCTCGGTCAGGTATTCCGAGTCACCGAGCACGGCAAATACGGCTGTCGCGGGGTCCCACGAGTGTCTGCCGCCGAGCTTATCCGTTCCGGGGAAGCGTGTAAACGAGAGCGAGAGGGGATTTTCCTCACCGAAGGCATCCATAACGGGCTTGCCGGTTATCATACCGTGACCTACCTCGAACGGCAGGAACGCTATCGGTACGGGAGATTTTTTTACTACCGTTTGCATAGCGGGGATATCGAGCTTGACGTTCCACTCGGGCTTACCGCTCACGAAGTCACCTGCCATAAGCACGATTTTTCTGCACCTCTCGCGAACGAGGGAAATACCGTCAAGCGAGCTTATATCGTCGGGAGCACTTTCGAGCAGTGCCGCGATATTCGTCATAGGGCCGACACCGAGGATAACGGCGTCAAAGCTTTCTGTCAAAGCGCGCCTCATAACCGAAACGGCGTTCTCCGCCTCGGCGTAGCACTCTTTGTCCGCAAATTTCTCGGTAACAGCCCCCGCATACTTATCGTAGGTAGCGATCTCCCCTTCGGGCTTGCCGATTGGCGGCACAGCCTCACCGAGGTGCCGAAACAGAGCGCGTATCGTGGGTATACCCTCGGGGCAGGTGTTCGAGTGCGTAATAGCCTTGATATCAACCGAGAGATTTCTCTTCGCATAAATGAGGTACGCGAGCGCCATCATATCGTCGCAGTCCGAGCCGACGTCGGTATCGAGAATTATATCAAGTGTCTTTTCCTTTTTCTTCGGCTTCTTTTCACCGAAAATTTTCATAAGAACTACGATAACCGCCGCCAGTGCAAGCGCGGGTATAAAGAGCCCTAAGAGTATCATAAGGTCGGAGTTTCTTCCGATAAATTCATCGGATGCGCCGAAGAGCTTGAAGATACCGAAGCCGATAGCGGCGGCGATCAGAGTCAGTATAATTTCAGCTATTGCCTCACCGAAGGCGGCACCGAATTTTTTATTTCTCTTGTTTTTCATTTGTTTTACCTAACCTTGTTCTTGCTCTCGGTCGCGTATACCTCGCAGCCAACGTTGGTATTCGCTGTCATATCGTCTTCGTCTTTAACCTTGCTTTCAGCTAAGCTGAGCAAAAATACCGCTCCGAGTATAAGTACGATACCGAGCACCGAAAATACGTTAAGCTTCTCACCGAGTAGCGCGAAGCTGAATACGCACGCCGCCATAGGCTCAATTATTCCGAGCGCGGATGCAGTACCCGCAGAGAGGTCGCGCATCGAGAGCGTGTAAAGAAAATACGGTAAAACAAAGGTAAAAATGCCGAGTCCTATAAGGAGAGGCAGCGTCACTGCGGGCTTCACTGCCGCGTGCGTTATAACGTCCTTCGGACTTGCGAATATCAGCGCTGTGAGTGACATAAAGAGAAAACCGTAAACCGTTGCCGATATGGCATTCGCGCCTCCCTTCAGAGCAATCTTCGTTAAAAGATTGTATGCGGCGTAGGTTATACCCGAGAGCACGCCGATAAGAATACCGATAAGGTTGAATTTAAATCCGCCGATAAGTCCCGAAACGAAGCAGCACCCGATAAGCATAATACCGATGGCAACCCCCTTACCGTGTGAGAATTTCTCGCCTAAAAACAAAACGGAGATAACCGTTACGTATATCGGCGCGGTATACATCAGCACTACCGCGGTCGATACGCTCGTCAGCTGCATCGCAGAGTAGTAGCAGCTTGCAGTTGCAAATAGGGTGATGCCTATCCCGATATAAAGCAAAAGCTGTCGGAAATTTACGCAAAACAAGTTTCTTTTAAAAATCAATGCATAGCCTGCCATAACGAGAAATGACACAGTACCTCGCACGAGCGACATCTCGTAAGGTGAAAATCCGAATGGCGATAGGTAATGCACGAAGATACCCGAAGTACCCCAAAGCAATCCTGCCGCTATTATATAAATCAAAGCGCGTTTTTTCATTGTTTTAGCCTTAAATGTAAATAATTATTTTCAAAAACAAACGTTTAAATGTACGAGTTAATTCATACCATAATATCACGAAGCTTCTTCACGATTGCTTTGCATAAAAGCTCATGACCTTCTTCATTTGGATGGCAACCGTCGGAAGTATGTATTCTGTGGTCAAAGGGGAAGTCCGAGTGCAAGTCAAGGCAGGGAATGCCATGTGCCTCTGCTGCTGCCTTTATTATTTTTACATAATCGGCAAGAGTGTTACCCGTGAAGTTTTTCTCGGTTGTATCGTGTCTTGTGCTGCTTGTTCTCCAATGCTCGCCACCAAAGTAGTTTCCTATGCCGTTATGAGAGTAGGGCGTCACGATAAGCGTTATCTTACCTGCTCGCTTCTCTGTAACGAAACGGCAAACGGTATCAACTGCGTGAGCGAAGTATTCATCGGTGTTACCGAAGAGCCCCTTGTCGCTCCAGAAGTAGTCGTTCGTACCGCCGAAAATAACGGCAACCTCGGCACTTTCGATAAGTCCCAGCCTTGATACGAAATCAAGTTCGTCGGAGTTGTTGAGTCCCGCCTTAGCCATAAGCGTTCCACATATTCCGTAGTTCTCTTCGGTCATACCAAGCTCGGATGCAACAAGTGTCGCATATCTTTTGCTTTTGTTACAAAGTCCGTATCCAAAGGTTATACTGTCACCTAAAAATGCAATATTCATTTTTATCACCTATTTTATTAAAACTCAATTTCGTATATCAATTTTCTGTAAAAGACCTGTTTCTTTTTTATCGTTCATAGTATTCTCCTACAAAATCACTTTATTAGTTCCGTCTTTTGTTACGATATGTTCTTTTACGCCGAGGATATCCATCCAGCGGCGTGTTACCGCAGTGCCGTACATACGCTCGCGCTGCATTCGGCGCAGCTTCTCTCTGTCGGAAAGGTAGTGCGGTATCTCGGGCTCGTTATAGAGCCAGTCGGCGCAGCACCAGAGGCAGGTTTTTGGCATTATCTGTGCATAGACCTCCATACCGACGTTCATGTGTCCGTGGTGAGCCATCTGCACGATATCTGCCTTGAGCTTGTGCCTCGATTCCTCGTAGAGCACGTCACCGCCCTCGGGACCGAGGTCACCGAGGAAGAGGACCTTTTTATCGGGTGTCGTAACGGTAAAGACTAAAGACGAGTCGTTCATAAGGTTTGAGTATAGACCGTCGTGGTAGGAGAAGAGAAACTCTATCTCGCACTCGTCAACGGTGAATTTTTCTCCCTGCTTTGCAATATGAGCAACATCGGCTATCATAGGCTCGATCTCACGGAATGATGGGAGCACACCGTTAAGCTCTGCGCGGAAGTAATTAAGATCGGGTACGTCCTCTTTTGTTATAAGCTCGTCGTAGGGCGGGAAATTGTAGTAAACTCTCTCGATATCGAAATCCGCGCCGCCGTTTTTCTTAAATTCGCTGATAAAGCCGCTTATATGATCACCGTGCGCGTGCGTGAGTATCCACGCTGAAATATGGCGTCCACCGACGTATTCCTTGAGCAGAGGCATATCCTCAGCTCTGCCGCCGTCGATAACAATGGCGTTATTATTTTTCGTTACGATAACGAATGACATCATAAATTTGCTCGTTTCCGTGAGCTGATATAAAACCGTATTTTCGTTCATAACTACCTCTTTTCCGGGACGTAGAAGAATTGCTCGGGTCCCGTATCTCTGATTAGTGTTTTATTGCTTTTGAATTTTGTGTTAAGAATAAGTATTACGTAGGCGTCACCCGAGCAGGAGCCGAGGTGCATCCAGAATAGGAATGCCGCGCCGAGATAGTAAAGCGGTCCGACAAAGTATAAGCAGACGGTTAATATGAGAAGTAAAAGAGAAAGATAGAGCATAGGCGCGTACGATGCCTTGATAGACGCCTTGCGGTATACGTAAACGTTAGGTACACCGCAATATGCGCAGCTCCAGCTAAGTCCGAATGTGAGCTTAGCTCTCGTGAGTATCTTGAATGCGATACCGTGTATCAGCTCGTGTATAACTATCACCAAAAGATCCGCGACTAAAAATATCAGGCAGAATACGAGTAGCTTTAAGCAAAGCGCGATAAACTCATCGTTCGTATCGTATTTCGGAGCGGTGAAATAGTCGGGGTTGAAAATCTTTGCTATCAGGAAAGAGAAATACGTACCTACGATCATAACGGCAAGCGCTATGAGATTGAGCGCGACACCGAGTACGGCGCTTTTTGCGTTGATTTTGTAAGCTTGGCGGTAACCCTCGGGTAACGTCTGCTCACAGTTTTTCTTATTTAACATATAATATTTCCTTATATAATTTTTAAATCTTGCGGATTTCTCGTCAGTCGAGTTTTCTTGCTTGTAACGCCAAGGGGAAATTAAAAAATATAGCTTTGAAAATCGTTTGTGTAGTAGTAGGCAAGCGTTGCCGAGCCGTGAGTTTCGGGATAACTGTCCGACCTTGAGCCGTGGAAGAATACTATGTATTTGTAGGGGCTTGCTTTATCGGGTTTTTCCATAGCGAATGCCGCCGTGCGACTGTTACCCTCGAAGATTTTTGGCATAGTTATATCATCAAATAATTTTTTCGTTTATTATGTTTTCGTAGTATGAGCTCTCGCGCGCCTTTATGACGTACGAGTGCATACCCGTGTCGCTTTCGGTAAAGTAATTTCTGCCCTCGTCATCAACTCTTGCCGTACCTCGCACCTCGCGGTATCCTGCAGACTCTGCGTCACCTATAAGAGCGAGGAGCGTGAGCATCGGGTCCCAGGAGCATCTGCCCCCGTCCGAGCCGTGGTCATAAAGCGCGAGCCATAGGTGGTCGGTATGTGAAAGGTTACCGCCGGTCAGAACGTCAAACCCGACCTCCCAGCCGAGGAAGGTTATCGGAACGGGGCACTTATCGACGAAAACCTTGCCGCCGCGAATAGCGCGCTCATTTCTTGCGAAGTTGTTTTCGCTCTCGCCCGCCTTGTCCCATTTTCCCGCCATAGCCCATACGCGTGTTACTTTTTCGCGCACGAGGTCGATACCGCTCATATCTGATATCTCATCGGGCGGACTCGTTAGCAGAGCAGCGAAGACCTGCATATATCCTATCTCTATTATCTCGACCTTGCCGTCTGCCTCACAGAGCAGGCGACGGTAGAGTTTAACGCCGCATTCGGCGTCACTGTTCGATTTGTAATTTATAGCGAAGGGCGCAAGACGCGCCTGATACGGCGGATTTCTGCCGAAATCGGTAGCATCGAGGTCTATACCGAGCGGTATACCGCGAGCCCCCTCGAGAGAAAGAAACCCATCAACCGATCTGACGGAATGCTCCATGCACGCGTTAATAACAATACCGATAAGCTCGATTTCTTTAGCCAGGTGCGCCCGAGTAAGAAGCCTTAAGGCAACCGCATCGTCGCAGTCGGTCCACCAATCGGTGCCCAGTATGAATTTTCTCACAGTATATTCTCCTTTACTGCGTTTATGTAAATAACCTATATCATAGACCGAGCTTTTCCACAATCCTCTCACGGAAGATATAGATAAGTATAACGCCCACAAGCTCAAAAGCTATGGCGATAAACCACAGGTATATCTTATACGCCAAAGGGAAGAACGCCGATACGAGTACGGATACGAGCGCATTTCCGATAAGCGCGAAAACCGACCATTCTCCGTCCTTTATCTCGAAGAAGAAAGCGAGCGCGAAATACGCCGCGAAGACGCCAGCGCAAATGAAGAGGAAAGCTCTGAGCTCCTTTATCATCAGCGCATAAATAAGAAGATTGAACACTGTAGGCAGGGTCGAGAGCGCGAAGACGAGCTTCTTTTTCGGAATTTCCATTGTATCGAATCTGCTGACGAAGCGTTCTTTTTTATTGTTTCTTTTTTTAAAATTCATTTTAATTACCGTGTTAAAGCTATATGGTGTTTGTGAATAATAAATTTCAAATCAGAGTTCAAGCTGCATACCGTCGTAAGCAACCGTACCGAAATCGGCAATAATTTTTTCGGTTTCGGCGTGGGATTTATGTAGTGAGGGTGCTAAGTGTGATATCATAATTTTCGTATTTTCGTCGATAGCGCCGATAGTCTTAAGAGAGGGAAGCATAAGCCTTATCATCGGAATGCTGTTATGCTCGCCCGCCCTGAAGTCACCCTCGTAGTCGCCGCACGTGCAGTCGAAGATAGCGAGAGAGAGGTGCTTGTTCTTTAGGAACTTAAAGCTGTCGTGCAAAAACCACGCGCCGTCGCAGCCGTAGAAGAAGCTCTTTGTGCCGCTCTCGATAACGAAGTGCTGGGGATGGTGCTTCGGGCTGTGATTTGCGGGGATACCCGTAACGCTTACTCCGCAAACGTCGTACGCCTCGAACTGCGTCATATAATGAACCTCAACGCCTGTGTAGCCCGAGATCTCAGCTCCCTCTCTTACCCATAGGCGGAGAGGCTCGGTCTTTGCGTTGGCAATAGCCTGAACGTTTTCCGAAAGGTAATGGTCCTCGTGCAGGTGCGTCACGATGATATCGGTAATATCCGAAAGAGGGATGCCCGCGATGCCGAGCGACTCTACCGTGTGATATCCGCAGTCGATAAGCATATGCCCGTCGATAAGTAGCGCTGACGAGCGTCTTGCGTCACGGTCGAATTTGTCCTTGAGATCGGTCTTGAGCCTCGGTGAAAAATCGCAGGCGCAAGTGCCGAGAAACGTAAGATTAAAAGAGTTCTGATTATTCATTGAATTTTCTCCGTTATAATAAAAACTTTATTCCTTTGCCTTTATGATGTTTATAGGCTTGATTCTGTGTATCGCAATAAGCGGAACAAGTGACGACAAAACCGTAATAATAATTACGAGAGCGAGGTCTATTGCCGCGAGAGTCGGTATGAAGTCGATTATCGTGATATTGTAGATATAGATATTAAGCTGCTCGCGCACCGAGGAAATGAGTATCTCGTTGGCGAGTCCCGTCGCGATATATATTCCGATACCCGACATTATGAGTATCATAACGCCGACCGCGAGAAGCTGGCTTACGAAGATGCGCGCTATCTCGTTCGTCTTACCGCCGAGCGCCTTGATAACTCCTATCTGGTACTTGTTTTTACGTATGATATTAGCGCCGAATATCGCGAGATAGATAACGGCGATAGCGAGAAGGAATATCTCAAACATCGTGAAAAGTCCCTCAAAGGTTATAACTACCTTGTTGAGCTTTGAGGCGTTGTGGCTCTCGATACTGTTCACGGCAAAGTTATTCTCCTCGGCAACTCGGTTGAGGAGTCCCGCCTCGGAAACGTTGTCGAAATAGAGGCTGTAAGGCGAGGTGAGGTATTGTCTCATATCAAGAAAATCGTTCTCACTCATATAAGTGTAGTTTTTCTCGGTAAGCCCCGTGACGCGGAAGGTACGCTCTCCGAGCAGTGTGTCGTCGTACGTATATATTGATAACTTAATGTCGGCAGGGGTAAACGTGTCGAGATTGTAAGGCGTGTAGGTCGTTGCTGCGATACTGTTGAATACGGCGTACGGAAGTATAGCCTCACCGTCGGATATCGTTTTGCCGTATTTTTGGTCGGTGGTTATCCAATGCGAGGTCTCAAGCTGATGCAGGGCTCCTCCGTAGGTCATCTTCATAACGGGAGGGAAGCCCCACTCGAGGAAATCGGTAGAGCTTGCCATATCCCCGACGTAATCGTCGGAGAAGGTGTAAGAGATACCGAGATAGAGCTGTACCTCCTCGGCGAATCTTATGAACTCGTCCGTTGTTGTAAGGTCTGCCATTGCCTGCTCGTAGTTTGACGAATTGTTTTGTATATCCTCTATCTTTTTTTTGAAATCTCCGAATCTGTCCTTATATCCCGTATCGACGATAGCGTCTATCTTTCCGTATTTAGAGCCCGTCATATAGGTATAGTTACCTATTATCGAGGCGTAGTCGGGATAAATGGAGCGGTTGGTCGCGAGAATAGAGTCGGCAATGTAGTCGGTTATGATAAGTCCCTTGTTCGGCTGGGTGATATCACCTGCGATAACCGTCAGCTCTCCGTCCTTACCGAAAAGCTTAGTGAGGAACTGCTCGTCGCACGCAAGCACGCCGAAGGTCTCGTATATGTAGAAGGAGGTAATATTCTTACCCGCGTTTCTGCTCTTTTTAGCGCCGATGGTATCCGTTGCTCCGGGGAGTATGACCATCGCGTGGTCGTAAAGCTTGTATACGTTACCCGTGTAACCCGCTTCGGTGAACTTTGCTATATCATCGTCAGTGACGTGCAAAAGGTAGTTCGTATCTATAAGGTCCGTGCCGGGTAGCTTCTGTCCCTTCTGATAAACCAGGGCGTCAAGGTCCTTTGATACGAGCGTATCAGCAAGCGCACGGTTACCGTCGAACTTAAGGAATGATTGGAACACCGCAAAGCAGGAGACGATAAGCGCCGCCATAAAAGCGGTAACGAAGAAGCTTACGAACTTATTCCTCATAAATATGCGAGTAAAGCGGAAGACGTTTTTTTGTGACATCTTGACCTTTCTCTTCGGCGCGCGCTTCGGCTCGTATTCCTCGGGTGCGGTTTCCTCAAATCCGTCGTTATTCTGAACGACGTTCTTTATCTTACCCGTGCGAATTCCGCGCACCATGGTAGCTATCTCGGACTCTTCGAGATTTTTATTGTAGGGAAGCTTCAGGGTATCCCCCTCGACAGAGAAGGCGTTGATATATCCGTCCTTTCTCGTAACGTCGCGGACTATCTTACCTTGCGCAAGCTCTATTATTCTGTCGGCATACTTTTCCGCATCGGAAATATTGTGCGAAACAATAAGCACGAGCTTTGTTTTGGAAATCTCCTTTAAAAGGTCGAGAAGCTGCTTTGAAGTGTTCGCATCAAGGTTACCGGTAGGCTCGTCGCAGAGGATTATATCGGGATTTTTAACGATAGCGCGCGCCATTGATATGCGCTGCTTCTGACCGCCCGAAAGCTCCTTCGGATAGCGCGAGGCATAGCCTGCCATATCCACCTTTTCGAGCGCCTCTCTTATTTTGTTTCCGTGGAGCTTGTCCGAGATATCGAGCGCAAGACCGATATTCTCACCGATAGTCAGCTCGTCGAGAAGATGATAGTCCTGGAATACAAAGCCGAGGTGAGAGCTTCTGTAATTATAGAAGTCACGGCTCTTGAATTTAGAGAGTCTTGCACCGTTGAAATAGATCTCTCCCTTGTTAAAGCCGTCAAGACCGCCGATGAGGTTTAGCAGGGTAGACTTACCGCTTCCGCTCTTGCCGAGAACGAAAATCATACCGCTGTCCGGCAGATCGAATGAAATGGAATCGATCGCGCGGCATTTTTCTCTGTTCTTGCTTTTGTAGATCTTTGTCAGATTTCTGATTGATATCATAGGATGCTCCAATCTGAAGTATATTATAATTTAATTGTCCGTAAAAATATCCGCGGCTTTATCCGAATACCTCTGCCGCCGCGATCACCCGGATCATATCCGTGTTAATTTTATCACGTCCGTAAGCATCGAAGAACCGCTCTCTGTACTTGTCCGTCTTGAGGTTGAACCACAGTGTCCACGCGCCCCAGAAGAGGTCTATATGTCTGTCGCCGACACCGCCCGAGCCAACGTCGATAAAGGCGGAAAATCTCCATCCGTCGAGCATAATATTCGGAAGGCAATAGTCACCGTGCAGAAGCGTGTCGCACGTAAGGTGCGCCTTCCCCTCGGAAAAGATCGCGTAAGCCTCCTCTGCGGAGCGGTAACCGAAGCTGTCGGGAAAGTGCGATTTATCATAGTTGCCCGTTCTGTAGTTTTCTTCGACCGTTTTTATATAATCCCGTGTTCTGTTCATCACGGGGCAGCCCGAAAAGTCAGTTTCGTGAAGCGCGCGGAGTCTTTCTGCGATAGTATCGCATAGCCTCTTCGGGTCGGAAAGGTAATCCGCGTGCGTGCAGTCCTCGCCACATGCCCTCTCGGTAAGAAGCCAATCGTACTCCTCGGTAAAATAGTCCGCGACGGCGGGGGAGAGTCCCTTGCTATAAAAATATTTAGTCATCCTTGCCTCGTCAGCGAGCGCTCCCACGGCATTTCTTTTTAAATAATAGCCCGAGCCCTTTTCTACATAGTAAACTCTTGCCTCGGGCGAGCAGGAGCTGTCGTAAACCTTAGAGTCCCCGATAAAGCTCCTCATTTTTTGGGGGACAATATCCGGTAATCTTTTAAGTAAAATTCTCTTCATTTTGTAACTCTTTATTTGCAAATTTGATAAAACAGCGTGCTGGACTGTCTTTACTTTGTATCTACGAAAGAAGCTCGTCCACAGGGCGTACGGTCCATCCCTCAGCCGCCCTAAACATATCGAAGCACTCCTCGCAAACCCATATGTCCATATCTCGGTTGCAATAGAAAACACCGTTTTCACTAAGTGTTATTCGCTCACCGAAGTACCAGCACTCCTCGTCCCAGAGGAGCTCGAGCCTTGCCTTTTCGGTAAGCTCCTCGCCGCTTTCGGTCTTGCCGCCGTTTTTCTCGGCGTAAGAGAGAGCCGCGTCGCGCTCGGGGGCAATATAAGCTCTTAAGAACGTTGCGTGCTTTTCCACTCGCTCGACGACTCTTTTATAGTACGCGTTCTTTTCTCTGTACGCTCTCTCCCAGAACTCGGGGAAAACTATCTTGTAGAATACTTCGCCGTGAAGGTCGGTATACTCTAAGCCTGCCACTTTAATTCTCCTTTCAGAAAAGTCCCTTGTTATATTTTATTATCGCGCGGAAAATAATCACGATTGCAGGTAAGACGGATACGCCGAGAATAGCAAAGCCAACCCCGCTCAGGAATGTAAGCTCGGTCAGGTGACCGATAAGCAGCAAAAGCGAGCAGAGCACCGCGGTAAGTCCAAAAATAAGCGTACCTATACCGACCTGCCTGCCAAACGGCTTTTTATCTTCTTCCGCAACTCTGTGTCTGTGGTAGCGATGCAGGGTTGAAATATTGCCGCTCATATTGATTAAACCGATTATGCAAATCAGAATTCCAAACGCGAGCATAGATAAAAATTCTCCCATAATATTATTCCTTATGATTTTTCTTCCTGCGCTCACTTAAGGCGAGCTTTACGCCGTGCGCCGTGACGGCATTGTATATATTCAGATAATCGTTAGTCAGCACGGTGTCGATACCCATATCAAAGTATCTTGCCGCCTCATCGGGATCGTCAGCCCAGAAGACGTTGCAGAGAATGCCGTGCTCGTGCGCGAGCCTGACCGTTTCCTCGTTGAAATACGGCTTGAAGAGCTGAATTTTATATGCTCCGAGCTCTATCGCGCGCTTCACCATAGAGAGCGGGTCTCGGTTTCCGTCCCAGCCGACGCAGACCTTGAGGTCGGGCGCGTATTCCATCACTCGACGTATCATTCTGTCGCTTGAGGTCATAAAGTAGATATGCCCCGCGCAGTCATATTTTCTGATAAGAGCAACTATCTCTTCTATCATCGGATCGGGTGAATTCACGTCCCATATTTTTACGTGGATATTCATAATGACCCTTCCCGAAAACTTCTCGAGTATCTCTTCAAACGTGGGTATCTTGAGTCCCGAGAAACGCTCCCCGTGCTTGATGCCGAAATCAAGCGCAAGCAGCTCCGCGTATGTATGCTCGCGTATCTTTCCCGTACCGTTGCTGACTCTGTCGAGCGTTTCATCGTGGCAGGAAACGAGAACTCTGTCCTTCGTTGACCATATATCGAACTCTATCTCTTCGGCGCCGAGCGCTACTGCCGCGCCTAAAGCGGGCATACTGTTCTCGGGAGCCGCCGTGGAAAAGCCGCGGTGAGCGCATAGCCTCGGATATTTCATAACCGTCTCGAAGGGAACGACCGACGGTCCCGCGTTGCGGTATAGCCACGGTCTGCGCCCCTCTTCAATATACTCGTAGTGCGATTTTTCGCGTCCGAGATAGCCTGCGGGCTTAAAGTATTTCTCCGTGGGCTCAATTTCACGCTTACCGAGTCCGACCTCGTTTTTCATATTGAGAAGCTCCTCGCCCTTCGGAGAAACTATCATACTGCAGCCGCAAAGCTCGGAGTCGCTGCCGAGGGAAACCGATGCGCGAAGCACGTACGCGTTCGTATTGTATGCGAGGAATTTATTTATTATCGAGAGCGCCTCGTGCGTGTCACTGCGCTGAAGCGAGCAGCCGATGATGATATCAACGTTCTCGCGCGCGAGCCTCGCAAAGCTCTCATAAAAATAGAAGTCGTAGCAGGTGAGGTACGCAAATCTTATGCCCTCAAGCATCACCGTATGTGGAGATGTTGTGGCGTAGCTATACTCAACGTCAAGCTCGTGACCGCCCTCGGAGTCGAGCTTTACCTCGCTCGGAGCGGGGTGAGCCTTGAAGTATTTATCAACGATATTGCCTTCGCGGTCGATAGCGTACGTCGTGTTTCTGATACCGTCCTCCGTTTCGTATCCCGCATTGACGAATACGAGCGCGTGGCATCTTTTTGCGGTATCGCGCGCCTTCTTTAAAAGTACGGGCGCGTTCTTTTTGACGGCGGAATAAAATCCCGCCTTACCCTTCACGTCGCAGGGAACGTCGCTGTACTCGGGCAGAACGATAATATCCAGGCTCTCATCGCATAGGTCAAGCTTGGAGAGGAGCTCGTCAAAGCAGCAGTCAAGCTCTCCGTCGTCAAATGAATATCTCGGCTGAATAACGCAAACCTTCATTTTTTTATTTCTCCTTTTCGCAAGATGCAATAAAGTCATCAAATATCCTGCGGTTATTTATATCTGTGTTGCAAAGTCTTTCGGGATGCCATTGATACGCTCGCATATAACGCTCGCCATCGGCATATACCGCCTCAATAATTCCGTCATCGGCAAGAGCCATAACCGATAGCCCACGACCGAGCGTCTTTATCGCCTGGTGGTGAAAGCTGTTCGCCGTGACGTTTTTTGCCCCGTCTGCGATACGCGAGAGGGGAGAGCCCGATACTACCGTCACGGAGTGCGAGGGTGCATTCTTAGGCTCAAGCTGTCTATGCCGGATATCGCCGGGAATTTCGCTCGGAATATCCTGATAGAGCGTGCCGCCGAGCGCTACGTTCACGAGCTGAATTCCTCGGCAGATAGCGAGGATGGGCTTCTTCGTTTTATTATAGACCTCGCGAAACGTCGCGAGCTCAAATTCATCTCTGTATTTCTGTATACTACCGCAGGCGGGGGAGGTCACCTCTCCGTATCGCTCGGGCGCGATATCCGCCCCACCCGTGAAGAGAAATCCGTCGCATAAAGCGATATATTCGCGTATAGTTTCGTCACTATCCGTATAGGGGAGAAGCATCGGGACCCCGCCCGAGCCTTCGACCGCGTTAATATAAGCGTAGTTGACGCGGGACGCGCGCTCGTCATCCACCTCGCCGAGAAGTCCAATAATCGGTTTCATAAATATTCCTTTCGTCAGGAAAGCTTTTCTAAAAAAGACTCGCGCCTTTCTACACAACTATTTTATGAGTAATTCTATCTCTTCTTTCCAGGAGAGAGGGCCGCTGTACTCCTCGG
The DNA here is from genome assembly GCA_045654585.1 of Eubacteriales bacterium. Taxonomy (GTDB): domain Bacteria; phylum Bacillota; class Clostridia; order Oscillospirales; family CAG-272; genus UBA1740. The sequence continues at coordinate 177,074 of JAZONS010000005.1, forward strand.
GATAATATCCGTTATGCGTCAAGGTGCCCTTCTGTGAAAAAATTTCTCGCTTACCGTCGGAAAATTCTATAGACACAATATAACCCGGAGCAAAGATGCGTATATAGTCTGTGGGAATGATACAGTAGTATTTTTTGTAAACGATTGTTTCCAAATCTTTTGCAAAAGCAGAGATATCTCCGCTCGGAACGCTGTATACGGGCTCGTATTCATCGAGCGTATCGGAAACAATATTTTCGTCTGTTGTGTCAATATAGTAAACGTCTATCGCGGTGATGTCCTCAATATCTCCTATAATGTTCAGATTTTTATTTATCGGAACGCAGGACGCGAGAGAAAAAACAAGTACTGTCGTTATAGCGCAAATAAGTATTTTTTTCATAAGTAAACCTCTTTTTTAAAAATCCAATAAAACGATTTTTCCGTTTTCGAATTTAAAAGGGCTTATTACGGCGTGGACGTTTTGCCAACCGCACGTTTTTCCCTCATCATAGGTATGGAAGGCGATATATTCGCTCTTGCCATCGCTGAATAACGAGCAATGCCCGGGACCGTTCCAGCCGTCGTGGATTGATAGCGCGGGGAAGGGCTGCTTCACCCAGCTGTCCGATTGCATGGGATCTGTACCGCGGAAGGCAAGGAAGCCTATGCAATAGTGATTTGCCCATGATCCCGAAGCGGAATAAAAGATACCCTTGAGCTCACCGTCGCTTATGTATGCGAATGGACCCTCGTTGATAAACGGCTTATGAACACCGTCCCCGATGCAATCAAGCTTTTCCCAGTCGTGCTCCGGAGTCGAGATAAGCACTCTTTTTGAGGATATAGTGCAGGGATCACTCATCTCTGCAATATAAAGATTTTGTCTGTCGTTAACGGTATTATCCCATCCCGACCATACAGTATAAAGACGTCCGCCGTACGAAAAAACCGTAGCGTCGATCGCCCATCTGTCACTCTCGTCGCTCATTTTACCAACCATTCGGAATGGCTTCATGGGATCGCAGGAATCGTTGGTCAGAACATACATACGGTGATTTACGTTGTTTCCGTCGTCGCAAGCTACGTAAATATAGCAAATTTCGTCTATTATATGAAGCTCCGGCGCCCAAAGCTCCTTTGAATACGGCTTGTTTGCCTCAGGTGTAAATACGGTAACCGTGTCGCCGATTATGAGTTTTTCAAGCGTATGTGACTTTGCAACACAGATTTCTGCCGCGCCCCTGACGAAGCAATGATAGTATGCTCCACCGTGAAAAATTACCGAAGGATCACGTGGCTCATAGCCGCCGCTTTGTTTTAATAACATATTTTAGTTCTCCTTATTTTAGCCGCGTTGTTTATTCTTGTTTTGTTGTTCGATTGTGCTCGCAGTAAAGTTTTGCTCGCATCGCTCACGCAAAATATGTTTCGTGTTGCGAACGTGGTGGAAAGTGCGAGGTGACTTCGCGCGAGGATGACACGGCGAAAGAAGTCGCAAGCGCATTTTTTAAGCTGAACTTTACGGTTCAAAAGAGTTGGTGCTTTTATTTTTTACCATTAGCGTGAGGAAGGAAGAAGGTGCCCCACATCAAATAAACGCCGTAAGATAGAGTGTCGGGATCCTCTTCCGAGGTAGGTACCTCGTACCCCTGCTCGTTTCTTCGCCAAGAATTCATGCGCTCGTCAGTAATACCATAAAGCTCCTGAAGCCGCTTTCCGTTCGCCCCACCTCTCATCATTTCAAAGGTCACGATATGTCCAAGCTCGTGGAAAATGATCTCCACCATTCTCTCGATGTCGGGTAAAAGCTCCGCTCTAAAGGTCAGTTTATTATCCCATCCCGCAAGACCGTCCACGATAATGCCATCAAAGGTAAGGGAGGGTACGAATTCCACCTGAACGTCGGGAATTTGCAAAACGGGGCATACCGCGCGTATAAGTTCGTTCACGCGAGCTGTGCGCTCCTTATCGGTAAGCTTATCCCACGGGGAGCGGCCGAGCTTTTCAAGATACCATTCCGTGAGCATAGCACACTTCATTTCCGTTGTGAGATAAAAATCTCCGTCGGATGAGCGATAGTTCATGATGCGATCGTAAATAGGTCGGTTTTCCACGTCCCATTTAGCGCCTTCATCATCAGCCAATACCGCAGTTTTCCAAAGTCTTAGGGCCTCCGGCAAAAACAAATCGGGGCAGTAACTAAAGTAGTTTCTCGCAAGCTCGCACGAAGACCATATATCCCCGTATGCGGCTCCTCGCATAAGAAGCGATATCTCGGCAGGCAGCTGGTGCTGAAGACCGTTTTTCTCCTGCATCGTGCGCGCCAGATTCCAGTTATCCAGTCCATTACCGCTATGTAAAACTCCCTTCATGAAAGGAATGTTCGATTTCTTAAAAATATTTTTCATATGTCTATCCTCGCGTTATTCAGTCGTAAATTCCGTCAAAAAGCATTGAAATGCTATCGTAGTCAATAATTTGTCCCTGACTTTTGGTGAAGTTTTTGCTTTGCAAAAGTGAAGTTACTCACTTCGTTCGTAGTGAAGTTTTGCTCGCTATGCTCGCAAAGTGAAGTTAAGTTTACCCCTAACTACTATTCACTTGCGCCACGGGTGGCGCAAACTTCACTGCCGATAGGCAACTTCACTTTCGTAAGAAAACTTCACTTGCCCGCAAGGGCAAACTTAGTTGTCGAGCCGACGTGTGAGACACACGACGGACTCGATGTGGGTCATAAGACCAAAAGGTTTCAAAACCGGTCAAAAACGGGGGTTGTAAAAGCAAAAAGTCTCAAAACCATAGGTGGAAAGAAATATTTGTCAATGATTTGCGGTAGTACTTGAAAATATATCAGAATAAAAATGTAAATTCTTTTAAATATTTTTCGCACCTTTTGACTTGCTTTTTGCGAAGTCCAACAAAGTTTACTATGTTAACGATATTTAGGACAATTATTTTCTACATATGGACGGGATGGTGTCGTTCTGTCAATAATTGTTTTTGGGTAAGAATACCATAGGTTGTTCGGGAGAAACCCCTTCGGCAACAAATTCAGATAACTATTCACAAGCGACTTTATGCTATTTATCAATTTAACTCTTGAACATCCACAAAGAGCGGCTTCTTCTATTATTGGAGAAAGCAAGTATTCGCCAAGTTTAAAATCAAACATAAAACTATGTCGCTTTTGATAATCGGCAGATTTTTCAGAAACACATTTATATTGCGGATTAAAAAGATAGTTATACTTGCTTGATATTCCTAAATCCTTATCAACAGATTCAAAATCTCTTATTGCAACTCCAATTATATCATTCGAAAAAAGATAACAAACATTTTGTGCATGGGCTTCAATTTGAAATCCAAATTTTAGCAGCAATTCAAAGTATACTTTTATTATTGGATGGATAATTTTTTCAAGAACATAATTGTTCTTGTCTTCTTTTTCGTACATCAATTGAGATAAAATAGTACTTTCATTAGGATTTAAAATATCCTTCGAAAAAAGAGAAAACGCTGGAATAATAGTGTATTGTATATTTTGACGAGGCATAACATCAATATCTCTGTGTATCATACCAAGCGTATTTCCGTTAGACAATCTAAAAACTCTAGCATGGTCTTCAGGAAAATAGAATATACCTTCGCCTCTTTTGATCTCCTTTTCGAGCAGTTCGTTTATTCTTATTGCATGAGTTGCATTTTGGGGATATATTTGCCTGCTTATTCTCCCAAGCAATTGATTATATTCCAATTTGACAAAACAATCGAATTCAGGAATATACACCGTTCTGCCACTTGCAAGAGGAATGCCTTTAATTTTTCGAACGAATTTAATATTCGGCATTGAAGATAAATAATTTTTTAAATCCGGATGGATAATTATTTGGTTCTTTTCAATCAAATTAAACTTGTTCCCGAGATGCAACTCCGCTTCATAAGGAAATTCAATTAAATGTAAGGAAATATATTCTTGTAAATCAAAAGCCCTGGTTCCAGCGGAAGTGTTGTTTGTAAAAGTAAATCCACTAGGAGAACCGTTATTGACATATCTTTCTAAATATATCATTTTGTCCGTGTTAGTCGTGCTTTTATCGTGTATATTCATATTTTCTCCCATCTAATATAAAAATGCATAGGGTGGTCATTGCCATAAACGTCACGAGTTGGAACATCAACAGATATTGTTTTTAAATCGTTATACATTAAGTTTTGATCATAAATTTCAAGAATGTACTTATCGATTTCTGATGAAGTCAAAATAGTCTCCAAAAACGAAACATCTGTTTGTTCTATGCTATACGCATCAATGTCCTCTAACATTATCAACGCATTTTCTTTTTTTTCAAAGCACTCATATTGTTGTGGTTGTGCAGAAGGATATCTCAATTCAACAACAGTTTTTTCCAAAAAAGGACTTATTTTTCTCCCTATTTCATTGCCATACAATTTTTTGTCAACATGGTATGTATATAGCACACCAATTGTCTTATTTTTGCCCACAGGTAGCCTTGCTCCGCTAATATTTGAAAATTCTATGTGACAATTTAGATATTCCTTGCCATAAGATTTTTCTTGGATATTGCATTCTATAAAATCCGAAAAACCATTCTTGCGAGAGTATCTTACATAAGCATGAGCATTTATAAATTGTCTGGAAAGTTTTCCCGAAAAATGTTCATCTTGGTCCGTATTTATATGAATACTAAAATCAAATCCGTGCTTTTCTCGGAGCATTCTTGATTCCTTATACACATAAAAAATCAGATCATTATTTTTAATAATACAACCCATATAATTTTTGATAGGTATAAAACCATCAAATATAGCATTTTCAAACAACGAAAGTCTATTTTCCAATACACCAAGCTTTGAACGTATATCTGCCTTAATTAAACCCAAATTATTTTTCTTACTACAATCATTTTTAATTTTAGAAATAATTGCCGAAGAAATACTGTTGAAATCTTTATCGCTATACACGTTATAGCCACCGTTCAAATTTGTATCGTTTTTAAACCCATCTAGTTCTATCGATTTTTCATTTCCATCGAAAAGCGACTCATGAAACAAAACATAAATTATTTTGTTCAACATAACAGAATATTTATATTCAAAATGCGTAAAGGAATATTTACAATGCGTATCGTTAACACAGTTGCAAAGTCCCTTTGCCTTGAATGGACATCCCTCCGGAAAAGAAGATTCAATTATCGTCTTCTCGATCTTTTCACCATAATTATCTTTTAATAACAAGATAACTGCATCGGAGCGATCAATTGCATTCAAGCAAGCGTTGAGTGTGCTAACTCCATGCGATGTCACAAAATATTCCATGGTGACAGGGTAACAATTTTGCAAAAGCAGAGAATTAATTAAATTATTTCTTTCGATTTCCATGTGCTTTTTAGTTGCTGATATAAAAATTTGATATATGTTTTCCATTTTTTATCTCCATTTAAACCAAAGTATTATAGCTTTTACTTTAACGATGTTAGTAACACCAAATTTCCATCCCCTTGCAAAAGTCGTTGGTATGATTGATTCTTTGTAATTTTGTTGCTCTTCTTGGGGCTCATTTCCTCGTCAGACAAACGACACTCTCGACGTGGGTCAAGAGTACAAAAGGTATATTTTTGATCCAAAAACGGGGGTTGTAAAGTCGAAAGGTATATTTTAATTGTACTCTTCTACATCACCAAGCAATTTAATAATTCCATTGTCCACAAGTATAGCACCTTTCATAATAGCAGTTGCATATACCGTTTTCTTGCGTTCTTCAAGCACCTTTTGAATTGCTGCCTTTTGAGCGTCTTTCCCCTCATAATGCACTTCCAAATAAAAGTCATTCAAATACGGTAATCCCTCATAATATTTGAACTCTGGATAATCATCGTCGGGGGAAAGATGATATTCAGCAAGTTGAATAACGGCTCCCGCACTGTAGCCCATAACAATCCCCTTATGCTTCATCAAAACATCTTTTAGATCAAATTCCTTGATGCGATCCATCATCCTATCTGGCAAGCCGCCGAGAAAATAGAGGATATCCGCATTTTCAATCTTTTCCTTTGCAGATTCCTTTGTATCCGTAAAATAGTTGATAAACGAAACATTCTCCTCGGAGATTCCGTATGCAGTAAACCCACTAACAATACCTTCGTAAAACCTACCATTGCTTTTGCTATATAAGTAATTCCAATCCGCAAGAGATTTAGCTTGACTGTCACGAAAAGAGAACGCAATTACCACTACTCTGTGAGTAGGTTGCATATATTTTTTTAATTCATCATAGAGCCATGGAGCATCTATATCGTAACCCTCAAGTAAAATATTAATCATTGATTTTGATTCTCCTT
>JAZONS010000006.1:0-5638 GCA_045654585.1 Eubacteriales bacterium
CGCATCTCCCGATATGATGGGTGTTATCGGTCGTCTCGGTAAGGTTCTCGGTCCTAAGGGACTTATGCCTTCTCCTAAGGCAGGTACCGTTACTCCCGACGTTGCTCGCGCAGTAACCGTGGCTAAGGCAGGTAAGATCGAGTACAGACTTGACAAGACCAACATTATCCACTGTCCTATCGGTAAGGCTTCCTTCGGTGAGGCTAAGCTCCAGGAGAACTTCGACACTCTTCTCGGCGCAATCGTCAAGGCTAAGCCCGCAGCTGCAAAGGGTCAGTATATCAAGAGCTGCACCGTAGCTTCTACTATGGGCCCCGGCATTAAGATCAACCAGGGTAAGATCGGCTGATAATTTGAGTTGATAAAAAGGACGGATCAAAGATCCGTCCTTTTTGATGTTTTTGTTCACTTTAAAATAGTGTAATTTAATAAAAAGAACGGCTTTTTCGCGCGAGAAAAGGCCTTTTTTTGTTTATTTTATAAATATAAATGTTAAAAAAATGTAAATTTTAAAAAATCCTTGCAATATATAGAAAATTCGCTTATTATGAGCGACATCGGGACTTGAAAAAGATAAAAAAGTGTGGTATAATTGTGGTATATATTATAATAAATAATAATTATTTAATAGTATAGCGAAAAAATGAAAACTAAGAGAAAGGATCGTTTTATGGATTATTTAGATGAAATAAAAGAAATATGGTCCTTGGTTCAGGATACGCTGAAGTTGAATCTCAGTTCAACAGCTATGAATCTTTGGTTCGGTGACGTTGAAATAGTTTCCTTTTCCGAGAACACTCTCACAATCGAGACTACCTCTGAATTCAAGAAGAATATTATCAAAGAAAAATACGTGTCTATGCTTGAAGAGATCCTGACCGAATTTATCGGATTCGATATTAAGGTAGACATAATTGCTAAAAACTCTACGGTAAGCCTCGAAAAGATACGCAGTCAGATCTCGGGTGAGGATATAGTTCCCGAAAGAGAGCGCGAGGAGAGAAGCAGTAAGAAGGACAGAGACGACCGCTTCCTTTATCCCCCTATACTCGGCTCTACAATGCCTACCGTTAACTTTGAGTATACCTTTGATAACTTCATAGTAGGAAGCTCAAATAAGTTTGCTCACGCGGCGTGTATCGCGGTTGCAGACCGTCCCGCGCAGGATTATAACCCCTTGTTTATCTACGGTCCCAGCGGTCTCGGTAAAACCCACCTGCTTTACGCGGTCACAAATGAGATCAAGATAAAAAATCCCTTTGCAAATATCATCTACATAAAGGGCGAGGATTTCACCAATCAGATGATCGAGAGCCTGGCTACCAAGTCGATGTCAAAGTTCAGGGATAAATACCGCACCTGCGACGTTCTGCTTATCGACGATATTCAGTTTATCGCGGGCAAGGAATCGACGCAAGAGGAATTCTTCCACACCTTCAACGCTCTTTACGAAGAGGGTAAGCAGATAATACTCACATCCGACCGTCCTCCAAAGGATATCAAGACGCTTGAGGACAGACTTAAGACGAGATTTGAATGGGGACTTATAGCAGACATTCAGCCCCCGGATCTTGAGCTTCGAATTGCAATCTTTAAGAATAAAATCTCGCAGGCGGGAATTACAGTGCCCGACGAGATCATAACCTACCTTGCAGAAAATCTTCGCACTCACATTCGTCAAATCGAGGGAGCGGTCAAGAAGCTGGTAGCTATCAAGTTCCTTGAAGGTAACGAAATAACTATCGAGAGAGCGAAGAATATTATGACCGAGCTGCTCGGCGGCGCAGAGCCGGTCGGAGTCACCGTGGACAAGATTTTCGCCGCTATCGAGAAAAAATACGACGTCAGCAAGAGCGATCTTGTAGGAAAGTCGAGAGTCAAGGACGTGGCGCAGGCCAGACATATAGCGATATATCTCATAAGAACCATAACCGAGATGTCACTTCCCAATATCGGAAAGCTCTTCAACAGAGATCATTCGACGATAATTTCTTCGATCGACACGATAGAGAAGAAGATCGCGTCTTCTCCCGCTGTTGAGATCGAAATCAACGATCTTATCAAGGAAATAAAGGAATAAAAAAGTTTTCAACAGCTTTTTAAATCAGGTTTTCTTAATACGTACAAGCTATTCTTTGTTTTTCCACCTTTCAACACTGTTAATAAAATGTGGAAAACCAGAAAAACATATCAAAAGCTGTAAAAAAGAGTTAAATTTCAGTTTTCGGACAGAAAAATCAAGGTTTATCTGAATTACAGTAAAACTTTTCCCGAAAATTCCTTCTGAATTCTACATTCATTTGTGGAATAAAAACCTTTCGGACAAAAGAGGTTGGCAGGGTTTTCCACAATCTACCGCGCTATAATACTGCTACTATTCATTCAATCTATCATTCATTCGGTCTGTCTATCGCGTGCGCGCGAAGAAACAGAAGGACAGACAAAAAATAGGAGGTTATTATGAAGATAACATTTATGAGACAGGAAATAAGCAACAGCATCGCTCCCTTGATGAGCGTTGTATCCAACAAGAGCACTCTCTCGGCTGTTGAGGGACTCCTTATCGAAGCGAACAGCTCCAATTCTTGCACTATAACGGCATTCGACCTTGAAAAGGGTATGAGAATAACTGTAAGCTGCGTCGTTTTGGAGCAGGGCTCTTGTATTATCAACGCGCAGAAGTTTAATCAGACTCTCAGAGTTATGGACGGTGAGGAGATCACCATTACCGTTGACGATAAGCTCGGCGTGCTCTTTGAGTGCGGAAAGAGTACTCACCGCACCGGTGCTCTTAAGGCGGAGGATTTTCCTGAGATTCCCGATCTTATCTCCGAAAAGGGATTTGTTATCAATCAGGCTCACCTTAAGAAGATGCTCTCAAAGATATCTTACGCTATGGGTGTTAACGAGCCCAGACCTGTGCTTAACGGTTGCTTCATTAAGACCGCCGAGGATGAGATCAACGTAGTTGCGTGCGATGGCTTTAAGCTGGCTGTTTGCACCGCAGAGTCCGAGCTTAAAAAGCTTGAAAATTCTGCAAAGGGTGTAGACTTTACCTTTATCGTTCCCGTTAAGTCGGTCAACGAGCTCACAAAGCTGCTCTCCGACGATGAGGATGACACCGTTACCGTTTATATGAGCCACAAGAATATGGTTGTAGCTTTCGATGACCTCATTTTCTTTACCAGACTTATAGTAGGCGAATTCGTAAACTACAGCAGCATTATTATCAAGAATCACAAGATCGAAATCAAGGCTGACAAGCAGAGAATGCTGGCAGCGCTTGAAAAGGCTTCTCTTATTACCGAAGAGAGAATTGCGGGAAGTGTTAAGTCTCACGTAAGAATCGAGGTTTGCGACGATATTCTTAAGGTCTCCGCAGTTTCCTCTGCAGGCAGTATCTACGACGAGGTTAATATAGAGCACACCGGTGACAATATCTCTATTGCATTCAATAACAGATTCCTTATAGACAGTATCAGAGCATGCAGAAGCGATATAATTAAGATCTCTATGTCCTCTCCTCTTATGGGTATCAATATCGAGCCCTGCGACGAGGAAAGCGGCAGCGAGCTCTTTATGCTCCTTCCCGTAAGAACAAGAGAGTAAGACGCAGAGGACGCGTGCCTCCGGCGGGGATGCGATTTCCGCTTTTTCGAGAAAAAGCTTGGCAAAAAGCTTTCTTGAAAAAGGATAAAATTGATACCGTTTAGTTATTTTAAATGGGTTTGATTATAATTTTTAATGCATCTGCTATCGTGTTACGAGTTTGTTTTTAATACAAAGCATTAGAAATTAAGTATTTTTTGAAAGTTTTTAAAGTCAAGAAACTTTTTTCTAAAAAGTTTCTTGTGGGGTGCAGGGGCGAAGCCCTGCAATGAAAGGAAAAGACAATGTTTTGCCGAAATATATACGTTGAAAATTTCAGAAATATAGAGTCGGCGAGCGTTGATTTTTGCCAAGGTACTAACGTACTTATTGGAGAGAATGCGCAAGGCAAGACTAATCTGCTTGAAGCCATCTATATGACTGCGCTTGGAAAGAGCTTCCGTCAGGGAAACGATAAAGACACTATCCGTTTTGACGAAGAATATTGCTTTATAAAGAATACTTACAGAGACGATACGCGAGACATGGAGATATCAATGCGCTTGTTTTCGGACAGACGTGCGAAGCGTGTTGATCAGAACGGATTGAGGGTAGCGAGAACGTCGGAGATGGTAGGCAGCTTTAAGGTTGTTTTGTTTTGTCCTGAGCATCTGTCGATTATTAAAGACGGACCTGCGCTCAGACGAAGCTTTCTTGATGTGGCGATCTCACAGATAAGACCGCTTTATATGAAGTCGCTTCAAAGATACGCGACAATTTTGAAGGAGAGAAACGCGCTGATAAGAGATGCAGAGGAGAACAGAGAGGTATTTGATTCGACGGTAGACCTTTTCTCCGAGCAGCTTGCAGAAGAAGCGGCGGTCATTACAGGATACCGAGTATGGTATATAGATAAGCTAAAAAAACACGTTGAGCGTTGTTTTGGTGAGATGACGGGTGAGAGGGAGCTGCCGAAAATCGAGTACATCTCCTCTTCAAAGCTTGATGAAGCCGATTGCTTCAACACTCAAAGGTGCACAGATACCTATAGAAACCTTTATTTCGCTCACCATGACCGTGAAATCGGCGCGGGAGCGACCTTGTGGGGAATTCACAAGGATGATATGGAAATATATTTAAACGGCAACAGAGCGCGAATTTTCGCCTCGCAAGGTCAGCAGAGGTCGCTGTCTCTTGCCTTAAAACTCGCAGAGGGCGAGATAATCAGGGAAGAGTGTGGCGGCGACTATCCCGTATTTCTGTTTGACGACGTACTCAGCGAGCTTGACGAGGGCAGACGGAGATATCTTTTAGGTAATCTTCGGGACAAGCAGGTTATTTTGACTACTTGCGAGAAGAGAGGAATAGATGCCGACCGACTGATAAAGGTCGAGGACGGTAAATTTACACTTATAAGCGAGGTATGATATGTACCTTCATGCAGGAAACAACAAAAATATCAGAGAAAAGGATATTTTAGGTATATTCGATATGGACAATTGCACCGTGTCGGGTATAACGAGGAAGTTTTTGTCCGACGCTGAGAGAGCTTCACTTGTGGTATCGGCAAAGGACGAGATACCGAAATCCTTTATTTTGTATAAAGAAAACGGAAAATATATGATCTGTTTTTCCCAGATATCTTCATCAGCGCTGCTGGGAAGAACCGAAAACGATTAGTAAATATTAAGCAAGGTCAATTTTGAAAGGAATGGATATAAAAATGTCTGAAGAGATCAAGAGACAGGAAGAAATGACTGAACAGCAATACAGCGAAAATCATATCCAAGTGCTTGAAGGACTTGAAGCGGTAAGAAAGAGACCGGGTATGTATATCGGTACTACCTCTATCCGAGGACTTCACCATCTTGTGTATGAGATAGTCGACAACTCTATCGACGAGGCTCTTGCTGGATATTGCGACAAGATCACCGTAACTCTTAACTACGATAACAGTGTAACGGTAGAGGATAACGGACGAGGAATCCCTGCGGGTATTCACCCCAAGGAGGGCATACCTACACCCGAGGTCGTTTATACCATTCTTCAC
>JAZONS010000007.1:0-14135 GCA_045654585.1 Eubacteriales bacterium
GGCGAGAGTTGAGTGAACGGCGGTAGAATAAAAAACTTCAATTAAATGGAAGAAAAACGCAGGTTTTCAACCTTAGTTCTTTTAAATTTGCATAAAAGTACGGCAGAGGTACTGTGTATACAATACCCCTACCGTTTTTTATTCGGTTACGCCTAAATATCGAAGCCGCAGGGCAAAGAGATTTAGTGCGGAAAGCGTCGATATGCTTCGCCACAAGCTTTGCTCGATATATTTGCCTTATGGCAAATTCGATATATTTTCGCTTCGCTCAAACTCGATATGATATAAATCCATCACGCCCCGCAGGGCATATCGCTTGCGTAGCAAATATCGAGTTTTGAATATCTCGCCTGTGGCGAGGTATTCAAAACATATCGCAAATCCCATGAGGGATTTATATCGCTGCCCCCGGGGCAAAGAGATTTAGTGCGGAAATCGTCGGCTGACGAGCGAGAGGCGTACGCGGGTACGCCGAGCGAGGAAACGAGGATAGAATAAAAAACTACAATAAATTGGAAGAAATTCGGAGAATTTCAACCTTAATTCTTTTAAATACGAACTCAATATCAAAAGAGGTACTGCAGCTAACACAGTACCTCTAGTGTTTTTTATTCGGTTACGCCTAAATATCGAAGCCCCTTAATACATTCCGTCCATTCCTGCGGGCGCCGCGGGTGCTGCGGGCTTATCTTCCTTCTTATCCGAAACTACCGCCTCGGTGGTGAGAACGGTCGCGGCAATGGATGCGGCGTTCTGAAGCGCGGAGCGCGTTACCTTCGCGGGGTCAACGATGCCCGCTTCCATCATATCGCAGAACACCTCGTTATATGCGTCGTAGCCGTAGCCGATCTTGCCGGACTCGCGGATCTTGGAGATGATTACCGAGCCGTCAGTTCCTGCGTTGTCAGCAATCTGCTTCATAGGAGCTGTGAGAGCCTTTGCAACTATTGTTGCGCCTGTTCTCTCATCACCCTCAAGCGAGCATGCAACAGCGTCAACTGCGTCGAGCACGTTAACGAATGCGGTTCCGCCGCCTGCTACGATACCCTCTTCAACCGCCGCCTTGGTAGCGTTGAGAGCGTCCTCAATGCGGAGCTTCTTTTCCTTCATCTCAACCTCGGTAGCCGCGCCGACCTTGATAACGGCAACACCGCCCGCAAGCTTGGCAAGACGCTCAAGGAGCTTCTCCTTGTCAAACTCGCTCGTTGCATTTGCGAGAGCGGCTCTGATCTGAGCAACTCTGTCAGCAATCGCCTGATCGTCACCCGCGCCGTCAACGATGATGGTGCTTTCCTTGGTAATCTTAACCTGTCTTGCGCGGCCGAGCTCTGCTATGCCGCAATCCTTAAGCTCAAGACCGAGCTCGCTCGTTACGACCTCGCCGCCCGTGAGGATCGCGATATCGCGGAGCATTTCCTTACGTCTGTCACCAAATCCGGGAGCCTTAACCGCCGCAACGGTGAACGTGCCGCGGATCTTGTTAAGCACGAGGGTGGTGAGAGCCTCACCGTCAACGTCCTCTGCTACGATAAGGAGCTTCTTGCCCGACTGAACTATCTGCTCAAGAAGGGGAAGGATATCCTGGATATTGGAGATCTTTTTATCGGTGATAAGAACAAGGCAGTCGTCGAGAACGGCTTCCATCTTATCGGTATCTGTTACCATATAGGGGGAGGGATAACCTCTGTCAAACTGCATACCGTCAACAACCTCGCTGAAGGTCTCTGCGCTCTTCGACTCCTCAACGGTGATAACACCGTCAGCGGTTACCTTTTCCATAGCGTCGGCAATGAGCTTACCGATCTCGGCATCGCCTGCGGAAACCGCGCCGACTCTTGCGATATCCTCAGTGCCCGATACCTTCTTCGACTGCTTCGCAAGCTCCGAAACTGCCGCGTCAACAGCCTTGAAGATACCCTTTCTCAAAACCATGGGGTTTGCGCCTGCGGCAACGTTCTTCATACCCTCGTGAATGAGAGCCTGAGCGAGAAGAGTTGCGGTAGTAGTACCGTCACCTGCCGCATCGTTAGTCTTGGTTGCAACCTCGCGCACGAGCTGAGCGCCCATATTCTCGGCGGAATTCTCAAGCTCGATCTCCTTTGCGATAGTCACACCGTCGTTAGTGATAAGGGGCGCGCCGAACTGCTTTGCGAGAACGACGTTTCTGCCCTTAGGACCAAGCGTTATTTTAACGGTATCCGCGAGCTTATCAATTCCGCGAAGAAGCGCGGCTCTCGCTTCGGCACCGTAAAGTATTTCCTTTGCCATATCAAAATTCTCCTGTTCTCAAAATTATTCTACAACGGCAAGTATATCCGACTGGGATACTACGGTGTATTCAACGCCGTCAAGCTTAACCTCTGTTCCGCTATACTTACCAACGATAACGCGGTCGCCCACGTTAAGTACCATTTTAACTTCCTTGCCGTCGATAACTCCGCCGGGGCCAACCGCAACTACCTCGGACATATCGGGCTTTTCCTTTGCCGAGCCCGTGAGAATAATACCAACCTTCGTGGTTTCCTCAGCCTCGACCTTCTTTAAAACAACCTTGTCAAATAAAGGCTTAAGTGTCATTTTATTTTCCTCCTTAGTAATCGTTAGCACTCATTCACATCGAGTGCTAAAACTTACAGAGTATATTGTATACTACCCTGCATTAAAAATCAATAGTTTTTCGTATTGTTAACAATTTGTTAAAAACTTAATATATTTGCGGGAGCGCCACGGCTTCCTGCCGCCCCATGTCATCCTGAGCGGAGCGTAAGCGGAGTCGAACCCGTCATGGCGAAAGCTCGCATTGCGAGCAGTGGAAATAGAGGTCATTTTCACTTCCTCACGCCGCGCAGTTCGCGGCATATATCTATTCCGCAGAGCGGAATAATATCGCTCCTTCAAAAAAGGAATATCGCATCCGCTTTTAGCGGATATATCGCGTTCGCCAACGGTGAACATAGCCTGCCCCTACCCTATCATCTCCCTAAGCTTTCCGAGTATCTTCTTCTCCTCTCGTGATACCTTGACCTGAGTGACACCGAGGAGCTTTGCCACCTCGGTCTGCGAAAAGTCACGGAAGTAGCGCAGAACGATGAGCTTCCTCTGCCATTCGTCGAGCTTTTCGATAGCCATACCGAGGCTGAGCTTATCGAAGTTGCGCTGCTCTTCGTCCTCATCGAAGATGGTATTGCCGAGGGTGATCGAGTCGTCGTCAACATACGCGCTCTCATCAAGCGAGCGTATCGGCGCGCCTGCGCAGAGTGCCGATGCCGCCTCGGCGGCGGTTATACCCAGGGCTTTTGCGATATCCGATATCGCTACTGACTCCCCCTCTGCCTGGCGGCGCTCACGCTCGGCGCAAACGATAGCCGAGAGCCGCTTCTCCTCCCTTGACACCTTTATCATACCGTCATCGCGCAAGAATCTGCGTATCTCACCGAAGATGAGCGGCACGGCGTAAGTCGAAAAGGCGCACTCGCGCGAGAAATCGAAGGTATTTATCGCCTTGACAAGTCCGATATTGCCGATAGCGACGAGGTCCTCGATATCGACGCCGCGCGAGGCAAATCTCGATGCAATACTGCACACGAGTGGCTTGTTAAGCAGGACAATGCTCTCTCCGGCATCCTCGTCACCCGCTCTGTAACGGCGTATAAGCTCCGGGTTTTTATCGTATTTTTCTTTTGCTGCTCCGCGAATCATTCTTCTCCTTCGGGCAGGGATTTTAAGTATTTTCGCATAAGCACAGTTGTGCCACGTCCGAGCTTCGACTTAACGCTGAGCGTATCGGTGAAGCTCTCCATCACGAGAAATCCCATGCCGGAACGCTCTGTTCCCTCACCCGTTGTGAACGTCGGGCGCATTGCTTCCTCGACGTTCTCGATTCCGCACCCGTTATCGGATATTTCAACCGATACCTCACGGGTATCGTAAAGGCGAACAGATATGTATACGTTACCGACCTCACCTCTCGGGAGCTCACGGTACGCGTGGACTATGGCATTCGTTACCGCCTCGCTCACCGCAAGACGGATATCTCCGAGCTCCTCGACCGTCGGGTCAAGCTCCGCGACGAAGGCGGATATCGCAGACCGCGCAACACCCTCGTTTACACTTATCGCGGGGAGCCTCAGCTTCATTTCATTTATAATATTCCTCATTTTTTTATCCCCTTTTACTTTTACTTAGCTTACTTGATATTAACCGTGCCGAGCCTCTCAATACCCGACATTCTGATAAGCTTGCGCTGGGACTCAGACAGTCCCTCAACGGTTACGGTCGCACCGTATGCCTCTGCCTTCCCGGCTCTGCCTATTATCAGCCCGAGCCCCGAGCTATCCATAAACGGAACGCCCGAGAAATCAAGTATCAGCTCGCGCGGCTTTACGTCCTCGAGCCGTTTATCGACCTCCTCCCTTATCCTCTTCGCGGTATGGTGGTCTATCTCGCATAAAAGCTTCACGAGAAGTGCGCTTTTAGTTTCCTGTATTTCGGCAACCTTCATTTTTTTAACCTCCTGTCCTTTTGGGTAAGCCTGACCGAGCAAAGGCACGCCCCGCGCCGTATGCTTTTTTTACGGCAGGCTTTAAGCTTTACTCCGATTTTAGCAAATACAAAACGAGAATAATGTCATACCGTGTAGCAAATAACAAATTATTTTTTCAGTCGCAAAGATGCAGTCGACGCAGAATATTCGCCTTGATACGCATCTTCATCACCTTATAGTTTGACTCCGAGCGGTAGGCTATCTCGCTCTCGGCATACCCTACCCCGTGTCCTATCTCGTATATAAATCTCTCCGCCTCACCGAGTCCGACGATCTCCGATGCCGCGAGAAGTATTCTCGTATTTATGTATGAATATTCCATAGTAACTCTGCGCGAGGTACTCTTCTCTATTATCGCGCGCTGCCGCCGCTCGTAGTCCGCGCATAATGCAACTGCGATATCCGACAGAGTCTTAACCGTAACTCTATCACGCCTCGCATATCCTCTCTCTACCATATTTTCACCCCCAAACGATCGAATAAGTAAGCAAACATAAATTAACCTATCACGGATACCGCCTCAATAAGCTCGCGCTTAAGCTCATCGAGCAACGAATTCAGCTCCGTAAGCTCGTCGAGCGTTTCTCTCGCGAACTCGAGAAGCTCGGATAGGTCCCTCGCGGACTCACCGTCAAACCGTATATCTCCGTCAAGATACCCCGAGAGCAGCTCCCTGATATTGAGCATTGAGTTCACCTCGGATATCCTCGCTGATATCTTCCGTATATCGTCCTTGATAACCTCGGGACTTCGGTAAAAGCAGGGCGGTGTTACGTTAACACTCGCAGAAACAAATGGCATAAAGCTTCACTTCCTTTCATTTATATTCATTTTCATTCCGGCACTTCAGCAACCACCTCTCTTCAGCATTGTGATATGAAGGACATAACTCGCGCTCGCATAGGAGCATAATCAAGCAAATCCGTATCCGGGAGCTTGCTCACAAGGACGGATGCGCAGATTGCTCCTCGGCGGTTCGTCATTGACGAACGGAGTGCAAAGCACCAAAGACTTTAGGCTTTGCGCCGAATAGGAGTATAATCAAGCAAATCCGTATCCGGGAGCTTGCTCACAAGGACGGATGCACAGATTGCTCCTCGGCGGTTCGTCATTGACGAACGGAGTGCAAAGCACCAAAGACTTTAGGCTTTGCGCCGAATAGGAGTATATGTTCACCGTTGGCGAACGCGATAATCAAGCAAATCCGTATCTGGGAGCTTGCTCACAAGGACGGATGCGCAGATTGCTCCGCGAGCGCTCCGTTTTAACGGAGCATAGCACGTAGTGCCAGAGCGTTGTTGCGTGCTCGCATAGGAGTATATGCACCTTCGGTGCGCGATATTGTTTGCTTTGCAAACAGCGATATTATCTCGCACAGCGAGATAGCGATATATCTTCGATGCGCTATGCCCTTCTGGCGTTATGAGCTTCGCGGAATCACGCTATGTTGCGTCTGATCTTGCGAAGCGCAAAGCCGTTTACTTTTCGATATTGAAAGTCACTTTACAAGTTACAAGGCGACAAAAGTCACCTCTTATGTGACAATTCTAACACAACAAAAGTCACTTGTCAAGTGATTTTTTCGGAATTTTTCAATTTTTTTCGAAAAAACTATTGCATAACAAGTGACTTTATGTTACAATATAGGTGACTTTGTCGAGAAAAGTCACATTGAGTAGAAATCTTAATGCAATATACGATGAAAAAAAGGCAAAAGAGGTGCATATAATGATAGGTTCGAAGATAAGATCCTTAAGAAAGCAGAAGAGGATGACGCTCGAGGAGCTTGCCGCCGTGCTTGGCACGAGCAAGCAGACGATACACAGATATGAGAACGGCATTATTGCGAACATACCTCAGGATAAGATAGTTGCGCTCGCGGACGCGCTCGGCACGACGCCCGCCTGGCTTTGCGGCTGGAGCGCCGATGAGAGCTTTACCGTTCCCGACTATGAGAGTCCATCTCCCGTGACTATAAAAAGACTGCCTATCCTCGGTGATATTGCCTGCGGCGAGCCGATATATGCTGACGAGAGCCACGAGAACTTTGCCGTAGCTGACGGCTCTCTTGATGCGGACTTCTGCCTGCGCGCCCACGGTGACTCCATGATAGGCGCGAGGATATACGACGGGGATATCGTTTTTATCCGCCGCCAGAGCTCGGTCGATAATGGGGAGATCGCCGCGGTTATTATAAACGACGAGGCAACCTTAAAGCGTGTTTACTTTTACCCCGAGGAAAGCAAGCTCATCTTGACGCCCGAGAACCCAAGATACGCACCGCTTGTATATATAAACGCGGAGCTTGATAACATTAAAATACTCGGTAAAGCCGTCGCTTTCCAAAGCACGGTACTATAAAGACGAAGAAAAAGGGGGACTTGTCGCACAAGTCCCCCTTAAACCCCGAAAGCGTTATGTGAAGAGTTTTATTGGGTTTATCTGCAAATAATTATTTACATATCTTTACAGTTTTCATATATTTAAAAGAGGTCAGCCGTGTGGCTAACCTCTTAATGCTTATTATAGTTTTTTCTATATCGGCTTCTCTCGCCTTTGCACAAGCCGAAAGCCTATACCGCAAGATACGCTGATAAATTCACTACTCCGTTATTCACCGTCATAGTTATAGTTTATGGTGTAAGAGCCGGTATAGTAATTCCACAGACTACCCTTTGTTATAGCATTCCACTCCGCTTCACTTCCGCGGTAGTTAATGCTCGTAAGTCCGGTGCATCCCGAGAACGCATAATCACCAATTGAGGTTACGCCGTTTCCAATCGTCACGCTCGTAAGTCCGGTGCATCCCGAGAATGCATAACCGCCAATCGAGGTTACTCCGTCGGGGATCGTTACGCTCGTGAGGTTATGATTTTCATCAAAAGCATACTTATAAATTTCATATGATTTACCGTTGCAGCTATCCGGAAGCTCTATTTCGGTATCGTCACCTGTATATCCAAGCAAGTAACATTCGTTACCGTTTTCGTAGAATATGAATCCGTCGGTTGTTTCAAACGTTTTCTTTTCACCTTCGCTATCGGTATATACGTTAAGCGCATAATAACCTACGTATCCATTATCCGATGTTCCCTTTGTAATTGTAAGGTCTGAAAGGTTATATACCTCGACAAGCTTATAACAATAATTGAACGCATAATTGCCAATCGAAGTTACGCCGTTTCCAATTGTCACGCTCGTAAGTCCCGTGCAATCATAGAACGCATAACTGCCAATCGAGGTTACGTTGTTTCCAATCGTCACGCTCGTAAGGCTTGTGCAACCTGAGAACGCACGCTCGCTAATCGAAGTTACACTATCGGGAATTGTTAAGCTTGTAAGTTTTGTGCAACCCTCGAACGCATTACTACCGATGCTCTCGCAAACGCTGCCGCTATCGAAGTTGACCGTAGTTATTTTTGCACTGTAGTAAACCTCATTATAACTAGCATAAAAGAGACCATTAGGTATTTTCGTTACGTTAGCGCCTATATTCAGCGTGATACCGTCTCCTTCGATACCCGCGTTGTAAAATGCATTCGCATCAGATGTAAGATAACTTAACGCAGTAGCATTGAAGTTTATCTCGGTAAGTCCCGTGCATCCCGAGAATGCATAATTGCCAATTGAGGTTACGCTTTCGGAAATTGTTAAGCTTGTAAGTTTTGTGCAACCTGAGAACGCACTATCACCGATGCTCTCGCAAACGCTGTCGCTAGCAAAGTTAAGAGCTGTTACTTTATGAGGATTCGAGGTGTCACTCGAATAAAAAAGATGTTCCGGTATTTTGGTGACATTCGCTCCAACATTGACCGTGATACCCGCGCCTGCACTTCCCGCATTGCTAAAGACCCAATCGTAATAGTTAAGATCATTCATCGCAGTAGCATTGAAGTTTATCTCGGTAAGTCCCGTGCATCCCGAGAACGCAGAATTGCCAATCGAGGTTACGCCGTTTCCAATTGTTACGCTCGTAAGGCTATCACAACCCTCGAACGCACGCGCGCCAATAGAGGTTACACTATCGGGAATTGTTATGCTCGTAAGGCTTGAGCACTGCTGGAACGCATTCACACCGATGCTTTCGCAAGCGCTGCCGCTGGCAAAGTTGACCGTAGTTATTTTTGCGCTATGAACTTCATAATAAATATCGTAAGCGTAAAACAGATAATCGGGTATTTTTGTTACGTTCGCGTCAACGTTGACCGTGATACCTGCTCCTTTGCTTCCTGCGTTGCTGAATACGTTAGACGCAAAATCATATGTTACGTAAAAATCATTCATCGCCGTAGCGTTGAAGTTTATCTCGGTAAGACCGGTGCAATCCGAGAACGCATAATTGCCAATCGAGGTTACGTGCTCGGGGATTGTCACGCTCGTAAGGCTCTCGCAACCCTCGAACGCACTATAGCCAATCGATGTTATGCTATCGGGGATAGTTATGCTCGTAAGACTGGAGCACTGATAGAACGTACAATCGCCAATCTCGGTTACACCGTTACCGATAGTTACGCTCGTAAGGCTGTAGCAATTATAGAACGCACTCGCTCCGATACTTTCGCAAACGCTGCCGCTAGCGAAGTTGACCGTAGCTATTTTTGCGCTTTCATTAGCATAAAACAGATAGCTCGGTATCTTGGTTACGTTCGCACCTACATTTACCGTGATACCGTCTCCGTCGCTGCCTGCGTTGTTGAATACATTAGGCGGATAATAATAGGACCCAGAAAGATCATTCATCGCAGTAGCGTTGAAGTTTATCTCGGTAAGACCGGTGCAATTCGAGAATGCACTACTATTAATAGTGGTAACACCGCTCGGGATAGTTATCGAGGTGAGTGACGAGCAGCCCGAGAATACGCTATTATTAATAACGGTTACTCCGTCAGGAATATTAACAGAGGCAAGCTTCTCGCAACCCGAGAATGCATATTCACCGATACTCGTTACACCGCTTGGGATAGTTATCGAGGTGAGCGACGAGCAACCCGAGAATACACTATTATTAATAGTGGTGACTCCGTCGGGGATATTAACAGAGGCAAGCTTCGAGCAGCCCCCGAATGCCGACGAGCCGATACTCGTTACTCCGCTTGGGATAGTTATCGAGGTGAGTGAGGAGCAACCGTAGAATGTCGACATGCCAATAGAGGTAACGCCGTTTGGAATATTAACCGAGCCAAGCGACGAGCAACCCGAGAATGCGTATTCACCTATCTCGGTAACGCCATTTGGAAGGTTGAGAGCTCCGAGCTTTTCACAGCCGTTGAATGCATACGAGCCGATACTCTTAACGCCCGTGCCGATGCTTACACTCTCAAGAGATTCGCAACCGGAGAACGCCCCTCTTTCAATCGACTCGACCTTATTCGGGATAGTTATTGACGAGAGCTTCTCGCAATCCGAGAATGCGTATTCACCGATACTCGTCACGCTATCGGGGATAGCCACGCCGACAAGCTCCTCACAATCCTCAAAAGCATATTCTCCGATAACCGTTACGGTATTTGGTATAGTGATGCTCTTAAGTCGTTCGCACTTATAGAAGCCTGCCTCGGCAATCTCGCTGACCGCGCATCCGAGGTACCTTGCAGGTATAACTATATTGCTTAAATACTTCGCGTTACCTACGGATACTATGTACGTTCCGTCATCCTTCGGGTAGAAATCAAGTCCCTGCGGATTCTCCGCGCCGGGGTTTCCGCCCTGCGATGAGCCCTCACCGCTCGCCTTGACGTCGGTCTTCACTCCGTTTATCACCCAGTAACCGTCATCACTTATTTCTATCGTGGGAGTTACGCCATCTTTGCCGTCTTTTCCGGCATCGCCCTTGTCACCTTTATCGCCTTTGGCACCGGTGTCACCCTTATCGCCCTTTTCTCCTTGAATTCCCTGCTCGCCCTGAGGGCCTTCGACGACCTCGTCATCTCCGCAGGCTATCAGTGAAAAGGCAAGTACTAATGCAAGTATTAAAAGTAATAGCTTTTTCATAAGTTTTTCTCCATATTTTTTATAGATGCTTCTATTTTATACCTTTTACGTATATTTGTCAAGCAGGGACGTATGAAAAAGATATATGCCGCCTTACTGTCATCCTGAGCGGAGCGCAAGCGAAGTCGAACCCTTCAGGGCGATGCGGAGCATCGGGATCTCACTCTGGGGCAAAGCACGAACAGCGGTCATCCTGAGCGGAGCGCAAGCGGAGTCGAACCCTTCAGGGCGATGCGAAGCATCGGGATCTCATTTTAGACTAAAGCACGAAGCGCACTAAATAGGAAGAAGCGCCGAGATTCCGCCTTTGGCGATTTTGCGAGAGCAAAATTTCGACTACGGACTATGTCCTACGCTCAGAATGACACGGCGCGTATTCTTTTTATGCTTTGTTTTCTTCGGATAGAATAAAAACTATTAAAAAAAACGGAAGAAATTCGGAGAATTTCAATCTTAATCTATTTAAATTTGCAAATTAGTATCAAAAAGGGCACTGTATTAGTTCCACAATGCCCTTGTTTTTTTATTCGGTTATGCCCAAATCGGGTAGTTCAAATCAGTCTTCTTTTTTACCGCCGAAGAGCTTTCCGAAAAGATTTTCGAAGAATTCGCGAATCTTAGCGATAAGGCGCTGGAAGAAGTTAAGCTCCTCGTCGGGAGTGTCATCTGCGGGAGTGTCGGGAGTTGTAGGCTCGTCGGTGGGCTCGTCGGGAGTCGTAGGCTCGTCGGGAGTCGTAGGCTCATCGGGAGTTTCGGGCTCGTCCGCAAGAATTATCTTGATAGAATCCCAATAGAGAGTATAACCGAGGTCATGCTCCATCTTGAAGAAGGTATAGGAATCCGAATCGGGAGTTATGGTATAGGTCTTAACACCCTCTGCGGTGGAAAGCTTGGTAGTGTAAGCTGCGTCATCTGCGGAATTGCCGAAGGTGAAGATCACGCAATCGGGGTTCGCATACTTAACGTCCTGAGATGCAGCGTAAGTAAGCTCGATGCACTTGATACCTCTTCCGAACGCGGTAGCGTTCCAAAGGATAGAGGTCTTGCCATCCTTATCTCTCATCTGGATACCGTTGCCGTAGTTACCGAGCTGGATGAACGAGAAGGTCACGCCGCCGACGGTCACGGAATTCTCTTCCGCATTGTAGGACTGGCTGGGAAGACCCATAGAGTCTACGGTGAGGTCGATGCTATCGCCCGTCGCGGGGGTATCGGGAGTGGTGGGAGTATCGGGAGTTTCGGGCACGTTACCTTCGCTATCCTCTGCGAGGTAGAATGAGAGCTCATAGCAGCCGTCAAAGGCATCGGGCTTATAGGTGCTCCAGTTGTTCTTCGATGCATACCAATCGAGGTAAACGTCACGCGCCGCGTTATAGAGATAGAATATGCCTGCATTCTCGGTAGTCTTAAGAGTCCAGCTCTTATATGCGCCGTCCTTGTTAAGCGAGTTAAACTCATCGGCAAGAGCGATAACTACGCCCGAGAGAGAGGTGAAGGTATAAGTACCGTCAGCGTTTACGGTAACAACGAACTTCTCCGCATCGGTCATAGAGCCGAAGCCTGCGGAATAGTCAACGCCCTTGTTATAATAGCTCGACGCGTCAACCTTATCTGCGGAGAGAGCCATATTATAAGCGGGTACGCCGATAATAACTACGTCACCGTTCTTAAGCTCGGTAAGCGCTTCGGGCGCTGTGGTGGGAGTTTCGGGAGTGGTAGGTGTATCGGGAGTTTCGGGGGTGTCGGGGGTTTCGGGAGTGTCGGGAGTTGTAGTTCCGCCACCGGGGTTAACCGTAGTTCCGTCAGCGAGGACTATTTTGATAGACGACCAATAGTAAGTATTACCGATGTTGTGCTCCATCTTGAAGAAGGTATACGTATCCGCGTCGGGAGTTATCGTATAGGTCTTCGTGCCCTCGGTAGTGGAGAGTTTCGTCGTAGATGTAAGCGAGTCTGCGGAATTACCGAATGTGAAGATCACGGCATCGGAGCTCGCATACTTAAATTCCTGACTTGCAGAGTATGTAAGCTCAATGCGCTTGATACCCTTACCGAACGAGGAAGTGTTCCAGATCATAGAGGTAGTGCCATTTTTATCCTTCATCTGGAAACCGCCTCCACCGTAGTCACCGAGGTAAAGGTAGGAGAAGTTTACGCCGCCAACGGTTGCGGTAGCTTCCGTTGCATTGTATTGCGCGCCCGAGATACCGAGAGAGTCGATCGTAAGATCAACGCTGTCGCCGGTTGCGGGAGTCGAGGGAGTCGAGGGGGTTGAGGGAGTAGAGGGAGTCGAAGGTGTTGAGGGAGTCGAAGGAGTCGAGGGAGTCGAGGGAGTCGAGCTGCCGCTGCCCGAGCCGAGTCCGTTCGAGGGAGTGCTCATATTTGCGGGAGCTGTTTTATTAAAGAGCTGCCAAGCGAGCTCGGGATAGTCGATGAATACGTTTCTGTTACCCTGGTAACCTTCAACGACGTCGTTTCTACCCATTTCCCAGGTATCAACGGGGTCGAGGGCGCACCAATTGAGGAGCGTATCAACACTCTCAAATACGTTAGTGATGCTGCCGCAGGTAAACTGAGAGTCGCCACCGTATCTTGCGTACATATAGAGGCAGATACGAGCAACGTCACCCTTAACGCTATCAACGGGCTCGTAGTACGTGCCCTTATAACCCGAAATAACGTTATTGTATTTTATCACACTGCCGCCGTCAACCTCACCGTACTTGAGGCTACCTCTCGCGTTGTTCGCGGTCTTTGAAGAGGGACGGATATGATGAAGGTCAGAGCCGGGGCCGCTCTTATCAAAACCACCAAGCGCCTTCGGCCAAACGTGCTCTCTATCCCACGTATCGTTAAAATCGTCAAGTGTAGTTCCCTCTGAGGAATAGATAAGAATGATGTTGCCGCCGCCATTCTGACAGTCGGTATAAATAGAATAATCTCTGCAATTATCATAGCTTGAAGGCGTGTGATTTCTCTTCAAAAGAGCGCGGAGCGAATTAAGAAGAGTCGAGCCGGTCTGATCGTCAAGCACGTCGTAGGCATAGCTGCCCGTGTAGTAATCGTCAACGCCTTCGAGCGTTGTGCAAACGGTGCCGCGAGTTCCCCAGTTGTATTTGGGAGCGGCCTTGGTAGAATCGGTCGCTGCAAATGCGGTAACCGCAGAAGTAAATACGAATAAGAGCGCAAGGAACAGCGCCAAGGCTCTACTTGATAATTTTTTCATTTTTAAACTCCAATATTTGTTTTTTCAAAAGACTAATTTTTTTAAAATAACTATTTACATATTTCGCACAATGTTGCTAAAGCAACGTGATTTTCCAACCCCATTTTCCCATTAAGATGCTCTTCGGATTTTAGGCGGAAAAGACGAGTGGTCTATCTTTGCAAGAGGAGTGACACCTCATCCACCATCATAGATGGTCCCCCTTCTCCCACTGGAGAAGGCTTACGTAGTGCCAGAGCGTTGTTGCGTGCTCGCATAGGAGTATATGTTGCTAAAGCAACGTGGTTTCTAACCCATTTACCCCTCTCGCCTACACACTTTTTTCGGCGAGGAGATTGTAGTATCTCGCTTTGCTCGATAGCGATATGCCACTTA
>JAZONS010000008.1:0-25486 GCA_045654585.1 Eubacteriales bacterium
CAAAGCTGTATGATCTCTTTTTCATATCCTTCTATGTGTCGGTATTCTCTTGCCATAACAAAAACCTCCTATGGTAGTACTTTAATTCTACCATAGGAGGCTGTTTTTTTCAATTGTCCGTTTTTAACGGACTTGTTCATATCGGCTTTGCCGTTTTTTTTATTAAGTACGAGATACGCAATTATATAAAAAAGGGTACGAGGCGATCGCCTCGTACCCTTGAAAACGTATGTATTTTTTATTAATATCAGCCTGAAATTATGTATTTAGCAGCATAGAACGCGTAGATTGCTTGGAAATCGTTCTCAAACGCATTACCGTCTGCGAGATTTGTATATGCAGTTCTTAATGCCTCAAACGCAGAGGTAAAAGCATTTCTGTCCGCCTGGGACTTAGAACCTGTTACATAATCTGCATATGCTTTTCCGGTTTCAGCAAGAAGACTAACTACGTTAGCTTCATCTGCATCGTAGCACTCATCAAAGCAACTCTTGATCGCATCGAAATAGTAGTCCGAAGCGCCAAGCAGATTCAAAGCGAATATCTGATTGTCCGTTAACGTGATGTATTCTGCCATCAAATTAAGAATTTCATTCTTATAAGAAGCATCGATCTCATCGTCATATGCGGCAAGAAGTACGTCGTATGCGTGATTGAGGAAGTCTGATATTTCGTAAGTAAGGTAAATCGTACAAACGTTATAAGTGTCTATCTCGTCGCGAAGCATATTCAGATACATAATGCTTCCCATGGAGTCGAGCATATAATCGTATGTAGTGCTTGCCGCCGCCGCGTTGTCGTTAAGGGTGAGGTTAAACTCCGATTCCGTATACATAAACGTGTAAAGAACGTCGGCGTTATTCGTTGCTCGAAGCTCTGATGCGATGGTTTTTGCTCGTTCGTATGCACTGAAAGCAATAATGTAATACGAGTATTTTTCCTGAATGTCAACATCCTCGTTGATTGCAAGATTGTAGAAGCGATAGAACGTTTCAATCGTACCTTTAAGCTCGTTAAAGAGCGCTGTATGATCTGCGTTGAGGACAGGTGTTGGAGGATTGGTGATGTCATCGTACACATCGGTCATCTGCTCAAGAAGTATTGCGAAGGGCTCTATTTCAGCTTCATCAAGAGTAGCGGCATCCAAGATAATAGCTTTCATGGTAGAAACGAAGCCTAAATGTTTTCTTCCGTTATCATCGGTGAATCCGTTATACATATCGGGGTTATGATAGCGAAGCGCCTGCATCTCGGTTGCTTCCATAAGATTGTAGAATATTATATAAGCCTTTTCGCTGAGAACCTCTTTATAGCTGCTGTAAAGAAGATATGTGAAATAGCTGAAGCATTCGAGAACTCCGTCTTCTCCTACAGAGTGACTGAGAACGAGCTCACCGGAAGTAGTAACTCTGTAATCGCAATGAAGCGAGCTGATGAATGCGAAACGTTCGATAGGGCTAAGCTCCGTATAGCTTTCCAGCATACCTCTGGCATAGTCAATAACCTGACTGTCGGTAAATGAGAATCCGGGCTGAAGAGAAAGCTTGAATAACTCGATAAAATCTGTCCAAAGCTTTTCGTAGATAGGATTATCAAGAAGAGACGATGCATGGTAAACATATGCGATACCGTTAATGTCGTGATCCTGGATTTTTGCGGTACCGAAGTAGAGGTATGTGCTGATCAAACGGTCGAAGTTGAAGAAGTTGTAAATGTTGATATGTAAGTCGTTGTCACCGTTCTTAATTGTTTCGGCAAGCTGATTTGCGCGCTTGTAGTAGTACATAAACGTACTTGTGTCATCACCTACGCGCATATTGAAGGCTTCCTGACATGCAAGGTTATGTATCGTAAAGAGATCCTGGAGAAGACCCGGCATATAGATCTTTTCCCAAAGAGCGCTTATCATATTGTCACGGTCGTAGTAGTAATAATAAGCGTAAATTATATCGAAGTAGTCTTTTTTATCGCCGCGCCATGAAGCAAGAATGGAGTAGAGCGTTGCGCTTCCTTCGAATGCTTTGAAATCGCTTGCGTTGATAGTTGCTACTGCAGATTTGACGTCCTCCTCATAATCGGATAAGTCGTCTTTCGTCCAATCGGAGGGAACAGGGAGAAGGATCTCGTGAAGCTCGAGGAGGAGCTCAAATGCCTTTTTTACCTCATTCAATGCGTTTGAATCGAATACGTTAGAGAGGATTTCATCAACGTATTTTCCGTCGATTTTCTTGCTGTAAAACTCTTCCTTCATATCGTAGAGCATTGATGCAAGATTTATAAACGCATCGTCTTTATCCTTAAGACGAACAAGATCTGCCTTTACTGCTTCGTAGGATGATGCGGTAATATTGATCTTAGCGTTGTAGCGCTTTGTTTCGCTATCCTTTATAGATTCAAGCTTTATCGTGTCTGAGAAGCTTTCTGCTTCGTCAGCGAAAAGCTTTGCACCGTAAGGAATACCGATATTGAGAAGGTTCTGGAGAATATCGTCGCTTATAAGCTTCTGCTCGGTGGGGGTGATGTCAACAAATTTGTTTAATGCATCGAGCGCGATTTCTTTTTGTTCTTTTGTGGCATTTGCAGGTGCGACATTCTTTAACTCCTCATTTTTGAGAAGTACGTATGATACACCACTGAAACGAATGGTGATGTTGAAGTCGAAGGTTTTGCCGAGATAATTGAATTTAACGGTCTGTTTAAGGGGAGTCTCCATATGTTCAAGAGTTGCGGCAGCGGGATTGAAGCTTTCGTCCTCAATCATATCAACGGTTGCTTCGATCATACGTGTGAGCGAACCGTTGTTTGCCGTAACCGTGAAGAATGCTCCGGCAACGGAAAACTCTGTATCGTGGCTGTAATAGGTGTTTTTCTTGGGATTGGAAGAAAGCTCAACGGTCTCTGCAGTGTAAACGTTGACACTGAAGGTGCTTGAGTATTCGCCGTATTTTACCGTAATGGTTTTTGCTCCTTCGGTAGAGGAATCAAAACCGCTGATGGTAACGGAAGAATCGCTCATGTTGACGGATTTTATATTAGCATTGTCATCAGCGATTCTGAGACGTCCCTTTGTCTTGTCAAATTCATCACCAACGAAATACTCTCTCGTTATTCCTTCCGTTGCGATACGGGGGATAACGGTAACTTTGATTTCAACGGTCTTTTCTTCATAAGACACGGTAACGGTCTGATCTCCGAGTTTGTCCTTGTCGTATCCGGTAACCGTAACCTCTGCAAGATTTATAGAAGAGGTGTCGTCACCCGAGAGTCCCATAAGAACCGAATCGTCAAGTGTGAAATCCTGTCCCTGAACATAGGTTTTACGGGGTTCTTTTTCGAAATAAATGCTATCGATTTTATCACCGCACGCCATAAGTGTAAGGCATATGGTGCAGATCAGAGCAATAAGTATAATTCTTGAAATTCTTTTCATTTTTTACCTCACTTTGCCGGCATCTCCTGCCATACGGCATAGAGTGTCGTGCCATTTGCTAATGTCGGTATATCTGCCGCGCTGTAAACCGCATCTCCGTCTTCGGATGTTGCCCAACCTTTAAATTCATAGCCGGTTCTTTCTGGATCGGATATGCCGCCTACGGCTTCTGCGTTGGTTACGGTACCCTCGTTTATAAGTATCGATACGACGTACGATTTATCATCCGAAAGCTTGCAGCCATATATTACGGGACGCCATAACGAGTTCCAAAGCGTCCAATATTTAGTGGAGGCTTCATCTCCCTCGGCGTAGATCGTGAGTTTTGAGTTGCCGTAGAAAGCATACTGGCCGATCGAAGTAATTCCGGAGGGGATCACGATTGATCCGTCGGCTCTCATACCGCGGAATGCATGCTCGTCAATCGTGGTAACACTTGCCGGAAGTTCGAGATCGACGAGAGATTCACAACCTAAAAATGCTGCCTTACCGATAGTTTTAATAGTTTTGCTGAGTTCTACTTTGGTTAGAGCTTTGCAATTTTGGAAAGCGTGCGCGCCGATATCGACGGCACCGTTTGCCATACGCACTTCTTCAAGACTGACACATTCATAGAATGCATAATCGGGTATTTTCTCAAGACCGTGACCGATAGTTACCGTCTTAAGGTCATTGCAGCCGTAGAATGCGCGTATTCCGATCTCTTCAACGCTATCGGGAATAGCGAGGTCTATAATACCTGTTTTGAAGAATGCACGGCTTCCGATATACTTGATACCATCATTAAGCGTCAGATAGAAGCGTTTCGTTGTTTTAACAATTTCATTAGTACCGTCTTCACCGGGGACTATGGTATTAAAGTTTACCTCCGCTCCAAGGTACATAGCACCCCAAAAGGCGTAGTCTCCGATGTATTCGCACGAAGAGGGAATCTCAAGTCCCATAATCAACGTGCTGTAAAACGCAGATCTTCCTATATAAGTCAATGATTCCGGAAGTGCGATATGATAGTCATCACCTCCGAATTGGCTTCCGTTACAGCCATAGAACGCATAATCCTCAATGCGCTCGAGCGACGAAGGCATTTCTTCGATTTTGATGCTTGAGCACGCTGTAAATGCGCCCTTTCCGATAACCTTCAGAGAATTGGGGAGCTTTACCTCACCGATCATTGCGCAATTAAAGAAGCTGTACATTGCGATACCGACGGTACCTTCGCGAACGTTAACCTTTGATACCGAAGTATCTCTAACTCCTACCACCCAATTGTCGGCATACATGACACCGTCGACGGCAAAGGGTAATCCGCTTTGGTAAAATGCGCGAGTACCGATCATCTCAATGGTTTCCGGAAGATCTATTTTAGTAAGATTTTTACAGTTGACAAATGCGAATGCGTCTATAAAACTAACGTTGCTTGAAGATATCTTTACGGTAGAGAGGGTATTGCAATCCGCAAATGAACCTTCGCCGATAGTAGTACATGCCGCACCGAGGTTTACCGTGGAAAGCTTTTCGCAGCGCGATAAAGCGTAATTTCCAATGTATTTTACACTGGGTATATTAGCCGTAGTAAACGACTTGCACTGGAAAAACGCATAATCTGCGATTCCAACGGGATCGTTGCCATAGAAATAATTACTTATATCCTCAAGAGGTGCAATATCTTTGTTTTTACAGGTGATTATCCAATCACCGACGTATACAATATCGTTCGTATAATTTTCAACGTATGCGGTATTAATGAATGCGTCTTTGCCAATTTTTTCTATTTTATTTCCGGCAGTCACCGTTTCGAGGGCAGTGCAATTTTCAAATGCGTTATCTCCGATCTGAGTAACGTTTTCCGTTATTGCTATATCAGTAATCAGAGTGCATTCTTTAAATGCGCTATTTCCAATAGTTTTAAGAGTGTTTGGAAGAGTTATCTTTCCAACAGACTTAAGCGAATAAAAGGCGGATTCGCCAATATATTCTACGTTTTTACCAATGTAAAGCGATGATGCGACGTTGCAGTTGGAGAAAGCGAAATCTCCGATTTCTATAACTGTGTCGGGAATATAGATTTCTTTAAGAGAAGAGCAGTCGGAGAAGGCGTAATTACCGATTTTCGTTGTTGCGTTTCCTATCGTGGCTTTTTCGAGAAGACGGCAGTAGGAGAATACGTAATCACTTATAACAGTCACGGAATCGGGAATAACGACTTCTTTTAAAGCTTTACAGCTCTTAAATGCCTCGTTTTCAATTTTAGTAACGTTGCCTGGAATAATTATTGTTGTTAGCTCCTGGCAGTTGGCAAATGCTCTTTCGGGAATCGTTTTAATAAATTCGTTCAAACGGAAGGATACGATTTGCGATTTATCTGCAAGAGCGCCCGGAGCAATTGAGGTAACGGGTTTTCCGCGGTAATTGCTCTCCATAACGATATCACCGGAGGCTGATCCTATGCTTACAAGCTGGTATTCGGAATTGTTGTTGATCAATCTATACGTAAGGCCGGACTCGTATTCACGCTTGAATTCGCGCTTGACCGTCTTGGAATCGGAGATGTTTTCTCCGTTACCTAGCGCCTTGACCTCAATCATATACGTACCCGGTTTAAGATCAACGAGGGAGT
Source organism: Eubacteriales bacterium (assembly GCA_045654585.1). Classification (GTDB taxonomy): domain Bacteria; phylum Bacillota; class Clostridia; order Oscillospirales; family CAG-272; genus UBA1740. The sequence continues at coordinate 6,048 of JAZONS010000008.1, forward strand.
AAGAATTTGTTTTGGTGGTTATTTCGGTTTCACCGATTTTAACGCTATATCCATATGCACCTGAGACTTTTTCCCAACTGATGGTTAACGTAGCCTCGTCAAGGTCTATCTTGCCCGGAGAATCCAATCCCGCCTCGCACGCACTCAGCATGAAAAGCATCAGTGCGCAAAGTAGCATAGCACATAGCAAAAAACATATTTTTTTCATTGTGTCCTCCTTGGACTATGAGGAGTTTCAAATTGCCTTTTAGGGACCCCTCGGACAAAGTGGTTTACCCGAGGGGTTAGGGAGGCTTTACCCTATCTTACCTTTGTATTCTTTTTTTCGATTATGCTGCGTATGATCTCGTGGGGCCACTTGAATTTGAACTTGCGTACGGCAATGTCAAGAAGGAATGCCACCAGGGCGATCGTTATAAACAGTATACGCGGGTCAAAGGTCTTGTGTATGTATTTTACAACGTTTTCAAATATCTCGTGCGGCTCGGTCAATACATATCCTTCGCCGGCTTCGGATAAATAGGCAAGTTTTTTTGCATAATCATCTGTATCGGTTAAGATATCGTACTCTGCAGAATACGAGAAGGACTTATAAATACTGTATTGAGATACAGGATTACCGCTACTGTCCTGACGCATAACGTGTATTTCATAAACACCGGGCTCGGTGATCTCAATATCGATCTTGCCAAAATCCTTCGATGCGTCAAGATGGAATATCTGAGTAGGTATATCCGAATCGAAACGCGAGATAACTTCTATGGTTACCGAATCCGTAGGCTCCGGATCGGCGAAAACGTTCAGCTCCGACCGATAGTTTTGTTCTTTTAGTGATAGTCTGATAGCCGGGATCTGTATGTTTTCCGTGGGGTAAAGAGCTTCTACCATATTGATAATCAGCTGCTTACCCGTATCATTTGTAATGAAATCGGAGGACCATGTACCGTTAAGATCGCATAGGAAGCTTCCTACCGAACCTTTGCCGTATTTCCATTGAGCGTATATGGGCACGAACTCGCCTCCGAGTATCTCGGTTGCTCCTTCTTTAAGCTTGGTACCGTAGAATCCTTTTAATGGGGGAATATCGGAGCCTTCAATACCGTCAACAACGCTTGAGTAATTTTTGATGACGGGCACGAAGGTTTCGTAGTTAACCTCTTTGATCTCGGGAGCCTCCAGATCCTCACGCATAGTCGTTTCAACGTTTCCGCTCTTCGCGTCGTGATAATGTCCTTCGGTCATACCTGCGTAAGCTTTAAGCACGTATTGCATCTGATTACGTACACCGCTGTCTGCTTCAATGCCGACGATGGACATAGTAATATCTCTGTCTGCGTTCTTCTTCATAGCACCGCCGTAATCTATCTCATCGTCCTGCGGCAGACCGTCGGTTACGAGAATGATATGGCGTCTTTCTACGGAATCGAGCGCGGCAAGCGCATCACCCGCATCGCTGATAGCGTTAGTGAATTTTGTGTTTCCTCCGGTTCGCGGGAGATCTTCTATAGCCTGGATGATTTTATCACGCTCAACGCGGGGGGTGAGCTCGAGTTTTTGATCGGATTGATCTGAAAACGTCATGATACCAACCCAGTCGCGGTCTTCGAGGGCCTCGAGGCACGCCTCAGCGCCCTTCTGAGCTGCATAAAGCTTAGTTGTTTCATAGGTAGCGCCGGGGTTATACATAGAACCCGAGGTATCTATGATGATAATAACGGCAACGGGGGGAGTATAGGTGATAACCTGAACAGGGAGAAGCTCATGGTAGAGCTTGTTGTTCATATCTGTTTCGGTGAAGGCGTTTGCCTCGAAGAGCTCGTCGTTGGGGTTGCTGTCCTCTTTGTTACCGCATACGGTAAATAAGCCGCCGCCTATTTCTTTTACGTAACGGTATAACAGCTGGTCAAAGCCTTGAGGCAGATCTGCGTTTGCAACGTTCATCATTATGATTTCGTCGTATTTACGCAATTCGTTTAAGTCCTTCGGCATATTCGCTGTGTCGTACGAATTTACAACGGTGATCTTCTTACCGTTAAGAATTGAGCAAAGATTGCTCGACTCGCCCGCGATACTTTCGATAATGAGGAGCTTGTCAAAAACTTCTATATACAGATGAGAATTCAAGACGTTGTTCGTTACGTTCTGGTCTTCAAGGCTTTCTACCTCAAAGGTAAGCTTGTGAAGTCCGGGAATGGGGAGCACAGCCTCCATAGTGAACTGCTGTAATCCCTTTGTTAAATGCACCTTCAAGGATGCGCCGATCTGAGTAGCATCGTCAAACATAGAGATGACGGCCTCGCCATCGTACGTGCTTTCGATGTCTACCGTGATCTCAAAAGTCTCACCGTGGCGAATCGTTGTTTCGGGGTAGTGAACTCCGAGTATCTGAATATCGTTGGAAACTTCGTCGGGGAAATGAACGGTATCGACCTTAATACCCGATGAAGCGATCGAACGGATAACCGAATTTGCATTACCGTCGGTTTCAACACCGTCGGAAAGAATTACTATTCTTCCGGATTCCGGCTTTGTAATAAGGCTTTCTGCATACTTAAGCGCAGCTTCAAAATCCGTAGCTGACGTATCGGGCTCTTTTGCGCTGAGGTATTCCTGATAAACGGTTTGAGCGTTGGTATTGAGCTTCGCGGCGTATACCTGATCGTAACCAAAGGTTACAACGCCTATCTTAAAGCTGGATTGAGTGCTTTTTAATACGTCGGCAACAAATTCATCCTTTGCGTCATCGGATTTTTTATTGGAATCCGATTTGTCTACAAGAAGGATAACTTCGGTTTCAGTATTTGGAATGTCGTATTGGAACGTGATGCCCGAGAGAACAAGTATGCTTAATACGAGCGCGGTGCAGTGCAATACGATAGATGTTATACGGTTTCTCGTGCGGCGGTATTTTTTCTGACTGCGGAAATAGGGAAGGAGTCCGAAGAAAATAGCCGGAATTAAGAGCAGGAGAAGCCAAGGCTGTTCAAAAACTATTTTGAAATTTAACATAGACTTACTCCTTTTTAATTATCACGGGACTTCAGCCACCATTCGCAGAACATGAGGGCAACGAGAGCTATTGCAAAGTAGAATACCAGATCCAGGTCTATCGTCTCGGTGACGGTAGGGAAGTATGGAGCTTTGAGGCTATCTACCTTACGCGTGATGTTGCATTGTTCCTCGGGAATGACAACCGAAAAGTTTTCTACTATAGGATTACCCGAAATTGGTGTTTGCGTTACGGTATAGTTTCCGGGGACGTCAGCGTTGATCTCCGCCGGGAACGTCGTGAATTCAACCTTTTCTTCAAATGCGGGACCGTCCACCGTCAATTTTTCACTTCTGGAATTAAGCACTACCTTATCGTAAAGGTTATACACGTTTTTATCAAACGTCGTAGGAATAAAGTAGTTTAATGCATTCAGCATCAAAGTAGGATATTCGGGGATAACGGGGAAGTTTGAGAAGTGGAAATTAAAGGTCATAATCAAAAGCTTTGAATCGGGTTCGTTTTTCGCTATTGCAACAGGATTTCCGTTTACCGTCATAAGAGGTGTGTAATCGCTGTCGTAGGAGGTTATAGGCTTATACTTTGTCGATTTAACGTTCGATGCGTTAACGTATTCCATAATTGGGTGGTTTGCGCCGGAAGAAAACGCCACACCCTCTCCTGCTGCGTTTTTGGCAGAACCGAGCGTAAGGCCCAGTGAGTCCGGAAGCTTATCGGGGTAAAGAAGGATTACGAGTCCGTCTGTGGGCAGTGTCTCGGGGATACGGTGCTCAAAGATATAAATATCATAACCTGTGTACGCTATCTCGCCTTCCTTACCATAACCCTGCTCGATCAAGCTTTCGGAATCCTTGATAGTTTTAATATCAATATCCCAATCGTCGCGCAGCTGGTCCTGGAGGTCAAGAAGCATAGAGTTTACAAAGACGTTTGAACCTGTACTGTAATACTGTATATTGAGCTTTTGAGGTGTTCCTCCGTAGAGGTTGTAAGTGTTATCTATGCTGAGAGAATCTTTTACCTCTATATAGCAGTAGACGCTATCGTATGCATAGATTTGAAGGTCGCCTTTGCTATAGCTTTCCTTTGGACCGAATTGGAACTTCGTGAGCTCGTCTTTAATCAGGTCGACAGGATAGCTGAACGTAAGTGTTCCACCGTTAAAAGTCTGAGCGGATTCGCCATAGCCGTGAACACCCTTTGCGCCCTTGATCTGAACGTTGAGGATGCCGGAGTGGTTAGCGCCGTAAGACGTCATATCCACATCGAAGCGGTAATAGTTTTCTTCGCGAACGGCACTGACTTTGCTTATTGATACGTTTTTCTCACCGGGGTCGGAAACGTAGTTAACCGTTACCTTGCCTTTGTCTAAATACGTAGTACCGGTAAAGAGAACGACCTCTGCCTTGGGGTTGATCTGAAGAACAGACTCGGCAAGCGTCATAGCGCCGTCAATATCGGCGTTGCCGTAGGTGCACTTAAAATCGGCGGGATCTGTTAGCGCATCCATCTCCATCATGAAAGTGCTGCGCATATCTGCCGTTGCTCGCTGATGAACGAACGTTGCCTCTCTGCCGGCAAGAACGACGGAAACGGGGCTGCCGTTTTTGAAGGTCTCGTCGCTGAGATCCTTTGCCTGCTTAACGGCTCTCTCAAAGCGCGTTTCATCTTCAATTTCGGAAAGCATACTTCCGGATGCATCTATCACGATTATCTTCTCGTTTGCGGCGTACTTATCCTCTCCCTCTATAAACGGCTGAGCGAGAATGATAGCGCAGGAGCATATAATAAGAATCTGGCAGATGATCAAAAGTAGATTACGAAGCTTGCTCATAGGCAGCTTCTTTTTGCGGTATTTAAGGCTTAATTTCCAAACGTGAGTTGTGGAAATAAATTTATTTTGATAATTGGGCTTCAGTATGTAGATCAAAAGAAGAATCAGCAAACCGATAAATCCCAAAAATCCTAATGGGGTGAGCCAACTCATTCTACAATACCTACCTTTAACAATTCTTTAAACAGTACCTTCTCGATAGGCTGGTCTGTCGGAATGGAGACGAAGATCGCGCCGCGTGAAACGCAGAAGTCGTAGAGCTCTCGTCTGAGATCGCTCAATGCCTCTTCGTAAGCCATTTGCGCGCTGACGTCAATATTCATCTTCATATTTTTGGTATCAGAAATGTCCATTGCCTCGGAGTCGATAAGATTTACGCGGCCTGTGTAGGTAGGATCTATCTCTTCGGGGGTTAAGACCTGAACGAGCATAACCTGCCTCTTTTTATAAGTGAGATAATCCACGGCGCGGCGCCAATCGCTATCGGTGAAGAAATCGGAAATGATCAGAGTGAGTCCGTCGTTATTTCCCGTATTTTCGCAACCGATAACTGCGGAGGCGATATCGCACTCGGATTCAAACACGATGTTTTCAAGTCCCGTCATGGCACTGAAAAAGGCGCGTTTTCCGACGATCGTACCGAAAGAATCCTCAGCCTTGTTGCCTTTTATTAATTTGTAAGACACCTTGTCCATATTATGTACCGAAAGGTAACCGAGAGCAGCTGCAATTGCAACGGTAAATGCCGATTTTTGCGGATTGTCTTTTCCCATAGATGCAGAGCAATCGATAAATACCTGCGTATGCATTTGTCTTTCGTCGGTAAAGAGCTTTAAGAAGAATTTCTCGAATCTACTGTAAAGATTCCAGTCGATACGGCGAATATCGTCTCCAAGCGCATACTCGCGGTAATCAGCGAATTCAACCGTCTGACCATAGGTCTTTACAAGGTGTTTACCGCCGAAAAAGCCCGCAAGATCTGCTCGCAGCTCAAGTGACAAGGTCTCCAAACGACTGAAAAATCCGTCGTTTAAATAAGAACCCTTCATTAATTATTTTCTCCCAAACAATTTACGCTTTTTGGTGTCATCGGAATTTTCTGCGTTATTCTCGATGCTTGCGGGTGCTGAAGAAACCTCGTTCTTGATATTGTTCTTCTCAACGAGCTCGTCGATGATCATCTTAACGATCTCGTCAGCGCTTACGCGCTCTGCAATAGCCTCGAAGGTGAGCTTCATTCTGTGGCGAAGAACGGGGTATGCCAACTCGTTGATGTCGTTATAGGAAACGTTGTAGCGTCCGTTCATAAGAGCCTTAACCTTTGCAGCGGAGATAAGAGCCTGACCTGCACGGGGAGAAGCACCGAGACGAACGTACTTCTTTGCTGCTTCGGATGCGCACTCGCTATCGGGATGAGTAGCAGAGCAGAGCATCATTGCGTATCTCATAACCTCGGTAGCAACGGGAATTGCGTTTGCGGTCTTACGCATTTCAAGAAGATCTGCGCCGTTACAAGCAGCCTCGGCAACCTCAGCCATGGTAACCTGGGTCATATTAACGATACCCATAAGCTCGTCGAGAGAGGGGTTCTTAACTATGATCTTGAACATGAAACGGTCCATCTGAGCCTCGGGAAGAGGATACGTACCGTCCTGCTCAACGGGGTTCTGTGTTGCAAGAACGAAGAAGGGCTCTTCGAGCTTTCTTGAAGTACCCATTACAGTAACCGTGTGCTCCTGCATTGCCTCAAGAAGCGCAGACTGAGTTTTGGGGGTTGCACGGTTGATCTCGTCCGCAAGAATAATGTTGGAGAAGATCGGGCCGGGCTGGAATTCAAACTTGGAGTTTCCGTCATCACCCTTAACGATGATGTTTGTACCGGTAACGTCGGCAGGCATAAGGTCGGGGGTGAACTGAATTCTGGAGAAGGGAAGATCGAATACACGTCCGAGCGAACGTACAAGACGGGTTTTACCAACTCCGGGAACTCCTTCGAGGAGTACGTTACCGCCTGCGATCATTGCGATAACAGCGCCTTCTATAACGTCCTTCTGTCCGATAACGTCACGGCTTATCTGTGTGAATATGTTTTCACACTGTACCTTAAACTTTTCAAGATTTTGTTCTGTAATCATGAGCTTTCTTTGCCTCACTTTATATATTTTATTTTTTATTTACTGAAGAGTGGAATAATATTTTTCTATTATCTTGCGGATATGATCGGGGATGTTTTCATCCTCCTCGAGATATTTCATAGCCTCTTGATAATATTCTTTAAGGACGTCGCGATAATATGTCTGACCGTCGATTATCTGGTTGATCTCAACGTATTTTTCTCCGCTGGTCGGAGGTGCATCGGGATTGTTCGTCTCCTGATCTCCGTCTCCGCCGGGTACGTCGTCGGGCTTATCGTTATCATCGCCGGAATCCTTGAAGTCATCCATCATTACGAATCGTGCTTCAACGCTGACGTTGCGGCTTACGTTCTTGTCCACGCGGTACGGAGTTGCAGTTCCGTCGCTCCATTCAAGGAAGACGAAGCCCTCGTCGGCAACTGCAATGATCAGCTCGCCTGACGAACCCTGCTCAACCGTTTGCTCGGTTGCGCCGATAAGCTCACCGCCCTTTGCCGCCGTGTACGTTAAGGTGTACTTGGGCAGAGGCTCGGGAGGGAACAGCTTGTTCCATATTTCTGATCCGCTTGGTAAAACACCGTTGCTGCTGAGCGCCTCTACCGTACCCATTCCCGCGAACAACAGCATGAACACGGAGCACAGTATTATTACCGTAGCCGAAATCTTAATGCGAATTTGCTTTGATTGTATTTTTGAGATGCTTGAAAGCGCATCCTCTCTCTGCTTTCTGGCAATAAGCGAATCATCACCCGAAAGCTCAACCATCGTTATAGCGCGCTCGTCAAGTCCAAGGCGGTCAATTCGCTTTGCGTTAGCCTCAACTGACGGGCGGAATTTTTTGAAATAGAATATCGCTCCCCCTGCCGCGCCTGCAACGAAGAACGTGAGAATTGCTACCCATAACAGAGCCGCCTCAAAGAACCAGCATACTATTGCTGCCGCAAACGCCGCAATAGCACCCACTGTAATACCCCATAGGGCAGAACGTATGATAGCTTCGATTAATAGCTTCGAGTCAAGACCTTGAAGCCTTGTGTTTTGCTTCATAATATGTATCCTTCCGAATAGTAAATGTGCATTACTGTAAAACGCTTCCCTTATATATATAAAATATAACGCGGACGCGCTTAAATAATCAGCATACACAAAATTTTACCACTTTTTCTAAGTAAAGTCAAGTACTTTTTGCTAAATATTTTATTTATTATAAAAGCTGAATAATTCAGAGTTCGCTCGCGTTGCCAAAAGGATCAATAACAGAATTAAGGAATGTTTTAAAAAACTGAAAAAATCAACCGCAAAAAACGCAACAAAAAAACAATCTAAAACATGTAAATCCATTGGCGCAAATAACTTCTCAAATTTGAAGAAATTTGGATATAAAACGTGCAAAATGTAAACCGAAGATTGCATTTTAGTCTCTTTTTTTCTGATTCTTTAGTAAAACTGCAATAAAAAAAGCCGCAGGCAAAAATGCCTGCGGCTCGAAAAACTTAAAAGTTATTTCGTTGTGTTACGCATTAAGCGTATGCTTTACACCAGACTTATGAGGGTAAGTTCTTGTAAGGTGCTTTGCTTTTCCAACCACTGGGAATGTTGGTTATTCCGGCTTTAGTAAGCTTTGTACAACCGTCGAATATACCGTTGCCTAACGTACCCCAATAGAATGTGTGAGGTTTGGTAGCGGATTTTGCGAAAATTATTGTTTCAAGCGCAGAACAGTTCTTGAATGCATACTGACCAAAGTCGGTAGCAGCATACAGATAACGGGCGTTATAGTCATAAACCAATCCCATTTCTTCTTGCTGTGCTTGCGAGTTCCACCAATAACCTTGCATTGCCGAGAAATCAACAGTAGTAAGTGACGTACAGTCAGCGAATGCATAGTCACCTATAATCGAAAGATATTTTCCACCCGTAACAGTGAGGAGTGATGTACATCCTTCGAACGCATGAGCGCCTACCAAATATACGTTGTTAAGTGCAATGTTGCTAAGCGAAGTACAACCGGCAAACGTATATCCTTGACCATTAGTATTGAATTTACCAGTGGACAATACTTCAAGTTCACCAAGTCTTGTGACAGAGTCGGGCATTGTGAAGTTGTCCAAGGCAGCACAGTTCATAAAGAACTTATGACCGAGAGTATCGCCTACGTTGTTATGCATATTTACAGTAGCAAGATTTGCACAACCGTAGAATACGCCCTCAACGTTTACGTTAGTAACAGAGTTAGGAAGAGTGAACTCTACAATAGCAGTGTTAGCAAACATATAAGGTGTAAGAGCGGTAAGTCCTTCACGAATCGTGAGTTCGGAGAGGTTTACGTCACCGTCAAATGCGTGCTGTCCGATGGAGTAAGCAGAATTTCTCTCAGCAAGCGTTACAGATTCCAAAGAAGTACATCCTGCAAATGCATACTCACCGATCTCTGTAACGGTAGCGGGTATTTCAACTACCAAGAGAGCGGAGCAACCCTGGAATGCGCTGTTACCTATTCTTGTGACACCGTTAGGAATGGTGATGGACTGAAGGTTCTTCCAATCCATAAACATACGGTCAGGAATCTCGGTAAAGGATGCGGGAATTGTAAATCCGGATACCTTTGAGCCATACAATGCACCGTTTGCAAATACTTTAACGGTATCAGGAAGAATGGGAGCATCGCCTTCAATCATTGGTGAGAAGTAAATGAGAGTGAATCTGTCTGCATCAAATATCATATTGTCCTCGAATACGTAGTCGGTATTCGCACTATCGAAGTTGATAGTGGTAAGCGCAGGACAGTTGATGAAGGGGTTACCTACCATGCTGTTTATAGTAGAAGGAATGCTTACAGACTCAAGAGCGGTACAGTTCATAAAGATAGCAGTACCGAAGGACTCAACGCCGAATGCAATATCCATACTTGTAAGACTTGCGCAATCGAGGAATGCATAGCTGTGAATATCCTTAACAGCGCCGGGGATTTCAAGTGAATCGAGGCTTGCGCATCCTGCAAATGCATACTCGCTGATCGCGGTAAGAGATGCGGGAAGGTTAATGGACTCGATTCCACTGTTCTCAAAGAGACGCGCGCCGATCGTAGTAATGCTATCGGGAAGAGTGATGCTCTTAAGAGCCGTAGTATTACGGAATACCGCATACTCGGAGTCGTAAGACGTGCCGAGTGACTTGATTGCGTTTCCTTCTGCAAACTCAACCGATGCAAGAGAGATACAATTCTCAAATGCATAGTTGCCGATTGCGGTTACGTTAGCGCCGATCTTGATGCCTTCAAGAGCAGTACATCCGCGGAATGCAGACTCGCCTATCTTGGTAAGTGCATCGGGAAGAGTGATGGTCGTAAGGCTTACGCAGCCCTCGAACGCGCTGTCACCAATCTCGGTTACTGTAGCGGGAATGTTTATGCTCTTAAGCTTAGCAAAGCCACGGAACATATTTGCGGGTATACTTTCGATATTACCGTTGATCGTGATAGTCTCGATGTTTGTAGAACCGTTAAGAATACCGCTGTTCATAATAGCAACAGATGCGGGAAGAGTGAAGCTTGTAAGCTTCGAGCAGTTTGCGAATACGTTAGCCGAGATATCGCTAATGCTTGCGCCTGCTTTGAAGTTAACGGTTGCAAGCCCGGAGCCGGCAAATACGCCAGATCCGTTAGTGGTAATAGACTTAAGGCTTGCGGGGAAGGTGATTTCAGTGAGAGCAGAGCATCCGCTGAATACGTCACCGGTAATGCTCTCAAGGCCATCCTTAAGCTCGATAGATGCAAGAGCTGTACATCCCGAGAAGATGTTGCCCGTCAATCCGGTGAGAGCAGCAGGGAGATCTACTGAAGCGAGTGCTTTGCAGTTCGTGAATGCGCCTGTTCCGATCTCGGTAACGGTGTCGGGAATGTCAATACTTTCAATATTGGAACAACCGGAGAACGCGTTAGCTCCAATAGATACGAGCTGTGATCCGTCAGCAAAGCTGATTGCGGGAAGCTTTGCGCTTTCAAATGCGTTAGCTTTGATTACCTGAACGCTTGCAGGAATAACGAGAGCGTCAATGTAAGCATTCTTAAGCGCATTTTCACCTATCGTAAGAAGTGTGCTGGGAAGAGTGAGCTTTGCTATGGCATCATATCTTGCGAAGGAAGCAAGAGCGCCGTCCTCAATAGAGGTTACGCCTTCGGGAATAGTGTATTCAGCGATCTCGTTTACGGGAGAGCAGTAGAGAAGCTGAGTCTTATCCTTATTGTAAAGCACGCCGTGCTCATCAGACCAAAGGTATTCGTGGTTTTCGCCTACGTGTATTTTCTTAAGATTCGTAGCATCGGCAACTATACTCGTGCCATCGCTTGCATAAAGATTTTTCATCTTGCTATTCAAGGTGATCTCTTCAAGCTTGCTGCAGCTCTGGAAAATATTAGTTCCTATATTTACCATGGAATCCTGGAAGGTAAAGCTTGTAATAGGAATGTTAGAAAATGCCTTATCGCCTATGGTCGTTATTTCGCAACCGGGCGCGAAGGTGATGGATGCAAGGCTGTTATCATTGATACCACCTGTACCGCTGAATGCGTTAGGTCCGATCACCGTAACCGATGCGGGAATTTCAAATGCTTTAAGAGCCTTGTTGTTGTAGAATGCGTTGGAGGGAATTTCGGTGAACGAAGTTCCTGCAGCGAAGGTGAGAGTCTCCATCATAGCGTTGCCGGATATAGCGTAGGGAGAAATTTCAGCAACCTGAGGAAGAGCAAGGCCTGAAACGTTCGTTCCGGAAATAGCTCTCTGACCGATGAACGCAATCTTGGCGTTCTCGTTAATTGTGAGTGTTACAGCGCCTGAAGTGGGTGCCCAACCGTAGAATGCAACGCATCCGATGGTCTTAAGCTGGGCGGGAAGGGTGATAGAGGTAAGCACACTACCATTGAATACGGGGTAAGCCTCGTCGCCGCTTGCATAACCCTTGTAGCCTTCGTTACCGAGAACGAGAGTAGGAGTACCGTCCAATCCGGGGGTGTCCTCGAATGTAATGCTGGTGATCTTAGAAACACCGTTGAATGCGCCGTTATCAACCTTTGTAACGGTGTAAGGAATAGTGAGTTCGGCGGTGGGATATGCGATAGGACAGTAAATAATGCGAGTTACGTCGCCTTTTTCATCCTTTTCGCCGAAGATACCGTTAATATCTCCATATTTTTCACAGTTATCGCCTACATAGATATACTGGAGGTTAGCACAAGCTGTAAACAAATTAGAGAATGTTGTGATCTGAAGACCGCCCTCGGTGGTTGTAACCTCGTAGGCTTCTGTGAGGTGAGAGGGAAGAGTTATTGTGGTTGCCTTGTTACAGTTGACGAAGATTTCGGCATTAAGCTTGAGCGAAAGACCGGTTGCACCCTCAGCACCTTCGTTAAAGGTTATTGAAGTCGCACTGACGCAATTCTTGAATGCACTTTTACCTATTTCGGTAACCGTTGAAGGAATTACAATAGATGGAGATGCAACACAGCGATCGAATGCACTTTCACCAATATAGGTAAGACCTTCGGGGAGTATGATGCCGGTAGTGAAATAATTGTAATAGAACGCATAGTCTCCTATTGCTGTAAGCTTGGTAGTATTAAGGTTATTAAGTGTTCTTAATTTTTGAAGATTGTAGAATGCGCGGCTACCGATAACGGTTACTCTTTCTGCAAGAGTTACAGTTGTGTTAGAGCTGGTGGCAGAACCCTCGAATACACCGTAGGTGTCGTCAAGAGAACCAAGCGAAAGAGGTGCAGTACCTGCATTTACGGTAATGGTCTTAAGCTTTACGCAATCACTGAATGCACCTTCTTTTACCGTAGTAACGTTTTTGGTGATAATTATTGCAGTGATATTTGTCTTTGCGAATGCGTATGCACCAATAGTCGTAACGCTATCGGGAAGCGTTATAGCTGCTATAGAAGTAAGGTAGAACGCTTTATCGCCAATTTCCGTAAGTCCTGCGGGAAGAGTTACAGTCGCAAGAGAAGTACAGTTAGCAAACGCGGAGTTGCCAAGAGTAGTAAGCTCTGTATCGGTATCAAATGCAAGAGAGGTAAGGTTTACGCAGTTTTCAAACGCGTAGTCGCCGATCTCGGTAATTCTTGCTGGAATGGTAAGCGTCTTGATAGTAACGTTACCCTGGAATGCTGCGTTGCCGATCTTGGTTACTGTTGCGGGAAGAGCAGCAAGATCCAAGGTCTTTCCTTTAGGATAATAAACAACGGTAGTAATGTTCTTATCGTAAAGAACACCGTCGTTATCGGCAAAATACTCGTTATCATCAGAAACTTCGATTGCCTCGATGTTGTTGCATCCTGCGAAGATCGAGCCGTCAAAGCTTGTGAGAGTTGAAGGAAGAGAGATAGAGCTGAGCTTCTGGCATCCTTCGAATACGAATGCGCCAAACTGGGTATCAACGCCGTTTTCCGCAAAGATTACATTACTGATACCGGTACACTGAGCATAAGCTCTTTCACCGATAGATTCGGTAGTCTTCTGGATTGTAACTGAGGTGATAGCCGAGCAGCCGCTGAATGCATAAGCGCCGATAGATGTGATGTTTGCGTTCTCTGCGATATCGGTCTTGCTGAGCTTCGCATTGTTTTCGAATGCGTATGCGCCGATAATAAGTGCGCCGCTGTCCATGGTGCTGCCGCCCTCGATATTAAGTGTGATGAGGTTTTTGCAGCCTGCGAATGCGTTAGCGCCTATTTCGAGGTCTTCAATCTTGCCGCCCTGGATGGTAACGGAAGCAATGTTTGTAGAGTTTGCAAATGCGTAGTCGCCGATAGCGGTAACCCAGTTAGGAATATAAACGGAGGTTACGCCGGTACGGTTTGCAAAGGCATTAGCGCCTATTTCTTTAACGCCAACCAAAGCATCTTTGTTTAAATCACCGGTCCAAAGAACGGGAGCGTAGAGAAGAGTATTCTTTGCGCCGTTGGTAAGGATACCGTTAACTGCGCCGTAGAATTCACCACCGTCTTCAACGTAGATGTTTGAAAGCTTAGGAAGAGCATCAAGAGTTTCAACCGCATCAAAGCTTGCAAGTCTTGCGGGAAGCTTGATCGTATCAACGAGCTCGGTGTCATAGAATGCGCCGGGAGCGATCGTGAGCGCACTGCTGCCGCCGTTCATAAACTCAATCTCGGTAAGATTTGAGCAATGGTAGAACGCCTGCTCTGCGATCGTGGTAACGCCGGTAGGAATAATTACCTTGTTGATAAGGTTGGTATACTGGAATGCCTTGTTACGAATAGCCGTTGCTTCGGAGGGAACGGTAAACGTACCGTTAAGTCCGGAGTTAGCACGGGGAACGAACTCAAGGTACTTGGTACCGAGGTCATTCTTTACAAGCGCGCCGTTTTCAGAAGAGAAGATCGGAATGTGGCTACCTTCTACCTCTCTGATCTCGATGCTTTCAAGGTAGTAAGTAGTGTCAAATGCGCCTACGCCTATAAGGGTTACTGTATTGGGAATAGAGATTTCCTTAAGAGTAGGATTTTTCTTGAATGCGTTTTCAAGAATAGCGGTAACGGTTATATCCTGATACGTAGCGGGAATCTTGACCTTGCTTACGCTTGCGATATTGGGACCGCTTGTTACGCCCCACGTGCCGTCTGTTCTCTCAACGAATTTGATTATATTGCTGTCGAAGTAAGGATATACGTTAACGTTTTCGGTGAAGGTCCAGTTTACTAAGGAAACGCCTTCGTCATTGGTCAACTGAAGTCCTGTTCCGTCAGCGCCGGTGAACCAACCGATAAACTGGCCTGCGTCGCTTTCGAGAACGGGGAAGGTGTAAGAGCTATCGTATACAGCGGGGAGCTCAGCTCCGTTTTCAACGTTTTCAACGTCATCGGGAGCGCCGTTAACGATACCGTAGTAGGTATTTGCCGTCCAGTGAGCGTAGAGAATTACATCGCCGATGTAGTCGAACTTTCCGCTTGTGATAAGCTTACCGTTAACGTCTGTACTGTCATACCAGTTAGCAAAGGTATAACCTGTGCGTGTAGTGCTGGTAGGAAGGGTTACGTCGTCGCCGGTTGCGAAGTATATGGGAGCAACGGAGGAACCAAGTTGCGTGTCAAACGTTACGGAATAAACGTTAATGTTGGTTCTAATCCAATCGGATGTGTAATCATCGCTTACGAAACGTACAGCAACGGTGTTCACACCGCGCTGGGTGAATGCGATAGTAGCAGAGGTTCCGTCAACGACGGTGGGTGCGCTGTTGTTACCTACCATAACCTCGAATTTGCCTTCAATACCAAGAACGGCAGACCAAGAGAGCTTATGGTTGTTATAGGTAAGATATCCAGCAAATACACCGTAGTTTACGTTGATGCTGTCACTGGGCGCAGAAACTACGCTCTCAGATACGGAAGCAATGCTTATATCAAGCACGTCGCCAACTTCAGCATCAAATCCTGCGGTTGCGCCAAGATCGATGGAATTTGTGGAAACGGGGTACTGTTCACCGTTTATGTAAACGATATAAGTTACGTTGTCGCCTTCAATTGCTTCCCAACTGATAACACTGCCGGAAACGGTGATGCTATCCTGAGTGGGAGCTGCAAGCGATGCCTTTTCGAAGGTATAAAGCGTTGCGTCGGGGGATGTGTAACCGTCTGCAACAGCCTTAACGGAAATTTTGATTTCTCCGCCTGCGAAGTACTTAAGATCGTAAGAATAGGTGTTGGTAGTGTCGGTATAGGTTTTGCCGCCTACGGTAACCTCAACAATATACTCGGATGCCCTATCAACGGGTTTCCAGGTAATGATATCGTTGTTAACCGCAATGTCGGTTACGGCATCAAGCTTGCGCTCGAATACGAACGTCTCACTTACAGAATCAGCATAGCCTTCTGCTCTTGCGGTTACGGTGAAGGAGATACCGCCTTCTGCCATCTCGCAGTTAGCAAAGTTGTAAACGGTGGAATTGCCGTTATTGTATGCGGAGTGAACGTGAGCAGAGTTGCCGCAAACGATATTAAGGATGTATTCCTGTGCGTTGGGAACCTTGTTGAATATAAGGATCGAAGGCTCAATAACTTCAAACTGATATACACTGCCAAGAGCCTTCGCGGTGTAGTATCTCTCCGTAACAGCAGTCGTAGTGCCGTTAACAGAAGCGCTGAGTGTGATCTTATACTCACCTGCAGTTGTGAAATTGTACTTGTATGAGGTTCCTGTTTCGTTACCCTCGTATACAAGAGATCCGCTGGGATCGTAGATCTTAAGAGAATAGTGGATAGCACCGTCTATTCTATCCCAGGAAACTTTATCTGAGGATACTTCAACAATAGGAGCATCACTGTCTTCGGGAATCCAAAGAGCATAAAGTGTGTCGTTCTCGGAGAAGGATGTTCCTTCAACATACTTTGCGGTGAGCTTTTCGGCACTGTTACCGGAGCTGATCCACCAGCCACCAAAGGTGTAGCCTTCTTTTTCGGGTGTGGGAAGTCCGTAAAGCTTGCCGCCGATAGTGGACATAGCACTTAGGCTTGCGCCCTCGAAGGAGATAGTGTATTCGGGAACGCCGGGGACCTTATGAGCCCATCTTGCGTAAAGTGTAATGTCGGACGTAATAGCAGAAGATGCAAAGACAAATGGAGTCTTGCAATCTGCATCTGAATACCATCCAAGGAATACGTGATCCGCTTTTACAGGATCTGAAGGATGGGTAGCATACTTTCCGTTAACAACGGTGATTGCGTCAATAGCAGAGCCACCGTCGGTAGAGAATGATACGCTATAATAAATTTTGCGGAGGAAGCGAGCTTCTGCGCCGTTGTAATTAAATGTAACAACATCGCCTGCAACTTTACCGCTTGCAGTGCCGTCGTCTTCCTTTGCAAAGGTGAAGGTAAGTGTGCCGTCTTCTGCAACGGTATACGTACCTGCTTTGGTCTCTCCGTCATAGAGAGTAAACTGATTACCGCTATGAAGCTGCAACGTGTATTCCTTGCCGTTGTTATCATAGTAGTAAAGGCCGGATTCGGCTCCCGGAGTTACGGGTTCCGAGTCGATGTCATTCTGGGACGCAAGGTTTACCGCAAGAACTATAACGGTAGTGGTGAGAAGCACAATGACTACCAAAAGGGAAATCAATGTGATCAGACGCGCCTTGGGGGAATCGCCCAGCTTGTTCATCACGTTTGTAATCGGGTTTTTCAAATTTATTACCTCCTTTTTAATAATAAATTCGGAATAATGAAATATTTATTCAGTTATGCGTTACCCACGAGAGCATAAATGAATTGCATATATTATAAACCAATGAATTGAATATGTCAATAATAAATTAATAAAAATACTAATTTTTTCATAATTTAGTGATAAAATACATTATAATAGCAAAAAATAAGCAGTTATTTGCACATTTATTGCAATTTGTTTCGGAAAAAGCAGCTTTTTTCTTTTAAAAAATGAATGTTGGGGATTTAAAAATTGCATTTTTGTATACAAAACACCGAACAATGAAAGAAAAATGAAGGTTTGTGACTTATATAAACTTCTTTTGAAAATGCATAATTTCTGAATATATTCATAAAATATGCATAAAACGTCGAGCATAAATATTCAAAAATCATCTTAAAATTTTTTCTTTTCGGTCACAGGATTCATGACCGTTTTTTTACTTCCGTCCGGAAGAAAAGTTGCTTATTTGCGCATTCTGAAGCGCGGTATATTGATAAGTGAGCAAATCTGCGTTATCTTTGCTATCCGATGGATAGGGCATCAACGAAAAGCGAGCGGCAATACCCAATTTGCGTCAAAACAAAGTATAAACAAATATCATCAGCCAATTGAGTAAAAGGAAGTGAAATGCGCGAGGCAGGATCTTTACCTCGCCAGCTTCAACATAGTTATACAAAGTTCGTCAAGGAACGGTCTTTTTGATCGAAGCAGCGAGTAATCAAAACAAAAGCAATCGGCAACTTATTTAACAACGAGTCCGAGCATAATATGGAGTTGAAGGAGAGCGGAGCGCGCGATGCGTACGCATATCAATTGCGGTATATTCTCAACCTTGTCCACGCGAAAATCAATCTGTAAATGGTCAAACATGAGGTTTAAATGATTTTTTGACAGTTTTAAATTTCTGAAAAGCAAAACAAAAAAACACCAAAATTACAGTGAAAAAATCAAGGGATTCTGACACTTTATTTTTTGTTGGAGCGGTGGAACTTAAAGCTGCGACTTCCGGTTGTCAAGGTCAAAAAATACATTGTTTGAGAACTATTGTTTACATTCAGCTCGTATATTCTGCTAAAACGCACCGTTTTGCACGTTGTTTTCGTTATTTTTTGTATAGAACATTTTCTGTTGTGGTCAGTTATGTGGTCAACCTCGGAATACGGTTAAAAGCGGAATACGGAGCGTTTCGTAGAATCTTTTATCTCCATAACAAATCGCACCCGTGTTAAGAAAAACACGTCAATGCGTAAAGACTTTGCTGTATTAATCCATGTGCCGCTAATTTCACATCACGGAAATTAACAGTGATACCTTCCGGTATAGCTAACGAAAATCAAGAATTTTGCACATCCCTTGGAATACATTTGTTCGTGCTTACCGGCAAGCCGACAGACACGAACTTCGTGTGTTATAACTCTAAAATAAAGAGAAGGCAAGAACTTTTAATGGCAAATTATGACAGCATTAAAAAATAAAAGCAAATAGAACCATCTCTGAAACTTACCAAGGTAAATGAAAGGTAAATGAAAAGAAAAACCTTGAATTGTCCGAACTTTTGTGATATACTTTAATAAGTATGCAAGCGGAACTATGATGGAAGGAGGCTTGTTTATGAATATACTTCATATGAAATACGCGGTCGAAGTCGCAAGACTTGGTTCGCTGAATAAGGCGGCAGAAACGCTGATGATCGCACAACCTAATATCAGCCGTTCTATCAAGGAGCTTGAAGCCGATCTTGGAATTACCATATTCAAGCGAAGCGCAAAAGGAATGGTTTTGACTCCCGATGGCGAGGAGTTTATTGATAATGCGCGTGATATTCTTCACCGTATCGATAAGATCGAGCAGTCTTACCGTGACGGCTCGCATAAAAAACGCAAGTTTTCAATCTCTGTTCCTCGCGCGTGTTATATCTCTGCCGCAATGGCGGAATTTTCAAAAAACATCGGAGATACTTCCGTAGAAATATACTACAAGGAAACCAATTCTAAAAAGACCATAAAAAAGCTTCTGGAAAACGAATACAAGCTAGGTATCATTCGTTACTCGGATAACTATGATAAATACTACAAGGATATGCTTGAGGAAAAAGGACTTTCTTATGAGCTTGTGGCAGAGTTCTCCTACGTTCTTCTTATGAGTAAGGATAGTCCTCTGGCTGCAAAGGAAACGATTACTTACGAGGATCTTTCCGATTATATAGAGATTGCGCACGCAGATCCGTATGTTCCCAC
>JAZONS010000009.1:0-30970 GCA_045654585.1 Eubacteriales bacterium
GGTTTGAAATTGTTGGGGGGAGCCAAACAAAATCCGCTTTCGAAAGAAGGCGGATTTTTCTTTTATTATTCAATATTTATTTATAAAAAATCTGATTTTGAACTAATGATTATTAATGTTTTTCTTATTTGGTCGAAAATCATTTTTATTAGATCTGCAGTTTAAACTTTTTCTTGATTTTTAACTTTGATTGTGCTATTATATGTTTATCAAATATTTTGGAGGTTAACAATGTTTGATTTTTCACTTAACAGCCCTGTGATATTTATCATGGTCGGCATTGTACTATCCGTTGTCATAGCTCAGTCTGTATTCTTTCTTCTTAAAGCCTACAAAAGAGGACTTGAGCTTGGAATGGAAAAAACTGTTCTCAACGCAACGATAAAACGTTCTGCGTTGTTCACAATCGCACCTGCTGTTGCAATCTTTATGGGCGTTGTTTCGCTTGTTAAAATGCTTGGCGTAGCTCTACCGTGGCTCAGACTCTCCATAATTGGTGCCGTTACCTACGAGCTTCCTGCAGCTCAGCAGGCTATGACTGCAATGGGCGCTGAAGTTATTACTAACGCTAAACAGTACGTTACGGTTGCCTTTGTTATGACCTTCGGTATTGCGGCAAGCTTGATTTTAGCTCCTATAACCTGCAAAAAGATTACGGGTGGAATGCTCAAGGTCAAGGATAAGGACAAAAAATGGATGGATCTTCTTATGACGAGTATGTTCGTTGGTATGCTTGCGGCATTTCTCGGGTATATCGTTTGCGATATCGGTTTTGTTTTTGAAACTGTTGGAGAAGATAAGGTTCTTGCGTTCCATTATCAGCTTGAGCATTGGATACCTGTATTCGTTATGGCGATCTCCGCGGGTATTATGGCGGTATGCGGTGTACTTCTTAAAAAATTCAATTGGAAATGGCTTAACGACTATGCGCTTCCTATTTCAATGATAGGAAGTATGGCTTTGGCTATTCCGATCTCGCTATTAATTAAAGGGTAAGGAGGTAATAATATGAGCTATATTGATAAAATGCATAGATACGGCAGAATATGGGCAGTTATTACCTGCGGTATTATTTTAGTCTTTCCTTTCGCTCTCGCAATAGCATTCGGCGAATGGCCTGATTTCGGTCAGTTTATGGGTGCGCTTATGTCCGTTGCCATAACGTTCTGGCCTGTTGGTATTATTGAGGTTATAACTTACACTCCTATGCTTGGAGTAGGCGGTACTTATCTTGGATTTGTTACGGGTAACCTTTCCTCCCTTAAAGTACCTTGCGCTCTCGATTCTATGGATAAAGCGGGTGTCAAGGCTGACAGCGATGAGGGTGAAGTTATTTCGACTATTTCTATAGCGACGTCCTCGATAATGACTATTGCTATTATTTTCATTGGCGTGCTTCTTCTTTCTTCGATAAGCAGTTTCCTTTCAAGCGATATGTTGAAGCCCGCATTTGATAACGTTCTTCCCGCACTCTTTGGCGGACTTGGTGTTGTATATCTTTCGAGATACTTCAAGATTGCCGTTCTTCCTATGGCGATTATGGTTTTGCTTTTCATATTCGTACCGTATCTCAATTCCGGAATGGTTGGAATTATGATTCCCGTAAGCATGGCGATCACCTTGATTTACGCAAGATGTCTTTACAATAAATCGAATAAAGCTGTGGCAAGCGCAGATAATACCGATGTGACATATAAAGAAAGCAATAGCGAGGAGAATTAATGATATGATCGGTCTTTATATAGGACTTGCTCTCGGAGCTATAATTTTTGTATTAGCATGTATTATCATCATCAGAACGCTTACTTTCAAAGCAAAACCGATAACCGAAGCAAAAGCGGATGACGTTTACGTAAACGTTGAAAAAGCTGTAGCTGACCTATCGGAGATGGTAAAATGTAAAACTGTTTCCCATAGAAATAAAGAACTTGAGGATGAAGCCGAGTTCGTAAAATTCAAATCTCTATTGCCTAAGCTTTTCCCGAATATATTTGCGTCATGCGAATATAAAGAGGTTGGAGAACGAGCTATACTATTTAAATACGAAGGAAAATCTCACGATGCTCCCACCGTTCTTATGTCGCACTTTGACGTTGTTTCGGTTGAAGAGGATCAGTGGGAAAAGCCCCCGTTTGACGGAATTTTAGAAAAAGGAGTTCTTTGGGGCAGAGGAACTCTTGATACAAAGGGTACGCTAAACGGAGCTATGCAGGCTCTGGAATCTCTTATAGCGAGCGGTTTTGTTCCCGAGAATGATATTTATCTTGCTTTTGCGGGTGATGAGGAGATCAACGGAACGGGCGCTTCTATGATAGTTGATCTTTTTGAAAAAGAGGGAATTAATCCCGGACTTGTCCTTGATGAGGGCGGAGCCGTAGTTCAGAATGTATTTCCGGGCGTTAAAGAGCCTTGCGCGCTTATAGGTATCGCAGAAAAGGGAATGCTTAACGTTAAGTTTTCGTTTAATGGTAACGGAGGTCATTCTTCCTCACCGAAGCCTCATACTCCCGTTGGACTTCTCAGCCGTACGTGCGTTAATATCGAGAATCATCCCTTCAAGTTCAGAGTATGCGAAGCTACTGACGCTATGTTTAATACTCTTGCGCGTCATTCAAGTTTCGTTTACAGAATGATTTTCTCCAATCTCTGGATATTTACTCCCGTTCTCAATATGATTTGTAAGAAGAGCGGCGGTGAGCTTAACGCGCTTTTGCGTACGACTTGTGCCTTCACTCAGATGGAAGGCTCGAAAGGAATGAACGTCATTCCCGCAAACGCTTCAATGGTTGCAAACCTCAGACTCCTTCCGGGAGATACAAAAGCTGGTGCTATCGAATATCTTAAGAAGAGAACACTTGATTCATGCATACAGGTTGATGAGATATACGGTGTAGATCCTTCGGTCGTTTCGGAAGTTGGAACAGACGGATGGAACAAAGTTGAAGCGGCAATAAATTCCACCTGGCGTAATGCTATCGTTTCTCCTTACCTTATGTTTGCGGGAAGTGATTCGCGTCATTGGGGAAGAATCAGTAAAAAGGTATACCGTTTCTCAGCTATGGCTCTTACGAAAGAGGAGCGAGGAACGATTCACGGAAACGACGAAAGAATTCCTACCGACACTATAAAGAAAACAGTTGAATTCTATATTCGTTTGATAAAATCCTGTTAATTAATTTTGCGAGACTGTCACAAAATGCTAGACAGTCTCGTTTTTTTATTCTGTTGCATGTGCTCGATCTTTTGTTATAATATTGATTTCACCGTTATCTATTTCAATACTTATATTTAGATTGTTGTTCTTTTTTTCTATTAAAAGTAAGCTTAGCTTATTTTCAATTTCTTGGGTAATCAAACGTGAGATTGGACGAGCGCCGAATCCTGCTCTAAGCCCTTTGTTAGCAATATACATCGGAATATCGAATGAATAATTGAATTCAACACCTATAGATTCAAGTCTTTTCTTTAGCTTAATAAGAAAAATATCAGCAATTTTACTTAAAGAATCTATGGATAGCTTTGTGAAAGGAATTATTTCATCTATTCGGTTTATGAATTCCGATTTTAAATGCTTCTTTAATTTTTGGATAACCAAAGAGCTTTCGGAATTATCGTGACTGTCAATAAAACCTGTATGCAGATTCTTGTTTAATCCTTCCGCCGCAATATTAGAGGTCATTATTATATACGAATCCTTAAAGCTGACCTTTCTTCCTGTGGAATCCGTCAGACTTCCTTCGTCCATTATTTGCAGAAGCAGATTCTGGACCTCCGGTGAAGCTTTTTCGATCTCATCAAACATAACGACTGAATAAGGATGCCTTCTGATCTTCTCGCATAGAGCTCCTCCGTCCTCGTAACCTACGTAACCGGGAGGGGAACCAATGATCTTTGATACAGAATGCTTTTCTCCGAATTCTGACATATCAAGCTTTATCAATGATTCCTTACCCGCGAAAAGATGCTTTGATAATGCGTAACCGAGCGCTGTTTTTCCAACTCCGCTTTCTCCGATAAATAAAAACACTCCGCGAGGACGGTGCGGGTCCGATAGTCCCGCTTGACTGCGAAGAACAGCGGCACTGAGCAAATCTATTGCCTTTTCCTGACCGATAACCTCTTCGGATAATCTTTCCTTTAACCACTCTGGGGACGAATCTTTGTTGAGATCGGAAAGCGCTATACCTGTCATTTCGGTGACTATGCGTTTAACGTCATCTTCTGTTACTTGCTTTGCAGTAAAAGCAACAGCGTTTTTTTCGGAAGCTTTTAATTCGTTGATATAATTTGACTCGTGTTTATGAAGGTCTTCTGCCAAGTTGAAGTTTCTGTTCTTAACTGCTTCTTCCTTTTTTAAATTAAACTGCCTAAGTTTTTCTTCAATATCAGAAGAAATAGTATCGTTTCTTGCGTTGCTTAAGCTAACTTTCGCGCAAGCCTCATCGAGAAGGTCAAGGGCTTTATCCGGCAAAAATCTGTCTTGAATATATCTTTCGGATAATTTTACCGCGCTGATTATGGCGCTGTCATCAATTACTACCGAGTGATGCTTTTCGTAACTTGGTTTTAGTTCTGTTAAAATCTTTAGGGTAGCATCCGTGCTTGTTTCTTCAACCAGAAGAGGCTGAAATCTACGCTCGAGCGCGGGGTCCTTTTCAATATGCTTACGGTATTCTGCCAGTGTTGTTGCACCTATCAGTTGAATACTGCTTCTCGCAAGCTCAGGCTTGAGAATATTTGCTGCATCTATCGCTCCTTCGGCAGAACCCGCACCAACTATTGTATGAATCTCATCAATAAAAAGAATGACAAAAGTATTTTTTGCGGCCTCTGAAATAGTTGATTTAATTCTTTCTTCAAAATCACCTCGGTATTTGGCGCCTGCTATCATAGAAGTCAGATCTATCGAATAGATAATCTTTTCTTTGAGTGTTTCGGGAACAGTCCCGTCGGCGATTCTTTTGGCAAGCCCTTCAACTATTGCCGTCTTTCCGACTCCTGCCTCGCCTATAAGACAGGGGTTGTTTTTCGTCCTTCTCGATAAAATGCGGATAAGTCTTTCGGTTTCTTTATCTCTGCCGATTACGGGATCGAGTTTTCCTTCCTTTGCAAGCCGTGTAAGATTTTTTCCGTACTGTGATAAATGAAAAACTCCGTCGTTTTGTTTTTTTGACAAATAATTTCTATCTGTTGTCCTAAGAAATGTTATTAGCTCATCCTTAAGTGAAATAAGGTCGCAATTGCAGTATTCGAGAATTTTTACCGCAACCGCATCCTTTTGTTCGATAACGCTTAACAAAATATGCTCCGTTCCGATCTTTTGCGAAGAATATTTCATCATATTTTTATAAGAGTTTTCGATAATCTTACGGCATCTTGGTGTCATATCCTTTGAAGTAAGCTTGCTTTTTGCTCCGAATCCCGAATACTCTTTTATTCCGGAGTCGATTTTTTCCTTTGTTATTCCGCATTTTGAAAGTATGGCGAATGAGCAGGATAATGAGTCTATTGAAAGAGCTAGTAATAAATGCTCGCTTCCTATATAAGTATGCCCGTATGCCTCTGCGCTTGCTTGAGCGTTATTCAATACTTTTTCAGCTTTATCTGTAAATCTGTTGCTCATCTGTTTGCTCCTCGCCGTTTTTTAGGAATTTTTGACAGATTTGAAGGTGTTTATTAATTTGACTTGAAACTTTCTCTGTTGTTAGCTTCTTTTTTTAATTTTCCTAAAAAACTTTCGGTGACTATGCCGCTTTCATCTTCAAATAGATGCTTCTGCATTTCTTTTACCGAATTTTCTGTTTGCTTTGAAAAGAAATCTCCGTAGGGTAACGGAAGATCCCTATAATATTGGTGCAACTCTCTAAGCAGAGAATTAAGTATAGCAACGTCGTTACCGCTATCACCGGATTTCAGAGGGAAATTATCCGAATTCAATCCGTTTTCCGATGCGTTTACTTCATCCAATATTTCAAGATATGTTTTGTATAGCATATCATACGTTTCTTTTTCGACCGTACCGCTTTCTTCAAGAAAATAGAGCCTTTGAAATTCAAGGACGGCGAGCCTTGTTTCGTCCCCGTAATATCCGTCTACCGAAACGTAGGGAACAGTCTTTTCCTTTTGTGATATTACGTAAAGAAATCTTTGTATTTCTTTTATTGCTGACTGTTTATCGTTTAGCTGATACATATTTTCTCCTAACTTATTGTATAACCGGGGTACTGTCCCTCTCGGACGAAGCTTCCGATATAAAGATCTTCGTATATATTGGTAAGTGCATTCCAGGTTTGAGCGGTTACACGCGTATTTTCTCCCGGAATGCCGAAAAGGTTATTAAACGCGATTACTGCTCTCTCGGTTGCTTCGCCAAACGAGCCGTCAACGTTTATTTTCGGGATTTCGGTATATGTGTTCGCAATATAATTTAAGTATTCCTGCAGAGCTCTTACGTCTTCTCCCGAGGTACCGAGTATCAGAACTCTTCCGGGGAAAGGCAGCGTTGCACCTTCACTGAATTCATAATTTATACTCGAAAGAATGTTATAGTACGTGCTTTGAATTGAATTCCAAACAGCTCGGTCAACAACGCCTGTTTGCGCAAGTCCGTAGGTTTTTTGGAAAGAAAGAACCGAATCGAGTGTCGATTGTCCAAATGAGCCGTCCGGTGTTACGGTTTGTACGGTAGGCACGAAGAGAGAAATATACTCGAGATAGTACTGTAATATCAGAACGCCTCTTCCGCTGCTGCCGATCCGTAGATCTCCCGGGTGATTCTGAGGCAATTCGCCGTAGCGCAAGCCTTCAGAATTAACCTCAAACAATTTTTTTACTGCGTTATAAACGAATTGAATCTTATACCAGGTAGCATTGCCTACGATACCGTCCTCGGATAAATTAAAAACTTTTTGAAATTCCTTGACCGCAGCGGTAGTTTCGGGGCCGAAAAAACCATCCGGCGAAGGAATTTTCGGTATTCCGGGATAATTGGCAGAAATACGGTTTAAACGAATCTGTATATTTTCAACGTCTCGTCCGGTATCACCTTCTTTCAGGGCAACCGCGGGTGCGCTTGAAGAGAGATTTTCAATCGGAGCATCAAAGACAACGGTTATATCGTCACCATAATAGTTTTTCAGTATCTCGAGATAATTTTTCCCCGCCTCTGCAAGATTGACCGATCCCCACTGTGACAGTCCGTTGCAATTCACCTTAACGCCGTCGCAAAAAGTCGCGAATAACGGTTCAATAAACTCATCCTTTCTGATATAATCATTAAAGATCTCGTCAACGATTCTTGATATATTTTCAAAAATATCACGCTGATACACAAACGATTGATCATAGGCCGTGCTTGACGTAATATCAAAAGGCTTTCCCATACTTCGATAATATTCGGTATAGATTCTGTTTAGCGCAACTGATATTTGAGCAAGAATGTTAGCCTTTAACGCTTCTTCCGGCCAAGTCGGGTAAATCTCACTTGATGCTACGTTTTTTATGTAATCACTGAATAAAACGGTAACGTTTTCTGCGTCTTCGTTTGGCGCTCCGAGATGTACGGTTATGGTTTCTGGTATTGTTGGTGTTGCCATTACAATAAGTCCTCGTTTTCTGTAATATATGAATTATTGGTCGAATAGGGCGGATTCACGTTTCTGATTATTTTTGCATCAGGGATCATTTCTATAGGCAATAACGATTTTATGCCGCTGAAAACGGTGACGTCCTCGAGCCTTTTGGGATAAAATCCCGTTCCGAACGCTTCAATGGTATATCTTGCGTAAGGCTGCTCTGCGGGATTCGGGGATAAAGAATATCTGAGCGCAGGTGCGGGAAGGGATATAGCTTCTGTTGTTCCGTCCCTTCCCGTGATCAAGGTATAATCAACGTCGATATTTTCTTCTTCGCTCCCGGTTATACGGATACTTATATCGGGAACGGGTAACGCGCCGCCTGCAGTAAATGCGCTGATCTGAATAAAACCTTCGCTATCGTATTTCATTTTTCCTCCTAACATTGTTAAAAATTTATAATTTTTATAGAAAAATTGTTTTGCGATTAAGCAATTTGCGTTTTTTATTTCAAAAATAGCTTTTCTCTTGACAATATACTATAAATAGTATATAATTAAACTGTGTTTTTGGATGCTATGATTTATCATATGCTCTTTTCTTTTTTATGTCACAAATTTATTAAAACTAAATACGAAACGGAGAGAACAAGATGAAGGAAAGTTTGTACGGAGAATTAAGTGTTATCGGAATGAAAGGCTGTGAGGATTTTACAGCGCAGGTCGACTCTTATCTTAAGGATTGGCGTAGTCACGATCAGGATGTGTCTTATATGGTAAGCACTTCTTGCCCAAGATTTGGAAGCGGTGAAGCAAAGGGAGCTTTGCATCAGTCGCTCAGAGGAAATGACGTTTATATTATTTCTGACGTTTTCAATCACGGCGTAACTTACAATATGTACGGAATGACTGTTCCTATGTCTCCTGACGATCATTTCCAGGATCTCAAGCGTATTATCGGTGCGATCGGAGGAAAGGCTCGCAGAATCAGCGTTATAATGCCTATGCTTTATGAAGGCAGACAGCATAAGCGCTCAAGCAGAGAATCTCTTGATTGCGCGCTTGCTCTTCAGGAGCTTGTAAATATGGGTGTTACCAATATCGTTACCTTCGATGCTCACGACCCACGAGTACAGAACGCTATCCCTCTCAGTGGATTTGAAAACGTCCGCACCTCGTATCAAATGATTAAAGCTCTCCTTAATACATATGACGATATTAAGATCGATCCTGACAATCTTATGATCATTTCTCCCGATGAAGGCGGAATGGTTAAATGCATGTATTATTCCTCTGTAATGGGAATCGATCTCGGTACTTTCTATAAGCGCCGTGATTATTCTGTAATTATAAACGGAAAAAACCCCATAGTTGCTCACGAGTATCTCGGACGTGACGTATCAGGTAAGGATGTTATCGTTATTGATGATATGATCTCTTCCGGCGACTCTGTTATAGATGTTTGTAAGCAGCTTAAGGATAAGGGTGCTAATCGCATATTCGTATTTGCAAGCTTCGGTTTGTTCTGCAACGGACTTGAAAATATGGATAAGGCTTACAGTGAGGGCTTGTTCTCAAAGATCTTTACTACGAACCTTGTTTACAGAACTCCCGAGCTCCTTGAAAGAGAATGGTACGGAGAGGTAAATATGTGCAAATACGTTGCATATATTATCGATACGCTTAACCATGACCGTACGATCAGCCATCTTCTTGATCAGTCTAAAAAGATTCATATCAAGCTTGATCAGTATAATCAGAAGAAGGGTAAATAAGACTGTTATATTTTGACGTTTTATAAGGGCTGTCTCAGATAATTGTTTGAGACAGCCCTATTAGGACATTTTTTACGGAGATTTGCTATGAGAATAACTCTTGAATCGGATTATGCTTTAAGAATAGTTTCAGCTTTGTCCGAAACAAACGATGTTTTAGATGCTAATGCAATAGCGGATAAGACCTCGGTCTCTTTACGTTTTGCTTTGAAGATTCTTCATAAGCTTGTTCAAGGTGATCTTGTTTCTTCTTATAAGGGTGCAAGGGGCGGATATAAGCTTAAGGTTTCACCGGATAAAATTACACTGAAAACGGTAATTGAGCTTATAGACGGTCCTATAGCTATTGTGAGATGTCTTGAGTCTAGCGAGACTTGCTCAATGAACAGTGATAAAACTTCTTGTATTTATCATCATATTTTTGATAAAATAAGCTTAGAGCTCGCAGCAAAGCTTCAAAGTATAACGATTTCGGACGTAATGAATAAAGATTTTAAAATATAATTATCCTTTAGTTTTTTAATTTGAATGGAGACGACGAATGGGTAGAGAATCAACATTGTCTTTCCCCGGCTTTGGAATTGGTGAATTTACTGTAGACAGTGAAGCCTTCAGTATTTTTGGCATATCTATTGCATGGTATGCTCTGATAATTACGTTCGGTATGGTATGTGCCGTGGCGTATACTATGTTCAGAGCTAAAAAAATAGGTGTAATCGTCGATGATATACTCGATTATGCACTTTTCGTTATTCCTATTGGAATAATAGGAGCGCGCCTTTACTATGTTCTGACAACGCTTGAGGAATACAATTCTTTTTCCGACGTTTTGAACATCAGGAACGGCGGTCTTGCAATATATGGCGGTATAATAGCCGGTGCCGTAACGGTTCTTGCCGTATCATATTTTAAGAAGATTAATTTCTTTGCTATGGCAGACTGCTGTACTCCGGGAATCATACTCGCGCAGGCGATAGGCAGATGGGGCAACTTTATGAACGGAGAAGCCTTTGGTGCGGAAACCGATATATTCTGCCGTATGGGAGTTCGCAATTTTCTTACCAATAATAAATTGATATACGTTCACCCTACGTTTCTTTACGAATCGTTATGGAATGTTCTCGGCTTTGTGCTCATAAATATCTTTTATAAGCATAAGAAGTATGACGGACAGGTATTCTTAATGGTATTCGGCTGGTACGGACTTGGCAGAATGTTTATTGAAGGGCTCAGAGCCGATAGCTTATATTCGAGTATTTTTGGCATAGAGTTCAGAACGTCTCAGGTGCTTGCCGCTATAATTTTTGTAATATGCACGGCATGCCTTATATACTTTGCAATAAAGAAGCCTACAAAAGCTTTTTATTATAAAGAGCCGAAGAACAAAGATGAAAAGTCCAAGACTTCCGAAAAAAATCCTGAAGCGGAAAAGTCCGAGAATTCGAAAGAAAAATCTATGACTCTATCGAAGAAGTTTTCTATACGCTTAAGACTTTTCTGGCGCAGCGTTTGCCGTAAAACAAAGGCTATAGTCAAATACTTTAAATCGCTCGGAAAAAAGAGTGATAAATAAAAGAGGATAATATGGCAAAGATTATTGACGGAAAATCAGTTTCAAAAAATATAAGGGAATCGGTGGCGCAAGAGGTTGCCTTGCTCAAAGAGCAGGGAATTTTTCCCAAGCTTGCGGTTATTCTCGTCGGAAATGACCCGGCTTCTTCCGTTTATGTAAGAAATAAGGAAAAAGCATGCCTTGAAACAGGAATCGAGCCGCTGCAGATAACTCTTCCGGAAGAAACTACCGAGGAAGAATTACTTGCGCTTATAGCACGTCTTAACGCGGATGACACTGTTCACGGAATACTGGTTCAGTTGCCGCTTCCACGTCATATAAGCGAAGAAAAGGTGATCGATAAAATAGATCCCAATAAGGATGTCGATGCATTTACGCACGAAAGTGTCGGCAGGATAGTTGAAGGTAAATACACTTTCCTTCCTTGCACTCCCGCTGGCATAATGCATTTGCTTGAGTATTATGACGTTGATATTTCGGGTAAGGAATGTGTTGTTGTCGGTAGAAGTAATATCGTTGGAAAACCGATGGCTTTGCTTTTATTGAATGCAAGCGGAACTGTAACGGTATGTCATTCGAAAACAAGAAATCTTTCCGAAGTAACGTCAAGAGCCGATATTGTTGTGGTAGCCGTCGGTCGTGCAAATTTCCTTAAGGCAGATATGGTTAAAGATGGCGCAGTTGTTATCGACGTTGGAATCAACCGTCTTGATAACGGTAAGCTCTGCGGAGATGTCGATTTCGAAGAAGTATCAAAAAAGGCATCCTTGATAACTCCCGTTCCGGGCGGTGTAGGTCCTATGACTATAACGATGCTTATGAAAAATACCGTTTTTGCGGCTAAAAAGAATATTTTATAAAAATTTCCATAAATGTCTTGACAAAAAGTATTTAATATGGTATATTATGTAGGTAAATTTATGAGATTTAATCTCTTTGCAAAGCGAAGGGAGGGGAAATAGAGATGGCAGAAATTAGAGTAAAAGAGAATGAAACTCTTGACAGCGCGCTTCGTCGTTTTAAGAGACAGTGCGTTAAGTCCGGCGTTCTTTCCGAGCTCCGTAAGAGAGAGCATTACGAAAAGCCCAGTGTAAAGCGTAAGAAGAAGTCTGAGGCTGCAAGAAAGCGCAAGTATAAGTAATTTAATATATTTATTTTACTTTAAAAAAGAGGATCGGTTCAAGATCCTCTTTTTCCTTTTCTTTCATTGGATAAAAATTGCTGTTTCCACGAAAAATAATTACGGACAATAAAAAATATTTAGGAAATAGTAAGTATATGAAAAAAGTTTTAACATTAATAATTTTAGTTGTTATATCTTTAAACGCCATAAGTTTTTCTTCATTCGCGTCTGATGCATCTAATTGGTATGTTAAGCGCTCCGGAAATAAGCGACCTTCGATTCCCGAAGAGCATAAAATTGTTGAAAAATACAATTCATACTATATTGATAAAAAACTTTGTGATGATTCTTCCGAAAAGAAAATATATCTGACGTTTGATGCGGGCTATGAAAATGGAAACGTAGAAAAAATACTCGATATTTTAAAAGAAAAGAAAGTGCCTGCGGCATTCTTTCTTCTGGACCATATAATTATCAAGAATACTGATATAGTTCTAAGGATGGCAGATGAAGGACATACCGTATGTAACCACACAAAAAATCATGCGGATCTTAGTCTGCTGACTGAAGAACAGATAATAAAGAACGTTACCGATTTAGAGAAGATATACGAGCAGAAAACCGAAAAGCAAATGTCAAAATACTTCCGTTTCCCGGAAGGAAGGTACAGTGAGAATGCGCTTTCCGTAGTCAATTCTTTAGGGTATAAAACGGTGTTTTGGAGCTTTGGATATGCCGATTGGGATGATAAAAAGCAACCGGATGAAAATGCGGCTTTTGAGAAAATTATTAACAATACGCACAACGGTGAGGTGATTTTATTACACCCAACATCGTCGACTAACGTTAAAATCCTCCCGCGTCTGATTGATGAATGGAAGAGCATGGGGTACTCCTTTGGAACTCTTGATGAATTGACAATGTAATTGATGTAAATTAATAAATTGATTTTTATAAAATATTGTATAACGGAATGGGGTAGATACGTTTTTAGTGTCTACTTCATTTTATTTTTTAAAACATCAAAGGAAATTAATATATTATTTTAAATATATAATATTTTTTATTGCAAAGTTATAAAAATTATGATATTATATATTATGGATTATTATAGTATCTTGAGGTATCAAAATGAATCAAACCGAGAAAATTACTGAATATTTAAGATTAACATCAGAGATCGAAAGGCTCGAGTCAGCGCTTTTGCCTAAGGAAAACGAGTTAAAGAGCAAATATTCAAATAATTATTCTAAGATAAAAAGGGAACTTTCCGGATATATTGCAAAGATCAAGCCTACAGTTGAAGCGGTATGTGCTCTTTATAAAAACAAGGTGCAGCTGTCTGGTGGAAAATTATATTTGCATGATGGCGCGATAGCGCAAAGATATGATGCATTCAATGCTTGCGAGATTGCGGTAAAATTGGGAAATGAAGCTATTAAGCTGTTATCGGATATAATAGGTAAGGTGAATGTTGATGTAAATCTGCGTGAATTTGCTATCCGATATAATACTATAGTTGAAATTTGCAATAATGCGGAAAAATTATTCATAGAGGCAGTTAGGTTATCTATGGAAAGCTTTAGAAGCGAGATAGATAACTTGAAATCGAAAAAGCGAATGCTATGCAAAGATTCGGGTGAATTTAACGCTTTGGTTAGCCAAATGAAGCAAAACAGTAATAATCTTTATAAGCGGGCGATCATTAACGATAGTCTTGAACTTCAAAACGATTTTGTTGATGAGATCTCTTTACCTATCGCTTGCGAGATATGCGATGAGAGTATGTTTGGAGGCAGCGGCGATAAAAGCGTTATTCTTTCTTTACTCGAATGGAAGCTACATAAAGACGGTGCTATGGTTATAAAGGCCGATCGTAATGATATCGACAGTGCAGAGCTTTCCTCTTGCGTTGTAAATACTGCCATACAGTTTTTATTTGCTTATCCCCAGACGAGCAAAAGACTTTTACTTTGCGATAGCACTTCATCGAATACGATAACTACCTTTGCGGGTATATTGAAAAACGGAAATACGGAGCTGTTTTTCGATAATTCGAGCGGAAGCTACGTAAAGAATTCCGAGGATGAAATACGTTCGTCTCTCGCGGAGCTTAATAGAATAATAAATCAAAGAATAATGTTGCTCGGTCAGTCCAGGTGCGCAGGTACTCTTGAATACAATAAGAAAAATCAGGACAATCCTTTGCCGATCATTCTTGTAGCTTTAAACGGATATCCGTTTAAATACGAAAATTCGGGCGATGAAATAGCGAGTATGCTGAAAAACGGCAAGAATGCGGGTGTATTCTTCCTTATAACGGAAAATACGTATGATGATGAGGATTCAAGATATTACCGTAAGAGATTGCCGTCGCTCGATTCCGTCACCTCTAACGTTGCGGAGTTCAAGAGAGGCAAGCGCGGATATTTAATAAAGGACGGTAAGACTTATTTTACAAATACTTGCGGAAAGAGCTATAGCATAAGCTCGGTTCTCAGCGTATTTAAGACCTCGGTAAAAAGCAGCGTAGGTAAAACCGTTTATCTTGACAGTGTTGTTGATAAAGAAAACTTTTCGACTAGCCCAAGGAGAAAAAAATACTCCAAAACTCTCTCAATTCCATTCGGCAAGCAGGGATCAAACCCCGTTTCGATAGATTTGAGCGCAAACGGTCCGGATGCTCATCTGGCGTTGATAGGAACAACGGGTTCGGGTAAAACAGCATTTATAAATAGCCTTGTTTTATCAGCAAGTAAGCTTTATTCCCCGGCAGAACTTGAACTACACCTTATAGTAATGGTTAAGGGTGACTTTAAAATATTTGAAGAACAGGGATTACCGCACCTTAAAACCGTAGTTACGGGAGATAGAATTTTTGCCGCAAACGACGTTCTTGATTTTATTGATGAGGAAATGACTCGCCGCGGTAACCTTATCGGTTCATACGGAAATATATACGCATATAACGAGGTGGCAGAAAAGCCGCTTCCGAGATGTGTTATAGTTATAGATGAGTTTTATCAGCTTGTTGCGGGAAGCGACGATGCTGTTGAAAGAATTAACAGAATTGCCCAGGTTGGACGTGCATACGGTATAAGCCTTGTAATTTCTTCGATCAGATTTCCTATGGAGGTGAACTCGATTATACCGTTGTTCGGTAACCGAATTGAGTTCAAGTCTGAGGAAAATGCGGGTCAGTTGATTCCTCAGGCGGCAAACCGTCAAAGCGAATTAGCTGTTGCCAAAGGTCTTTGCTTCTTCTCTCAGGGCGGTAATATACAAAGTGTAAGAGTCGCATATTCCGAGGAAGGTGAGAAGCTTAAGGCTCATATTGCCGAGGTGAAAAACAAGTATCCCGACTTTAAAATGGAGCTTCAAAGCGAAATTAAATCGGTCAGGGTATCCGGTGAATCGGATGCACCGTTTACGGTTAAACGAGCGAAGAGCAATTATGACGAGGAAGGTATTATCAGAGCAAGGCTTGGTAAAACTTATCTTTCAAACAGACCCTTGGAATATCCATTCGACTCTAAAAACAATACGCTCTTCCTCTTCGGTCACTACCTTGAAACAAAAATGCTCGAAGCATCACTCATAAAGGATACGTTTGTTTTATCAAAAGATATTGAAGAGCCGACAGTCTACTATATCGATTACAACAAAAACGCATCCTTAAGACGCGCGAAAACCGTAATTAAGAGCTTGCGTGATAAGTACGTTCTTTCGGGTAAAATGGTGTATAGCGGAAGCGACGAGGCAGAGGATACCTTAGAGGAGATAAAAACTCTTATAAATACAAGGCAGGATGACGAATATAGCTCGCTTCATCCCGTACTTGTAGTGATAGCCAGAGCGGACGATCTTTTTGCAGATGACGATATGTGCGAAACGGTATGTGAGCTTATCAATAAGGGAAAGGAAAATAACGTATACTTTGTAATTCAATGTAATGAGCCGGTAAGATTTTACGGTTCGGATAAATACATTAATGATGCTGTTATTTTTCCTGATAGATATAGCGAAGGCGATGATTCTTATGCATCCGTCTCACTGTGTGCAGCTCTTGAATCTATGCCCGCAGGACTTACGGATAAGGGAAGAAAACTTATTTCCAACGCTTCGATAACTCCTTTGCATCCCAAACTTCATATTTTGTGTAACAACAATATGATGTCTATCTTTATTCCTTATGAATATGATGAGGAGTATCTCAAAAATATAGTTGATTAACTTGCGTAGGTCTTTATTAAAAGGAGAAAAAATATGAACTTTTGTCCAAAATGCAGAAAAAAACTTGTCGTTCAGGACTTTTGTGTTGAATGCGGTGCAGATCTTGGCGAATATTTAAACGCATCTAATCAAAGTGAAAGCCTGGATAATTTTGATTTTTCCGCATTGGAAAGAGAGGCGGAAAAGCAGCTCGCCTTTGTTTCTAAATTTGCAGTTGGCTCATCTGTGACTTTTGGGTCTTATTACATAAACAACAGATACAATAAAGAGCCTATCGAGTGGATCGTTCTTGCAAAAGAAGAGGGTCGGGCGCTTTTGTTAAGTAAATACGCACTTGATTTCAAGACGTATCATATAAGAAATGAATATGTAGTTTGGAAAGACTGTAGCCTCAGAGCGTATCTCAATAGTGAATTTTTATATAATTGCTTTGATTTAAACGAACAATCTAAAATTTTAAAAACTCAAAATGAGGATTCATGCGCTGATAAAATGTTTTTATTGAGCGAAGATGAGTTTAATCGGTATATAAAAAACACAGGTTATGCATCGTGCAAAGCAACTCCGTACGTTATGTCACTTGATACTGTTTCGTTTACGGGTGACATACGCTCGTGGTGGCTTCGCTCCACTTCATGCGGACAGATCTATAGCTCATACTATGCAAAATCGGTTTATGCCGTAGGAGAAATCAACAACTCTGGAGATGGAGTTTTAAATAACATCATTTGCATTCGTCCCGCAATGTGGATAGATTTAAATTGAGATAAAAATCATCTTTAAATAAGCGGTATGTGATTTTATTAATTGTTAAAGCAAACAAAGGAGAAAGAAAACATGAAAATTTGCCCCAATTGCGGTTATCAGATACCTCAAGATAAAGTAAAATTTTGTTATGAATGCGGATATAAATTCGGTGAACAAAATGAAAAAGCGCCTGAAAAGCCCAAATCGGATAGCTTTATCGAGCTCTTTGACAGTATTGATTTTGCGATTGATGAACCGAGCGAAGATATAGGCACCTTATTTGATAGCTCGGATTCATCGGAAGAAGAGGCGAGCAGCTTTGATTTTTCAAGTCTTAGTAAAAGCGTCAGCCGTACGGCAAGAGTAAGCAACAGTAATTACGATGATAACGCTGACGACGCCGTAATCGATAGCGGTCTTGTAATAAAGAACGGTGTGCTTGTAGAATATACAGGCAAAAGCAAAAGCGTTACAATTCCAAGTACGGTTACAAAAATTGCCGACCGAGCGTTTTATATGAACGATTACGTTGAAAGCGTGCTTGTTGGTACAAATGTAAAGGAAATAGGTGATGACGCGTTTATAGAATTTAAGGATTTAAGAATGGTTTCATTGCCCGAGGGACTTAAAAAAATCGGCGCATACGCTTTTGCATATAACGAAAGACTAACAATTCTTTCAATTCCAAGAACGGTAACCGAAATCGGAGAAAACGCCTTTGAAAACACCGGAATAAGCAGTGTTGTAATACCTAAGGGGGTTGACACCGTAAGTGATGAAGCGTTTAGAATTTGCCATAATTTAAAGAAGGTTACAATCAGCGAGGGAGTTAGAACCATTGGAATTAACGCATTCGAGCTTTGTGAAAACCTGACGGCAATTGAGCTACCAAGAACGTTGAAAACACTTGAGCATGGCGCTTTTTCGAGAACGGGGATATCGAGTATTGATTTGCCGGAGGGCCTTTTTGAAATTGGTAGCTATGCATTTTTCGATTGCATAAACCTTAAAGAAATAAAAATTCCAAAAAGCGTAAGGATTATTGAGGGTGACGCCTTTGTTGGTTGCACAAACTTGAAAAAAATATATGTATCAAGAAGCTTAAACTTTGAATATGAAGATTC
Source organism: Eubacteriales bacterium (assembly GCA_045654585.1). Lineage (GTDB taxonomy): Bacteria > Bacillota > Clostridia > Oscillospirales > CAG-272 > UBA1740. The sequence goes on from JAZONS010000009.1 coordinate 18,149, forward strand.
AAAAATAAAGGCTCAGATTATTTATTATTAAAATCGGTAAGCCGGTAGCAGAGCTGATGGCAAGTTGGTAATCATTATGTGATGACGACTGACGACCATTTTGTATCAAAAAGGAGAAAATATGAAATTCTGTCCAAAATGCAGAAAAAAGCTTGTTGTTCAAGACTTTTGCGTAGAATGCGGCGCAGATTTAACCGAATATTTAAAAATCGCGAGCTTGGATGACGGTGTAAATACAGATCTCTCAGGTTATGATTTTTCTTCTATGGAAATTGAAGCACAAAAACAACTGGATGAGCAGATAAAAAAGAACGAGTATGAGGACTTTTGTAAAAAAGCTCAAGTTGAAAACGGAGTTTTAATTAAATATAACGGAAACGAAAAGAATGTTGTTATTCCCACCGGGATTAAAACCATAGCTTATGAAGCTTTTGCACATAATTCAAATTTAATACACGTTGAACTTGACGGTATTAAAGAAATAGAAATCGGAGCTTTTCGTAGCTGTTCGGCGTTAAAGAGTGTAACGATACCTGACAGTGTTGAGATTATCGGTGATTATTGCTTTATTAATTGTGATGATCTTACCGACGTTGTAATTTCAGCCGGAGTTAGTAAGATTGGAGAAAATGCTTTTGCTAACTGTCCAAATCTAAAGCAAATATCGGTTGATGATAAAAACAAAAGCTATAAATCAATTGACGGTGATTTGTATTCAAAGGACGGAAAAGTGCTTATAAGATATGCTAACGGTAAAAATCAATGTCAGTTTATTATTCCCGAAGGTGTTACTCAGCTTGGTGTGAGCGCGATTTCAAATTCGACCAATCTGACAAGTGTGATTATTCCAAACGGTGTTAAAATCATACAGGCTTCTGTCTTTTTAAATTGTAATAGAATAAAAAAACTTAAAATTCCTTACAGTGTTGAATATTTAGATATTTATGCTTTCTTCGGCGCCGATGCGATTGTTGTATATATTCCCAAAGGTAAAAACTACGATTTGGATTGCGCGATAGATTATATAGAATATTAAGGAGAAGAAAAATGAAATTCTGTCCCGAATGCGGAGTTAAATTGATCAGTCAAAAATTCTGCCACGAGTGCGGTTGTAATATAAAAAGCTATTTAGGCGAAGGTGCGGATTCAAGCACCGCTTCATCCGATTTTTCGGGTGGGTTTGGCAGCTTTGATTTTTCTGCCCTGGAAACCGCAGCAACAGAGCAGCTCAACATACAAAAAGCTAAAGAAACCTTTACGAGAGATGCTGAAATCAGAGGAACAGCGCTCGTAAAATATAACGGTAATGATGAAAACGTTGTTATCCCGGACGGTATTACCGAGATCAAAAACAGCGCATTTTACAGCGCAAAAGTTAAGAGTATCAGCATTCCTAAAACAGTCAGTAAGATCGAAGAGATCAGTTTGTATTGCAGCAATGCAGAAAGATACGACGTTGATCCCGATAATAAATACTATAAGAGCATAGACGGTGTCGTTTATTCAAAGGATGGCAGAACTCTCGTTCAGTTCCCGAACGGAAGAAGCGGATATTATACGATGCCTAATGAGGTTGAAATTGTTAAAAATTCTGCGATTTCCGGCTGTGTGAAGCTTACAGGCTTAACACTTTCTAACAGATTGACAAGAATTAATGACTTTATGTTTTGCGGTACTGCTTTCTCAACCCTCAATATTCCATCAAGTGTTACAAGCATAGGAATGAATGCCTTTGAGATGTGCGGCAGCTTATCAAGCATTACGATTCCCGGTAACGTATCTACGATAGGCGAGAACGCATTCTCCTGTTGCACGAGTCTTAGAAGTGTTACCATTAATGAGGGTGTTATTAGTATAGGCAGTTGTGCATTCTTCAACTGCTCAATGCTATCAAGCGTAAGTCTTCCGAGTTCGCTTAACTCGATAGGCGTAAGCGCATTCCAGCAGTGCAGCTCGCTTTCAAGCATAACAATTCCAAGAGGTGTTTCAACTGTCAGCAGAAACGCGTTCTGCTACTGCGATTCCCTCAGTAACGTAACCATCGAAGAAGGCGTAAGAGTTATCGAGGCGGAAGCCTTCAATAATTACTGCCTCAAGAGCGTTAAGATCCCAACAAGCGTGCAGAGTATAAGCAACAGTGCGTTCCCAACTTCCGTAAGCTTTTATGGCGGCGGATTTAAAATGTACGTTCCCAGAGGCAGAAGATACGGTTTGGATACGTATGGTAGAGAATTTATAGATTATTAATGATAGATAAAGTTAAATCGAAGGGAGAAAATTATGAAATCCTGTCCCAAATGTCAGTCCGCCGTAAGCGATAGTGCAAAATTTTGTGTTAAATGCGGGTTTAATATTAAAAAATACGAGGAAGATGCAGAGAAGGAATATTTTTGCGCAGAATGCGGCACAAAGTTTTCAGGCGGCACATTTTGCCCCGAATGCGGGTATAATATCGAGGCCGAAGCAACCGGAGATGATAATTTGATTTTTACTACCGATGAAAAAATCAAACTTTCATTAATGCAAAGTCAAGCGGTTAGTCAGCTTTACGCTCAAAACGGTTTCAGCGTAGATAACGGTGTTTTAACAGAATATTTTGGCAAGAAGAGAAGTATTGTAATTCCAAGCACTATTGAAGAAATTTACGATATGGCGTTTGAAAATAACAAGGTAATTACATTTGTGGAAATTGAGGAGGGCGTTTCGATTATAGGTAAAAAAGCTTTTTCGGGATGCAGTTCTCTCGTAAAAATCAATATTCCGGCATCTTGTAAAAGGATATATGACGATACCTTTGAGGGTACAAAGCTCGAGGAGCTTGTTCTTACAAAATACGATGAGTATGTTTACAAAAATATAGTAAAATATTGCTTATCAAAGGAAGCGGCGGATATTTTTACTAACAATCCGGATCATTATTTAATCAAGGGTGATAACTATGTTATTGTGAATATAGAAGCAGTGGAGCTCGATGCTGATAAAGTGCGAAGCCAAAGGCAAGCAGAGCGCAAAGAGCATGAGAAAAAGCTTAAAGAAGAGGAAAACAAAAAGAGGGAAGCAAACAAAGATTTAGAGCAATTTGAAATTGAAGACGGTATTTTACATAAATACAAGGGAAAGGAAAGGATAATCTCTATCCCCGAATGCGTAACTATTATCGCACCTCAAGCGTTTGCAAATAGCAATATTATATGTGTTACCATTCCTAAAAGCGTTACCATGATAGGAGGCTACGCGTTTAAAAACTGCTTGAATCTTACAAGAGTGGAAATATTAAGCGGAGTAGAAACTATAGGGGAGGAGGCTTTTGCTTACTGCGGTAATTTAATGGAAATAAACCTTGGAGACAGTTTAACTACGATAGGTCGCTTTGCGTTCAGGGAATGCAATAATCTGACTACCCTGGAGCTACCCGATAGTGTAAGGAATATAGGAGAATACGCATTTTACGGATGTTCAGGCTTAACAAGCTTGGAAGTGCCGGATTGTACTACCTCGATAGGCAATGCAGTCTTTTGTTGTTGTGTAAATCTTGTAACCGTTAAAATACCTAAAGACTGTAAGCTCGGCAAAACGTTGGTTGATATAAATTCACGCACGGAAGTAATTTTCTATTAAGGAGAAGTGAAATGCCCTATAAAATAGAAGTCGACGAGGTAGGAAAATATATTGAATACCTTAAGAAGTTCAAAAAGAACCTTGAAAGAGATCTTGTTGATTTTGACAGAGCTTTAAAGGAAGCTCACGAGCACTGGGATGATAATAATTATAATTTGACTATCGAAGCCAAGGATAAAGTATCTCTCGAGCAGAAAAAGCTTATTGAAGCGATTGATAAGTCGTTAAAGAAGTTAAAGCAGATGCACGAGGAATATGAAAAATATCTGAAAAGAGGAAAAAGATAATGGCTAATAAATTGATAAACAATTCAAACCCCGATGAGATGCTCAAAATATCAAAGAAAATTGCCACTTACGCAGACAATTTGAAAAGGGATATGAAGAAGTTGGTTAATACTCATCAGGGAATGCATACATCCTGGTCGGGAAAACAATACGATGATTTTTCAAAGGCGATAGAGGATGCCGATAAGGTGATTAAAGAGCAATCGGAAAAGCTTCTTATGATTTCAAAGGACGTAGAAAATGATGCTAAGCAGTTGAAGATTGCATTGGGCACCGGCGCGAGGTAATCTATGTCTAAAAGCACGTTATCTCACCTTAAAGGTGAGATCAGAAGGGAATCGGGAAATGCGAATAGCGCAGGTAGCACTCTGACAGATCTTGAGAAATCCATATCCTGTGCTATGGATGATAGAGTCGGAAATAGCGCAAGAGAGAGTATAAAAGGTATATATAACGCATTTTCCTACGACACGGAGAGGTTTTTCAAGAGTGCAAATTCTGCAGTTTCAGCCATGGATAGGGGATATAGCAAGATTGAAGCTCTTTTATCGCAGGGAGAAAAGCATTTATCGCAGGCAAGAGCTATTGTAGAGGCTATCGGTGACTATGAGTGATATTAGATTTGATTTAAGATATATGAATTCGGTTTTAGGTGAAATCAATAAAGCCGAAAATGATGTTTCCGACAGTATCGAAGGTATGCGAAAGATAGCCGTTGCAATGGAAAGCGAGCTTTCATCTTTCAGTGCAGAAGGAATAAAAGCCACAAGAAAAATACAGAGCTTTATTTTTGAAATAAAAGATCTGTTAAGCGAATTGAATAGAAAAATTTCGAATGCAGAGAAAACGAGGGAAAAGGAGATAGATCCGCCTTCAAAGCCGTCTATACCGACAAATGCTACGCCCGAGCAAAGAAACGAAATACTTTCTACTTATTATGATGCGGTAAGCCGTATTGAAGAACAAAATGCGAAAATCCGCGCAAATAACCAACGCATAGATACGTATGTTTCTAAATGTAACGAAGCAAAACCAAATCTTGAAGCACAGATACGCGAACTGCACCAAATAGAAGAATCTTTGAAGAATGAAATGGATCAGGTGCTACCCGCAGTCCATGAGTTTATGGGGCAGGCAAGCTCGATAAATAACCAAGGGACAAGGATAAATTCCGCAATGAAGGAATTTAATACCGCATTCCGCGAAACGTACGAAGATGCGGAAAGGCTTTATCTTATGGAGCCGACGGTTATTAACGGTTATTCCTATAACGATAAACAATTCGTTATTAAAAATACTCACACTCATATTCTTTCCTCAAACAGCGTCGGAGTAGGCTTTGCCGATTCGTCAACTCAAAGTGACGAAAGCGAAGAAACGGAAGAAAAACCAAGATCTTTGGATGAAGAGATCCTTATAAGAGATAAAGATCCCGAAGAATTCTTCAAAAAAATAACGGGTATAGGAAAAATAAAAATGCCAAGCTCCAATTTGCATCGGCTTGGCGGTAAAAGGTTTACCGAAAAAATGAATAATTTGGGATATATATTAGTGACTCAGCCTGACGGTTCAACTATTGATAATAACGGTATGCTGCATTGGGAGATAAACGATGATTAATATTGAGATCGATGCTATAGAAAATGAAAAACAATCGGTTATCATGTTTTATAAAAAGCAGGTCGAATCCTTTCGCGCAATAAAGAAGGAAGCGGAAAAGGTGGAATGGTCAGATAGTAATTACGATAGATTTGTTGAAAGCATGAATGAGATAGGTACGGCGCTTTCAGCACTTTTGCAAACTATCACTAACGGCATTGACGTTTACGTAATAAGCGAGATTTTACCGCTTGCAAGAGAGTATCTCGAAAACGAAAGAAAATTTCCTAGAATTTAATAGGTAAAATAAATAAAGAGCAAACACGTTGTTATAGCAACCTACCGATCTCAAAAATGAGGCGTTAAAGTTGATATAACAAAATAAGTGTTTGCTCTTTTTTATTAAAAATAATTAAGTAATTGAATTTCTTTTTTTGATTTCCTCGAGGCGTTCTTTTTCCGTAACGTCGTCCTTCATAATGACTTCATCATCAGAAGGCTCAATCCTTTCCTCGGGATGCTCTTCGAGATAAGGATCTATCATATATTGCTTAATTTTGGGATAAGCGGCATAGACTTTAATAAATGACATTGCGGAAAGAAGTATAGCCAGAGGCGCAGCAACCGCAAAGGGAACAAGAATTCCTCCCGTACCGAACATAAGTACAAGCTCGAACAGTAAAAGGAAAATTATTCCGAGAAATGCAAGAATATTTCTTTTAAAGCCGAGGATAGCAAAAATAAGTGAATTTTTAATCATCTTATAGATACTTAGCTTGAACGTTACCATCTGTACGTAGATGTAGTAACGCATAAAGAAATAAACTATAAACAATACTACGTTACTCCAGAAAAGCATAGAAAGGAAGAACTGGGCCGTAGTAGTTATAAGGGTTGCGAGATTCCAGATCAAAAGCGCAAGAATTGCCGCATCGATAGCGCCAAAGGGCAGCGCCTGACGGTAATTTCTTTTAACGGAATACCAGAAATCGGTCCATACAAATATAGGCTCGCCCTTAATCATATTTCTTACAATATATGCCGTACCAACGTTAACAAGACCGAAAGTAAGAAGTGTCAACGCGCCAATACCGTAAAAAATATAATTAACGGTAGTATTAGCCAGAGATTGATGCTGCAGTCCCTCCAATGCGTATAGCGTCATTTTATAGGGAGTATAGCCGCCTTCCGCTGTAAAAATACCCGCGATATTTTGAAATAGATCTGAGAATGGGGTAAGATACTCTTTTTTGAAATAACCAGATAGGTTGATTATCAGGAATAAAAGAGGAAAGTTTCCGAGAACAAAAAATATGTTTACAGAAACGAGCTTTCCAAAATTATTCCAAAATGAAATAAAGAATTTTTTAAAACCCGGACCGAGATCGGTTTGATTTTTGCTGACGCCTTTGCCGTCTTTATCGAAATTGACGAGTCTTAAGCGTCCGATCTTTTTGTTTTTATTTTCCACTTTAGTGCTCCATAAAAAAATATACATATATATAATATCATAATTAAGAATTAAATACAATATTTCTTTTGAAAATTAATAAATTTTTTTAAAACAAGCAATTAGTGATAATGTAAACGAATGAATAATAGAATATAATAAATAAATATTAAAAGGAGTATATAGATAATGAAAAAGACAATCGTTTGCATGATTATAATTACTTTATTAATTTCGCCGGTAATGCAAATTTATGGAGAAAACAACACAAAATACAAGGCAGAAATAGAAACGGGCATAGAATGCCCGATGGTAAAATCGGCAGTTTTAATGGAGGCTACGACTGGTGAGATTATTTTTTCAAAGGAAGAAAATAAAAAACTCATTCCGGCTTCTGTGACAAAAATAATGACCTTGCTTCTTGTTGCCGAGGCACTTGCAGAAGAAAAAATAGCACTTACCGATGAGGTGATAATTTCGGCGTTTGCAGCTTCGATGGGCGGTAGCCAGGTCTTTTTAAAGGAAGGCGAGTCTATGACCGTTGAGGAACTCTTAAAGTGTACTGTAATTGCAAGCGCTAATGATGCAGCTGTAGCGCTCGCGGAATTGGTTGCGGGAAGTGAGTCCGTATTCGTTGGTATGATGAATAGCAGAGCGGAAGAATTAGGTATGAAAGATACGTTTTTTGAAAACGTTACGGGTCTTGATGACACAACCGAAAATCACCTCACATCGGCGCTTGATATAGCCATTATGTCACGTGAGCTTATAAAGCATGAGATTATTCTGAAATATAGCTCTCTTTGGCAGGATACGATTCGTAACGGAGAATTTACACTTACAAATACAAACCGGCTTGTACGCTTTTATGACGGTTGCAATGGCTTGAAAACAGGATCAACCTCTAAAGCGGGTTACTGCATGAGTGCAACGGCAAAAAGAAACGGTATGCAGCTTATAGCGGTAGTAATGGGAGCAGAGACCAGAGATAACAGAAATGAAACCGCAAGAAGTCTTTTGGATTACGGTTTCGCAAATTACGAGCTTTTTAAAAACGAAGAGACTTCTCTGGAAAATACTTCCGTTCGTTTTGGCACAAAAAACAATACCATGCTGTTTGAAGGTGAATACTGTAAACTTGTATCTAAGTCAGATGCCTCTAAAATCGAAAAGGTATATAACATTCCCGAATACATAACAGCGCCTGTTTACGAGAATGAACCCGTTGGAAAGGTTGAGTTTATATTAAACGGAGAGAAAATCGGGGAAGCAAATATTTTCTCAAAATTAAATATTGAAAAGATAAGCTTTTGGCAATTATTCATGAAAATAATATTTAATGTTTTTAAACCGCAGATGTGAGAAAATTTTTTGAAAAATTTTAGGTAATTTGAATTAAAATTGAGATAAATACTTGAAAAAAATCACTTCGTGTTGTATAATCTTATTATATTATTTTAAACATTTGATTTTTTGCACGGAGGAACTAAAAATGACATTAAAATTAATTGACAAATTTTTGAACGGTTTTGTCAGCGCAGATGAAATTAGCGCTGTTTCCAAAGAAGCTGCGGATGCTTATGATCTTGTTAAAAGCGGCAAGGGCGAGGGCTCCGATTTCCTTGGATGGGTTACTTTACCCGAGGATTACGATAAGGATGAATTTGCACGCATTAAGGCTGCGGCAGAGAAGATAAAGAAGAATAGCGATATTCTTGTAGTTATTGGTATTGGCGGATCCTATCTTGGTGCAAGAGCGGCTATAGAATTTATAAAGAGCCCTTTTTACAATAATCTTAAAAAGGATACCCCCGATATTTATTTTGCAGGTAATAACATATCTACAACCGCACTTACAGAGCTTATATCTATCTGTGAGGGCAAGAATATATCCGTAAACGTTATCTCTAAGTCGGGTACTACCACAGAGCCCGCAGTAGCATTCAGAGTATTTAAAAAGATGCTTACGGATAAATACGGTGCAGATGGCGCAAGAGAGCGTATCTTTGTAACAACGGATAAGTCCAAAGGAACTCTTAAACACTTCTCGGATGAAGCAGGCTTTGAAACCTTCGTTGTACCCGATAACGTTGGCGGAAGATATTCTGTTCTTACAGCGGTTGGGCTTCTTCCGATTGCTTGCGCAGGTATTGACATTGATTCTATGATGCAGGGCGCAAAGGATGCAATGAATGCATACAGCTCCAATGATCTTAAAAAGAATGATGCCATTAAATATGCAGCGCTTCGTAACATTCTTGAGAGAAGCGGAAAGGTTACCGAGATCCTTGTTGGATATGAGCCCTATATGCTTATGCTTAACGAGTGGTGGAAGCAGCTTTACGGCGAAAGCGAAGGCAAGGATAACAAGGGAATTTTCCCGGCATCCGTAGTATTTTCTACCGATCTTCACTCGCTTGGTCAGTATATTCAGGAAGGCCAGAGAAACCTCTTTGAAACCGTAATTAACGTCAAGAATCCCGGTGCTGAATTTGTTATTCCCAACGACGAGGCAAACGTTGATGGACTTAACTTCATTTCCGGAAAGGAGCTTGATTACGTAAATAAGACGGCGATGCTCGCAACTCTTATAGCTCATAATGACGGCGGTGTTCCCAACATTCTTATTGAGCTTGATGACAGAAGCGCATATACCTTTGGATATCTCGTTTATTTCTTCGAGCTTGCGTGCGCTGTTTCGGGTTATATGCTCGGCGTAAATCCCTTCAATCAGCCCGGAGTTGAGGCATATAAAAAGAATATGTTTGCTCTTCTCGGAAAGCCCGGATATGAGGAAATGAAAAAAGAGCTTGATGCAAGAATCGCCAAAGACTAAATAGAAAATTTCAACGGTCTTTTAACTCTTTTTGACCTATCTGTGTTAAAAACTTAATCAGTAGGGAATTATTATAAAAAAGTTAAGCAAAAACGTCAAAAAACTCTTGCAATTTTCTTATTTATAGTGTATTATATATATAAGAGGATTAACTAAGTCCTACACAAAGGAGGAAAACTAAAATGATTAAATTATTCATCGGCGCAAAAGGTTCAGGAAAAACTAAAACTCTTATCGAACTTGTAAACAATGCTGCGGCTGAGTCCAAGGGTTCTGTTGTTTGCATCGAAAAGGGTGATAAGTTGAGATTCGATATAACCTCTAAGGCCCGTCTTATTGATACAGATTATTACAAAATTACAGATGCTGAGAAGCTTGCAGGATTTATTGCAGGTATCCTTGCTTCTAATAGCGATATTACCGATATATTCGTTGATTCTTCACTTAAGATCTGCGGAAACGACGTAGAGGCTTTCGAGACTCTTCTTAGTGATGTTGAGGACGTTGTTAAGGATATCAATCTTGTAATGACTGTTTCTATCGCGGTTGAGGCTTGCCCCGAATCTATCAAAGCTTATACATAATTTCAATAATAGTATGGCAGGGAATTTGCGTTTGCAAGTTCCCTGCGTTTTTTTATACAAAGAAGACGGTCGAAATTTGACGTTGTAAACAAATATCGAAAAAAGCATAATATAATATCGAGGATGAATAACATCCTTGAAAATTAAGATTATACGGTAAAAACAGTAAAGTATTTTACGTATAATCGAGGGAGAAGTTGCAATGTCAGATAATAGAAATACAATGTCAGGACTTAGCCAGGATAATCGAGGAATGGTTTGTATTGATTCTAACCGTGTAATGGATTCATGCCGCGACAGAGATTGCTTTGAAAATACAAGAGTATATCTTACAGAAAACGGCGAGGATATCCTTGCAAACGGAAGCAACGTAAGAGCGCGTTCGGCAGAGATTTTATGGGCGTACGTCGGCGTTGACGAGGTACCTTTTAACTGCGGTTTTTATCAGGTAACAATCCGTTATTATATCGGCGTAGAGCTTGAAGCTTGCCTTGGTATAGGTCGGAGCCAGACGTTCAAGGGATTGGCGGTTCTTGAAAAAGAGGTCATTCTTTACGGTGGTGAAGGAAGCGTTACAACCTTCTCTTCCGACCCTGAAAATAATTATTGCTCAAGAAACTATTCAAACAGGGGATCAAACGATCCTGTTGCGATCGTCGAAACCGTAGAACCGATAATACTCGGTACTAAAATAACAGAGTGTGGCTGTCAGTGTAATAATAACTGCGGTTGCGGTTGCGGCTGTGATTCCGGCGATATTTCCGGAGCAATAAACGATTTTCTTTGCGGAGCTATCTCGAGTTCTGAAAATGCGCCCAGACTCTATATTACCTTTGGTGTATTTTCGGTAATAAGAATAGTTCGTCCGACTCAGCTTCTTGTTCAGGCTACTGATTATTCAGTGCCCGATAAAGAATGCATAGCCGCAACTAACGACGAAAATCCCTGCTGCTTGTTTGAAAAGATGCCTTTCCCGATAGCTCGCTTCCGCGGAACTAACGGAAAAATCGAGTCTAATGACGGTAATGGTAGAAGCAGAGGCGGTTGCTGCGGAAGATAGGTGTTATTATAATTAAATAATTCAACAAAAAAAGCAAAATCTTTTAACCTTTCTTCGCTTTCATAACAGAAGTGCCGACTCGAGTAATACAGGAGTCGGCACTTTGAAATTTAAATTAAATTTTAAAAATAAGCTATTTATTCTGTCTTAGTATTTCGTAAGCGAACATTGTTGTTGCTGAGGCGGCGGAAAGCGAAGCTTTGAATTCACGTCCGTATGAGATCTTTACCTTAATATCGGCAAGATCAAGCACAGCCTTGGATATGCCTCTTTTCTCACCGCCGACGATAAGTAATAGGGGTAAGGGAAGAGAACATTCACCGAGAATGTTCTCGGTATCTTCCTCTGCGCAAACGACCTTGTATCCCCTGGCCTTGAATATCTTTACAATTTCAACAGGATCACCCTCATACATATCAAAGAGTTCGGACGCGCCCGCAGAGCTTCTGCAAACAACTCCGGCGGCACTCATCCAATTCCTCTTAGGTAAAAGAATACCATCCGCTCCTACAGCGTAAAGAGAACGCAAGGCATATCCGAAATTATAAGGGTCTTCTATACCCTGAATCATAGCATAGAACCCGCGGTCGGGGAGGGAAATGCTATCGGTGAAGTTCTCTATTTCACGAACTGTTGTGATAGCTACTATGCCTCCGTGGGAGTTACCCAGTGTGATTTTTTCAAGCTCATCGGCAGTGGTTTCAATTAATTCAAAGCCATACTTGTCCGAAACTGCCCTAAAATATCCTACCTCTTTTGAAATTTTAGATAATTTATTTTTATCGAAAAGAATTTTCTGAATGCGCCGTGTGTTTTTTTCTTCATCAATTGATTTTATAATAGCTCTGATGGAAGTCATACCTTCAAAAACCGTAGAGTCACAAAATTTAATTTCTTCTTTTTGCATTATATTATTATGCCTTTCATATAATTTAGTAAAAGACGTTATGAGGGGGCAAATTGGTTATATGGATATCTTTGCAGGAAAAGAGCGCTGTGAAGTAATAGCACAATACGTAATTGACACGGGTACTACTGTGCGAGGCGCTGCAAAGCATTTTGAAATGAGTAAAAGTACCGTACATAAAGATCTTGCTTATAAATTGATGTATTATAATTCAGCACTTTATAAAAGCGTTAAAGAGGTACTGGAAATAAACAAATCCGAGAGGCATCTTCGGGGCGGAGAAGCAACAAGAATAAAATACTTGGCTGAAAAAACAAAACAGCGCAATTAAAATCCAAAAAGCAGAAGGGAAGACTTCCCTTCTATTTTAATGCCTTTTATGCTAAAACATTGCTAAAATTAATAATACATCCTACATTATTATATAATAATTAAGGATATTTTGCAATAGAAATATAAAAAATAAAAATATCATAAAAAC
>JAZONS010000010.1:0-31735 GCA_045654585.1 Eubacteriales bacterium
ACCCGAGAAAAGTCCGGGAAGAAGTCCCGCCAAGGACGTAACGAGAGGAATCATTGTGTTTCTGAACGCGTGCTTGTAGATAACTACCTTTTCCTTGAGTCCCTTTGCGCGCGCCGTACGTATGTAGTCGGAGTTGAGTACCTCGAGCATATTCGTACGCGTCATTCTCATTCGTCCGCCTATACTTAGTATTACGACGGTCAGAATAGGAATAAACAGATGCCTGATATAGTCAAGTATTCGCCCGAAGAATCCGTAATCTGCAGTTGCGTCAACCAATCCCGAAGGTGGGAACCAATGCAGCTTCATTGCAAAGAGGTCCTTGAGCATCTGTCCGAAGAAGAATGAGGGAAGTGAGATTCCTATCATTACGAGAACAGTTACGACGTAATCTCTTATCGAATACTGATGCGTAGCAGCAGTAATACCGAGCGGTATAGCAATAAGAAATTCGAAAACTGTAGCAATAGCGGCAACCGCAAAGGAAACGCCCATATTTTCTCTGATGACCTGAAGCACGGGAGCGCCGTACTTGAAGCTCGTACCGAAGTCGAGCTTACAGATCGACCAGAGCCAACTGACGTAGCCCTTAAGTATACCTTTCAAGCTTTCGTCCTCAAGACCGTAGAGCGCTTTCATATTCTCAATGGTTTCCTTCGGAATTGTAGCGCCGCCCTGGTTCATCTGGTTGATCTTATTTTCGATGAAGCTTACGGGCATACATCTTATAAGAACGTAGATGATCAGCGAAACACCGAGAAGGATGAGAACCGAAAGAGCAAGTCTTTTCAGTATATATTTCAACATAATTTAAGTTCGTCCTTATTAGTCAGCAAACTTGATCTCCCAGATTCTGTCGAGGGGAGAGGAGTAGGGATTGATAGTTGCGGGAAGCGAAGATACGTCGATTACGTCGGAGTTGTAAGCGTAGAGAACCTTTCTCTGGTAAACGGGCATTTCAACAGCGAGATCGAGAACGTAGCTCATAGCCTCCTGATAAAGATCTGCGCGGGCTTCCTGATCGGTGATCTCACGTGCGTCATCGATAACAGCGGAAAGCTTATTAAGAATAGTGTTTTCTTCTTTATATTTTCCGGGGTTAGCAAGGATATCGTCGTATCCCCATGCAAGAACGCTGGTAGCAGTAGAGTTCTTGTGGTATACCTGATACATATCGGGGTCGATAGTAGAGCCCCACGCTGCTGCCCATACTGCAAGAGAACCGGTAGAAAGCTTGGTGAGCGCCTGGCTATCTGCAACTACCTCTATATCCCATCCGCAATCGTTAAGAAGGGTAGCAGCCTTCTGGAATACTGCGTAGGTGGGGTGGTCTGTAACGTTAGAGCCTGCGATCGTGAACTTTATCTTGAGTCTGGAGTCGCCTTCAGCAGCGCCTGCAGCCTTCATGTACTTCTGGATTCTTTCTTTAGCTTCACCCTCAACTCCGTCAAACGTGAAGTCAATGTAATCCTGCTCATCGGGATAAATATCGTAAACCTTATTACCTGCAGAGTCCTTGTTAGCGGGATAAGCCCAGCTTACCTTGGACATAGGCCAGTAAATAGTGCTTGCGGTATTGGCTCTGTAATATTCAATTGCAAGACTTGTATCCATAGCACTCATAATAGCGCGGCGGATGTTGATGTTTTCAACCATACCTGCGTTGATGCCGATATAACCGTATCCAAGTTGATCGGAGGAGGTATAAGAGAGACCGTCCTTCTTGAGGGAGTCGAGCTTCTGGATGTTGTTATCGGTGAGCTGAGGAGTAGCATAGTGAATAGTTCCGGATTCAAGTGCGTTGAGTGCGTTGGATGCGCTTACTACCTGATAACGGATCTTATCAATATTAACGTGGAAGGCTTCACCAAAGCTCGGCTCAAAGTAGCTGTTTGACTTGAAGTAAACAACGTTGTCAGAGAAGAACTCGGTGATACCGGGAGTATCGGAATTAGCTTTGTTTGTAGCCTTGTAAGCGCCTGCGCCTACGGGAATCTTATTGTGCTGAACAGCCTGTATCTCATCTGTCATGAATGAGAAAGTACCGAACTGTACGCCGAATTTGTTGTTAGCGATATCAACTGTCTGATTCGGAGCATAGTAGTGCTGAGGAGCAACGGAGAACGCAAAGTTCCATACTGCCTTGGGGTCAACTCCGTTGATCGTGATCTCGAGAACGTCGTATTCATCGGCATTCTTGGGGGTTCCGTCCTCGTTGTGCTCGTGAGCTACCTTGTAGTCTGTACCGTCGATGGTAACCTTTTCAACGTCGGTGGTGTGACCGAGAGAAACTATACCGGAAATGTTCTTAACAGTGAGCTCGTCGCCCTTCATCTTTTCGCGGAGGATAACCTCTGTTGCCTGAGCGGAATATTCGGTTCTGAGTCTGGATGCCGTTGCCCAGTAGGAGAGGATCATATGAAGCTCGCTTGCAACCTTTGAGTTATAAACGTAATCGATTGCGGAAGCCTTATCCTTGCAAACGCTTTCACTGTACTGAGGAGTAATTGAGATGATCTTGTTTTTGTTTTCTTTGCCGCCTTCGAGCTCTTCGTACTTAACGTCAACGAAACCTTCATAATACATAAATCTGAATACTTCGTTGTCAAAGTAATTCTTCCATTCGCTGTAAGGCGCCTTTGTAAGATCGTAAGCATCCTGAGCTGCAACGTAGTCATCCTCAAGCTCTTCCTTGAAGTATTCAAGTGTCTTGTTATAGTCATCGAGAAGCTGCTGATTAGTAACCTTGGAGGTGTCAGCGGAAATAGCATTCTTATATCCGTTTGAAACAGAGTGCTTACCGATAAGCTCCTTCATCTTATCAATGCTGAGATCATATGATCCGTCTTTTTCGGGATCACCCTTTGCGGTAAAGAGGTTCAAAAGCTCTTTGATACGGTTTTCAGCGCGCTGTGCTGCACCGCTTGTGATACTGTCGGAAGTGGAGTCACCTGCGCCGGGGATCTGGGTTCTGTATTCTTGAAGACCGAGAATATCGGTAGAATACATAGTAGAGGATCCTGTATAAACGGGATCAAGGTAAACGTACATATTGAAGAGAACGTCTTCAATGGTAAGAGGCTTACCGTCGGAGAACTTGATACCGTTCTTTATAACGAAGGTATAAGTGGTCTGACCTTTACCGGTCTTACCTGCTGAGGGATTGTACTTTTCGGCATAAGCGAGAGTTGCAACCGCATAATCGTTACCGAATGCAACCTCAACGTCACCGTCGGCATTAAGAGCGGTAGAGAGCATACCGATCTGAGTCATAGAGACGATAGTACCGTCAGCTGCCGTAGTAGAGAAGAACGGATTGAAAAGTCCGTCAAGTTCTTCGGACATGATAACGAACGCATCGGGCTTTTTATCACCGCAGCCGGCGAGCGTCGCTAAGATACTGAAGCACATTATTATGCAGAGTATCAGGGATATGATTTTCTTTTTCATTTATAATTTCCTCCAAATTTAATAGTCATAACAAAGCTATCAAGCGTGTGGCGTGATTTTTACCGTACCGTCCGCCTCTATAGAAACGGTAGCATTTGGTATCTCATCGGGGTCAGTGAACGCTACAGTTACTTCACTGACGGTAACACCTTCTACGTCACCGGAAGCGCTTGCGATACCGATATCGATCTTATTAAGATATGAATAAAGCGTTGTAGCATAATCGTTTGCTATGGTGAAGCTTCCCGATATAGAAATGTTTTCAAGATTTGCATTTTCGTCAACGGCGGGAGCAAAGAGTGCGAACTGAGCATTCTTTGTAGTTCCTTCAATCTCGCATGATACGTTTTCAAAGGTTATATTGCTTATACTTGCGTTTTTACCGACTCCGCCGAAAAGACCGCTCTTTTCGGAACCCGTTGATGAAAACAGGGATACGTTTGAGATCTTTACGGATTTTCCTTCCTCTGCGATAAACTTACCGACAAAGGTATTCTCGGAGAGTGCGGATGGCCATGAATCGTTAGCGAAATCAATATCGTTCATAATAAGGTAGCATCCGTCGGGGCTTGCGTTTCTGTAAAGCTGGTTTGCGGTGCTTATTCTGAACCAAACACCTTCATCCCATGTGGTATAAAGAGCAACCGTAGGATTCGAGTCTCCCATTTCAACGTCTATTTTGTAAGTCTCATCGGTGATTTTGTTTGAGAGTTCCTTGTCAAGATATGCACCTGTAAAGGTCATACCTTCCCACTTAGGAATGTTTTTTAGATCAAGACTGCCTTTGTCTGTCCATACCGGAAGCTTAAGCACGTCCGTTTTAACGGTATCAAGAAGCTTGAAGTCACCGTTTCCGTCGGGAATATAGATCTCAAAATTAGTGTAGGGGATCCAATAAGCGCAGAGTGTAAGCACGGGCTTTGAAGATGAAGGCTCAGCATCGGTAATATACGTCGAATCAAGCTTGTTCTTCGTAAAATCCCAGGGCTTTGTAAGATCGGGTTCAATGGTACCGTTTTCGCTCGTTTTTGCAACGTACCATCCGCCGAAAATGTGATTCTGGCAGGATGCAACGTAAGCGTTGCCCTCCCCGCGAGATTTATCATCGGGAGAGAGAAGTTTTACTCCGCCGTAATTTACGTTATCGTAACTGAATACGTCGACCAATGTCGTGACATTGCCGGGAAACGTTCCTTTTCCGGGATTAAACTCGACGCTGACGGTATTTCCGTCTTTATCGAGCTCTCGGTACGGATCTGCCCACTGAGAACAGGAATTAAGCATCATCGCGGCGGCGATGATGAGTGTCGCCGCGATGAGAAGAGTTATAATTTTTTTCATTATTCGTCATCCTCCGATTTTTTGTCCTCGGATTCTGTATTTGTTGAGTCGCCGCCGTTATCTGTATCAGCCTTTTTAGCCTTGATATAACGAACGAGAGTGTATGTAGCTACGCCGAGAGCGCAAGCGCTGAAGATAGAGCCGATAACGATTATGATAACAGTAACAGCGTTAGGACCCTTATCAGTATCTGTGGGCTCTTCGGATTCATTCTTATCCTGCTCTGCAAGATATTTGAGGTCATTTAGCTTGTTGATAGCGCCCGAAAGCTTCTGGTAAAGCTCGGCAACGAGTGCCTTCTGATCGTCAGTAGCTATCTTCTCATAAGCAGCCTTTGCAGCCATGATGAGCTCTTCGTCCTCGAGAGTGATCTTCTCGGGAATCTTATTGATAGCATCAATTGCCGCGAGAGTGATATCGTCTGCAGCCGTAGCACCGTCAATAAAGGTATCGAAGTACTGACCGTATATAAACGAATCGTAATGCTGACCGTTAGAGGGCCTCACCATCATTATCTTAGAGCCGACGTGACCGATATAGTCAACGAAGTTAGCTCCGTAATATACGTTAGTGGGAAGAGATGCAGCATTCCACATGAAGTAATCCACGATTCCGAGACCGTCTACGTCATCTATTCCGTCACCTGTGATATCGTATCCGCCGGTAGCGGGGATATTCTCGTAGCTTAAGAAGTAGATATCGTCGTATTCTTCTTCGAGGATCGGAGCGTAGTAACTTGAGAAGTTAACAAGAGTAAGCTTATCGCATCCAAAGAACGCCTTATGACCGATTGAGTTTACGGTATAGGGAAGAATGATAGTGGTAACGTCAGAGCCTGCAAATGCAAATGCGCTGATTCTTACAGTATCACTAGCAACTTTAACGATTCCGCCCTCGCCGCAGTAAGTAATAAGCTCCAATCCGTAGGGAACGACTCTGTAAAGAGAACCGTCTATTACTTTGATGTTTTTGCTTATATCAAAGGTGTTTGTTGTCTTTGTATAATCCTTACCGTTAAAGCTTTCCGTAACGGTTGTTTCGAAAGGCTTGATTATGCAGAATGCAAAAGGATTGTCACCCATATAAACAAGCTTTGAGCCGAGAGCAACCTTGAACTCGGTAGGAGTTTCCTTCATAAACGCAGATGAGCCTATGCTTTCTGCATTCGAGAGTCCTGCCGCCGTTACGGCTGTGTATGCGAACGAATAATCACCAATGTGGCTTACGTTATAAATACCGCTGAGCTCTGTGAGATTTTCGCAGTAGGAGAATGCGCCCTCGCCTATTGAAACGTACTCGTTCTCACCAAGCTGCGTATTGAAAATTACCTTGGTAAGCTTGTTATTGGTAAGGAAAGCAAATTCTCCGATTGCCATTTCATAGCTTCCGTCGGTATTCTTTTCACCGTCCTTCGCACCCGAGAGGTTAGCGATCTCGATGGCGGTAGAAACGAATGCGTGGTTACCGATACGCTCAACGTGAGATAGATCGATATCCTTAAGGTTCGTGCACTCGTAGAATACACCGTATCCAAGCTTCTTTACATTCTCACCAAGCTTAACGGATGTGAGATTCTTGTTGTGAGCGAATACCTGCTCACCAAGATGAGTGAGAGAGGAAAGATCTACGTTAGTAAGGGGAGCTACGTTATAGATAAGCTCAGGGATATAATTTTCTTCGTCCTCGTAAACGATTGATTGAACGGGACCTGTTTCGAGAAGTCTGTTGGTGTAATACTTGTTAAACGATACACCGTAAAACGCCTCATCGCCTATCGAGATTACCTTCGAAAGATCGATGTTAGTAAGGCTCGTTGCATTGAAGAATGCTCTATTACCGATAGAAACTCCGGAACCGTCACCTGTCCATTCAACTTTTTCGAGATTGGAAGCGCCATAGAATGCGGAATTTCCTATTTTAACGTTGTTGCCTATCTTAAGAGAGCGAAGCGGAGATTTGAGTACGTACCAGCTTATATACTTATCGTCGATAATCTCGGTCGCATAAGTAAGTTTTTCGTATGTAATACCGGTATTGTACGCAAACGCGCCCATTTCAAGAATTACGTCGTTTCCTATAATTACTTCGGAAATGGTTCCGTTGAACGTATCTACGCCATTGATGTTATCGAGACCTGCATGGCCTGAATTGAAGCCGCATTCAGCAAAGGCATATGCGCCAACCGAAACACCGTTAGGTATCACTACCTTGGTGAGTCTTGTACCGTAGAATGCATAGTTTCCGATAGATTCAAGAGCACTGTCGAAAGCTGGGAGCATGGATATTTTCGTAGCTTCAAATGCTCCGTTTCCAATAGATTTCAGAGGAGCAAAGCTGATATTCTCAAGGGAAGAGCACTCTGAGAATGCATAATCGTCAATAGCTGTTACCGTGACAATGCTTACCGACGTAAGCCTTCTGTTACCCGAGAACGCGCCCTTTCCGATAGCAACGATAGAGCTGTTGTTAAGTTCGAGTTTGTCAAGAGTGGGTGCGGCAAGAAGCAGAGTCTTACCGTCCTTTGAGGTGAGATAGTTGTACTCACCGATATCCTTTGCGAAGAATACCTCGTTGCCGCTTGCAACGTTTATCTTCTTAGCGGCTGTGTTTGTAAATGCGTTATCGCCGATAACCGCAACATCTTTACCGATAGTAATGCTCTTAAGGCGTATGCAGTTGTAAAATGCGCCGGATGGAATAACCGAAGCGTTTATGTTTATAGCCTCCAGTGACGTACAGTCGCTGAATGCAAACTCGCCGACCTTGAGCTTGTCTGCGCTTATTGTGAAGGTCTTAAGATTAGTATTTCCTGCGAATGCATATGCACCTATCGACTGTGTATATTCGGAAAGAAGAACAGCCTTGAGATTCTTAGAAAGTCTGGTCGCATCAATATTGTTGTAGTATCCGTCAGTCGAATCCGCATATTCGGAATAAGTAGACGTGGTGAGAAGTCCAGACGAGAATGCGTAATTACCGATAGCAACCGCATTTGAAAGCTTCAAGGGACTTGATGCCGAATAAGAGAGAGCGGTATTTGCGAAAGCGTACTGATTGAAGAACTGAACGTTTTCAATACCATTGACGGTTTTGAGCTTCGTGCAGTTATAGAATGCGCCGACCTCGATCTTCTTCAAGGTTGAAGGAAGCTCAATAGTTTCAAGCGCTGTAAGTCCCGCAAACGCGTAAGAACCGATGACCTCAACACCCTCGGGAATCTTAACGTACGTAATATCATTGTTACCGATATACCATATCTTGGTTGATTCGGGATTTTCGTCGTTTATAATATCATTTTCGGTTTTGGGAGTATAGTCGTAGTTCGAGAAAGCAAACTGACCGATCTCGGTAATAGCAACGTTTGCTAGGTCTTTAGTCATATCAACCTTACCGTTCATACCGATACCGTAGTAGTTTGAAAGTGTAGGACCGCTCGTTACGTAAGGATCCTTTACCTCAATGTTAATGGTCTCGGAGAAGTACGTGCGCTCGCCGTTGTAGAGTACGGTTGCGGTTACCGATGCGTAGCCTTCGGATATCGCGGTAATTCTGCCTGTGGTCTCGCCAACCTCGATAATTGATTTATCGCTTGACTCGAAAACAACGGACGTGCCCTTGACGTAAGAACTCATATAGTAGTCAAGAGTTATTACCTCGGAGGGATACATCTTTACAGAGTAGTTATTGCCGGCAAACTTAATGGAGTCACCGGTCTGACCTATGTCGCGTTGATCGGAAGAGAGGAAGTAGAATGCCTTTCCAACGTCATAGCCTGTAAGCTTGAACTCCTTAACTACGTTGGCATCGGGGCTGATATACTGATACCTGTCATCGTTTTCGCCGACAACGGTTACCTTGATAGTCTTTGATACCAGATCACCGTCGGCATTTTTACCTTGAACCTTGATAGATGCAATTCCGGGTTTCAAGCCGATAAGCTCATTGCTTACCTGCTGATCCATCTTATTGAAATCTGTCGAATTAGTTCTTGCGAATGAAACGATGTTAGGATTGGATGAGGTGTACTCGAGAAGCTCGGTCCATTCCTCACCGGGATATACTAGGGGAGTGAGCTTGTATGTTTCATAGGGACTGAGAACGATCTCCTCTTCCTCAAAGTATAGATCGGTATATTCCGCAGGAAGTCCTATCTCGTAGATCGCCTGGTTCAAAGCATAGTCGAAGCAGGTTACTACGATAGTATTGGGAGAAGCTGAATTAGCCTTAATCTCGTCAATATAGTCTGTAAGCTCATATGTTACGTAAGTTGTAGAATTGTATTCCGAGTATACGGGAGTGAGATACTTGTCAAAGCTGATGATCTCAACGCCATCGTATGTGCCGTTATTGTCAGAATCCACCCAAGCGGTGTAACCGAAGAGGGTAGACATTGCGTAGTGGTTATCGTAAACCGCAACTCTGGCAAAAAGTCTGTTTTCCTTCTCGGAGCTGTCGTATTCGGTATAGAATTCAACGTCTGTCACCGCGGGAGCCTGGAAGTCGGCGTAGAGCGGGAAGGAGAAGGAGTTGTTAAGGTTTGTATTAACACCGCCGTCACCGTAATCGAGTCTGCCGTTTACTGTGACCGTGTATTTCGTGTTGTTTTTAAGATTGTGTTCTATCGCGCTGAATTCAACTTCAATGTTTGCGGGATAGATAGGACCGCCGTCACCGTATGACTTACGGATGTTTTCTTCATAGACACTGTATACAACTTCTCCTGTTGCGTCATCGGTTATAATGACGTCAAGAGTTTTTGCGTTTCTGAGAAGACCGCCCCAGATGTAGCGGAAGGAATTGATGGTATCCTCCTGATTAGAGAGGGAAATGTGGTCCGCGGTTGCGGGGATCTGAGTCTTTGTTGGATCCTGCTCGTAATAGTACGTACCGAGATAGGAAACAAAGTCGCTGTAGATACCGCCGATAGGACGGGTTGCGTAAGCATCCGCAAGAGTCTTGTCCTCGTGATCAAGAGAGTTATCAAGCTCATCCTTGTTGGTATCGAAGTACGTGAGGTCGAAGAGGGGAGCAACCGTCCAGTCGCCAAAGAATGCGAGGTAGGGAACGGAGAGATCTACGGTAGTTCCGCTCTTTGAGTCAAGCTTGATGAAGCCCTCAACGTACATACCGTTTTCAAACGAGTCGTTAAGATATTTCTTGTTATCGTCTGTAAGAGTGATCTTTACCTCAACGTCGATTGCGCTCTTTGCGGGCACGTTGATCGTCGTACCCGAGGATGCGCCCTTTATGACCTCAACCTTAGCGCCGTCGAGTATGTATGCCTCCTCGGTAACGGTCGTTTCACCGTGACCGGTCTTCGTTTCGCTGACACCCTCGGTCATAATTATAGCGGAGAGATCGTAACTTACCGCGCTGTCGCCGAAGTTATCAACCTTGAACTTAAGCGTATAAATACCGCTCTTCGTGGGGTCATCGCCAAGCTCGATCTTGGTCTTATCCATGACGTTTCCGTCTTTATCGTATGTAAGTATATATGTACGGGTTGTAGAACAGTTTAAAAGATTAGCAAGACCTGCGCCCTGTTTTCTGACGGAATAGGGCATACCGTTTTTATTGAGAACGATATCCGCTGTGGACATCATAAGTCTGTTGATTATTTCGGTTACCTTTTTAAGGCTGATCTCACCGTCATCATCCTTGATCATATTATCGGGGAAATTCTCGATTACGTACTGACGGAGCAGTGCGGCAAGACCGGAGATATTGGGAGTAGCCATCGAGGTACCGGAAATGGTATCGTAGCTTTCACCGGGAACCGATGAGTAGATAGATCCGCCGTGAGCGGTTATCTCGGGCTTGATCTCGAGATCCGGACCGGGACCCCATGACGAGAAGTCGGACATGAAGGGACCTGCCGCCTGATCTTTAGCTATTTTGATTTTACCGTTTCCTGCAGCGGCAAGAAGCTCACCGTCGTCTTGAGAAATAGAGCATACGGGGATCTTCACGTCGCCGACGTTCATCTTGATATCACCCGATACGTTGTTATAAACGATAATAGCCGCAGCGCCCTTTTCGGCAGCAACCTTTGCCTTGTCTTCGAATGTTGTCGATCCGCGAGCAACGAGAGCTATTTTACCGGTAACATCGATTCCGGTATAGTCTGCCGAACGTCCGACACCGGGGATCTTTATAAACTCCATTTCAACGGAGTCCTTGCTGTCACCGAGAAGCTCCATAA
Source organism: Eubacteriales bacterium (assembly GCA_045654585.1). GTDB lineage: Bacteria > Bacillota > Clostridia > Oscillospirales > CAG-272 > UBA1740. The sequence continues at coordinate 10,994 of JAZONS010000010.1, forward strand.
CGAATTCCTTTTCCTCGGAAACTTTGTTACTCGACTCGGTGAAATAAATAACCGTATTACCGTATGTAAGGTAATAAGTACGAACACCGCTGATAGATCCTACTGCGAGAGCGCCCTCGTATGTTGCGGGAGATCCCATTGTAGCGCTGTCGGGGTTGGAGGTGAGAGGAAGGTTACCGTTCTTCTCGGAGTTATATGCCGAGTTGAAGCTGTTAGAAGCCGCAACGATAAGGCTCATACCCATCTCGTCTATCTTTTCATAAACTCTGGACTCAAGCTCCTTTTCGGAAGGGGTACTGAATCCGCAGGAAGTACCGATAGACATATTGATAACGTCAACTCCAAGGTGGACGCAGTCCTCGAGAGCGGCAATGATCCAAGATGCTCTGGCGGAATCGTCAAGGTCGGAGAATATCTTCATTATAGCAAGCTGCGCATTCGGAGCAACACCGGTGAACTTTTCGTCGCCGGTCTTTCCGTTGTTACCTGCGATGATACCTGCAACGTGAGTACCGTGATCCTGTCTTATAGGGAAGACCTCCGAGTCTCCGTCGGCATAGTCAAATCCGAACGGAACCTTCTCGTTGATATAAACGTCCTCGGCTGTAAGACCTGCCTGAAGTCTCTCGGAAGACATATTCTCGGCAGCCATTATAGCTCTTACCTCTTCAAGCGTAAGACCGAGATTCTTCGAGGTGAAGTTATCAACAGAGAATGCCGAGTGATAATAGTCAAGACCGGTATCAAGAACTGCAACAACGATACCCGAGCCGTCGTATCCGAAGCCCTCGGTATTGAAGATACCCGTTTTGAATACGTTTACGTTGTTTTCAACGACTTCAGCGTCGGCGCGCTCATAGGAATCACTTATGTGCACCTTGTTATTATTGCCGAGAGCCTTGCATACCTTGGTATACTCGGAAGCTTGAACGGTTATCTCGAATCCGCGAAGAAGGGTAGAGTAACGTACGCCCTCAGCGTATGAAACGCCTGCCTTATCGAGAAGCTCGATGCTGTCGTCAATGCTATCGCTTATTTCCTTAGCAATGGCTGAAGCCTCGTCCGAGTTTGCAAAGCTTGTGAAGCTCTTATCGCTCTTCGCCTCATTGTAATAGTCGAGAAGCGTGAATCCCGGCATCTCTATAATAAGCGAAAGCTCATCTGTTTCTTTGATAGAGTCGGGAAGCTTGTAGATCACGGAGTTGTCAAAGAACTTAGTCTTATCGAGATAAAGATCACCGCTGTTATTAAGATTGATGTACGGTGAATCTCCGTGATAGGTGATGGTATCTGCCGAAAGAATGGTTGGGAATATTGCTGTGAGCAGCATTACAACCAACGCAAGAGAAGCGACAAATACCGACAGTTTTCTTTTTCTGTTCATTTTCCGTTTGCCTTTCTGTTTTTTTGCGATTTTCAAAGGAACAATTAGATGTAAACATCTAAAAACGTCAGTTTAATCGGCTGAATTGTGCCTTTTCAGAATTCGCACAAGGATTATTATACTATATTTAAAATAAAAAGGCAAGCGCAAAATTAAAAAATAAGTAAAATTAAGAAAAATTTAACAAAATGGATAAAATAAATTTTCAAATTCAAAATAAGAAAAGGAAAACCAGCTATTGATTTTTCTATTTATTTGTGATACACTATATAAGTCAAACTATGCTTTGAAATAAAAAAAGCTAAAAATTGCAAAAATTATTGTTACAAAAAGCGAAAAATGTACTACCTTTTAATAAAGTCAGATCTCGCCTTGCGTATATATAATTAATTGTAGAAATTTCCGATAATTACTTTATTGAAATGAAGTAAAACTTCGTTTTTGAAAATTAATCGGTTTTGTAACCTGCATCAAATTTGCAATTTTTATCGTTTTCAAAATCAAAAAAAGGAGAAACCCAATGAACAAAGGGAAAAAATTTATAGCATGGCTGGGTGCTATGATGAAAAACAAAAAAGTTATCATAATTCTGGCTGCTATATTAGTGGTTGCTGCACTGACTGTAGGAGCGATATTGTTGTTTGGCGGTGCGGACAACGGAAACGGTAATGACGACACGAATGACGACAACAGTGGATTTGACGGCTCTGTGAGCAATTATACCGTCAGGGTGAAAACCATAGGCGGAAGAGCGCTGAGCGGTATTACGGCTTATGTTTATTCTGATTCAACTTTGGATGACATCGTTGATTTTGGAAAGACAAACGAAGAGGGAATTGCAGTTATAGATACTGCTCCTAAAAGTGGCTACGTAGTTGTCCTTGACGGAGTTCCTGTAGGATATGACGTAAAGGAATATTACGAGCTCAAGAGTGCATCTGTTGATATTGTCCTTTCTTCATCTGTCATAGTTCCGGAGACTGAGGGGGCATACACGGTTCCTCCTAAGTATGCGCTTGGAGATATAATGTATGATTTCAAAGTAACCGATACCGAGGGCAAGACGATCATACTTTCCGAGGTGCTCAAGGAAAAGAAAGCGGTTCTTATAAACTTCTGGTACAGCACGTGTGATCCTTGTATCAAAGAGTTCCCGTTTATCAATACGGTAGCTGAGGAATATGACGATAATATTGCGGTAATATGTCTTAATACATATGCTCCGGATAATGATGCTGCAGTTGAAACGTTCAAAAGCACAATGGAACTCGACTTGTTTATGGCAAAAGCCGATCCCGCATTGTTCGAGGCGTTTGGTGATATTTCAACTCAGGTTGCAGGTCAGACGGGTTATCCCACAAACGTAATGATAGATCGTTATGGTACTATTTGCCTTGTTGAGGTCGGAGGGCTTCCATCTGAAAAGCCGTTCAGAAAAATGTTCGATTATTTTGGAGTGGCTGATGCTGAATACGAGCAGAAGATATTTAGAAGTCTTGACGAGCTTATTCCCAGAGAGGTACCGGATATACAGCAAGAGGATTCTGCTGTACTCGAGGGCGTGTTAAATTCTGACAGCATTAAGAACGAAGATGGTTCTTCTAAAATTACTTATTATCCCGAGAGCGGAACAGCTGATGCGGATTATTCGTGGCCTTTTATAGTTACGAAAAAAGGCGATGTTGATTGTGTTAAGGCATCTAACGTTGACAAAGACGATTCGTATGCTATAATGCATGCTGATATTGTGATGAAGGCTGGGGACGTGTTAGGTTTTGACTACTTTTCTTCAACTGAAGAAGGCGCAGATATACTTCACATACTTGTAGATAATGAAGCCATTTATCAAATATCGGGCATAAGCGATGATTGGAAGGGTTGTTATCCTTATGTAGCAAAGGAAGATGGAACCTATACTGTTTCTTTTGTTTATCAGAAGGACTCTGATACGTATAAAGGTGACGATGCGGTTTATCTGAAAAACTTTCGTATTGTAACGCCGAATGATATCGATGTTGAAACGTATATTCCTTATCAGGCAGCAAAGCTTAACGCGGTTACCGGAGAATATGTATACGAAAATGTAAAGTATTGTAGTCAGGACGGCTATTATCATGTATGTTCGAACAACGAGAGTGGTCATAGCTGCGTAGGAAATTGCCCTCTTGTTCTTGCAAATCTCATGAACATCAACCCTCTTTCCGAGAATGAGTCAATATACCTTTGGGCGTATAACGGAGAGATCGTTATCGGTGACGTAAATTATGCTGATAGAATAATTCAGTATTGTTCTTATGCATCGAACGGAACTATCTCCGGCTTCTGTACCGTAAACGAGGAGCTTAAAACTCTTCTTGATAAGATAATAGAGATCAAAGGATTCGAAAAGACCGAGAACGAGTGGCTGAAGTTCTGTAAGTATTACGATGCTTACTGCACGAAAGACGGCAAGGAGCTGGATGATCCGATCGCAGGCGTTGCTCCTCATTCCGCGTTTGATACCATTCTTTCGTTTGGAAGCGAGGCAGAGCTTAACGCAAGTAATTATCCCGAAGAGCTTAAAAACCTCTCTAGTGTTAATGAATTTCCCAACAATGTTTACTACGACGGCAGAGTTATTATGCCGAGAGGATTCTGGTATGCGTTTACTCCTACAGAATCGGGAGTTTACCGTGTTACCTCTAACAGTAAAGATAACCTTAACGCATGGATATTTACGTATGACTTTGAAACTCACACTCAGAACTTAGTTAACGAGTATGATCATGTAGAGCGTATTACAAAGATACCGTATTCTTCTGAGGATCCTAAGTATCAGGCAAATAATGTTAGTATGGTAATGTATATGGAAGCAAACAAGACTTACTATATAGACATTGCTTACTATGATGCTACAATGTTCGGCGAGTTCACCTTTAAGGTTGAATATGTAGCGGAAAGTCTTGAAATATTCCGTTCTGCATCTCCTGGTGGAGCTTTCACAAGTGATCTTGATTCCAATGGAAATATCGGAGATACGATTATTGCAGGTGGTATCGATGTAGCACTTGACGAATCTACCGGATATTACCGTCACGTTATCGGCAAGGATAAAAACGGAAAGCCGATCTTCGGTGAATACGTATATCTTGATCTTACACTTTCTGCAGGCCCCTTTGATAAACCGATCTATATTGAGCCGTCGCTTATTAAGGACGGTGCTATGAGAAAGGATCTTCTTTCTCTTGGTGCATTTGATTTCACTAAAACTGCTGATGATAGAAACGGTCTTCTTTATCTCAAGCTTTATGCTATCCTTGGTTTAAGAGAATATGCGAAGTCCGGAAGCAATGCTTCGTTCAAAACAGAAGTTGCAGGTAACATTGATGCATGGGAGCTTGAAGCAATCAAAAAGTATATATCCGAGTCGACCGATGATGAAATATTCGCATTTGTGTATACCAATTACAATAATAACAGTAAAATGTTCGATGATAACGAGCTTGCTGATCTTGTAGAAGCATACAAAGATGCATTGGAGTCAGAGACCGAATATACCGACGAGAAAGCTTTAATCGTTTCGTATGCAAAAACAATATCTGATGATACTCTTAAAACTCTCGTTGCTGTAAAGGATGTAAACGGATCGATTTACGATAATTCTTCGGCAACTTATGTAACCGACTATGTTGATACCTTGCTCCTTTCCACGTATCTTAAACCTCTCAATGTTTCTTCGGAGATAAAGAGCTATCTTGATAAGTACGTAACTGACGGCCTCAAAAAACTCTGGGGTGAAGAGTATCAGATATGGTATAGCATGTATATGATGGACGATCTCAAAGCCGGTATTATTCACGGCAAGGGTAAGGATTGTACTGACGATATTCTCGCTTACGTTGACAAGATGTTTAATGCAGAGACAGATCTTTCAACTCTTCCCGAGGAGGTAAGAGAAGAGCTTACTGAGGAAGCATACGGATGCGTACTTGTTGACGAGGATCTTGCAAAGATACTTCAGACGCTTATGGATCAGAATACGTTTGCAGGAGTAGTAAATTCGTGGACAAAGATGTGCTATTACTACGAAATGCACGATTCGAACACAAAGTATTGAAAAATATAACTTTTCAAACATCACGGTACAGCATTTGCAGTAATGCTTGTAACCATATTATGCCGTAACCGGCAAAACGGGAGGGCGCCTCGGCAACCTCCCGTTACTTGTTTTATTTTAGATAATAAAATCTATTCTCAAAAAGGAGAAAATATGTATGAGGAAGATCATAATACTTCTTCTTTCTTTAATAATCCTCGCAGTTGGAATTTGTGCTATGTCCTCCTGCGGCAAAAAGGAACCTCCCGTATATACAGTAACTGTTGTTGATGCGGATCAGAATCCCGTATCGGGAGTTATAGTAAGCGCGTATCAGGGAGAAGAAAAAATAAAGAATAAGCTTACCGACGAAAACGGCGTTGCGACATTTGACTTCACCGAGGGAACTTATACGTTTACTCTTTCGTTTACTAAGGACACAACGTACAAGTATGACGAATCTCTTTGCGTTATGAGCGGTAAAGCTGTAACGGTTGTTGCATCGGCATACGTTGAGCCTACCTATGAGCTTTATAACGGTTCAAAGGCGGCAATCGTAGAGGATGGCAAATATTACATTGAATTTGAAGCAGGCGAAACCGTTTACTTTATTTATACTCCAACCGAGCGTGGCAGATATAAGATCAGCGTTGATACTAAAGCAAAAGCTACCTGTGCATATTGCGGTTCTCCTATGCTCATACAAGATAATGATATTTCTAACAAAGAAGATGTAGAAATTGACGAGAACGGAAATCCTACGGGTACGATTTATGCCGACTATAGAGTTTATAATCTTTATCAAACTCAATATCTTTACGGTGTTAAGGCGACGGAAGCGGGAAGTGGATACTTCACTATTGAAAGAGATTCTGATATTGAGTATATTCCCGATGAGCTGCCTTATAATGAATACGTAAGAACTAATGATATCAATAAGGATTACGTTTATTCGGGCGGAAATCTCGTTAACTTTGATATTACCAATATTTCCTTGAATGCCGTATTCAATGAAACTGACGGTTTCTACCACCTTAACAGTAAAAATGGTCCTCTGATCTATATGAAGCTGACGGTTACAAATGCGTATACCATAGCGATCGAAAAAATCTGTGAAACTCAGCCATTCCAGCATCACGTGTACGATGAAAATGGAGAATATAAGGATAAGATAACATACGTTTCCATGATGTTAGATTATTTCGAGGCGGCAGATGACAAGGTTGGCGTATATCCTTTGACATACGATCTGGGTGTTGCGATAAAAGAAATGGGCAATGTTCTTGGCTGGTATAAGCCTGCCGCATCCGGTGAAACTCACCTTATCTTTGGAAATGTTCCCGTTACTCAAAACGCATGGTTGTTTGCGTGCTGTTACGAAGCTAATTGATTTAATTTGTAAACAATTGATAACAAAAACCACCTACAATGCTCTCGAGTTGGGCGTCGCAGGTGGTTTTTATATGTTTATGAATCGGTTTCCTTTAATACAAAATAAGGATAAAGTGTTACGTCACTGCCGAAATCGTATTTGCCGAGTGACTTACCGTTTTTGTCGGTGCATTGAGTTCCGCCGCCGTCAGGCTCGGTATAATATCCCATAAAGTCATAATCGTATTTTGAAAATGCGGGAAGCTTGTAGCTATTATTGCTTGTAACCTCGTATTCAAAGTAATCGGGAATATCGGCATAAGCGCCTTCCGCTTGATTAAAGCCGTTGATTTTAAATTCTACGGGAATCGGGTCTCCCGTTGTACTTACCGAGAACCGAATAACGTCTCCGCACGAAAGATTAAGATCATTTGCGCTGATGCCTCTGCCGTCTTTTGTTAATTCACCTATAAGAATATTTGTACCGTCTGTTACGTTACGTACGTTTACGTATACCGGTTTCGATGAGTCGGATGCGATAGCGGCGTAAGCTGAAAGAGTTACGGTTGCATCGTCCGCAATAATGTATTCTGTAGATTTAGTTCCTTTTGAGTTTGCCGTAACGTAAGTAAAGTTGCGCTTAGCGCTGAGTGAACCAATAACATCGTCCGGTAATTTATTGAATCTTGGATAGAGTGTGATATCCGAGGTCAGCGTCTGCGAAAAATCATATCTGTCTCTTAGGCCCGCATCTTCAAACCATCCCGCAAAATAATATCCTTCCGGAATATCGCTTGGTGTTATATATTCAAATTTCTTTCCTTCGGTTGCATATCTCTCTACGGGAAGTCTGTATTCAGCGCCCATGTAAGCATCCATGTAAGTTACGGTAAAGCTTGTTACAAAACCGTCGTTGGGAATTGTTACAGTACACATTTCCGCAGGAATATAGTGAGCATAAATGGAAATTCTGTCATTATATTTGTCTGTTTCGTTGAGAAGTGACCACGGAGAGAGGGAATTTCCGTTTTCATCCGTAAATTTGGTTCCTTCGCCGTTTTCCTCTGAGAAGTAGCCTACGAAGTTATACCCGTCATACTCGGTATATGTAATTCTGTAATCGCTGTCATAATCGAATTCCTGATCTCTTGTTCCATTGTTATATGATGCCAAAGGATCGTGAATTTTCGTTCTGGCTGTGCAAGGTAGGAAAAATGCATAATAAGTCGCATCATATTTTTCCACATATATGCCTGTCTGAGTATAACCGCCCTCTTCTCTCCAGCCGCAGAATATATAACCGTATTTTTCGGGCATGACCAGGTCTTCCGGATTAAAATAATCATGCATTTTTACGTTGTAGGTTTTTGATTCGCCCTCGTATACGAGAGTGAACTTTGCATCCTCTGCTTCCGCGTGAAGGTAGATGGAAATATTATCGGGCTTGTTTTCAATAAGATAATTCTTAAATTCTGCTGTTACACGTCCATCCGTACCAATAGCGCACATTCCGTTTCCGTTCTGCTCTGTGAAGTATCCGTAGTTCGTGTACCCATCCATATAATGCATGGATATGTTGTCAAGAAAACGTTCAAGCTCTTCATCCTTCATAAATGCATGACGCATTGTGTACGGTGATGCTCCGTAAGCGGTATCATCAACTTCGATAATCAGCTCGTGTATTTCCATACTGTTATTATTGTTCGACTGCGAGCTTCCGCCTAAGAGCTCGCAAGCGCATAGAGAAAGAAGCAGGATCGGAATTGCAATTAAAAGTGAAATTACAAGTTTTTTTAAAGATGTTTTGTGTTTCATTTTTTACCTCCGATTGCAGTATTTATAAGGGCGTTATAATCATTATATCACAAATGCTGATCCTTGTCAAACGTATGTTATCGATCTGTTACGAGCAAAAAAAGATAAAATTCAGCCGTAAATTGTAAAAAAATTTTAAAAGTATTGAAAAAAAACTATTATTGTGTTAAAATAAGAAAAAACAAAACGGAGGTAAAATATATGAAAAAAATCCTTGCGATTTTTCTTGCGCTCACGCTTCTTATTTCGGGTATGTGCCTTTTAACTGCGTGCGGTGACAAAAATGGTGACAAAACCAACGATAATAATGATAATAACGGAAACGACGATAACGGCAATGTTGTTAAGGTTGACTACACGTTTACGCTTGTAGACCAGTATAATGACGGTGTTGTAGGTGTTGAGCTTACTTTCAGAGTAGGACCTAAAGACTCTTACACTGCTACGACGGATGCAAACGGTGTTGCTAAAATCAACATTGAGGAAACCAATCTTCCGATAGAGGTAAGAATCCCCGCAATACTCCCCGCAGGCTATTCAAATGCAGGATCGGGCAAAATCAGCTTTACTGAAGGTGCAAAGAGTGCCGAAGCAAGCCTTATAAAGCTTGTTGCTCATACTGTTTACGTTGTAGATGAAAGCGAAAATGCTGTAGCTGGCGCAAACGTTCAGGTTTGTGTTGACGGTGTATGCCAGGTTGCTGTTGATACCGACGTCGAGGGTAAAGCGATCTTTTACGTTTCTCCCGATGCAGAGGAAGCTTATGCTCAGTTCAATACCGCTCCCGAAGGATATAACGCACCCGAAACCGCAAAGATATATTACGTAGACGGTGCGACAGAAGCGACCTTCGTGCTTACTGCAAAATAATCATAAATACATAGAAAAAACCGAGCCAAGGCTAGAAGCCAAAGCTCGGTATTTCTTTTATTTAATCGATAAGATCAATAAATTCAAGATCCATAGAGGGGCAAAGATCTCCCTCGTAATAACCGGTGAAGAGCTCATCGGGATTGATACCGCTCGTATCCTTAGCGAGAGCTTTTTCGACCTCGGCAGAAAGCTCATCATAGGTCATTTCCGCAACGGTATGATAGTTTACAACACCTTTATCGTCAAGAACAAGCGTCATGGGATAATTACCGTTACCACCAAGTATTGTATAATACGTATCGTAGGCGGCACCTTCGACTATCACGTCCCTAACAAAGAGCATTTTTGATCCCTTCAGCTCTCTGTCTATATAGATCTCGGGGTCCTCCCAACCTTCTGTTCCGCTAGTATGAACAGTGACAACAACAACGTCTCGGTCAGCATATTCCGATGCAACCTGATTGAATGCCGGGAGCTCTTTTTTACAGCCGGAGCACCAGGTACCCCAGAAGTTGATAACTACAACCTTTCCGCGATAGTCCTCAACGTTGAACTCACCCGTACCGATAGCGGTATTTGCTTCGGGCGCTTCATATATGAAGTTGAAGTAAACGAGGGATGTAGCGAGGACTGCTATCATAAGAACTGCCGCAATGATTCTGAGAGTGAATACTCTCTTTTCGCGCTTCTTTGTGATAGCCTCTTTTTCTTCAGCTGTAGCCTTTTCGGGAATTTCGTTTTCGGGCAAAATTATCTTCGAGCCCTTCCAGCTGATAGCCTTAGTGGGGCAAACGGAAATGCATTCTCCGCAGCTGATGCACTCGTGATCTCCAACCTCTTTGATATCGACCTTGCACTTTGCAACGCAAAGTCCGCAATCTATGCACTTTTTCTTTTCGAGCTTGATACCGAGCACCGATATCTTGTTGAAAAGTCCGTAAAGCGCGCCGAGAGGGCAGATAAATCTGCAGAATAGTCGGTAAATGAATACGCATCCGACGATAATACTTATCATAAGCGCAAATTTCCACGTAAAGAGCGGACCGAGCATCTCGAACATAGGCGCGTTATTCGGATGAAGAAGAAGGGAGATCGCGCCGCCAAGCGTACCCGCAGGGCATATGTACTTGCAGAATGCGGGAAGAGGCATATCCTTGAGCATATACGCCAAAGGAATAATAACAACGAAGAATACGAGAAGCACGTATTTGAAATACGAGAGTATCCTGGTTACGCGGCTTTTCTTAAGCTTCGGAGTCTTTATCTTATGAAGAAGATCCTGAATAAGCCCGAAGGGGCAGAGAAAACCGCATATCCATCTGCCGAGCATAATGCAGTAAAGCAGGATTATACCGAGCATATAATAGGGGACGGTTTTCTTGGTAGAAGCGAGAGCGTTCTGCAATGAGCCGAGCGGGCACGCGCCTACGGCACCGGGGCATGAATAGCAGTTTAGTCCGGGTACGCAAGCGGACTTCGTATTCCCGAGAAATATCGATCCTGTTGCAAATCCCTTTATATTTGCGTTTGTAAGAAGAGCAGCATAAAGCTGTATCAGTCTTCTTTTAAACGTAAGCTTTGGTTTAAGTGATTTTTCTTTTTTCATATTATCCAAGTCCTATACATTCTGTGCAAATACGAACGGCTTTACCGAGAACGTCGGACATACCGCCGTTGAAAATTCCGAGTACGATAAATACCACCGCAACGGTTATAATAGCGACGCGCGCAAAGTTGAGTAATGCGGGCTTTCTGTCCTTCGTTTCGGGGATCTCTGGTGTGGGAACGTCACTGTTCGCAATAACGAGCAGGCTCTTAAGCGCATCTATCTCGCGCTTATAGCTTTTCTTTGAAAGTATATCGTATACGTAGATCAAACCACCGCTGACAAGGGCAAGCGAAAAAGTAAACGCGGAAACCTTGATAACGTATCCGTTGATATCGGAAACGGAGTAATCTATAAGTGTAGCAAAAAGAATAGATGCTATTCCGAATGCCGTTATAATTGCCGCAAGTCCAAGACCTGATTTTTTGCGGTATTTTTTCTCTCGGTTGATCTTTTCGTCCGTACGAAGTAATATCTCATCTCTCTTCCGGAGCTTTTCGGTGAGCTTCTTTCTTGTTACGAGGATATTCGGCTTGGCGCGTAGCTTTTCATTCTCGAGAGGAAAGGCAAATTTAAGTACTATACCGAAAATAATGAGTTCAAGAGTTGCAACACCTTGTATCATAACGTATTTCAGGTATTCTCCGACGGTCTCACGGGAGAACGGCTGATCGCCGCCGCTGACGAAGATCGCAATACAGCAAGCCGCGAGCGATGTACCTGTTATAATTACGAGCGCAGCAGTGATTAACGCCGTGATATTATTTATTTTCAATCGTGTTTTCAAAATAACTGCTCCAATCTTTAGTTTTCCGAGCGAGCCCTTTTAATATTTTTAAAGGACATAATCTGACAGTTTATTTTACCATAAAATTGATGCATAGTCAAGATGTTGGGTAAAATATATAAAATTAAATAGTATTTAAAATATTGACAAGAGTGCGCGTTTGCTGTATACTATAATTATAAAATGGCGGTTTGCCGTCTTTTTCTGAATGCGAGGTATTCTGATGAAAAAGAAGAACAGTTTTCTTCGCTCTCAGCTTTTACTTCTGAAGCCGTTTATTTCGGGATGTTCATTGCAATCCGCAAGAAAATGGCAGGATAAAATAGGCGAGCTTATGACTAGTGTTCATAAGGACTACGTCGATTCCGAGGAAATAAAGGTTGGCGAGATCAATTGTGCAATGCAAATACCGAGGGACGAGGTCTCATCGGGTGTAATATTATATCTTCACGGTGGCGGTTACGTAACCGGCAATCTTTCGTACGCGAAAGGCTTTGCTTCCGTGCTTGCATCTAAATGCGGAATTCGTGTATTCACGGTGGAATACAGGCTTGCGCCAGAGCATACATCGCCGACAGCGCTTGACGATTGCCTTGAAGCCTACGGCTATCTTCTTTCGAATGGCTACGATCCCTCTCAGATAATAATCTGCGGAGAGAGCGCGGGCGGAGGTCTTTGTTATTCGCTTTGCCATAAGCTTCGTGATAAGGGCAGAACTCAGCCTGCGGGAATTATCGCTATTTCGCCTTGGGTCGATCTGACGCTTTCGGCAAGCTCGTTTGTGACTAATGAGAAAAACGATCCCTCGATGACAAAGGAAAGACTGAAGTATTTTGCCGATCTTTATACCTACGGTGCCATAAGAGAGGGAAAAAAGCTTCATCCAAAGAGAGAGCCCGATGAAGAAACTGACCTTTTGGCAAAAAGCGATGCGAAGATTTCACCGCTCCTTGCCGAGCAGGATAAAATGCCTCCGTCTTTGATTTTCGTTGGCGGAGATGAGATATTGCTTGATGATTCCATAAGTATGCATGGCAAGCTTCTCGATGCCGGATGCGAGAGCCACCTTGTGATTAAGCCCGATATGTGGCACGGCTACGTCCTTTATTGTCTTAAAGAGAACGAGGACGATTTCGATAAAATAGCAAAGTTTATAAAGAATAAGATTCCCATGCAGAAAAAACTTCGTTGGATGGGGCTTGATAATGCCGCAAAAATATTTCCTGCGGCAAGACGTCGCAATTGGAGCAATGTTTTCCGTCTTTCCGCTACTATGAGCGAAACGATAGACAGAGAGTTGATGCAGACCGCGCTTGACGTAACAGTCAGAAGATTTCCGTCGATTGCCGTAAGGATAAAGTCGGGAGCATTCTGGTATTATCTCGAGCAGATACCGAAAACGCCGGAAATTCTCGATGAAAAGCCTTATCCGCTTGCCAGAATGCCTTTTGACGATATCAGAAAATGCGCGTTCAGAGTTCTGATATACGATAAGAGGATTGCAGTGGAATTTTTCCACGCATTGACGGACGGAAACGGTGGACTTATATTCTTGAAAACCCTTGTTTCCGAATATATCTATCAGAGGTACGGAGTGAAGGTTCCCGTTGGAGACGGAATACTGGATAGACTCGAAGAGCCTACTGACGATGAGCTTGAAGATAGTTTTGTGAAGTATGCAGGAGACTATCCTGCATCGAGAGCAGATACCGATGCCTTCAGAATTATGGGTAAAAGAGAAGAGGACGGTTTTAAAACCAACACTACTTTTATTCTTGACGCGGCAAACGTATCACGCGATGCAAAGAGCAGGGGAATAACCGTAACGGCATATCTTGTGGCAGCATTTATTGTTGCAACGTCAAGAATTCAGGAGCAGAGGGTAAAGAATAAATCCAAATATAAGCCGATAAAGATTCTCGTACCTGTAAATTTGAGAAAAATATTCCCATCAAAAACACTGAGAAACTTTGTTATGTTTGCCTCCCCCGGAATAGATCCGAGACTTGGTCATTATGAATTTGACGAGATCTGCGATATCGTTAAAAATCAGATGAAGCTGCAGATAACCGATAAAAATATGGCAGCGATAATAGCAACCAACGTAAACGATGAAAAGAATCCACTTCTGAAGATCGTTCCGTTGTTCTTAAAGAATATCGTAATGAAGCTTATCTTCAACGCTGTCGGTGAAAAGAAGTCGTGCTACAGTTTTTCGAATCTCGGAGTAGTCGATCCGCCCGAGGAGTTTAAACGGTATGTTGACAGGCTTGATTTTGTAATCGGAAATCAGGCATCCGCGCCGTATAACGTTGCCGCCCTCGCGTATAAGGGCAAAATATACCTCAATATCATAAGAAACATCAGCGACCCGATCCTTGAAGCGGAATTCCACAAGGTATTCCGAGAGCTTGGAATCGAGCACGTTGTTGAAAGTAACACGAGAGAGAGGAAGATTTAATGTACTGTATTAAATGCGGAGTAGAGCTTTCGGAGGGGCAGAGCATTTGCCCTATCTGCGAAACGAAGGTCTATCATCCGGATTTTGAAATACCCGGTGATAAGAGCACATATCCAAAGAAAGAATTCAAATCCGAGGAATTTAACCGTAAGGGATTTATGCTCATAATAACGATGATAATGCTGATCCCGTTGCTTTTGCCCGTAATACTTGAGCTTAGCTGGCACCATACGATAAATTGGTCGGGATACGTTTTTGGCGGAGTAGTTCTGTTTTACATTTCGTTTATGCTTCCGTCGTGGTTCAAGCACCCCACGCCTGCGATATTTGTGCCGGCAGCGCTTGTATCGGCAACTGCATACCTGTGGTATATATGCTTTGAAACAGGCGGTAATTGGTTCTTTGCCTTTGGTATGCCGATTTCTCTGTCATTCACACTTATAGTATCTGCGGCTTCGATTCTGATCTATTACCTCAAGCGCGGAAAGCTGTACGTATACGGCGGCTTCTTTATAGCTCTTGGAGTTTGGACTTGTCTTATCGAGCTTCTTATCCGCGTAGTGTTTGACATAAATAACGAAATCTATTGGTCGAGCTGTACCTTTGCTCTTTTGTTCATTGTTGGAATGCTGCTCATTATCATTGAGATAATCAAACCTGTCAAGGAAACCTTGAGAAAAATATTTTATATCGGTTAATAGGTATTTTCTACTAAATAACATCTTAGTGAAAATTCAGTGCCGCGGCTCTGCCGCGCGCGGAAGGAAAACAGTTTTATGAAAATTTTAGTATTAAACGGAAGTCCAAAGGGAAGATACAGTATAACCCTTCAGACTTCAAACTATCTTGAAATTCTTCATCCCGAGCATGAATTTGATATTCTTAATCTCGGTGCTATGATAAAATCTCTCGAGCGCGATTTTACCGAAGCAAAGGAAAAACTCGAATGGGCTGATCTTCTGATCTTCTCATATCCCGTATATACTTTTATTGCTCCGTATCAGCTTCATAGGTTTATCGAGCTTATCAAAGAAAACAGAATTGACATTTCAGGTAAAATTGCAACAGAGATAACGACCTCGAAGCATTTTTATGATTTTACAGCGCATAAATACATTGAGGAAAACTGCCATGATCTTGGCTTGAACTTTATCGCGGGACTTTCTGCGGATATGGATGATCTTACTACTAAGAAGGGAAGACTTCAAGCCGAGAAATTCTTCGACTACCTTATTTTCTCCGCAGAAAACAAGCTTTTTGTAAACAGTAGTGTGCAAAACAACAAAAACAAACCTGTTGCTTTTGAGTTTGAGAAGGAAGAAGAAGTAGAAAAGAGCGGTGATGTTGTTATAGTTACGGATTGCGAAGAGGATAACGTCTCTCTTAAGAATATGATAGCATACTTCAGAATGAAACTCCCGAGAGCCACGCGCGTCATCAATATACGCGAATGCAATATTATGGGTGGTTGTCTTGGATGCTTCGGCTGTGCTACTAACGGAAAATGCGTTTATAACGACGGATTTGATACCTTCCTCAGGGAAAAAATACAGACTGCGGATTCGATAGTTTATGCATTCACGGTAAAGGATCATTCTATGGGGTCTCGCTTCAAGATGTACGATGACCGTCAGTTCTGTAACGGACACAGAACGGTAACTATCGGTATGCCCGTAGGTTATCTTGTTAGCGGAAATCTTTCTGCGGAAGCAAATCTTTCAACTATCCTCTCTGCAAGAGCGGACGTTGGAAGTAACTTCCTTGCCGGCATTGCTACAGACGAGTTCGAACCGAAAAAAGAAATCGATAATCTCGTATTAAAGCTTAGCTATGCTCTTGAAAATAAGTATCAGCCGCCGCAAAGCTTCTATGGCATCGGCGGAATGAAGATATTCCGTGACCTGATCTGGCTGATGCAGGGAATGATGAAGGCTGACCATAAATTCTTCAAATCTCACGGGCAGTATGATTTCCCGCAGAAAAAGCGCGGTATGATGCTTAAGATGTACCTTGTCGGAGCCCTTATTTCATCCCCCAAGATCAAAGCAAAGATGGGAAATAAAATGAACGAGGGCATGATAGCTCCTTATAAAAAGGTGCTCGACCGTGCAAGAGCAAAAATGGAACAAAAATAAATTCTAAGAATGTTTGGTTTTAATATTTCGTATTAATTAGCCATTATGGAGATAACACTTTGATTAAAAGATATTTTAAAGGTCTTGCGATACTTCTCGTTGTTGCCGCGATAATAATGTCGATTATTATGGGAATTTATTTATTGATAGTAAACAATGATAAGTATACGTGGGAGCCACCGAAAGAAACAAGCTATAATAAAACCCTGAAGGTTGTCGGAGACATTGATTTTGCGCCGATAAGCTTTATAGATGAGAACGGTAATGCCGCAGGCTATGACGTAGAGCTTCTTTACGAGCTTTGTAAAAAACTGAAAATGAATATAGATCTTGAGCTTTTACCGTGGAAGGATGCGGTTGAAAAGCTTGAGAGCGCCGAAGCTGACCTGATGATAAGCGTGACTCAAAGTGCGGGAGGGGTAAACAGTAACGAACGTAGCTTGAATTATTCAGTACCTCTTTTCGTTGAGTCATATGTCATATTTACGAAGTCCGGAACGGATATTCATACCGTTGATTTAAATGAGAAAAATATAGCTCTTCTGAAAAGTGATTTTATAAACGATTATCTTATTGATTATTATCAGTTATCAAAAGAAGAGAATATAACCAAGGCAGAAACAATTGATGATTGCTTCAAGCTTGTAAGCGAGGGCGCTTGTGATTGTATGATAGCGCCATTAACTGTAGGAAATGCTATACTTAAAAAAACCGGAAGAACCGACGTTTATGCTACCGATTCGGTTGTATATAGCAGTATGCACTATTTTGCAACGCCAATGAATGCCTCGGGGGACGAGCTTCGTGTGTTGCTTAACGAAGCATTGCACGAGATCGAAAAGGAAGGTACTTCGAGAAAAATATACGACTACTGGATTGTAGATTATCTAACGGAAAAAGATGCATTTTCGTTTGTAAATGATTATTTTTATATCATGGCGGCATCCTTGGTGTTACTTGTTTTCTTCTACACTGTCGTAGTATTTATACACGAGCAGAAGCAAAGCTTAAAAGTGCTGAAAACATCTAAAATGCTTCAGTTTGAGAGGCAGATGTACCGTGATTCACTGGTATTCAACTGCGATTATGCATTGACGGTCAACGTGACGCAAAACAAAATACATATGATCCATAAAGTAGGCTCGCTCGACGAGTATGGATTTGAAGAAGATATTCCGTATGATGAGCTTGTCGAAAGATTCTTGCAAAAAGCAACTCCGTTTACGGTAACAGGCGCTGAGAATTTCCACAGTACGGATAAGTACACCTCCGCATATAAGAGAGGAAAACGTATAGTTGAATTCGAGTATTACGTTCCGTATAATGATTCATATATAAATGAAATCGTTCTTCTTTCAGAGCAGGCTGATACGGGGGATCTCTTTGCGTTCGTCGTTGGAAGAGATATGACGGCGCAGAGAAGAGAAGAGCTTAAAAGCAACCGTGCAATGTCGAGTCTTGCCGAGGTGGCCGCAAGAGTAGGATCGGGTGATCTTGAAGTGGATATCGATGTTAATGTTGATGGGGCTGTGGGGGTCTTTGCAAAAAGCTTTAAAAAGACTGTTGAGCAGCTTCGCATATACATTAATAGCATCAAAGAGCTTGCTAGCGTTGACCCTATGACGGGTATGGCAAACAGGACTTCGTACGTTGGAACTATAGCCGACATAGATGTAAAGCTTGCAACGAATGAGAAATTCACCTTCGGTGTTGTAATGATAGACCTTAACGACTTAAAGAAGACGAATGATTTATACGGTCACGAGGCGGGAGATAATTATATTCTTGAATCCGCAGATCTTATGAAAGCGGCATTTGAAAGCGATAGAGCTATACTGTTCAGAACGGGCGGCGATGAGTTTGTTGCGATCATATTTGACGTTAATATAAGTGAGCTTAACGCGCTTTGCGAAGGCTTCAACGGTATAATTGCAAATCATAACGCCGAAACGAAAGAAAGACCGTATTCTATCTCGATAGCCTACGGATATGCGATATACAATCCCGCAAAGGATAAATGCTATATGGATACGTATAACAGAGCCGATGAGGAAATGTATAAGCATAAAAACAAAATCAAAAGCGGCGCAGTCGGACAGACTGTGACCGAATAATGAAAACTAAAATTAGTGCGATATAGCGAAAATTAAAAAGATAAAGCCAAGTTTGGATCAATGATATACTCGATTGAGTATCGAACGATCAAGACTTGGCTTTTAAATTATAAACAGGTTGTGTGTTGCAGAGGGAGGGGTATGCTGCTCGGGGTAAAGTTTGTGAAAAGCGTTCCGCCTCGGCAAGAGATAAAAACTAACATCTCCTCGCGACGCAGATACCGCGAGTTCTTTGTTCCTCAATATTAATTTGTGCCTGCGGTATGCGAAGCCCTCGCTCGCTGTGCGAGCAGTGTTCGTGACCAATTGCGATAAAAAACTACCCCGAATTCTCGTCCTTTATATTTGAGAGAACTTTTTTATGTAATATGAGTTTAATTGCCGTTGTACACAAATCTATTTAATTTGCATTTATCAACTTTAATATTTCTTTTTCCTGGTCATGAGTCAACTTAGAATTGTACGATACTTCAATGCCCTTAAAACAATGCAAGGTTGACGGAAGTACA
Organism: Eubacteriales bacterium; assembly: GCA_045654585.1. Lineage (GTDB taxonomy): Bacteria > Bacillota > Clostridia > Oscillospirales > CAG-272 > UBA1740. The sequence continues at coordinate 30,124 of JAZONS010000010.1, forward strand.
GGTAATATATGCGTAGTATGAGCAGAAATGCCATAAAAAATCGGAACTACTTTGTTGGAAAATGTGTCTGGAGATTTTTCATAATCATATAAAACGCGTTCTAATTCACTTTTACAATACACACTGGTCAAGGAGTTTGAGGAAATTATTGGAATGAAAGTATTAGCTTCAGAAAGTTCTTTCTTATGCTCAAAATCTTTAGCATAGTCAAGAACGTTGAATCTAACAACATCGTAGTTGTTATCTGTAAGAAATCTTTCTAGTTGATCTCCGAATTCTTTATCCGGAGAACCATTAGAGCAGGAAATAAACACCCTATTCTTTTTGACAATTTCAGCAATAGATTCAAGGAGTCGTACTAATGTTTTACCGAGCGGTAATGTGATATCTATGGTAAATAATCTCTTATTATCAAAACTCTTTATGTATTCCAATTCTTTTTGAACCCACACAGAATTTTCTGAATTTTGGCTCTTACAATAAATAAAAAAACTTCTTGCTTCGATTTCTTTTTTGATAAACGATTCCAAATTTTCATTATCATCATCTAAACATTTTAAATGAAAAAGAAGCGGATCATAACCAAGCTCTTCGAGGATGTCTCGTATCTTTCTTGCTTTTTCTATATCCTTGGTGGAATGTGATAAAAATACTGTTTTTGAGGTCATTTCCATATGTTTGCCCCTTACTAAATGAAGATTTTTTGGAATTTATTCGACTTTTTAATTATATCATGTTTTAAATATGTTAAACATAATAATTAATTATACCCCAAAACAACAAAGAACTCAATAGTTTTTCGTGAAAAACATAATTAAATCTGTCCACAAAAGTGTTCCTCTAAGGTTTAAATGAGAACAGAGTTCTCCTCGCGACGCAGATACCGCGAGTTCTTTGTTCCTCAATATTAATTTGTGCCTGCGGTATGCGAAGCCCTCGCTCGCTGTGCGAGCAGTGTTCGTGACCGACCGACTGCGTCAAAAGAAAAATGCAGTCACACCAATCGGTGCAACTGCATCTTTGGCGCAGAGGGAGGGGTATGCTGCTCGGGGTAAAGTTTGCGAAAAGCGTTCCGCCTCGGCAAGAGATAAAAACTAGCATCTCCTCGCGACGCAGATACCGCGAGTTCTTTGTTCCTCAATATTAATTTGTGCCTGCGGTATGCGAAGCCCTCGTTTCGCTTTGCGAACGAGGCTTCGTCCTCCCGTTGCGTTAAACAAAAACGGACACTCGTGAGTGTCCGTCTTTGTTTGGCGCAGAGGGAGGGATTCGAACCCTCGTGTGGTGTTATCCACAAACTGATTTCGAGTCAGCCCCGTTATGACCGCTTCGATACCTCTGCGTATTAAATTGTATTTAATATGCAGATACGGTATCGAATGGCTCGCCATTACAAAGGCTAAAGAACACTCGTTGAAATGCATATTAATAGAGATCCGCAAACAAAAAGCATGGCGAATCCGCTTCGCAACATTCGACGAAAGTCGAAATAACTCTGCGTATTAAATTGTATTTAATATGCAGATACGGTATCGAATGGCTCGCCATTACAAAGGCTAAAGAACACTCGTTGAAATGCATATTAATAGAGATCCGCAAACAAAAAGCATGG
>JAZONS010000011.1:0-16384 GCA_045654585.1 Eubacteriales bacterium
ACAATTCTACAATAATGAACGAATTCAACTAAAAACAAAACTGACACCACTCGAAATGCGATGCCAGTTCGTTGTTTAACTTCTAATATTTTCTGCCATTAAGGCTGTTTTTGTACTGTCCGCACAATTTGGGGCAGTTCAAGATCGGTATCTGCTGTACCCGGCTGTTTTATTTGTTATTTTATTCAAAGCATTTCATAAATTCAGATATAATGCGCTCTCGATCTACTTCTTTTGCGAGCGTATGCTTTTTTGTGAAGTCAAAATCCGAATATACATTATTGTAAGCGGATTTGGAATATGCCGAAACGTTAAGCGTAAAGCCTCTTGCAAATCCATCGGTGATTACTGCTACCGGAGCGCTTTCACACTCGCATATACTGTGATCCATTGCGTAAAAGGCAGCCAAGGGATCGTGCAAAATTCCTATAGACGAGGTACGTTCCTTCCACTTTTTATAAATTTCAGAAACGTATTTTTGCACAGCGGATTTCTGTGAATTCAGAATGCGTGCATCATCCTCGTTACTGATTCTCAGTTTATGAGTAACGTCAGCGCCGAGGCACTTTATATTATCTACGTTATCGAACATTATCTTCGCTGCTTCAACGTCGCAAATAACGTTCCAATCCGAATACTGCTTGTAAAATGCGCCGCCCATTATAACGACCTCTTTTACGAGATTCAAAGCCTCGCTGTCGCGCTCTATTACCTTTGCAACATTAGTAAAAGGACCAATTGCAATAACCGTCAACTCTTCTTTATATTTTCTGCAGGAATCTATAATGAAGCTTATTGCGTCATCTTTATCAGTAGATGCAGGCAAATATTCGGAAGATTCGATATCGGTCGTATATTGACAAAGAGTTGGATAATCTTCTTCGTTCTTTGCTAAAGGAGTGCCGTATCCTGCAAAAACAGGAACACTCTCGTATCCGTTGCCAAATATTTTCAGGAGCTTTTTTGCCATCCTTGCTCTTTGAACGGTATTTTGAAAAACAGTTGTGATGCCAATAATTTCAAAATCAAGCTTCATAGCGAAAAGAAGCGCAAAAGCATCGTCTATATCATCGCCTATATCGGTATCTATGATGACCTTAAGTCTTTTATCCATCTTCAAAGTCCGCCTTTGATGTAAGTATCATCCGCTCTTTTGTAAACGGATGCGTGAATTCTATGCTCGTTGCGTGGAGCTTATAGGTTTCGTCACCTTTTCGCTCACCGTAGAGAAAATCATTGCGCAGTGGATGCCCGATATAAGCCATATGCACGCGGATCTGGTGGGTTCTGCCTGTATGAAGTGCGATCTCGCAGAGTGAATCTCCGTTGTCAAGTATCTTTTTTACAGTATATTCGGTTATCGCACGCTTACCCGACTCGCAAACGATACGCTTTATAGTTCCTTCAGCTTCACGGTCTATAGGGGCATCTATTATAGCGTGAGCAGGTGAGGGGACACCCGATACTATTGCAGAATACTTTTTTATATATCCGCCTGCCTTCATTTCACGGGAAAGCTTATCTGCACTTATCGGATCCTTCGCTATGATCACTATACCGCTAGTATCTCTGTCTAGCCTGTTTATTGAACGGAAAACAAAGCTTCTGGGGGCAAAATATGCCATAATGCCTTCGGCAAGTGTCGGAAGACTGTTCCCTCTGGACGGATGTGTCGGCATATCGTAAGGCTTATTCACCGCAATAAGATAGTCGTCCTCATAAATTATATCAAGTGGGATATCTATCGCTCTGATGTTTTCACTGTTTTTTTCAGGAAGAACCACCAGAACGGTATCGTCTGTATGGACGGCAGCGCGCATATGAACGTTCTTTCCGTTAATAAATACACCGCCGAACTTTACTCTTTTAATAAGCGTCACGGATAGCTCCATACAGCGCTTCAAATATTCGGAAATCTTCATTCCGTCATATTCTGTCGTGACTTTTTTTGATATTTCCTTCATAAATTTGCAATCCTTGTGATGCGCGCTTTTATAAAAGTGATATTAGCGGCGCAAAAGAGGTTCTACCAAAATATTCAAAGATGTCCGCCTTCGATCTCGTACAAATTTTTGCCGTGAATAATTACGGTTTTGTCCTCGGGAACGTATTCGTCGGGGAAGTGTATCATAACATTTTCGGCTTCAAGCTTTGACTGTAAGAGCTTTATATCCACATCTGCTATACCGCACCCCTCATCAATAGCCTGGCATGCGGCAATAGCGATAGCCTGACCGGTTATGATTGCGGGAGGAATAACTCTTATAAGATCCCAGCCGTATCCGGATGCGGAAGCACTTCTGCCTGCAGTTCCGATATTGGGGTAATCCTTCCTGCAGAGCGCTCTGAGCGGAACCTCAAAAAGGTGATCTCTATGCTCAAAATCGTTTATTGCTCCGACTGAATCGTCAAAGTGGCGGTAAACGTCATTGACGGTAAATTCATAGTCACCGTTAAGATGGCAGGTCGTTCGGAACTGTGGCATATGCGGAATCGTGGCTACGTCACGCGAGTTTTTATCTTCCGCAGACTTGAGCTTTTCAAGCATAACCTTCTGATTTGTAATAAGGTAATCTGTAACTTCTTCAACCGTGGTACCGGACCAACGGGGAACTCCTTCAGGTTGTCTGTCGCCCCAAAGGCTTGCTCCATAACCGCCGATATTCGAATATGCGTCGCGTATGTTTCCGCTTTCCGCTGCCTTTTTGCAGCCTTCAACGGTTATCTGCTTGCAGGAGTACGTCGCGAAATTCTGTCCTTTTGTATGGGGAACGCCTACAGATCTCAGAATATCAAGATCACCCGTTGTATCGATAAGCATTTTGCATTTGTAAAACTCTGTTCCCGATTTACTGACGGTAACAACGCCAATGCATTTTTTACCATCCATAACAGCTTCGGTCGCGACGCAGTCGTATAGAAGCTCCGCTCCGCTTTCCAAAAGATCCTCGGTCATCTGCATACTAAAAATATAAGGAGGGAATCTATTGGTATATCTTTTGAGCGTAGGCTCTTTTGGCTCGCCGTTTTTCCATTCCAACGGGATTGTATCATATCCGTAAAGCGCGCTCTCTCTGACCCATTTTTCGCAAAGCCCAAATATTATTTGCTTACCGCGTCCGTTACAGAGCGGAACAAATAGATTTATAAGACCAAGTGTGGCAAGTCCGCCGAGAATAGTAGATTTTTCAAGCAACAAAGTGGATTTTCCGCATTTTGCGGCGCTTATGGCAGCAGCAACACCCGCAACGCCGCCACCGCAAACAATAACGTCATACTCGCTCTTCGCATTAAGAGTCTTTGAATATGTTATAGTATTCATATATACCTCCGAACAGCTTGGTATTATTCATTCGCGGTAAGAGAATTTATCAAAGCCCCGGCAAATGGATAATACTAATTATCAAGCACGTTTATATTGCCGTTTTCCATAAGTCCGCTGACGGTACAGCCTTTGTCAGCGGCGTAAAGGATATGTTCTATTATTTCTTTTGTGATAAGCTCACCCGGCGCGAGAATCGGTATTCCGGGAGGATAGCACATTACAGAGTCGGCGGATATCATACCGTCCGATTTTGTAATATTCACGCTTTTCTTTTTAGAGTAGAAAGCATCTCTTGGGGAAACTACCGTGATCGGAGAAATGTATTCATAATTGAAACGTGTGCTTTCACTTTTTGCGTATTTTTTGCGCAGATCGTAAAGCGCATCTGTAAGTTTAATATGATCATTCTCAGAGTCACCGATTGCGCAGAGCGCAAGGATATTACCCATATCTCCAAATTCAAGCTGTATATTATATTTATCGCGCAAAATCGTATAGACCTCTATTCCCGCAAGACCTATTGTAAAGGTGTTTACGGAAATTTTAGTAAGATCGAAATCAAAAATCTGATCTTTATCGATTATTTCTTCGCCAAAAGCATAATATCCGCCCATTGCGTTGATTTTTTTTCGCGTTTTAATTGCAATATCGGTTATTTTGTTTATTTTTTCCCGTCCTTCGGTTGCAAGGTACGAACGGGCTAGGTCAAGAGATGCAAGCAGAAGGTAAGATGCACTTGTTGTCATAGTAAGACCTATGATATTTCTTACGTGATCGGGATCGATATTTTTTCCCGAGAGCAAAATAGAGCTCTGAGTAAGCGATCCGCCCGTCTTGTGCATACTGACGGCTGCCATATCCGCACCTACGTGCATTGCTGCTGCCGGAAGTCCTTCACCGAAATAGAAGTGAGTTCCGTGAGCTTCATCTGCGAGAACGAGCATGCCGTTTTCGTGAGCGATCTCTACAACCTTGCGAATATCTGTGCAAATACCGTAATACGTAGGGTTATTTACAAGAATAGCCTTCGCATCCGGATTATCCTTAATGCATATTTCAATATCCGAAATACGCATACCGAGCGAAATGCCTATAGAAGGATGCACCGATGGATTAATATAAACAGGCACAGCGCCCGCAAGAATAACCGCATTTATAACGCTATAGTGAACGTTGCGCGGAAGAATTATCTTTTCTCCGGGAGCGCAAGCGCTCATAACCATAGTCTGCACGGATGCAGTTGTTCCGCCTACCATAAAGTAAGCGTTTTCCGCGCCGAATGCATCGGCTGCAAGTGCCTCTGCTTCACGGATAACGCTTCGGGGCTGGCAGAGGTAATCTATGCTTTTTCTTGAGTTTTTATCAAGTAATAAGCATTCCTTGCCGAAATAATCGGCAAGGAATGAGAGTCTGCCTTTGTGTCCGGGGACGTCAAAGGCTATCGCTTCTTTTTTTGCCTCAGCTAGCAGCGCATCGGCAAGAGGAGTTGAAAATTGATTCATTGATATTAGTTATCACTTTCTGATTTCGTATAAAACTTCAGCCAGAATTCGTACATTTTTTTTGCCGCATCGAGCGCATATTGGCAGTTTTCTATTTCTGTCCAATAATCATCCGAAAAGCCTTCGCAATCTATAGCGCAAAGCCCGGAAAACATATCGAAATAGAAGGGAAATGCCTTGCAAAGTGTAGGTTTAATGTCATTTATTGTGCATAGACCGTTGCATAGAGCCTTGCACGTCCCATCCTTCTCAAGAGCCATTTTATAGTATTTCTTTCCCATATGCTCCGACACAGCCTCTTCAATCAGCTCAGCGTGACCGGAAGAATAAATTTTATTGTAATCCTCATCGGTTAAAACAATTTCCTCAAACGGGCGCTCGTCTATGCTGGTTAAATTAGAGGTTATACCTGCAAAAGGACCGCAGCAACTGCTTTGGCAAAGATGCATTCTGCAGGAGAAGTTGATCATACCGTCTTTTATTTTAACGGAATTTTTTTTATTCATTGTTTTTCTCTTTCGCTTTTGACAAAATATCTATAAATCTATCGCACCTTATGAGGAGCGGCTCGATCATCCAATCTTTGAGCTCGCTTGAATTACGATATTTTGGAATACAGTAATAGTCATATATTTCTAAGGTTTTTGAGGTAAGAATATGACTGAGTCTTGATTTTTCGCGTCCTTTTCCACGTATCAATTCATAACCGACGATAGCGATATTATCTCGTTTAATACGAGTTTCTTTGACTGACGTTACTATAGGGAATATACATTTTGAGAAATCTGCGTTTTCGTCGTTGAAATAATTATGTATTTCGGAAGCTTCCTTCGACAATGTCGAACCATATTTTAAAAATGCGTAGAAGTTTGCTACCGCAAGCTTGAAGCTGCCTTCGTAAAATTCGGGAGCAACAACTCTTCCGTCGTTACGTGAGAGTGTTTCATAGTCCGATAGAATGCAGTCATCAAGTTCGGATTCGGTGGAGGTATGATAATCAATGAAAACATCCTCATCTCCTATGCACTTGCGTATTCTTTTCGCATACGCACGTTCCTTATCAACGTTTGGATGAAGATTTGCAATTTTGGGCAGATAATCCTTTATCGGCTCTTTTTCGAGATTTATCGGAATAATGAACATTGATTGTTTGATAGGATCCTTGGGATATTTTTTTGCTCTCCAAAGATGAGCGTGCTCTATTTCCATCGCAACCGCTTCTTTTCCTACTGATTTTTCACTGACAAATGCAACAACCAACTTACACTCATCTTTGTCCATTGCATCCTCGGCAACCTTCTGCCAGTTTTGTCCGTGATGAATATCGCTTTCATCAAAGAAAAATTTCAATCCCATTTTTCTCCAACGTTCAACAATGGGTTTTACCTTATCGTAATCTTCGTGAGCATAGCTGACGAAAATTCCGTAACCGGTAGATCCCTTGGAAAGACGCGAGGTTTGGGGATTATTTATCTTGGATAAAATATCCTTCTTTGAAAATCTCAGATAACGCGTAGCATTCAGACCGATACCGCTACGACCGAGAAGCTCCTCCAAATGGGGAAGATTCTCGCTTCGCGCAGAAATTTCTATAAAAGCATCAAAGAGTTGCTCGAGCGTGTAACCTGCAGAAATATATTTTGGAGCAATAAGCTCGACGTCGCTGAAGTATTTTTCCTCGTCAAACGGAACGGTATTTTCGAGAAGGGCAGAGTAAAATACACACATTGTCTCAAGAAGTTGAATGAGGTCGTTTTCTACCGTGGATTCATCATTGTCGAGCATATCATAATAATCGTCGATTGAAAGAATTGTTTCAACGTCGGCAAAAAGATTATTGCTTCTGATCCCGGCAGCCTGAAGAACGTAGAAGGTTTTCCATTCTGCGTGAATTTCAAGCGTGCGACGAAGATAAGTCGGCGACTTCTTAGCTACGATATGTGTTAATTTATCAAGCGTTACGGATATTTTTCTCTCACATATTTCCATGTATCGCCTGTAGGCTTCACAATCGATAACTCTGCTATCGGTGAGTGCGCCAAGGTAAAGCTCAAATATTTTATCTGAGCTCCAATCCATATTTTCGGGGGTATACATTATACAACGTACCGTTTTGAAAAGTCCTTCCGTTAAGAACAGCTCGAACAGTATGCTGTTAAGATCCTTTACTTTGATTATAGGATATTTTGCTACTGCCTCGTAAAGGTCCGTGTCGGCGAATACGAGTAACAGTTTTTCGCGAATATCTATTTCTTTTTCAAACTCGATATTAGTTATTTTGCAGCAATTGAGTAAAACGTTTTCTGTTGCGTCAACCATTTTATTAAGAAATTTCAAGTCGCACCAGCAATCGTCCATAGAATACCAATTAGTATTGATATTAGCTGTTTTGCAGATAAGGGTGAGGCTTTCGTTAGACTTAAGTCTGCGGCATAATCTTCTCATGTCGATATCTGTATCAAGCTTATCGAGACGTACGGTATCAAAGAAAAGCTCATTGTTGGTTTCCCCTTTGGAAACCGCACAGAGCACGTAGCAATCATCTGTAACGTTCTCAACCGGTTCGCCTATGGGATTGTTCTTGAAACTCAAAAACGAAACGAACGGTGATGCTTTAATTGATAGCTTGGCATCAAGCGTTGTTATTTCGAATTTCATCGTTTTTTCAACGAAAGAAACATTTTTCAGTAATGGAAGCGCTTCAAGAACATCAAGAAAAAGATTCCTGCTTATGGAATTGAGCATTGCACGCGAGTTCTCCATGGTTACAGGCTCGTATGCTTTGTGAATCTTGATCAGGAGGTCGCGAGTAGACTGTGTAAACAGATTGTAGTCTCCGCATTCAGACGAGGTTATGAAGTAGCTGAAGATATCTCCCTCGGATGAGAAGCCGTCATCACTGTCCGTATCCCACATACGAAGTATCGGTTTCATAATCTTATCGGATAAATCAATTTCTTTTAAAGTTTTATCCTTTTGCTGCGCAGTAGCAAAGCAATAGGCTTGAGTTAGTCCAAAATAGAATAGGAGAACTACACGAGTCAATCTGGGCAGATCGTAATCTATTTCATACCAATAATCGGGATTCTCCAAATTATCTCCAAAGATGAAAGGCATCAAAGATTCATTGATGACGTTTCGCTCCTTGAGCTTTTTTAAAAAGTTCATATATTTTCCTTTTTAATGCAGTCTGCAACTATATAGTCATAACTTGCCGCATTATACTAATATTTTATATTATTTGCGCTGCGAAATTTGTAAAAATTTGTGTGGCATCGCTTGAAAAAGCAAATATTTGTGTTTTTTAAGCGATTTTGTTTTCGAAAAAACAGTAAGCTTTAATTATGTATATTACGAGTTGAAACAAAGTCTTTCCGCGAGAAGTCTATAGGTTTTATAGGCAAACTTTGCATCATCCGGCATTGTATTGTAATTTTCATATGGCTCGATGGTTTTTGCGCAGTCACCTTCAAAAATGTTGCTTGATCCTACCAGGCGAGTTCCGAGAATGTGCTCACGCCATTTAAAGAGAGAAACTTCTTTAAGGGCGGTGTCGTATGAGCAGAAGGTATCATCGATAAGCTTCGAGAATATATTTGAGATGTTTTCAATTCTCTTGAAGCTGTCCTTTTGAAGATTCTCGGTGCCTTCGTTGCTATAGGGAACGGCGGTGGGAAGAAGTATAACGGGTTTTTTGCATGCTTCTTCACCGTTATCGAGAGCTTTTGCGTTTATTCTGCCAGCTATTTTTGAAAGGCACTCATAATAAACGTTAAGTTGATTTATAGTACCGGATGCAAACTGGAAAGTGGGACGCATGCAATAAACTATTACGTCGGAAACGTGATTCAAAATGTGTGCCGTGCTCTGAACTCCCGCGCCACAATCGAAGATAACCGTTGAAAAACCTTTTTTGCCGCATTCAAACGCAATGCAGCTTTTGTTATTCAAAGCCTGCTCGTTAGTAAGAGACACATGAACGCCCTTGAATGCAACGTCAACACCGATAAATTTAACAGAGCCGGCAGGACGACCGAAGTAATCCGAAACGTCTACCATACCGTCTGTAGGAAGAAAGCTTTCTATAACAGCTCTTTTTTTATTTTCCTTGTCGAAGATATCGTTGTTTTGATCGATAATTTCGAGTTCGTCAAACAAATCCCTGAAATCATACGTTTCGTTGAGATAATCTTCGTCCGTTTTCATATCTTCGTCGGTCTGAGCCGTTTTGTTTCTTTCGTTTACAAATTCTTTTGCGCGTACGATTCTTTCAAGGATCTGAGAGGTCGTTTCGCGGATGTAAACACCGGATAAGAGTGCCTCGGCATCAATGTTTTTATGCAGTATACCGATTCTCGTTGCAATAGCCTCGCAAGAAACAAGACGCTCTTTGCTGATACCAAATGTGTTATCGCTTCTTATGGTTTTCAGTAATTTAGGAGCGGAATTAATAAAGTCTTCCGCGTTTAAAGTAGAATTAAAACGGGTAGAGAATTTCTTTTCACAGCCGAAAAAGTAAGTCAATCCCGCGCTTTCAAGATCGGCATCAACAAGCAGAATCGGATGCTCCTTGGTTGCATTTAAAATTTCCGCAAGATGCTTTGTTGTATTGAGAAGAGTTGTTGTTCTTCCGGAACCGCCTTTATACGAATAGAATGTATAGCATTTTGAGTTCATAACTGAAAATTCCTTTTAATTACTGATTTAATGTGATGAGCCCGCTATGAGCTTGCGGTATATTTTGTCAAGGTGTGCACTGGGATTATTCCAGTTCTTCGATATTATTTCGGTGATCTCCTGGAATTGGCTCTCGAGCTTGGACAATATCTGCGCGAGCGTTTTATCATCAAATACGTAAGCGGTAAGAGCATCCTGAATAGCTTTCATGCTGACGTTTTTGTGCAAACCGATAAGGGCAGACGCAAGTCGCTCGTATTCATCTGCGGAATCTCTTTCGGGAAGCTTATCATTGCCAAGTGTACGCTGAAGATTTTCGATCTCGTTGATAATAACGTTGAAATCTAAAGCAGCGCTTGAAGGTGAATGGACAGGGGTGCTTGCTTGCTGACCGGAAAGAACTGCGCCCAGCTTTTCATTTATGATGGCAGAAACCTTTTCATCAACAATGCGTGCGATATCAGCTTCATTGACTGTCGGGACTTCGTCTTTTGATACAAAACCGAGAGATTTTATAGTTTTCTTACCCTCATCGGAATTGATATAATTGATAATTTTTTTATTAATTGCATCATCAATTGAAGATGCTGCGCCCTCGGATCCTCCGGATACCTGTTCTGTGAGGGTTTTATTAAGGTAGTCACTGTAGTCTACGAGCGCTTCAATAGAACGCTCTGTAACGGGCAAGCTGTAGTTTATGCAGTCCCAAAGGTTCTTGACTTTGGTGTCCTTCTTCACTGTTTCGGTTTTAGGGCTACGGTCATCGCAGATCATATCAAACATATTGTCAACCGTAATATCAGCGCGTTCTATGATATAGAAGCAGTAAACCGTATTAGCGCGGAGAGCCATAGAAACGAGAGCAGGCTCGGTTATATCAATATCTCCACGAGCTTCTTCTATTCTCGTTTTTGATATCTCGTTGTGTTCCCATGGAATAATAAGCTCTGATGCAGAACTATCCCAGAAAGCTTTTCCGCTTCTTCTCGCCATACCGAAGTTTGTTCTCGCGGAATGAATTGCCTGATTTAGGTAATCGTTAAACATAGATGCAAAGTTTGCTCCGCTGTTCTTTTCGAAGAAGTAGGCATAATCAGATTCACTCATTATACCTTTGTAAATCTTCTTAATATCATCTACTGCGACGGAATCGGTGCCCTTTGCAATATTATCGAAACGCTTGTCCGAAGAGCTTGTGGTTAAAATATCTATAATATAATAAGTGTAATACAGATTTATGTAATCTTTGCCTCCAAGCTTTGTAATCGTTTCGGACGAGGTTTGACGCACCATGCCTATCCTTGCCATTTCTTCATCGCTTAAAGGATTGCATTCTGCCAGTTTGGGAAGTATAGGAAGGCAGTTTTCAAGAAGCCACATCTGAAGATTTGACTTTATTTTAGCAACAACTTCTGTAATATTATCCTGAGGATAGATATCCTTGGGAGTTTCACGGTAATACGTATTTATAGCGTCAACCGTCTTCCAATCATAGAAATCTTCGATATTTTTGGACGAAATATCATCAGATGAGTAATATTCAAGTTCTCCGAATATATAATCGAGGAAGTCACCGAGAGATGCAGCTACCGCATAAGTGGAATAGAGCGACGGTTTTGCATCCTTGTCAACGGAAAAGCCCCATGCACCGCACTGAAGCTGACCGTGAGCAATGTGTGCAAGAGCATCTGCAATAAGTTCAATTGCCTTGCGTTCAAGTTCTTCGCTGAGCGAAATAAGTCCCTGTCTAATTGCGTATATGGTAAGTACGGAGGAGGAGAGAACCCATGTAAGTGTATCTACGTATGCATGGTTCTTATCAATAACACCCTCGGTTTCTTCAACGCTACGTAACGGAGATATCGTATATCCTTCGCTCTCAACGGAGTCATATAAGAAATTTAATGCCTTTTCTACTATGGCGAGGGTATCGGGATCATTAGTTCCGGCGTAAACCCCCTTGTTTTCCGCAAAGCAAACGTATAAAAGCATAACCGATGTCAATCCCATAGCTTCGGATAAAACGCCGCGACCTGCCTCCATAAAATTGTTGTAATCCTCAAAGCATTGTTTTTTCTTCCACTCATCGTAAAGAGCAATTTTTGTTTCTTTTGCTACTTGAGTAAGTTTGCTGAGTCTTTCATTCATAATGATATCTCCCATCATAAAAATAAAATATTTATTATATTTTAACATATAATTACGTTTTTTGTCAAGTATTTGCATTAAAATGTAGAATTTATTTCTGTCAAAACGTAAGATTTATTTACACGATTGGTAATTAAACGTTAATGAGGTGCAATATCGGTAAATAAATAGTTGAATGCTTTGAGAAAAAAATTGAACAAATTGGTAAAAATTTATCCCTTGACATCTTCGGGAAAGTATGATACAATTTATGTATAGCGAACACGAGTTCGTGTTAAAGGAGGAGGCGTAAAATGAAAAGTTATATTGCAATAGATCTGAAGTCGTTTTACGCATCCGTCGAATGCGTTGAAAGGGGACTCGATCCATTAACGACAAATCTTGTCGTAGCAGATACGTCGAGAACAGATAAAACTATCTGTCTTGCGGTATCGCCGAGCCTTAAGTCGCATGGAATTTCTTCGCGCCCAAGACTTTTTGAGGTAATAGCCGAGGTTGCTAAAATAAACAGCCAACGGCGGTGGTATGCACCGTCACGAAAGCTTATCAGTGATACGTATGATGACGTATTGCTGAAGAATGATCCGTCGCTTGCTCTCGGATATATAGCAGCTGTACCGAGAATGGCGCTCTATATGGAATATAGCGCCAAAATTTACGGTATATATTTGCGATATTTCGCCCCCGAGGATATTCACGTATATTCGATAGACGAGGTTTTTATCGATGCGACGAATTATCTTAATACCTATAAAACGTCCGTCGAGGAATTAACTACTAGGATACTTCACGAGGTCGTGAGAGAATCGGGGATTACAGCGACCGCGGGAATAGGAACCAATCTTTATCTTGCAAAGGTAGCTATGGATATTGTTGCAAAAAAGATCCGTCCGGATAAAAACGGGGTAAGAATAGCAAATCTTGATGAAATTAAGTATCGCAAGCTTTTATGGGATCACCGTCCGCTGACCGATTTCTGGAGAGTCGGAAGAGGATACCTGAAGAAGCTTGAAGCAAACGGGATGTTCACTATGGGCGATATAGCATTGATGTCGCTTTGCAACGAGGATCTTCTATATAAGCTTTTCGGAATCAATGCAGAGCTGCTGATAGATCATGCGTGGGGCTTTGAAAGCTGCGGGATGTCGGATATAAAAGCATATAAGCCACTGACGAACAGTATAAATTCGGGGCAGGTCTTGAGTTGTCCTTACACTTACGATAAAGCAAAACTCATAGTGCGCGAAATGTGCGACCTTTTGGTTTTAGATATGGTAGAGAAGCGTGTTGCAACAAATCAGATCACGTTGACGGTGGGGTACGATTCCGAAAGTCTGACCGCAAAGGATTGTGAATACCGCGGAGAGATAATTCTCGATTATTACGGCAGACCCGTGCCAAAGCATGCTCACGGTAGCTATGACTTTAAAAGATACACATCGTCAACGGATGAGATAATACGCGGACTTATCGAAATTTTTGATCGGGTGGTCGATAGAACGCTGCTTGTAAGACGCATAAATATATCGGTCGTCAATCTCTTAGACGAGTCATGTTGCACGAGTGAACGCAACGGTGCGCAAATGAATTTCTTCGTTGATTATGATTTGGAAAACGAAGAGGAAAATAAAAGAAAAAATGAATATTCGCGTGAAAAACAAAGGCAGAAAGCGGTAATAGATATAAAAAACAAGTTTGGTAAAAATGCGATTCTTAAAGGAATGAACTTCGAAGAGGGTGCAACTACGATAGATAGAAATATGCAGATAGGAGGTCATAAGGCGTGAGAGACAGATATGAAAAAATACTGTATTTCGATCATCCGGTTTCACGTAATCATAAGCATATGTCAAACTATGACCGAGCTGCGCAGTTTGCCCCATATGCCGCACTCGTAGGTTATGACCGTGTCGTAAAAGAAACCGCAAGGATTACGTCGAAGCGTATAGAGCTGGACGAGTATGAGATAGAACGGCTGAATGCGGAAATAATAGCCCTCGTATCGAGAAATGACGGTGCGCGTGTTCGAATAACCTATTTCATCCCGGATAAGAAAAAAAGCGGAGGCGCGTACGTTACCGCCGAAGGTAAAATAAAAAAGATAGACGAATATCTCGGATTGATAATTATCTCCGATGGAACAAGAATGCCTATATCCGAAATAATAAATATTGAAGAGATTTTTGGTGATTTAGTATAAAAATATTGTAAAACCGATAAAGCTGTGCTATAATAGACGCGGCGGTAAAGATAAAAATGCCGCCGTTGCATATAAATCAAAAATTATAGAAGAGGATTTGAAAATGATTTTCGAGCATCTTGACAGAATAGTTTTCGCAGGTGATTCGGTTACAGATATGGGGAGCACGAATCCCGTCGGCGAGGGACTTTTTGATAATGTTGGCAGAAGCTACGTAAGAATTGTTGAAAATATGCTTGCTACCTGGTATCCCGACGTTTTTATCAGAGTAACCAATTCCGGAATTGGCGGAAATACAAGTAGAGATTTATTAAAAAGATTTGATAGAGACGTGGTTGAACTTAAACCCGATTGGGTGTCTATCTGTATAGGAATAAACGATGTATGGCGTCAGTTTGATTCTCCGGCAATAACGTCATCTCACGTATCTCCCGAGGAATACGAGCAGAACGTAGAGGAAATGATACTCAAGGTTAAAGATAACGTTAAGGGAGTTTTCATCCTCTCACCGTATATTATTGAGCCCAATTCCGAGGATATGATGCGCGCCAGAATGAACGAGTACGTAGCCATCGCAAAGAAGCTTGCCGATAAACACGGATGCAAGTTCATTGATTTCCAGAAGATGTATGAGGACTATTGTAAAATAAGGCACTCATCCTACATAGCATGGGATAGAATTCACCCAAACCAGATCGGCGCAACTCTTATGGCTAAGGAATTTCTTAAGGCTTGTGAATTCGATTTTAATAAGTAAAAATCAGACTGAAATTTTATTCAATAGGTCATAAAAAAGCAAAGAAGCTATCTTAAAACAAGTGTTAAGATAGCTTCTTCTTTATAAAACAAAAAACAATTCTGCCTAAAATTAAGCCTACAATATTCTGATATTAACATATTTGCCCATCGCTTTTACCGATGTTCTTTTCGCCTCAGCTTAGCCGGTTATTGAAGGATACTCTTGGAGTTTTGCTCTCTTCTGTGGAATAATTAGAATGAGGAATACACAGAAAATAATCTCTACTTGCGCTATTGTATCATAACCGAAAGAGATAAGCAGGAAATTTTTGGTTTTTAAATTGAATATTGACAAATATAGTAGTATATGTTAAAATTAAAACGAACACGAGTTCGAATTATGAGGTGGAAAATGCGACCGAAGAACGAAGAAAGAAAAATTGAAGTATATCGCTTTGTAACGGATTTTATACGTGAGCGCGGAGTCTGCCCGACAACGGTTGAGATTGGCACTGCGCTTGGAATGGCAAAATCCACGGTATCAAAATATATGTCGCGCCTTGAAGCAGAAGGGATGATAGAGAAATACGGCAGATATCAGACGGTAACTGCCGATAAGCCATATACATGCATAAGAATGCCTATTATAGGAAGCGTAGCCTGCGGTAAGCCGATACTTGCCGTAGAGGATATAGAGGGTTACGTGCCGATAGATGAAGAAAGCCTGGGCAGAGGAGAATTTTTCGGTCTTATTGCGAGCGGTAACTCTATGATCGAAGCGGGAATATCGGACGGTGATATAGTCTACATAAAGCGGCAGAATACGGCAGATGACGGTGAGATTGTCGTAGCTCTTATTGAAGATGAGTTGACGGACGGTAGGCGAGCAACATTGAAGCGCTTTTACCGTGACGAGGTCAATAAAAGGTATATTCTTCATCCCGAAAACAGTGCAATGCCTGATATTTTGGTAGATAAACTTGAAATACTGGGCGTAGCTATAAAGGTGCTGAAAAATTTATAATTTTGGATAAATCAAGCTTAATTTGAAATATTAATTATTAATTTTGCTCACCGAAAGCAAAGCTTCGACAATTTCTTAATATTTTTAAAAAACACCTTGACAAATTGAAATTTATTTAGTATAATATACGAGTACGTAGGGGTATAGCTCAGTTGGTAGAGTACTGGTCTCCAAAACCATGGGTCGTGGGTTCAAGTCCTTCTGCCCCTGCCAAGAAAAAAGACGATTGCGAAAGCAATCGTCTTTTTTCAGTTAAATCCGCCGTTGGCGGAAGAAATCCACCTTTGGTGGATGAAATCGCTTCGCGATGAAATCTGCCTTGCGGCAGGAGATGGAGGCGGATTTAATTTCATCTGAAGCCGTAGGCTGAAGATTTCATCCGAGCTTGCTCGGATTTCATCGTGCGAAGCACGATTTCATTGACTTTTACTTCGATTTATGCTATAATAAGCGAAAGAGGTGATAACGATGGCAGAAAACAAACTTGCAGATATGTCAACCGAATTTGCAGTTAAAATTTTGAATTTGACAGACGGCATTAAAGGTCATTATTCTTTATCCAATCAGCTTGAAAGAAGCGGTACAAGTATCGGCGCAAATATCAGAGAGGCAAAATATGCTCATAGCAAAGCGGATTTCGTTGCTAAGTTGCAAATTTCTCTCAAAGAGTGTTATGAAACAGAATATTGGATTGAGATTGCGCAAAAAGCGAATATCATTTCGGAAGAGATTGCGAAAAATGTTCTGCACGATTGCGGTTCTATCCGCAG
>JAZONS010000012.1:0-11290 GCA_045654585.1 Eubacteriales bacterium
TCATATCCTTCTATGTGTCGGTATTCTCTTGCCATAACAAAAACCTCCTATGGTAGTACTTTAATTCTACCATAGGAGGCTGTTTTTTTCAATTGTCCGTTTTTAACGGACTTGTTCATCTTCGGTTCAGCTTAGTCCCGGCTGTTTTTTCTTTAAAAATACCTATAAATGCAAATTATAATTTACATTTTACTCGTTTATCATTTCGATAAATCTATTTTCATCAATTACAGCGATGCCAAGCTCATTTGCTTTCGTCAGCTTTGAGCCTGCTTCCTCGCCCGCAAGAACGTAAGAGGTTTTCTTTGATACGCTGCCCGAAACCTTACCGCCTCGCTCTTTTATAAGAGCTGAAGCTTCATCCCTTGTCATCGTAGGGAGAGTTCCGGTAAGGACGAACGTCAATCCTTCAAAAATGTTTGACTTCTTTTCCTTTACGGCGTTAAAGGACAAACCTGCTTCACGTAATCTTTCAACGAGTTCAAGAACTCTTTCATCCTTGAAAAATTCAACTATTGCAGTCGCGGTTATTTCGCCGATATCCGACATCGAAGCAAAATCCTCAAACGTGGCACTGATAATAGCATCGAGCGTCTGCATTCTTGCCGCTATCTCCTCTGCCGCGACCTCGCCTACCTGACGTATTCCGAGCGCATAAAGCAATCTTTCAAGGCCTGCAGATTTTGATTTTTCAATAGCAGAAATCAAATTATCCGCACTCTTTTTTCCCATACGCTCAAGATTTTCTACATCCTCTGATTTGAGTGAATAAAGATCTGCTATGTCACATATCTTGCCGTTTGAAATAAGGAGCTCTACGACCTGAGGACCAAGTCCCTCAATATTCATAGCACCCTTTGATGCAAAATGAACTATCGCGCGCGATATCTGAGCAGGACAGGTGGGATTAATGCACCTGATCGCAGTTCCGTCGCCCGCAGTATCCTTAATAACACGATCTCCGCAAGAGGGACATATGCATGGCATTTCATATTCGGGAGCATCCTTTGCTCTCTCGGATTTAATGCTTTCAACTATCTCGGGAATAATCTCTCCCGCCTTACGTATAACGACCTTATCCCCGATTCTTATATCCTTTTCCTTGATATAATTTCCGTTATGAAGAGTCGCTCTCGAAACGGTACTTCCCGCAAGCTTTACGGGCGTAAGATTTGCAATAGGAGTTAGAACTCCCGTTCGCCCCACCTGAATTGATATTGATTCAAGGGTTGTTATCTTTTCCTCGGGAGGATATTTGAAGGCTACCGCCCATTTAGGTGTAGACGTTCCCTCACCCACGATACCTCTATCCTTAAGGCTATTGACTTTAATTACTGCTCCGTCCATATCAAACTCAAGCTCGGGACGCATCTGACCAAGCTCTTCGATGCGGAGGCAAATAGCATCACTGCCCGAAATTGTTTTTCTGTACGGAAGAGTTGTAAATCCAAGCTCTGCAAGTCTGTCAAGAGATTCCGAATGAGTAACGCAGGCTCTTCCATCCTCGTAAAGTGATCCCTCCTGCAGATTAAATACAAATATTTCAAGCTTTCTTGATGCCGCTACCTTGGGGTCGAGCTGACGAAGCGAGCCGGCGGCCGCATTTCTGGGATTTGCAAAAAGCGGCTGACCTTCAGCTTCCCTTTCTGCGTTCAACTCATCAAATACTCGGCGCGGCATATAAACCTCACCTCTGACGTTTATAAAGGGGAGCTTTTCTTTGAGCGTAAGAGGTATCGAACGCACGGTACGTAAGTTCTCGGTTACGTCCTCGCCGATAATACCGTCACCTCTGGTAGCACCCTTCACAAATACGCCGTTTTCGTATATCAAAGATACCGAAAGTCCGTCAATTTTAGGTTCTACGCTGTATTCGACCTCGGAATTTAAAGCCTTATCGGTTTTATTAAGAAAGTCCTTTAATTCATCGAGTGAGAAAACGTCGGTAAGACTTCCCATTTTTACGTTATGAGTAAACTTTTCGAATTTATCAAGCGCCTTTCCTCCGACTCTTTTTGTGGGAGAGGTAGGAGAATCAAGCTCGGGATTCTCGCTTTCAAGTCTTACAAGCTCATAAAACAGCGCATCATATTCATAGTCCGATATCTCGGGCGCATCCTTTTCATAATAAAGCTTTGAATTATATTCAAGAGTCTTTCTTAAATATTCAATTCTTTCTGCGATTTCTTTTTTATCCATATTTTCCTGCCGGATTTATTTATTGTTTGTTACTAATTCTATATTGCTGATCTTTCTGCTTTTATCAGCGTCAAAGCCTACCTCGTCGCCAACCTTGAGGAACGGAAGCATATCGCTGATCCTTATATCCGCGGTATATATATTGCTCTCGTTTTCAGCAGTCTCGATTATAATATAATAAAGAGTGTTTCCGCCTTTTACCGCAGTAGCAATCTGTAATATCTTTCCGCGGAATTCCTCTGTTTCACCGATCTCGTCATCCTCTGTGATATCAATACCAAGCATACGTAAATACTCGTTTTTCGCATCCTCTATTTTATCTGCAACACCGACTATCTGATAATCGGCAACCGAAACGAAGGCGTATGCCTTAACAAGTCCCGCGTTATCCTTAAGACTTATAAAATACGTAGGTCTGTCCGCGACGTTCAGAAGTATCGGGAATGTTGCGGTATATCCCTTTTCCTGAATCTGTCCTTCTGCAGAGTCCATGGCAGAGTATTCCTCTGCTCCGTTTATCATATAGGTTTTTGCTTCCTTTGTTCTCATATTGATGAGGATAAATCCTATATTGGACTCATCTGAAACAACCGATGTAATACCCGTATAAAGCCATACATCATCGTCAACCGCTATATAATTATATCCCTCTGTTGTTACAACAACGTCCTTCTGAACGAAAATAGAGTTAAAGAATCCGTTTTTCAGCGAACCGTAATTGTTTGCCTGCTTTACGACCATCTCAGAGGAATACGCGAGATCTATCCACTGCGGGATCTCATTTACAGAATAATCCGTCATTTCACCGCTTACGGCATCAACGAGAATTATACCTGCTATATCCTTACCTCCAACGATTCCTATCGTATAAGTATAATACGACATTACCCAATAAGGATGACCGTTATCATCTATCTCAAATGAAAGATTTTCGAACATCTTCGTAGGATACGCAAAGCGGATATGACGCTTAAGGTCGCGAGAGAAATACTCGGAGGGTGAATACTTCATTCCCTCGTCAAGCTTTACAAGCTCAGTTTCCTGCGTCGCCATATCGATTGAAACATAATAAGGAATACCGCCGTCTTTATTAGACATCCATTTGAGAATATCAGCGTATTCCAGAGGTGATACTCTAAAAGGTTTATCTTTATAGTTTATCTGCGAATAATAACTCGATACGTTAAACTGAGATACAAGCTCAACTACTTCTCCGATTTTTCTTGAGCCGAGACGCTCTGCAGTATCTCTGTCAACAATCGGAATCTGAGATATCGAAATTTCCGCAATATCGGCTGAAAAATCGCAATCGGACTTTACGTCAAGCATTTTCTGATAATCCTTTGCCCTGAAAAGCTTGGACGAAGTGAAGAAGCACAAAAGGAAAGTTAAGATAACAACCGCCACGATAACAATGACAGATATCTTGATCTTCTTCGATAGCGAAGGCATATGCACACCCGACGTCTCTACAACATAATCGTTAATTTTTTTATTTTTGCCTTTTTTCTTTGAATCTTCCGTTGCAACCGCTTTTATCCAGGCTCCTACCTCTTTTAAGAAGGTGGAATGATTCCATGAAACATAGCATCCCATAAATACAAGAGCCGTCAGTATGATCATAGTCCAGAATCCGCCGGAGCGAAGATTTATCGCCGGTATAGCCAAATAATAGTATAACGCTAAAAATACAAGCGTTATTACCGTTGGAAATACAAAACCTTTAATTCTGCCTTTCATTTGTGTTCTCCTTTTCAGTATCGAATTTACCTTGTCTTGCATAGCATCCTCCCAAGATTACACGTAAATATATTAATATTATTTTATCATTATTCTATCATTTTGTCAATAAAAATCCCCAAGTAGTAAAAGTTAATTTTACCGCTTGGGGATTTTTTTGGTTTTAAGCGCCGAGTATTTTCTCAAGAGCAGACATCCTGACAGTAAGCGTCAATATCTCGCAAGCGAGAGCTAGGTCGGTATCCTTAGGATAGGTCGGAGCGATTCTGAGATTCTTATCCTCGGGATCTTTTCCGTAAGGATATGTCGCACCTACCTTAGTTAGTATTACTCCTGCCCCCTGCATCAGCTCGTATACTCTTGCTGCGGAACCGAGCGTGATATCAAGTGAAATGAAATATCCTCCGTATGGCTTGGTCCACTCCGCTATTCCAAGACCGTCAAGCATAGACAGCGCATTAAGCGTAATATCAAACTTAACCTTGATAGCCGCACCGAGCTTTTCCATATGCTTCATAACGTTTTCACTGTTTTTGAAGTACTCTACGTGACGAAGCTGATTGATCTTATCATATCCTATGGTCTGCGTTCCCATATGGCGTTTGATCTCGGCAATATTATCGTCACTTGCCGCAACGATCGCAACACCGCTTCCCGGAAGAGTTACCTTAGAGGTCGATGCAAAATAAAGAACTCTGTTCTGATTTCCGCATTTCTCTGCCTCGGTGAATATATCCAGAAGCTCATCATCCTTATCACCAAATGCGTGGATAGCATAAGCATTATCCCACATAATTCTGAAATCGGGAGCACCGCACTTCATTGATGCAAGACGTCTTACAGTTTCATCCGAATAAGTATTTCCCGTAGGATTTGAGTACTTTGGAACACACCATATTCCTTTTACCTTAGGATCAAGCGCAAGGCGCTCAACCTCATCCATATCGGGACCGCTCTCGGTCATCTTAACCGTAAGAAGCTCAAAGCCGAGATCCTCGGTAATTTTGAAGTGACGATCGTAGCCGGGAGCTACGCATATCCATTTAAGTCCGCTCTCGCGGCACCACGGAGTTTTTGAGTCGCACGTACCGAATACCATTGCTCTCATCAATGCATCGTACATAAGCTGCAACGAGGAATTGCCCGCAACTATTATATTTTGGGGATTAAGTCCGAGGAGATCTCCGAAAAGGCGCTTCGCCTCAGGCACACCGTCAAGTATTCCGTAGTTACGGCAGTCAAAACCTTCCGCTGTTCTGCAAAGATCCCCGCTCATAGGGATAGAAAGCAATCCGCCGGAAATATCCAGCTGATCGGAATTTGGTTTTCCTCGCGAGAGATCCAGCGATAACCCTCTTGATTTATATGAGTTGTATTTTTCCGAAAGTTCAGAATATAGCTCTTCCGCTTCCTTTCGGCTGAGTTCGTGATATTTTTTCATAATTTTTCCTTGATTTTGAAATACCTTGCACAAAAAAATTCATTTTTCTTGCAAAACGCTTCTCTATTATACCTTATTTGATCGATTTTTGCAAGTCCTCTCACAAAAAATATTCAAAATTATGCATTTTTTTCAACTTTGCGAATTCAACGCCCGAAAATGTAGCACTTTTGGCTATTTTTTTACAGCTGTCTTGACAAAATTTAAATAGTGTTATATAATATAATGTAAAAATTATATGCACGTTAAATTTTTTCGTACATACTTTGAAAGGATATTAAAAGTATATGGCTAACAATAATAAGAAGTTCGTCGAGCAGATAACCTCGATGCATGAAGACTTTGCAAAATGGTATACGGACATAGTCAAAAAGGCAGACCTTAACGACTACTCCAGCGTTAAAGGATGCATGATCATCCGTCCTTACGGATACGCTATCTGGGAAAATATACAGAAAATACTCGACACCAGATTTAAAGAAACAGGCGTTGAGAACGTTTATATGCCCATGTTCATTCCCGAATCACTTCTCACCAAGGAAAAGGAGCACGTTGAAGGATTTGCTCCCGAGGTTGCATGGGTAACTCACGGCGGAAGCGAAAGACTTGCCGAACGTCTTTGCGTTCGCCCCACCTCCGAGACTCTTTTCTGCGAGCATTTCGCTAACGTAGTAAAATCATACAGAGATCTGCCCAAGAATTATAATCAGTGGTGCTCGGTTGTTCGTTGGGAAAAGACCACCCGTCCTTTCCTTCGCTCAAGAGAGTTCCTTTGGCAAGAGGGTCATACAGTTCACAGAACCGCAGAAGAGGCAGAGGCAAGAACTATTCAGATGCTGAATATCTACGCAAGCTTCTTCGAGAAGGATCTCGGTATGCCTGTTATCCGCGGTCAGAAAACCGAAAAGGAAAAATTCGCAGGAGCTAAGGCTACTTATACGGTTGAAGCTCTTATGCACGACGGTAAAGCTCTTCAGGGCGGTACTTCGCATAACTTCGGTACAGGCTTTGCCGAAGCTTTCGATATTCAGTTCCTTGATAGCGACAATACGCTTAAGTATTGTCATGAGACCTCTTGGGGTGTTTCAACAAGAATTATCGGCGGTATCATTATGACTCACGGTGATGACTCAGGTCTTGTTCTTCCCCCCGCCGTTGCCCCTATTCAGGTTGTGATCATCCCCGTTCAGCAGCACAAGGAAGGTGTTCTTGAGGCTGCGGGTAAGATATACGATACGCTTAAGGCTGCGGGAATCAGAGTTAAGATGGACGATTCCGATCAAAGCCCCGGATGGAAGTTCTCCGAGTATGAAATGAAGGGCGTTCCGCTCCGTATAGAGATCGGTCCTCGAGATATTGCTGACAATAAGTGCGTTATCGTAAGACGTGACAATCGTGAAAAAGCCTTCGTTTCAGTTGACAATATCGTTGACGAGGTAAATGCCGGACTCGACGCTCTTATTAAAGCACTTTATGAAAAAGCTCTCGCTAACAGAGAAAACAGAACGTTCAATGCATACGATATCGACGAGCTTACAAAGATCGCAAACGAGAACAACGGTTATATCAAAGCTATGTGGTGCGGTGACCGTGAGTGCGAGGAAAAACTCAAAGAAACCGCAGACGTTACTTCAAGATGTATGCCCTTCGATAGCGAGCCTATCGCAGAAAAGTGCGTATGCTGCGGCAGAGCGGCTAAAAAACTCGTTTATTGGGGTAAGGCGTATTAATTAAAGAACGGAAAACGGATAAATAACTTCGGAAAGGAGAAGATATATGGCAAAAAACGTGATAATGCGTACAAAAGACGGAAAAATACTCCATCTCGAGTGCCATGACTCAATTCCGTCTACACATTCGCTCGCACGTTCGTATGCGCGCATCGGCTATGCAGACGGTTACGTTGTCTTTTCCGAAAACCAGACCGAATACAATTCACTCGGTCAAAAGCTTCCCGAAGGCTCATCCGATCACGGAGTTTATTTATCCTGTATCTTAAGACCTTCTATTTTCCCTTCCCAAGCAGGATTTCTCGGCGCTATGTCTGCCGTGGCGTTCGTGACCGCTCTTGAAGAGCAGACAGATAAAAAGCTCGGCATAGGCTGGGTAAGCGATATTTTCTGCGAAGGCGAGCGAATCGGAACTATTGCTACAGAGGGTAAACTTGACAGCTTTATGGCTTACGAATATATTATAATCAGCTTTACCGTTAAGCTTACGGATGAATATTTCCCTCCCCGTTTATCCGATATGATCAAGAAGGTATTCGAGAGTGAAAACACATCGATTCCTCTTATCATCGCAAAAAATATTCTTTCGAAATTCTTTGCTCTTTATCCAAAGAGAATTAAAACACCTGAAAAGTTTATGGAAACCTATAAGCGAAAGTTCATTCTCGGCGGAATAAATGCAAAATACATTGAAGACGGTAAAAAGAAGCGATGCAAGATTCTCGGAGTAGAGAGCACCGATGGAAGGCTGATCATCGAAGCTAAAGACGGTACTATCAAGCATATTTCCGGAAACAGAAATATCATTATTCCCGATAAGATCAAGCTGAAAATTACCTCAAAATAAATTAAAATGCAGACTTACTCAGATGAAGTGGTTATATACACTCATTTATAAGTCTGCATTTTTAAATTTGCGGGAGAGCCGATCAATTCTGCTCTCCCGCTTCTGTTTATTTTTATATGCTGAATTTTATTAACCTATAGCCGAAAGATAATCAAACCTCGTCTGACCAGATTGCAGGCTCGCTGTTTTCCTGATTATTCTTCCAATGCCAGCAAAGATCAAGTGTAAGTCCGTATACCTCAAGCATAGCATCATTGGGCTTGTTTGTGAAATAATGAAGAACCTTAACGGTTGCGGGTATCTTTCCGGAAACATTTTCATACTTGCTCCATATGGTAATCTCACCGTCGAAATAGATTGATTCAAGTCCGGTAAGACCTGTCAAAGCAGTAGAATAAATCGCATTTGTCTTAATATCCTTTGTGAATACAAGCTTCTTAATTCCCGAGCAACCCGCGAACGCATTGTCTGCTATCGAAAGAGTTCTTGCGGAAATGACAAACAGTTCTCCTACCTTTGTGGGATCAACCTTGATAAGATGACTGTATCTGAGCGCTTCTGTACCTTCTGTATAGATATATACAAAGCCCTTATTCGCAAGCTCTGTATTGTAATAACCCGTTCCCGAGAACGCAGTATCGGCTATCTTCGTGATAAGGTTAGATACTACTATTGAGGTTACGCTTTCCATACCCTCAAAGCTACAATATCCGACAACGGTGATATTCTTATTTATAATAACAGTGTTTACATTGTTTCTATAAGAATACCAGGGGGTCTGATCGTGGCTTACATAGTTGATCATAATGTGCTTCTCATCACCACCGCCGACAAGAAGAGTACCGCTCTCGGCATCGTAAGACCATGCAACGCGAACGTCATCGTTCTGGGAAGCTCCGGTGTGCATCTGCGCCCAATACGAGCCTGCGCCGAGTGTTGCGAAGTCGGCAGTTGTTGCATTAGCATAAACCAATGCCTGATTTCCGTCAGTAGTAAGACAATTGAGTGAAGTTAAGCCTTTGATGGCAGGCTCCGTAGTTTCAGTTCCGTAAATATCTTCCGCTGTTCCTTCGTAATAGATATAAAGGAGACGAAGGCATCTATAGAACGCATCAGCGTGGATGCTTGTTACTGTATCGGGAATATCTATGTAGCTGAAATTAGTGAATGCAGTATTCGTATTGTCGTATATCTCCGAGAAGGCAAAGCTTCCTATATGAGTAATACCGTCTTCAATAACGATTTTAGCAATTCTTGTTCGATAGTTACCCCACCATGGTGCATCGTTGGAATACTTAAAGTTCCACATTGCACCGTCGTCAAGTGTTTTATCAACCTTGCTTATGGTAAGAGTAGCATTCGTTTTGTTAAACGACCATTTAACGTTATCTCCGCAAAGATTTCCGCGGTCGCCTATAAGCTTGATATTTTCGCTGTATTTCTCACCAAGAGTGAACTCGTAATGATTCTTGAAATCTCCATCCTTGAGATACCAGCCAACAAACTTATAGCCGTTATGACCGGTTCCTTCAGTTTCGGAGTCATTATGCATAAAATCAATGTTCGCCTGAGAAATTCCGTTCTCTACGTCAATATAATCCGCAGTGAAAGGAAGCTTAGCACCAACACTGTCATAATACCAGATAGTATAATACCACTGGCAGATCTCACCTTCATCATTGTAGTACCAATAAGGACCTGACTTCTCGGGTCTTTCCTGCGAGATGAAGTACTTATGAGCAAGCTGATCTATCCAGAAGTTGGATACGCTTATATCTATTTCCTCAAACTGAGCTTCTGTACCGATATAATAAGCAGACTCGATACTCGTGCAGTTCTTGAATGCGGATGCACCGAAGCTCATGATCGTAGGCGTGAGCACGACAGTAGTAAGACCTAAGCAGTCAGCAAAAGCATTTCCCTCTATAATCTTAAGACCTTCGTTGAAATCAAGATGAACAAGACCCTCGCATGTTGAAAACGCACTAGTTCCGATCGACTCAAGTGACGTTGGGAAGTTGATATCGGTTATTGAGGATTCATAGAATGCATTTTTGTTGATTCTTTTAATAGTGTCGGGAAGGGTTACGCTACCTATCTTATTGAACTTATAGAATGCGCAGCCCGCAACAGAGGTAATTCCCTCTTGAATTTCTATATTTTCAATAAGCGCGCCAAAGTTATACCACGGAACATCGGTATTGTACTTATAATCGTACATATCACCGCTTCCTGTAAACTTGATAGTTTTACCGTCAAGCGACCAATTAACGTTCTTACCTGCTTTGAACTCATCTCTTTCGCAATAAACGACAGTATCTTTTTTGGGAACGCTGTCAAAATCAAACGCGACCGCAAGATTTGCATCGCTATAGAAATAATCAAAGCTGAAGCCGTTATAAAGATACTCATATACCTCTCGCTTCTGCGCTTCGGTAAATCCGTCTACAGCATCAACTCGCTGTCTGAGACCTTCAATTTTAACCTCCGTACCCAAGGAATCTATATAAACGTAGTCAACAACGTGAACGTCCTTGCAGTAAACATTCATTGATCTCAATATCTTAGCAACCGGATCAAACGCAATAGTCTTTTCCTTGTCCGTATAAAGACCTAAGTATACTTTGCTCATATTAACTACCTCATCCGCCTGAGCCTGAGTGAGATAGCCCGAAAGAGCATCAACCTTATGCTCAGCTACAAGAGTATCGCCAAAATAATATGATACAGTATGAAGAATCTGACAGTAAACGTTAACGTTTCTTGTGATCTTCATATCAAAATCAAATTCTTTTGTTTTCGCGCTGTCAGCATAAAAGTTAGTAAACAGCATTCCGTTCACTCCGAGTCCGTCTCTCTCCTCAAGCTGAAAAGAGGTAAGAGTGTTACCGGATTTAACACTTTGCTGATGGATAACCTTACCGTCATAGTAGTACTTAACCAGATAAGTTGTAACTCCACCGCCACTATTATTGTTTCCGGTGTTATTACCGGTGTTATTGCCGGTGTTATTACCCGTACCGTCGGTTACACCGGGAATAATAATTCCTTCGCATGATGCAAGAGTAATAACGCATACAAGCGTCAGCACTACAAGCAGAGCAAGCAAAATCTTCCTTTTCATTCCTTTTCCTCCATAAATGATATTTGTTTTTTATTAAAAATCCATTAAAAAAATTGCAAAAGTGATTTATTTACAAAATTGCATATTCTTAGATAATACTATATTAGCATATAATTAATTTAAAAACAAGTTTTTAATTCTTATTTTTTTAAAAAAATTATTTTTTGTAAAAATTATACATTTTAGGAAAACAAAATTATGCAAAATAA
>JAZONS010000013.1:0-9652 GCA_045654585.1 Eubacteriales bacterium
CAGTTGTGCTGAATAGTTTCAGTTGTCATCATCTGACGCATATCACTTCTGCCGGAGGGATCACCTATCATAGCAGTACCGCCGCCTATGAGTGCGATAGGTTTGTTGCCTGCCATCTGAAGCCTTTTCATTAAGCAAAGAGCCATGAAATGACCTACGTGAAGGCTGTCTGCCGTCGGGTCAAATCCGATATAGAAGGTAGCTTTTCCGTTATTGACAAGCTCCTTTATTTCTGCTTCGTCTGTTACCTGGGCTATAAGACCTCTGGCAACGAGTTCGTCGTAAATTTTCATTATTAGATCCTTTCGATATCACTTAAATTCCAAGAAAGTAACCGTCATATGCGACCTTGAACGGCGAATTTACGGTTGCTTCGCAGAGTTCGTCGTGAACAAAGCGCTTTTTCTCTGTCGGAATATGCGATAAAATAAATTTTGTGTTGTCGCTTGCGGTGCCGCAGGATACGAAAATATCGTATATCTTACGTACCATATCGAGATTATTATGATTTGCCGATTTTTCGGAATAAGGCGCATCTCCCAGCGCGCAATCAAGGATTACCGCATCGAGCGTTACCTCACGCAAGAGCTCCATTGCCGCGGCATTTATAAATGCTCCGTCAAGACCGTAGAACAGTTTTTTTTCATCGCATTCAATAAGATAATTGAGCGTTGTTTCAAATGGAATATCCGTTCTGTGGTTTGAGGGAAGTGGAAGAACTGTGTATTTTCCTATTTTTTGAATGGCAAAAGGTGATATTTCAATGTAGTCGATATTGTCAATCGTTAAAAGCTCGTCCTTCATCGCGGAAGAAGCATAAACACGTATTCTTCTTTGCGAAGCTAACCTCTCGATAGCGGTTAAACTGAAGTGATCGAGGTGAGAATGTGTTATAAAAACGTCATAAACCTCGTCGAGCATGCCTTGAAGCATAAAACTTTCAACGAATTCGAAAATATCCTCCGAAGGGTCGATTATGATCTTTTCGTCGATAAGTAAGGTTGAAAACCTTCTGTATTCCTTGGAAAACTTATTCTTGACTCTTACCGAGCCAAGCCCTCCGGTTCCGAAGAATCTTAAGTTGATCAAAGCTTTTCTACCGCGTAAACTACAGTGTGAGTATAAACTTCGCCCTTGTCATAGAAGCCGATTCCATGATTGATGCAGTCGGGCTCGGTCTGAGTTTCAAGGCAGAATGCGCCGTGGAATACCTGCTTTGTGTTGTTTCTGAAGTCGGGGCCTTTACCGAGGAAGTTACCGATATAGAACTGAACGCCGGGCTGATCGGTATAAACCTTCATACCGAGATTGTCACCCTTTACCTCTGCGATAAGAGGAAGCTCTTTGCCGAAAACAACTTCGCTCTTTACGGGAGAGAGAATAAAGTTGTGGTCATAGCCGATGAAATCAGCGCCGCAACGCTCACCGATCTTGTGAGGAGTCTTGAAATCGAAGGGAGTACCCTCAACTGCGGGGCGATTTCCGTTGGGGATGAGGTTTTCGTTAACGTCGGTATATCTGTCAGCGTAAATAACAGCGGTGTGATCTTCAATAGTGCCGCCGAAGCCGTTGAGATTGAAATATGCGTGGTTAGTAAGAGCAATGGGGGTCTTTCCTTCGGGGATAGCTACGTAGTCGATAAGGAGAGAAGCGCCCGCGAGCTTATATGTAACCTTAACGGCAAGTCCCGAGGGGAAGCCCTCTTCGCCGTCCTTTGAATAATACTCAAGAGTGATTGAATCCTCGGTATAATCTGTAACCGTCCAAAGCTTGTGGTCGAAGCCGTCACCGCCGTGAAGGCAGTTTTCACCGTCGTTTTTGGGAAGGTTATAGGTTACGCCGTCCATTGTGAACTTAGCATCACCGACTCTGTTGGCAACACGTCCGATAACAGCGCCCTGATGCGAGGTTTCCTGAAGATATGTCTCAAGCTTATCGAAGCCGCCTACGATGTCGGTACCGAAAGCCTTGAAATTAACGATAGTAGCACCTCTTGTCATAATGTTTACAAGAGCGGAATCGTTTTTGAGCGAATAAAGGTATACCTCCTCACCTGTGGGAAGTACGCCGTAAAGTTTCTTTTCCATTTTGTTTACCTCACATAAGTATAATTTTTTATAAACATAATCATTATATAATAAAATTTTGAAAAAGTAAAGAGAAAATAGTGAAGTTATTGACAAAAAAATGATTATATGCTAAAATAATCAGGTAAATATAGGCGATTGGGGAATTTCCCGATAGATCGTGCGGTTTTCACGGAGAAAAGAATGAAAAAGGCTACAATAGTTATAAACGGTGCGGGCGGTGTCGGCAAGGATACTCTTTGCGATCTTGCCGCAAAGCACATCAAAATAAGAAACATATCAACGATCACTCCAATAAAGGAGCTTGCAAGAATGGCAGATTGGGACGGAAGGAAGGACGATCGCTCAAGAAAGTTCCTCGCGGACTTAAAGGAGCTTTGCGTAAATTACAACGATTTTCCTACCAATTGGGCAAAGGCGCAGTATCTTGATTTCCTCACTACAGATGAAGAGATTCTGATAGTTCATATCAGAGAGCCGAAGGAGATCGCAAAATTTGTTAAGGCTACTGACGGTGTTGCTAAAACGCTTCTTGTAAGAGCGGTAAGCAGGCAAAGAAAAGCTGCATATGGAAATGCGGCAGACGATGGAGTCGAGAATTACTACTACGATTACTATTTTGATAACGATGCATCTCTTGAAGAAGCAGAAGTGAATTTTACAAAGCTTATGAGAGATATACTTGAGGGGAACGATCTCTCGGGTAACTGATAAAAATACCGAAACGGAGCGATAAAGTTCCATTTCGGTATTTTTTTATGAACGGGTGAGGGTAAATCGTCTAATGTATTGAAGATCAAGCTTTAAGCAAAAGTCAATCTTCGCCGTTTCCGCGCCTGTCCTTCATTCTTCTTTCGATAATTCTGTCTGCATCGCGCTTTGCCATATCGTCACGCTTATCGTAAAGTTTTTTACCCTTGCAAAGCCCTATTGCCATTTTAACGTAAGAGCCCTTGAAGTAGAGAGATAAGGGAACGAGAGTATAACCCTCTCTTGAAACAAGACCGGCGAGTCGCATTATTTCGCGTTTATGCATAAGAAGCTTTTTTGGACGCATCGGGTCTTTATTGAAGATATTTCCTTGCTCGTAAGGGCTTATATGTACTCCGAGTGCGAACAGCTCGCCTCGGTCAATATCGCAATAGGAGTCCTTGAGGTTGACACCGCCGGCTCTCAAGGATTTGACCTCAGTGCCGAAAAGCTCTATTCCTGCTTCAAAGGTTTCGATAACGAAATAGTCGTGTCTGGCTTTTCTGTTGTCGGCAATTATCTTTTCCGATTTCTTTTCGCTCATAATAACTCCTTTCTTCGATTTAATAATATTAGCGGAATTATTTTAACATATTTTGTTTAGGAAATCAACTGCTTTTCGGGAACTTTTTATTTTCTTAATTGAAAATTGCAGAGGTAACCTCAAGAAGCTTGAATTTTATGCGGTAACCTCCTTTCGAAATAAGGCGAACCTCGTCGTCCGAATAAGCATCGTCGGTGTTCGATAGAGCGGCGTCAAGGCATAGCGGGGGATACATAACGCACCACCAATTCTGTCCTGCGCCCGTCCCAATAGTTACTGTGAGGGAAAGGTATCTGCCGGAGGGAAGAGAAAAATTACCGTATTCTCTTGTATTAAACCACTCCTCGGTTAACTTAACGTTTACGGGATAATTGTATCCCGTGTCAAGTATAAATGAGCGGCAGTCTTCTTCAATGAATGGTAAAAATTTTAATAATTCCGCTTCGGCTTCGGCAGAAGAATTTGCATTCGAAATAATTTTACAGTATTTGTTCAAAATATAATCTCTAAGCTCAAGTTTTAAATTCTGATCCTCCAGAGAGTCGGATGGGGCGAGAATATGTAGCCTTACCGTATCTTCATAGATCTGAGCTTCGGCTTCCGTTGGTACAAAAAGTACGCATAATGTACACAATAGTATGCAAATGGTGGGTAAAATAACTTTTTTCATAGCAAAACCTCAATGAATAAAATAATGTTTGACAAATAAAATCTTGACAAGAAAATGAAAAAATATTCACGTGATGCAAAAAAAGTTTTTCTAACTATTGATTTTTGTTTTTTAAGAGGTTATAATTAAATAAAAAACAAATGAAGGTTTTTATGGATAATAAAAAGATTTGTCTTATTCATACGGGCGGCACTATCGGTATGACGAGAAGTGACAGAGGTTACGTGCCGAAAGAGGGGTATCTTTTAACTTTGCTTGAGGAGATCTCCGATCTGAAGGTTACGGGTATGCCCGAGTATGACTTGTATGAGCTTTCCCCCTTGCTGGATTCTTCAAATATGGCTGTTACCGAGTGGAATAGGATAGGTGAAAAAATAGCATCACTTTATGATAAATATGATGGCTTTGTAATACTTCACGGAACTGATACTATGGCTTATACGGCATCATCCCTTTCTTTTATGCTTGAAAACGTGAAAAAACCGATTATTCTTACAGGCTCCCAGATACCGCTTTGCGAGGTGAGGAGCGACGGCCGCGACAATCTTATAACGTCATTGCTCATAGCCGCATCGGGTGAGGTAAGAGAGGTGTGCCTGTATTTCGGCGGTAAGCTCCTCCGCGGTAACAGGTCGATGAAGGTCTCGGCTGACGGACTTCTTGCCTTCGATTCTCCTAATTTGCAACCCCTTGCCGAGGCGGGAATAAATATTCGCTATCTACCTACCGTGCCGCCTCCGGAAACAGATCTTCCTTTTGAATTCTGCCCCTTTTCGGAAGTTCCTATCGGAGTTCTGAAGGTCTTTCCCGGAATCAATTTCAGCCTCTTTAACGTTGTAATCGCAGAGAAGCTGAAGGGTGTTGTTCTTGAAACTTTCGGGTCGGGTAATATCCCGGGCGAGGGAAATGCGCTTCTTCCCATAATACGCTCCGCCTTTGCCGCTGGAGCGGTAATTACCGTCTGCTCTCAATGTCCCGAGGGGACTGTTTCACTCGGTGCGTATGCGGCAAGCTCGGAGCTTGTTTTAGCAGGTGCCGTCAGTGGATATGATATGACGACCGAAGCGGCGGTCGCTAAGCTTTATTACCTTTTCAGCAAAGGGTATTCAAAGGAAAAAATCAAAGAACTTATGGAAACAAATCTTCGCGGAGAGCTTTCAAAGTAAATAATTATTTGCAATTAATGCTTTTTTGAGGTGAATTATGAATAACGAGTATGGAATTCAGTTATACAGCATAAGAGACTTGACCTCCCAAAATTTAGATGCCGCGCTTGCAGCTGTTTCTCGCATCGGCTATAAGTACGTTGAATTTGCAGGCTTCTTCGGGCACACTGCCGATGAAGTTTTAAATATGCTTAAAAAGCATGGCCTTGAGGTGGCGGGATCGCACGTGAGTTGGGTCGATTTTGCTCCCGAAAGGCTCGATGCTATGATTGAATATCACAAGGCTATCGGGTGCAAAAGTGTTGTTATTCCCGCGTTTGACAATAAAGAAGAGTCGCTTGAAAAATTAATCGGTTATATAAATTCCGCAGAAGAAAAATTAAATAATCTCGGGATGTCTGTAGGTTATCATAATCACTCGGTAGAGTTTATCAGAACGGATTACGGAAAGGTGATTTTTGACGAAATAGTAAGCCGTACCAATGCACAGATTCAGCTTGACGTGTTCTGGGCGTATAACGCGGGTCTTGACCCTATGGCAATCATCGAAAAGTATAGTCACAGAATTAAGACCATTCATCTGAAGGACGGTGTTGCGGCTCGGGAGAGCGAGTCGGGCAAGCCCGAGGGAAGTTACGTCGGTAGCGGCAACGTGGCGATAAAGGATATTATTAATCTTGCTTCCGAAAAAGGCATTCTTATGATAGTTGAGTCAGAGGATATGAATCCGAGCGGAGAGGTTGAGATCGCGAGATGTATGGAGTATCTTAAGCGTGAGGGCTAAACCTTTATACATATTAATTCAATAAACAATAATCCCCCTGTGGCATAAAATGATGAAAAAGCCAAAGGGGGAATTTTTATTAAGATTGCAGTTGCAGGTTACGGAAATCTCGGGAAATCGATAATAGGAGTAGTTAAGAGTTTTCCCGATATAGAGCTTATAGGGGTATTCACGAGGCGCGATCCAAAAAACATAACCGAAGAAAGATGCCCCGTATTCAGCTTTGATGATATACTTAATTTTAAGGAAAAAATCGATGCTTTAATAATGGCGTTCGGCTCATCGAATGACCTTACCAAAAGCGCTGTTCACCTAGCGGAACATTTTAATACCGTGGACAGTTTTGATATGCATAGCCAAATCGAAAAATACAGAGAAGAGCTCGATTGTGCTGCCCGACGCGGAAATCATTTATCCTTACTCTCGACGGGGTGGGACCCGGGACTTATGTCACTTGCGCGGCTTTATTTTGCATCGTTTATGCCATATGCTAACGTAACGTCGGTCTGGGGAGAAGGAGTCAGCCAGGGGCATAGTGAAGCAATCAGAAGGATAGACGGCGTAAAATATGCCGTTCAGTATACAGTACCGCAACGCAAATCAATGGAATCCGCATATCGTGGAGAGGCTGTTTCGCCGGAATGCCTGCATAAAAGAGTATGCTACGTGGTCTGCGATAAAAACGAAGAGAAGAGAATTGCGGAACAGATCAAAAATACGGAAGGTTATTTCCGTGGATATGAAACCGAAATATACTTCATAACAGAGGCCGAATTTCTCGAAAAACATATGAAGCTTTATCATCGAGGTGAAGTAATATCTGCCGGAAAAACGGGTGATAATACGCAGCTTGCAACGCTTTCGTTAAAGCTTGACTCCAATCCTGATTTTACGGCAGGTATCCTTCTTGCATCCGCGAGAGCGGTAGCGCGATTGCATAGTGAAGGCGCGGTTGGCGCTATCAGCATCTTCGATATTCCGGCGCGCTCGTTTGCCTTGGACAATTATGGTGATTTGCTCTAGCAAAAACTCGAAAAGTGCCGAAAAATATAACTTTTTAAACATCACGGTACCAAATTATACGTTTCCGTGGTAGTAAGCATCAAAATATAAAACGGCACTTTTTTGCTTTTTATCCGAAAAAAAGGGCTGCCCGAAGGACAGCCCAAAATAACATATAATATTATGCCTTATTAGCAGAACCGAAGAGCTCGATCTTCTCCTTAACGGTAGCCTTGATAGCCTCAACGCCGGGAGCGAGAACCTTTCTCGGGTCAAAGCCCTTACCAACGAGGTCCTTGCCTTCTTCGATATACTGACGTGTTGCTGCAGCGAAAGCAAGCTGGCACTCGGTGTTAACGTTGATCTTGGAAACGCCGAGAGAAATAGCCTTCTTGATCATGTCTGCAGGGATACCCGTGCCGCCGTGAAGAACGAGAGGCATTTCAGCTCCAACCTCGTTCGAGATACCCTCGAGAACGTCGAAGCGGAGACCTGCCCAGTTTTCGGGATACTTACCGTGGATATTACCGATACCTGCAGCGAGCATGGTAACGCCGAGATCGGCGATCATCTTGCATTCCTTGGGATCTGCAACCTCACCGCCGCCAACAACTCCGTCCTCTTCGCCGCCGATAGCGCCGACCTCTGCCTCGAGAGAAAGACCGAGTTTGTTGCAAACCTCAACGAGCTCCTTGGTTTTAGCAAGGTTTTCCTCGATGGGGTAGTGAGACCCGTCGAACATAACGGAAGAGAAGCCTGCTTCGATGCACTTGTATGCACCCTCGTAGCTTCCGTGGTCGAGGTGGAGAGCAACGGGAACGGTGATACCGAGACCCTTGATCATACCTTTTACCATACCAACAATAGTGTCGTAGCCGCACATATACTTACCTGCGCCCTCGGAAACACCGAGAATAACGGGAGATTTCATCTCCTCAGCGGTAAGAAGTATTGCCTTAGTCCACTCAAGGTTATTGATGTTGAACTGACCTACTGCGTAATGGCCTGCTCTTGCTTTAGCGAGCATTTCTTTAGCTGAAACTAACATTTTAAAACTCCTTAGAATAAATTTTCAACATTTTGTATTGTACCACAATATTATATAAAAATCAATAGTTATTTCAAAAAATCACGTCTTTCGGGGGTGAAAATATCGAGAAGCTTGCCTGCTTTTTTGCAAATGACACCGTGCGGGAGATCCGGAGTGGTATAATAGGTATCACCTTTTTTGATAATTTTGGTTTCGGTACCGAGGGTTGCCTCAAATTCTCCTTCGAGAACGTAGCTTATCTGAACGTGCGGATGAGTGTGCATAGCGCCGACAGCGCCCTCCTCAAAAATGACCTCCACAGCCATCATATCAGCATCATGCGCGAGTATTCTTCGGCTTACTCCGCCCCCAATGTCTGTAAGAGCTGTTTCTGAATAAAACTTAAACATAGCATCTCCTTGTGTTTTTTTATAATTTTATCATAAAGAGCGGCATAATACAAGTGAGAATCACCGAAAAAACGAAAAAATATCTAATTTTTGATAACCTCTTGAAATTCGGATTGTTTTGATATATAATATAAGATAAATTAAATTTCACATTTATGGAGAGTTTAAAATGATTGACATTAAATTTTTGAGAGAAAATCCCGACGTTGTTCGTGAGAACATAAAAAAGAAGTTCCAGGATTCTAAGCTTCCCTTGGTTGACGAGGTTATAGCTCTTGACGAGGAGCTTCGCGCATCTAAGAAGCGCGCTGACGACCTCAGAGCCAATAGAAACAAAGTTTCTAAATCCATAGGCGCGCTTATGGGTCAGAAGAAGTTTGAGGAAGCCGAGGAAGCAAAGAAGCTTGTTGCGGCTCAGGCAGCAGAGCTTGCCGAGCTTGAAGTTAAGGAAGGCGAGCTCAACGAGAAGGTCACCAAGATCATGATGACCATTCCCAATATCATCGATCCCACTGTTCCGATCGGAAAGGATGATTCCGAGAACGTTGAGGTTCAGCGTTACGGCGAGCCCGCAGTACCCGAGTTTGAGATCCCTTATCACACCGAGATAATGGAAAGATTCTGCGGAATAGACCTTGACAGTGCGCGCAGAGTTGCGGGTAACGGCTTCTACTACCTTATGGGCGATATCGCAAGACTTCACTCTGCGGTTATCTCTTATGCCAGAGACTTTATGATCGACCGCGGATTTACCTACTGTATTCCTCCTTATATGATCAGAGCGGGTGTTGTAACGGGCGTTATGTCCTTTGCTGAAATGGACGCTATGATGTATAAGATTGAAGGGGAGGATCTCTACCTTATCGGTACGTCGGAGCACTCTATGATCGGTAAATTTATCGACCAGATAATCCCCGAAGCAGAGCTTCCTCATACTCTTACGTCTTATTCGCCTTGCTTCAGAAAAGAGAAGGGCGCTCACGGTATAGAGGAAAGAGGAGTATATAGAATCCATCAGTTTGAAAAGCAGGAAATGATCGTTGTATGTAAGCCCGAGGAATCACCCGTATGGTTTAATAAGCTCTGGCAGAACACCGTAGATATGTTCAGAACCCTCGACATTCCCGTAAGAACTCTTGAGTGCTGTTCGGGCGACCTTGCAGACCTTAAGGACAAGTCGATAGACGTTGAGGCGTGGTCACCGCGTCA
>JAZONS010000014.1:0-76166 GCA_045654585.1 Eubacteriales bacterium
CAAAGCTGTATGATCTCTTTTTCATATCCTTCTATGTGTCGGTATTCTCTTGCCATAACAAAAACCTCCTATGGTAGTACTTTAATTCTACCATAGGAGGCTGTTTTTTTCAATTGTCCGTTTTTAACGGACTTGTTCATAACGACGTATAGCTGCTTTTTATTAATATCGGAGAGCATAAGCTCCCTCGCAGGATATCCGCCTGACCATTGTTCGGTGTTACCTGCATTACGCATAAATTTTCTTGCATCCGAATAGATTTTTTCTATTTTTATAAGATCGGAAAGTTCCGCCATTCTTATATCCATTTACACCATCCTGTAAGAGTAATGTTATAATGTATTTATTTTAGCAGAAGTAATTATTAAAGTCAATATCGAATTTACAAATAGC
Organism: Eubacteriales bacterium; assembly: GCA_045654585.1. Taxonomy (GTDB): domain Bacteria; phylum Bacillota; class Clostridia; order Oscillospirales; family CAG-272; genus UBA1740. The sequence goes on from JAZONS010000014.1 coordinate 394, forward strand.
AAAAAGCGCCGTGCATATGCAGAAAATAACTTTCTCGCAGTTCACGGCGCTTTTTTATTTATGCAAATCACTGTTTACGAATTCGACGTTGAATATCAAAAAAATGTGCAACGGGGTCGTATTTATCAGTGTTTTCACATTTTTTAATCTATAGACATATCGAGCTTGAATCTCATTATCTTGCGGAGAGTATTCTTCGGGAATTCCTCTTCTCTTACCTTGAGAACACCTATCTTTTTATAAGGAACTGCCGTTTTATTATATTCGTCGATATAGCCCCACAAATGACGCTTTATATCGGTTATATTATTCTTTTCAACATAATCCTTATCGGGATATATTTCAGCAACTATCGCATTATGCTCAAGACCGCGTTTACTCTGACCTTCATATACGATAATGTCGAGAACACCGGGAGTTGCAATGAGATCATTCTCTATCTCCTCGGGATAAACATTCTTTCCGTTAGAGAGGATGATGAGATTCTTTTTTCTTCCGGTAATATAGAGCACATTATTCTTATCAAGCTTTCCGTAGTCACCGGTCTTGAAATATCCGTCATCGGTGATCGCATCGCGAGTCGCTTCCTCATTCTTGTAGTAACCGAGCATTACGTTAGGTCCTTTTACCCAGATTTCACCCTCGCCTGCTTCATTCGGAGAGTCTATCTTTACATCATCTACATCGATCACGTTACCGACAGAGCCCGGAACAACATTAAGACTTCTGTTAACAGCGATAATAGGAGCGCACTCGGTTATTCCGTAGCCGTTAAGAGTGGAAATACCTACAGATTCAAAGAACTTAAGAATCTTTGCATTGATTGGAGCTCCGCCGGAGATTATCATTTTAACCTCGCCGCCGAACGCTGCGCGAATAGAGTTAAAGAGCTTCTTTCTAGCGTCAATGCCAAACTTACGGAGTAAATTACTAACCTTTATCAAAAGCGAAAGAACAAATTCCTTCTTCTGCTCTTTTACGTTAGCCATTATTTTTCTGTAGAATGTTTCGAGGTAAAGCGGAACTAAAGCAAGATGACCGGGCTTTTCGTCACGAAGTTCTTTCTGAATATATCTTAAACCTGCCGAAATATACACTTCCGAACCTATCATAGTATGAGCAACGAAGGTAACGGACGACCCGTAGGTATGATGAGGAGGAAGAACTCCTACTGTTTTATCAGAATAGTCAATGTACGGCGCGATATTTGAAATATCCTCAAGAACTGCATTCTGAGTGAGCATAACTCCCTTTCCCTCACCTGTTGTTCCCGAGGTAAAAACGAGAAGCGCAAGCTTATGCGGATCAATTTTATGCTCAAAATATTTCTCGGGCGAGTCTTCAAACAAATTCTTACCCTCTAAAATCAGCGAATCAACACCTGTACCAGATCCCTTACCGCACATAAATACAGGTGAGGACAACAGATCATTTCCTGCTGCTATAATTTCCGCCTTATCGGCAAGCTCACTTTCTATAAACAGAAAAGAAGCATCCGCTTTTTTTGCGGTTTTTGAAAGCTCCTCTGCATGCCAATCTCTGTCAAGCGGAACGATAACTCCGCCCGCGATAATAATAGAATAATAAAGAACTGCCCATTCGTAGGAAAGCTTACCGATAACTACGCAGTGTTTTCCTTCGCACCCCATTTCGATAAGCTTTGACGTAAGAGCTCTTACGTCATCGCGAAGAGTAGTAAAGCTTATTCTTGTTACTTCACTTTTCTTCAAATCCGCTTTATATGAAAATGAATATTTATCTTTGTGCGTATTTGCCGCCCATTCAACAAGGGCTCTGTAATCCGGGAAATTAACCTGCTCATGGAGCTGATGTTTTAAAAGCATAAAATATCTCCTTATGTTTTTTGCACGTCATCACAACAAATCGTTGAGTTGTCAACAAATCGCATTATAGCACAAAACTTCATTTTTGTCAACAATTTTACCTTTATTTTTATCTTTCATGAAAAAAAGCTCAAACACCACCAACTGATCAGAACCAACTAAGCAAACAAAATAATACAAAATTTACGTGTACCATTACGGTAAAAGTCTTTGATTTTTACCATTTTTCCGGTTATCTTTTTTAAAAATACCTTTTCTTTCAAAAAACGCTTGACTTTTTTGTCTACATGTGGTAGACTATTCTTGTCTATATAGTGTAGACAAATTTATTATTCGATTAATCAACAAAAAAAGGAATATTTAATGATGAATGAAAGCAGACTTGGCGTAATAGAAACAAAATTCGCTGATATAATATGGATGCGCGCACCATTAAAAACCACCGAGCTTGTTAAGCTTGCGCAAGCAGAGCTTGGCTGGAAGCGAACAACTACGTATACAGTATTAAAAAGACTTACCGAGCGCGGAATTTTTTCGGTTTCAGACGGTACGGTATCTATTGTTATATCAAAAGAAGAATTCTTTTCAAAAAAGAGTCACGAGGTCGTCGCGGAGAGCTTTGGCGGCTCACTCCCCGCATTTATTGCCGCATTTACTTCGAGAAAAAGCTTAACAAAGGAAGAAATTGAAGAAATTCAAAAGATGATCAACAAAATGAAGGGAGAATAATATATGACAGATTTATTCATCCGTCTTTTTAACATCAGCATAAGCGCAAGCTTTTTCGTGCTTGCGATAGTCCTATTCAGGCTTATCTTTAAAAAAGCGCCGAAATACATATCGGTCTTGCTTTTTGGTCTTGTTGGGCTTCGACTGATACTTCCCGTCAGTATAGAAAGCTCTATCAGCCTTGTACCAAGCAAAAGCACGCTGCCTGACGGTATCGAGCTCGAAAGATACCCAATGATAGAAAGCGGCATTCCCGCAGTAGACGAGATCGTAAATCCTTATTTTGGGAATTCCTTCGCCCCGACGCCCGAGGCAAGCGCAAATCCCTTGCAGATAATAATCTCTGCGCTTTCTGTCATTTGGCTCATTGTTGCAATGCTTATGCTTCTTTATCTCGTTTTGAGCTTTGTACTTCTCAAGCTTAAGCTTCGCGAGTCGATAGCGTATGACGAAAGAGTGCGCCTTTCGGATCACGTTAAAACACCATTCATCCTCGGAATTATAAAGCCGAAGATATACGTCCCCTCGGATATTTCCGAGAGCGATCTATCAATCGTTTTAGCGCATGAGGGAGCGCATATCGAAAGACGTGACCACATATGGAAGCCTCTTGCATTTATTATTCTCTCGGTTTATTGGTTTAATCCGCTGCTTTGGCTTGCGTATTATTTACTTTGCCGCGATATCGAACTTGCGTGCGACGAAAAGGTTATGAAGGATTACAGTGACGAGGAAAAAGCGGAATACTCCGAGGCTCTTTTAAAAATGAGCACGGAAAAGAGTTCTATCGGCGCGTGTCCGCTTGCTTTCGGTGAGGTAGGAGTCAAGTCAAGAATAAGAAGAATTGCAGACTATACGAAGCCCGCCGCTCTTCTCGTTGCGCTTTCGGTCGTAACTACCGTTATTCTCGGCGCGTGCTTCCTCACCGATAAGAAAATCGAAGACGAAAAAATTACGGAAGGAATATACTTTGCTCACGGCGCATTGTATAGCAGTGAGCTGACGGACGTCACGACCGATGACGTACCTCTATTTATTTTCTTCAGCGACGGTCGTATCATGGTCGAAAGCCAAAGCCTCGCAAGCAGCACATTTGGCGAAATAGGCGCGGTAAACAAATGCTTTCTCAGCAAGAAGGATTATCTCGAGCTGTTCGACGGTGACGATATCGGTGTTAAATATATCAAGAAAAACAATAAGGCGATATACCGTGCCGCACCTCCGAAAGAGATTGCAGACATTGATTGCGACGAGCTTTATTTCTTCGTTCAGGATACGGACGAGGTGCTTTTAGGTTACGCGCATCAGGTGAAAGACGGCGCAAAAATCGACAAACTTTTCTCACTCAAGATGAACGAAACTCTTCCAACGAACTACATGATGGCATCTTACCGCGAAGTCAGCGATGCGGACGTCACCGACCCCGTATACGGTTGGATAAAAAGCTTTTCGATCAATCCGACGAATAACACAATGAGCATGAGCTTCGGTCCGCTTTCAAGTTATATAGCCATTGGCAATTACGAAATAGTTGGAAACAGACTTATATTGACGTCAAATGACAGCTACAAATACAAATTTGTTTTTGATATATCGGGAGAAAATCCAACCTACGTTGCAAGCGAATCAACTTACGGCGGCATAAAAGACGGAACGGAATTCGAGAGAAGCTATGAGATCTACAACGTGCCCGCATCGATATTCTACGACGTTGGAGGCGATGGAAGATATGAGTTGGTTCACCTCTCAAAATCCGAAGACAACGGAGAATTCAGGCTGAATTTCTCAGTTTTCGCAAGAGGGGCAAATTTCCCGACGATATCCGTCCCCTTTAAAAAATACGACTACGTAGAGCTTACTGTTAACAAAAGCACGTCAGAGCTTATCCTTTCGTGTTACAACAAAGAGTTAATCGTAGAAAAAGATTTATACAACGTTGTATTCAGTGAAGAAAATGTCTTTATAACTCCAAAAGAGTAATTATTTGACAACTATTATTAACATATAACAAAAAAAGATGAGTCAAACCTTCGTTAGTTGACTCATCTTTTTTTACTTTTATCAAAGCTTATCTTCGTATCTTTCTGCGGTCATTTTAAGTCCGTCAATCTTCAGCTTGCATATCCTTGCAGTTCTGTTATCCCCTTCAAGCCTTGGATCGGGCGGAATATCTCTTCCGTGATAGATACAGTAATATTCGCCGTTATACTTTATTACGCTGTTATGTCCCGTACCCGCCTCAAACTCATTTTTTGAAATAAGCGGAGCATACGTATTGGCATCTGGCATCTTTTCGAATTTGATTTTGGTAAGATCGCGCTCGGATGTTTTAGCCGTAGCATACCCGAGAAAATAATGCTCGTTCTGATAGCAGTTTCCCGAATAAATAAGGTAGTGATAATCGCCCTCGGAGAAGTAGAATGCGCCCTCGAGCGTATGCCAGTGTTGCCCCTTACGGAATCTGTCACGCATGAAGATCTCCTCGTCAATAGACGGTCTTAAAACTGCCACGGGTGCGCCCGAAACCTCAGTCGGACTCTTCATTTTATCAACGACGATATACGTTCCTGCTCGGTCTGCCTCGTAATCATTTACAGAATAAAATATAAATAAGCCTGCCTCGTTCTTAACTACGTGAGAATCAATCGAGAATGGCGCTATTATAGGCTTAGCATCAACAAACGGTCCACTCGGACTGTCAGACACAGCGACGTGCATAGTCTGCTGATGAACGTCTTCCTCACCTTCATCAACGAACGATACGTACATATAGTATTTACCGTCGTAACTTAACACGGAAGGCGCCCAATATTCATATGATCCGGCGTTTTTAAATACCAATCCAATATATTTGTAATCACCGGTTAAGGAATCCGATGCAAACGCTCTTACACCTTCGACTCCGGATGCATATATGTAAAACTTCCCATCTGCTTCAAGAATAAACGGATCAGCGTGTGAATTAGGCTGACCGTCCTTGTAATTTATAAGCTTCATTATTGTCCTCCTTTTACTTTTTGTCAAAGTTGCGCGCAGATCGCATTTAATATCATTTTTCGCTATCTTTTCTCTAAAAATGTAAGCAGAGCATCGAGGCTCTGCCTACATCGTGACTTTTTAATTAAAGAAGGCTCTTGTAAAGATCAAGGATCTCTTCAACGCTTGTTTCTCTCGGATTACCGGGACGGCAAGCATCTGCATATGCGCTCTCGGCAAGGAACTGAAGATCCTCTGCCTTAACGATATCTTTAAGGTCTGCAGGAATTCCAACGTCAAGAGAAAGCTGCTTAACTGCATCAATTGCTGCTGCGCGATATTCCTCAACGCTCATATTCTCAGTACCATTAACACCCATAGCTGCTGCGATATACTTATACTTATCACCTGTTGCAGGAGCATTGTATTCCATAACGGTGGGAAGAATGATAGCATTTGCTACACCGTGCGGCGTGTCATAAAGTGCGCCAAGAGGGTGAGCCATAGAATGAACTATACCAAGACCAACGTTCGAGAAGCCCATACCGGCTACGTACTGACCGAGAGCCATTCCCTCTCTGCCTGCATCCTCATTGTTTACGGCAGCTCTTAAGGATCTTGCGATGATCTCTATTGCCTTGAGGTGGAACATATCGGAAAGCTCCCAAGCACCCTTGGTGATATAACCCTCAATCGCATGGGTAAGAGCATCCATACCCGTTGCGGCGGTAAGTCCTTTAGGCATAGTTGCCATCATATCGGGGTCAACAACTGCTACTACGGGAATATCGTGAACGTCAACGCAAACCATCTTTCTGTTCTTCTCAACGTCGGTGATTACATAGTTGATCGTAACCTCTGCGGCCGTTCCTGCGGTGGTGGGAACCGCAATGATCGGAACGCACTTATTCTTAGTGGGAGCAACGCCCTCAAGAGAACGAACGTCAGCGAACTCGGGGTTTGTGATAATAATTCCTACTGCCTTTGCGGTATCCATAGAAGAGCCGCCGCCGATAGCTACAATACAGTCAGCGCCGCAAGCCTTGAATGCAGCAACACCTGCCTGAACGTTTTCAATGGTGGGATTAGGTTTGATATCCGAGAAAATTACGTATTCGATACCTGCGTTATCAAGAACGTCGGTAACCTTTTTGGTAACACCAAACTTGATAAGGTCGGGGTCTGATGCAACGAGAACCTTCTTAAAGCCTCTTGCTTTGATCTCGTCGGGAATAGCGTTGATAGCGCCTTTTCCGTGATAAGACGTTTCGTTAAGTACAAATCTGTTCATTGGTTTGTCCTCTCTTTATTTAAAATTTATTTTTACTTTCAACGAGAATACCTATATGATACTCACGTACTTATTATACACTGTCAGCAGTGCAGTTGTCAATAAGATTTATAAAGTTTGATAAAAAATTCACACTCTTTATGAATAGAATAAAAGTATGCTTTTTTAACAGCTTGCATATACTGTATAAGCGAATAAAAAATTGCGAATTTGAGGCTGTCGCATTTGATTTCTACCTCAGTATAAGATTATTCTTTTATATCGTCAAATTTAACAGCCTTTATCAACTTTAAAGGAGAAATTATGCTGGTTACAAGAAGCTACGAAAGAGAAAAGGCTTTACTTTATGCGGAAAGATATGCATTCTCGCAAAATCCGATTTTCGGAAACTTCCGCGGAATCGGCGGAAACTGCACCAATTTCGTTTCGCAGTGCGTTTACGCAGGCTCATGCAAGATGAACTATACGAAGACCTTCGGGTGGTATTACATATCGCTTGACGAAAGAGCGCCGGCCTGGACGGGAGTTGAATACTTCTATAATTTTCTGACAGGCAACGAGGGTGTCGGTCCATTCGGTAAGGAAGCCTCTCGCGATGAATGCGAGATAGGTGACGTTATTCAGCTCGGCAGAGAGAAGGACGGCTATTATCATACGCTCTTAATCGTCGGATTTGAGGATGAGGATATCCTCGTTGCGGCGCAGACGGACGATGCCTTCAGAAGACCTCTCTCAAGCTATAATTACGAGATGGCGAGATTCATCAAAATACTTGGTGTTCGTTTTGAAGTCCCCTCCGCACTTGACTGCTTTGAGTCGGTTTATCAAGGACTTGGCATATCCGAAGGAATAGCCGCGGAATAATTTTTTTCGTTTATTGACAATGTGGCGCTTTTATGTTAAAATAACTCTCGTTGATTTTTTATGTGTTATACAAAACACAAAAACATAGTTTAAAATACGGAATGCTCTCAAAACAAGCGTATTCCACGGAGCCAGAATGAAAAAATACTTTTCTACGTTAATACTTTTTATTGCGGCGATAATCTGGGGCTTTGCCTTCATTGCTCAAAAGGCGGCAAGCTCTATTCCCGCGTTTACTCTTTTATTCTCGAGAAGCCTTATCGCTATCATCGCTTTAATCCCGATAACGGTTATTTTTGATAGGTTCTCAAAGAACGGCAGAAAGCTTCTCGATGTAAAAAACAAAAAAGTCGGCATCACAAAAAAAGAGCTTATCAGCGGTGCGGTATGCGGAGTATTTCTCTTTGCGGCATCAGCTCTTCAGCAAATCGGAATATCGGGCACCGATGCGGGAAAAACCTCGTTTATAACAGCGCTCTACGTAGTGATAGTTCCTATCTATGCTCTGTTTTTCGGCAAAAAATCCCCCATCAACACGTGGATCGGCATCGCTATTGCCGTAGTTGGTTTCTATCTCCTTTGCATAAAGGAAGGCTTTACGGTAGCACCGTCGGATATGCTCGTCGTTTTTTGCGCATTTATTTTTGCTATGCAGATAATGGCAGTCGATCTTTTACTCCCCGGATGCGACGGAATAAGACTATCCTTAATTCAGTTTGCAACAGTTACGGTTCTATCTCTTATAACCGCCCTTATATTTGAAAGACCGTTTGACTTTTCCGCAATAGGAAAGGTTATTCCCGAGCTGCTCTTCCTCGGTATCGGCTCAAGCGGAATCGCCTATACTTGCCAGATAATAGGTCAAAAAAATTCCGAGCCTGCCGTCGCTAGCATTATACTTTCTCTCGAGTCGGTTTTCGGAGTGGTGTTCTCCGCTCTAATACTGTCTGAACGAATGCTTCCAAAGGAATATTTCGGATGCGCGCTCGTGCTTATGGCGGTTATTATTTCTCAGCTTGATTTCAGGGAAATATACTCAAAAATAAGGCGAAAGAAAGATACGGAAAAGAAGATTTAACAATTTTTAATTTTTTATTAACTTTCTATTGATTTTTAATTTTTACCGTGATATAATTAAGTCACAAATACATAAAAAGGAGAACAAACCAATGGCATCTTCATCTCTTACTCAGACCTATGAGAATCTTCCCAAGATCGCAAAGATCATTCTCCAGGTTATCTTTGGCGCACTTATTGGCGGTGTTTACAGAATCGTAAGATTCCTTGAAACAAAGAACATCGTAACTCTCGTTTGCGGCATTCTTAACTTTGTAGGACTTGGTCTCATCTTCTGGATCGTTGACCTTGTAACAGAGATTCTTCACAACAAGATCACAGTTCTTGCTGACTAATTAAAGACAAAGAGCCTTTTCGATAACGAATCGGCTCTTTTCTTTTTTGCAAAATATCTATCATTCGAATTTCAGATTTGCATTCGTTTTTTGTTCAAAAAAACATATATCGGAACAAAAGGCGATTTACTTTTATCTATTTTTTAAAAAAATATTTTTCTTTAGTACGCGTTATTGACTTTTGTTAATAATTATGTTAAAATAAGAGAGTATTTTAAAGGTTTCTGCGACTGACGGATTATTATGGAATAAACCATAATGGAGCAGGAATCCATATAAAGCCGACCGTCTGGGCGCACTTATCTTTTGATTTTTTACGGATAAGTGCGCCCTTTTTGAAGTTTTATGCGGTTCTTTTGCTGTAAAATCGGTTTCGTGGAAACACAAAAAAGGAGAAAAAAATGAAAAAGATCGGTATCATAATGGGAAGTGCGAGCGACCTTCCCGTAGTTAAAAAGGCTATTGACACGCTGAAAGGCTTCGGCGTGCCCACCGAGGTGCATATCTTCTCGGCTCACAGAACGCCGGTTGAAGCCCGTGACTTCGCTCTCTCGGCAAGAGAAAACGGATTCGGCGCGATAATTGCGGCGGCAGGTATGGCTGCCCATCTCGCGGGAGCTATCGCGGCAAATACTACCCTGCCCGTTATCGGTATTCCATGCAAGTCCTCAAACCTCGACGGACTTGACGCGCTTCTTTCCACAGTTATGATGCCCTCGGGTATTCCCGTTGCTACCGTTGCGATAGACGGTGCGACAAATGCGGCGCTACTTGCTATACAGATACTTGCCGTTGAGGATAAGACTCTTGCGGACAAGCTTGATGAAAAAAGGCGCGCGGATGCTGATGCTGTTCTCGCTAAGGACCGCGAGGTAGCTTCGGAATTTAATGATTAATAATAAAAAATAATTATAACAAGGAGATCAAAAAAATGGCTAAATCACTCGTTTACACAGGAAAAACAAAGGACGTTTTCGCACTTGACAACGGAAATTACCTTCTCAAGTTCAAGGATGATTGCACCGGTAAGGACGGTGTTTTCGATCCCGGTGAGAACTCAGTAGGACTTACTATTGACGGAGTTGGCGACGTTAACCTTCGTATGTCTATCTACTTCTTCGAAAAGGTTAATGCTGCGGGAATCAAAACTCACTACATCAGCGCAAACCTCGCTGATACCACAATGGAGGTTCTCCCCGCAAAGCCCTTCGGTAAGGGACTTGAGGTAATCTGCCGCCATAAGGCAGTTGGTAGCTTCTACCGCCGTTACAGCGATTATATTGAAGAGGGCGCAGACCTTCCCGCATACGTTGAGACCACCTTTAAGAACGATGAAAAAGGCGATCCCCTTGTTACCAAAGACGGTCTTGTTGACCTCGGGGTTATGACTCCTGAGCAGTATGACGATATCAAGCTTATGACTCAGAAGATCACACAGATCGTAGCTGACGATCTTAAGGAAAAGGGTCTTATCCTTTATGATATCAAGTTCGAGTTCGGATATGATAAGGACGGATCGGTTATGCTTATCGACGAGATAGCATCGGGTAATATGCGCGTTTACAAGAACGGCGAATACATCGATCCTATGACTCTCTCTAAGCTCTTCTTTGCATAAACTAAAGATAAAACCACCGGTTCTTATACCGATATTTTAAGAAAGAGAAACAAATATGGGCGGATTTTTTGGAATAACTTCTAAAGAAGACTGCGTAGCCGACGTATTCTTCGGTACCGACTACCACTCTCATCTCGGCACTCGCCGCGGCGGTATGGCGGCGTACGATGAAAAGATCGGCTTGCAAAGGACCATTCATAATATTGAAAACTCACCGTTCCGTACGAAATTTGAGCATATACTCGACGATATGCACGGAAAAAGTGCTATCGGAAGTATAAGTGACAGCGATCCTCAGCCTATGCTTATAAGATCGCACCTCGGTACTTATGCAATTTCTACGATCGGTATCATAAACAATGCGGACGAGCTTATCGAGCATCATCTCGCCTCAAGCGGAGTTCATTTTGATGCTATGACCGGCGGTGCCGTAAACTCTACCGAGCTTATCGCTTCCATAATAAATCAGAAAAGCAGCTTTGCCGAGGGCATCAAATATGCTCAAGATATAATCGACGGAACAGCCAATATACTTATTCTTAAGGACGGCGGAAATCTTATCGCCGCAAGAGATAAGTACGGAAGAATTCCGGTTATAATTTCTAAAAACAAAAGCGGTCACGCCGTATCCTTCGAATCCTTTGCGGCGGAAAAGCTCGATTACGAGATAGTGCGCGAGCTTGGTCCCGGTGAGATAGTTGAGCTCACCCCGGATAGCTGCGAGATTCTCTCACCCGCAGGCAAGGAAATGAAGATATGCGCCTTTCTATGGTCTTACTACGGTTATCCTAACTCGGTCTACGAAGGCGTTAACGTTGAGGCTATGAGATACCGTAACGGCGAAATTATGGCAGAGCATGACAAGGAAACGAACGGCGATATGAAGCTTGACTACGTAAGCGGCGTTCCCGACTCGGGTACTCCTCACGCGATAGGCTACTCAAATGCGTCCGACGCTCTCTTCGGCCGTCCCTTCATCAAATATACTCCCACCTGGCCGAGAAGCTTTATGTCCGCAAAGCAGTCAGACAGAAAAAAGGTTGCAAAGATGAAGATGATTCCCGTTAAGGAGCTTATTGTTGATAAAAATCTTCTCTTTGTCGACGACTCAATAGTAAGAGGTACTCAGCTTAAGGAAACAGTGGATTTCCTCTATGATTGCGGTGCAAAATCGGTGCATATGCGTTCTGCGTGTCCGCCTATTATGTTTGCGTGCAAGTACCTGAACTTCTCACGCTCTAACAGCGATATGGACCTTATCGCAAGAAAGGTTATAATGGAGCTCGAGGGTGAGGAAGGCTTCAATCATATTGACGAATACTCCGACGGAAATACCGAGCGCGGAAAAAAGCTTCGTAAAACAATCTCCAAGAAGCTTCACTTCTCCTCACTCGATTTCCAATCTCTCGATGGAATAATAAAAGCAATAGGCATAGATCCATGCAAGCTTTGCACCTATTGCTGGAATGGAAAGGAAAACTGATATGCATAACAAGTCTAAATCAGACAGCTACGCAGCTGCAGGCGTTGATATTACCGCAGGCTATAAAGCTGTCGAGTTGATGAAAAAACATATAGCAAGAACTAAGAACGAGGGTTGCCTCGATGACGTAGGCGGCTTCGGCGGTTGCTTCGGTCTTAACATAGCAGGTATGGAGGAGCCCGTTCTCGTTTCAGGTACCGACGGCTGCGGCACAAAGGTCAAGATGGCTATCCTTATGGACAAGCACGATACTATCGGTATCGATGCCGTTGCTATGTGCGTAAACGATATAATCTGTTGTGGCGCAAAGCCGCTCTTCTTCCTTGACTATATCGCTTGCGGAAAGAATATCCCCGAAAAGATTGCAGCAATAGTAAGCGGCGTTGCCGAGGGATGCGTTCAGTCGGGCGCTGCTCTTATCGGCGGCGAAACCGCAGAGCATCCCGGTATGATGCCCACCGAGGACTATGACCTCGCAGGCTTTGCCGTTGGAATAGTTGACAAGAAAAAGATACTTGACAACACCAAAACAAAAGAAGGCGACGTTGTTATCGCGCTCGCATCGAGCGGCGTTCATTCTAACGGCTTCTCTCTTGTTCGTAAGGTATTTGATATAGACAATAATCCCGACAGTCTTTACACGCCCTGCGAGGCTCTTTCGGGCAAGTCGGTTGCAGAAACTCTTCTTACTCCTACCAAGATCTACGTTAAGAGCGTGCTTAAACTTCTTGAAAAGGTTGACGTTAAGGGAATCTCGCACATCACGGGTGGTGGCTTCTATGAGAACATCCCGAGAGCATTGCCTAAGGGTATGAGCGCGAAGATCGACAGAGCGGCAGTTAAGGTTCTCCCCATCTTCGAGCTTATCGCAAAGGTTGGAAACATCCCCGAGCGTGATATGTTCAACACCTATAATATGGCTGTCGGTATGAGCATAACCGTAGCTAAAGAGGACGTTGAAACCGCGCTTGATATTCTCCGCGCCGAGGGTGAAGATGCTTACGTTATCGGAGAGATCATCAAGGGCGACGACGGCGTGGTATTCTGCTAATGGAACAGAATAAGGTAAAGATCGCAGTTCTCGTTTCGGGAGGCGGAACTAATCTGCAGGCTCTTATTGATGCCGAGCATAAAGGAATTATCAAAAGCGGAACTATTTCTCTCGTAGTATCGAACGTAAATGGCGCTTATGCGCTTACCCGTGCCGAAAATGCGGGCATTGAGTCGCTGACGATAAGCAAAAAGGAGCTCGGCTCCCAGGATGCCTTTGAGGAAAAGCTTATAGAGGAGCTTGACAGACGAGGTATTGAGCTTATAATCCTCGCGGGCTTTATGTCTATCCTCTCCGAGAAATTCACCCGCCATTTTGCGGACAGAATAATTAACGTTCACCCTTCCCTTATCCCCTCCTTCTGCGGTAAGGGATTCTACGGTCTACGTGTCCACGAAGCGGCGCTTGAATACGGCGTTAAGGTAACGGGCGCTACCGTTCACTTTGTTAACGAGGTTCCCGACGGCGGCAAGATAATTATGCAAAAGGCAGTAAAAATACTTGAAAACGATACTCCCGAAACACTCCAGAAGCGAGTTATGAAAATTGCGGAGTGGAAGATACTTCCCCTTTCCGCAGAAAAGATATCAGCACAAATACTTGCAAAAAGAGCTTAAAAGGAAAGAAAGGTTTACATAATGAATATTTATAAGATAAACGATATTGGAGAGCTTATCAACGGCAACTCCTACGTTGGACGCGGTATTGTTATCGGAAAGAGCGCAGATGCAAAGAAGTGCGCTATTGCTTACTTCATTATGGGAAGAAGCGCGAACAGCAGAAACCGTATATTCACGGAAAAGGACGGCACTATCTTTACCGAGCCATATGATGCATCAAAGGTTGAAGATCCGAGTCTTATAATCTATGCCGCTCTCCGCACCTACGAGAACAAGCTTATCGTAACGAACGGAGATCAGACGGATACCGTCTTTGAAGGTCTTAAGGCGGGGCTTTCCTTCTCGGATTCCCTGACCGCAAGAGAGTTTGAGCCTGATGCTCCCAATCTCACTCCGAGAATCAGCGGTATGGCAACCTTTGCCGGCGGTAACTTCAGCTACGAGATGAGCATTCTCAAAAGTGCTGATGCCGAGGGTACTGCGTGCAACAGATATACCTTCTCTTACCCCTCTCTTGCAGGACTCGGTCACTTTATCCATACATACGTATGCGACGGAAATCCTATTCCCACCTTCCAGGGTGAGCCCGAGCGCGTTGCAATTCCCGACGATATCGATGAATTTACAAATAAAATATGGGATAATCTTGACACGGACAACAAGATCTCCCTCTACGTTCGTTATATCGACCTTACCGACGGCAGCACCGATTGCCGTATGATAAATAAGAATAAATAAGGCTTTAAAAAGGAGCGAAAAATGAAAGAATTTGAACTCAAATACGGCTGTAACCCCAACCAGAAGCCCTCGAAAATATTTATGGAAGACGGAAGCGAGCTTCCTATTGAAATACTCTCGGGCAGACCTGGATACATAAACTTCCTCGATGCTTTCAACTCCTGGCAGCTCGTAAAGGAGCTTAAGGAAGCTCTCGGACTCCCCGCAGTTACTTCCTTCAAGCACGTTTCTCCTACCTCTGCCGCAGTAGGCATCAAGCTCTCGGAAAAGCTTAAGCGCGCTTGCTTCGTTGACGATATCGAGGGACTTGACGATTCCCCTTTGGCCTGCGCTTATGCAAGAGCAAGAGGTACTGACAGAATGTGCTCTTTCGGTGACTGGGTGGCTCTTTCCGACGTTTGCGACGTTACCACTGCTAACCTCATCAAGCGTGAGGTATCCGACGGAGTTATCGCTCCCGGCTACGAGCCCGAAGCTCTTGAAATTCTCAAGACAAAGAGAAAGGGCAACTACAACATCGTTAAGATAGATCCGAATTACGTACCTGCACCCATCGAGAGAAAACAGGTATTCGGTATCACCTTTGAGCAGGGCAGAAATAATTTTGAGATCAACCGCGAGCTTCTCTCTAATATCGTAACCTCATCAAAGGATATGCCCGAAAGCGCAGTACGCGATCTTATCATTGCTCTTATCACTTTAAAATATACACAGTCAAACTCTGTTTGCTACGCCGTAGACGGTCAGGCGATAGGAGTTGGAGCAGGTCAGCAGTCGAGAATTCACTGCACACGCTTAGCAGGTGACAAGGCTAACACCTGGTTCCTTCGCCAACACGACAAGGTGCTTGCGCTTCCTTTCTTGCCCACTCTCGGCAGACCCGACAGAGATAACGTTATCGACGGATATATCAACGGAAACGAAGAGGACGTTACGGCTGACGGAAATTGGCAGAAATACTTCACCGAGCAGCCCGCCCCCCTTACCGCTGAGGAAAAGCAGTCTTACCTCGCATCTCTTGACGGAGTTGCGCTCGGCTCGGATGCCTTCTTCCCCTTCAGCGACAATATTGAGCGCGCGAAGAAGAGCGGCGTCAAGTACATAGCGGAGCCCGGTGGCTCTATCCGCGACGATCTCGTTATCGAGTGCGCGGACAAATACGGTATGACTATGGCATTCACCGGAATGCGTCTTTTCCATCACTAATCAACGGAGAATTTAAATGAAGATACTTGTTGTAGGCGGTGGCGGAAGAGAACACGCCATCATAAAAAAGGTTAAAGAAAACCCCACGGTTACAGATATCTTTGCTTTACCCGGAAACGGTGGTATCGCAAAGGATGCGACCTGCGTTAATATCGGTGCGAAAGATATCCCCGCAATCGTGAAATTTGCCGAAGAAAATAAAATCGATTACGCTATTGTTGCTCCCGACGATCCTCTCGTGCTCGGATGTGTTGACGCGCTTGAGGAGATAGGAGTTCCCTGCTTTGGACCCAGAGCAAATGCCGCTATCATCGAGGGAAGCAAGGTGTTCTCGAAAAATCTTATGAAAAAATACGGTATTCCCACGGCGGAATACGAGGTGTTCAGCGATGCCGCATCGGCACTTGAATATCTCAAAGATGCTCCTATTCCTACGGTTATTAAAGCTGACGGACTTGCTCTCGGCAAAGGCGTTATCATAGCTGAAACGAGAGAGGCAGCGTTCGATGCCGTTCGTTCTATGATGGAGGATAAGGTATTCGGCGAGAGCGGAAGCAATATCGTTGTCGAAGAATTCCTGACCGGTCCCGAGGTTTCGGTGCTCTCCTTCACTGACGGTAAGACCGTAGTTCCTATGATCTCATCGCAGGATCATAAAAGAGCGCACGATAACGATACGGGACTTAACACGGGCGGTATGGGAACGGTTGCTCCCAACCCCTATTACACGGATGACATAGCAAAAGAATGTATGGAAAAGATTTTCGTTCCGACAATCAATGCTATGGCAAACGAAGGCCGAAAATTCAAGGGATGCCTCTATTTCGGTCTTATGCTTACCCCAAAAGGACCTAAGGTAATCGAGTATAACTGCCGTTTCGGAGATCCGGAAACGCAGGTAGTTCTCCCTCTTCTCGAGTCAGATCTCCTCACCGTTATGCAGGCGACAACTAACGGAACTCTTGCAGAATGCGAAGTTAAGTTTGCAAAGAAGAACGCTTGCTGCGTTATTATGGCATCGGACGGTTATCCCGAGCACTACGAAAAGGGCTTCCCTATAACTATTCCCGAAGCTACTCTTCCCTCGGTTTACGTAGCCGGAGCGGCGCTGAAGGATGGCGAGCTCGTTACGTCGGGTGGACGTGTTCTTGGTGCAACAGCCGTTGAGGATACTCTGGAGATGGCTATCGAGAGCGCATATAAGCTCGTTGACACAATAGATTTCGACAATGCCTTTTACCGTCACGATATTGGAAAAAGAGCTCTTATGGCAAAGGAGAATAATTAAGAATGGTTTATAGAATATATGTTGAAAAGAAAGCAGAGCTCGCGCACGAGGCTAATTCTCTTCTCTCCGAGCTTCGCACTCTTATAGGTATAAATTCTCTCGAATCCGTTCGTATACTTAACCGTTACGATGCGGACAATATAACTAAAAAGCTCTTCGACGAGGCGGTTAACACCGTTTTCTCCGAGCCTCAGCTCGATATTGCGACGGAGAGCATTGACGTTTCGGGATACACTGCTTTTGCGGTTGAGTATCTCCCCGGTCAGTTCGATCAGAGAGCGGACTCGGCTGCTCAGTGCATTCAGATTATGTCCTGCGGCGAGCGTCCCACTATCAGAACCGCAAAGGTTTACCTCCTCGGCGGCAAGATATCAAGCTCCGAGCTTGCGGAAATAAAGAAATACGTTATCAACCCTGTTGAAGCAAGAGAAGCATCTCTTGAGCTTCCCGAAACGATAATTGCCGACTACGAGATACCCACAGATGTTGCAACTCTCGACGGCTTTATCGACCTTGACAAGAACGGTCTTGCGAATTTTATCGCAACGTACGGTCTTGCGATGGATATTGATGATATAACCTTCTGCCAGAGCTACTTCAAGGGCGAGGGCAGATGTCCCACTATCACCGAGATCCGTATGATAGACACCTATTGGTCCGACCACTGCCGTCACACAACCTTCCTCACTACTATCGACAGCGTAAAGTTTGAGGATAAGCTTCTCGAGGATGCATATAACAGCTACCTTGCGGCAAGAGCCGAGCTTGGCAGAACAAAGCCGCAGAACCTTATGGATATCGCAACTCTTGCAACAAGATACCTCAAGGTTAAGGGTAAGCTCCCGAAGCTCGACGAGTCCGAGGAGATCAACGCTTGTACAGTCAAAATCGAGATCGAGGTTGACGGCAAAACTGAGCCCTGGCTACTTCTTTTCAAAAACGAAACTCACAACCATCCGACAGAGATCGAGCCTTTCGGCGGCGCGGCAACATGTATCGGCGGTGCTATCAGAGATCCCCTCTCGGGACGTTCCTACGTTTACGCTGCAATGCGCGTTACGGGAGCGGCAGATCCTACGCGCCCCGTGTCCGAAACTATCGATGGCAAGCTTCCTCAGAGAAAAATAGTTCAGACCGCGGCTGCGGGTTATTCCTCTTACGGTAACCAGATCGGTCTTGCGACAGGTATGGTAGACGAGCTTTATCACGACGGATACGCCGCAAAGCGTATGGAGATAGGCGCGGTTATCGCGGCGGCTCCCGAGGCGAACGTTCGCCGTGAGTGCCCCGATCCCGGAGATATCGTAATTCTTCTCGGCGGAAGAACAGGACGCGACGGATGCGGCGGAGCTACCGGCTCCTCGAAAAAGCACACGCTTACCTCTCTTGAGACCTGCGGTGCCGAGGTTCAAAAGGGCAATGCCCCCGAGGAAAGAAAGCTTCAGCGACTTTTCAGAAATCCCGATGCCACAAAGCTTATCAAGCGCTGCAACGACTTCGGCGCGGGCGGTGTTTCGGTTGCCGTCGGTGAGCTTGCGGACGGTCTTGATATAGACCTCAATAAAGTACCTAAAAAATATGAAGGTCTTGACGGAACAGAGCTTGCGATCTCCGAATCCCAGGAGAGAATGGCAGTTGTCGTTGAGGCTGAAAACGTAGATAAATTCCTTGCTCTCGCGCTCGAAGAAAACCTCGAGGCTACAGTTATCGCAACCGTTACAGAGGAAAAGCGCCTCCGCATGAGATGGAATGGCAAGACTATCGTAGATATCAGCCGTGAATTCCTTAACTCCAACGGAGCCGAGAAGCATATCGATATTGCTCCCGCAAAGATAGAGAGCTTTGAAAAGACTATCCCCGCATCCTTCGAGGAAGGCTTTACCGCCCTTGCATCCGACCTTAACGTATGCTCAAAGCGCGGACTTTCCGAGAGATTTGACTCAACGATAGGCGCGGGTACTGTGCTTATGCCATTCGGCGGAAAGCATCAGAAGACACCTATTCAGGCGATGGTTCATAAGATATCCGTTGAGAAAAAGCACACAGATAACTGCTCGTTTATGGCATGGGGCTATAACCCCTATATCGCCGAGAAGAGCCCTTATCACTCGGCATATCTTGCCGTAGTTGAAAGTGTATCTAAGCTCATCGCTCACGGCGCATCGTTTGAGGACGTTTACCTCACCTTCCAGGAATATTTCGAAAAGCCCGGCAAATCTCCCTCGCGTTGGGGCAAGCCTATGGCAGCGCTTCTCGGCGCATTCCGCGCGCAGATGGAGCTCGGTATCGCCTCTATCGGCGGTAAGGACTCTATGAGCGGCTCGTTCGAAAATATCGACGTTCCTCCAACTCTCGTTTCCTTCGCTGTAACTACCGGTAAAACCTCCGACGTTATCACAAACGATATGAAGGCGGCAGGTCATAAGCTCGTTCAGCTCTCACCCGTATACGGTGATGACGGACTTCCCACGGCTGACTCACTTATAGCTCTTTACGGTAAGGTTACCGCGCTTATGAGAGACGGCAAGGTTTATTCGGCATACACGCCTACCTTTGGAGGAGTAGCCGAAGCGGTTTATAAGATGAGCATCGGTAACAGCCTTGGATTTGAATTTGATCCCGCGCTCTCACTTTCTGAAATTTTCGGATACTCCTATGGTTCCTTCCTTCTCGAGGTTGACTCTGATATAGAAGGAAAAGTTATAGGATATGTAAATAATACTTCTCATATCACCTACAAAAACATTACTCTTTATATGGATACTCTTTCCGCATCCTACGAAGGAAAGCTTGAAGGCGTATTCCCAACTCTTGAGAAAAATGACAACAAGACATACGAGGCGTTCTCTTACAGTGCAGAAAAGAGAGCAGCTCCCGCAGTTCTCGTTGCGAAGCCCCGTGTGCTTATTCCCGTATTCCCCGGTACGAACTGCGAGTTCGATACCGCAAAGGTAATGCGTGATGCGGGTGCTGAGGCGGAGATCTTCGTTGTTAACAACCTTACGAAGGAAGGTATCTCGAGAAGCACCGAGCTCTTTGCCGAAAAACTCAAGGAGTCGCAGATGGTATTCGTGCCCGGCGGATTCTCCGGTGGTGACGAGCCTGACGGATCGGGTAAATTCATTATGGCGTTCTTCAGAAACGAGGCTGTTAAGGCGGGTATTCACGACCTTCTTGATAACCGCGACGGTCTTATGTGCGGTATATGCAACGGCTTCCAGGCTCTGGTTAAGCTCGGACTCGTTCCCTACGGAAGAATAGTTGATGCCGATGCAAACGCACCTACTCTTACCTTCAATAATATCTCTCGCCATCAGTCGAAGCTCGTCAGAACGAGAATTGCGTCGAACAAATCTCCTTGGCTCTCGGCTACTAACGTAGGCGACGTTTACACGGTTCCGATTTCTCACGGTGAGGGTAAATTCCTTTGCAGCGAGGCTGACGCTCTTGCACTTGCAAAGAACGGACAGATCGCGACGCAGTACGTTGATCTTAACGGCAATCCCACCTCGGATATCCGTTATAACCCCAACGGCTCGACCTTCGCTATTGAGGGTATCACCTCACCCGACGGACGTGTTCTCGGTAAGATGGGACACAGCGAGCGTATCGGAAACGGTCTATATAAGAACGTTGTCGGCGAGTTCGATATGAAGATGTTTGAATCCGCTGTCAAGTATTTTAAGAAGTAAAGGAATAAATCATGGCATTTTTAACCGATATTGAAATTGCGCAAAGCGCAGAAATGAAGCATATCGGCAAGATTGCGGAATCTGTCGGTATTGATGAGAAATATCTTGAGTATTACGGTAATTATAAAGCAAAGATCAACTATTCTCTTCTTAATGAAAGCAAGCGTGAGAACGGAAAGCTCGTTCTCGTTACCGCTATAACCCCCACTCCTGCAGGAGAAGGAAAGACAACTACTACCATCGGTCTTGCCGACGGTATGAAGCGTATCGGCAAATCCGTTGCCGTTGCTCTCCGCGAGCCCTCCCTCGGTCCCGTTTTCGGTATCAAGGGCGGCGCCGCAGGCGGCGGCTACGCACAGGTCGTTCCTATGGAGGATATAAACCTTCACTTCACGGGTGACTTTCACGCAATAGGCGCGGCAAACAATCTTCTTGCCGCTATGCTTGATAACCACATTTATCAGGGCAACTCTCTCAACATTGACCCTCGCAGAATCACCTGGAAAAGATGCGTTGATATGAATGACCGCCAGTTAAGATTCGTTACAGACGGACTTGGCGGACGCGTTAACGGCGTACCGAGAGAGGACGGCTTCGATATCACGGTTGCATCCGAGATAATGGCTGTTTTCTGCCTTGCAAGCTCCATTACCGACCTTAAGGAAAGACTCTCGAAGATCGTTGTTGCTTATACCTATGATGAAAAGCCTGTTACCGCAGGCGATATCGGCGCTGTCGGCGCTATGGCGGCGCTCCTCAAGGATGCTCTTAAGCCTAACCTCGTTCAGACTCTTGAAGGCACTCCCGCATTTGTTCACGGCGGTCCTTTCGCTAATATTGCGCACGGCTGCAACTCGGTTATAGCTACAAAAATGGCTATGAAGCTCGCGGACTACGCAATCACCGAGGCAGGCTTCGGCGCAGACCTCGGCGCTGAAAAGTTCCTTGACATCAAGTGCCGTATGGCAGGTCTTACTCCATCCGCTGTCGTTATCGTTGCGACGGTCAGAGCGCTTAAGATGCACGGCGGCGTTGCCAAGACAGATCTCAGCGAGGAAAACCTCGATGCGCTCAAGGCAGGTATTCCTAACCTTCTCCGCCACGTTTCCAATATCAAGAACGTATATAAGCTTCCCTCGGTAGTTGCGGTAAACCGCTTCCCCACCGATACGGATGCTGAGATCGATCTCATAATTGCGGAGTGCAAGAAGCTCGGCGTTAACGTGGTTCTCTCCACAGTATGGGCTGACGGCGGCAAGGGCGGCGAGGCTCTCGCTCACGAGGTAGTCAGACTCTGCGAGGAAGAAAAGGGTGACTTCACCTTCTCCTACGACGAGACTCTCTCTATCCCCGAAAAGATCGAGGCAATAGTTAGAAAAATCTACGGCGGCGACGGAATAAATATTCTTCCCGCGGCGGCAAAGCAGATAGCTACTCTTGAAAAATACGGCTATGATAAGCTCCCCGTCTGCATGGCAAAGACGCAGTACTCCTTCTCCGACGATATGACGAAGCTAGGCGCACCCGAGAACTTCACCGTTACAATAAAGAACGTTAAGGTCTCCGCAGGTGCCGGCTTTGTGGTAGTCCTCACGGGTGATATTATGACAATGCCCGGACTCCCCAAAGCCCCCTCGGCTCTTAAGATCGACGTTGATGAAAACGGCAAAATAACAGGATTGTTCTAATAGTTAGAATAGGATGGAATAATAAGGGGGACTTGTCGCACAAGTCCCCCTCCCCCCCCAAGGCGTATTATGGGGGTATTTTTATTATGTTGTAAAATATAAAACATTGAGTTTCTCCAAACGAATTGCGTCGATGTCTTTAGAATATTACTGTTTTAATTAAAAAATGTATTTCTCATCCAAACCGCCATTTAAGCAAACAATTATTTACAATATCCTTTCATCATTTGCTTTCGGGGTTTTAAAGGGGGACTTGTGCGACAAGTCCCCCTTATTACTTTCCTCATCTAACTTCCTTACGAGTTCTCTATAAGGTCAGTGACGAAGTGGTATATATCGGTGTTTTTAATTTTTTCTGCAGATGTAAAGGTTTTGCATTTTTCGGGATGCGCAACGAAGCCCCACGTATAGACGGGAACGAGCGTATCCGTATGGTAGGTTGACGTGAAGTCATAGGAAATCTCGCCGCCATCCTTCGTTTCGATGGTTTTGTTATACTCGGTGGGATTCTCGCTAACTACAAGGCCGCGAGTTTCGTGGTCTGCAGTAATGATAACTGCGGTGTTCTGACTGTTTCTTGCGAACTGCATAACCGCTTCAACTGTTGCGTTAAGGCTTTCGGCGGCGGCAGAAGAGCCCGCAAGGTTCATATCGTGGCAATTTTTATCAATATGCGCCTGCTCGATAACGAGAACGAAGCCATCCTTATCGGCAGAGAGATACTCGATAGCAACGCCCGCAAGCTCGGAAAGACTTACCGCGCTCTCCGCCTCGGTTTCTATCTCGCAGTGCAGGAGCGTGTCCTCATTACGCTTTGCGAGTATTGCTTCTTTATCGTACTCTGCGAAGTAATTATACTTTTCCTTTATCTTGTTCTCGTACTCTGCGTAACGATTGTAATACTGACCGACGAGAAGATCAACGCCCGAATGAATCTGGCTCTTAATAACCTCGTGCTCGAGGTTTCTGTTGAGCGTATGCGCGGTGAAGCCTGCAGGCGTTGCGCCCGTGAGATAATCCGTTGTTACGAAGCCTGTTGCCTTCCCTTCCATTCTCGCAACGTCAAGGAGCGTGGTAAGTTTCAGTATGTTTTTATCTATACCCGTGTACTTATTATAAGTAATATAACCCGTTGCCATAGCGGTTGCGCTGGCGGCGGAATCGGTAACCTCGGTTGCCTCGCCTGTCTTACTGTTCAAGGAGTTCGTATCCGAATAGAACTTTTGGAATTCGTCACGGAAAGCATACTCTTTTCCGTATATAAGCTCTGCCGCATCGAGCTGAGCCTCTCCCATACCGTCACCGATAATAAGAATGATATTCTTTATCTCACCGTTTGTTTCAGCGCATTCGACGGTCGGTGGCACGTCCGGTAAAATACCCGTCGTGCCGAGATATTTATAGTCAGGTATATCCTCGGGATTAATATTTCCCTGATCCCCGTTTTGGTCTGCGTTTTGATCTCCCCCCGAAGCATTACCCGGGTTATCGCACGCGACAACCATAAGCGCAAGCGCAAAAACGAGAACTAACGCCAATAATCTTTCTATTGCCTTTTTCATAAAAGTATCACTCCGTGTCAAGTTTTTCACTGTATTCTATCAGTCATCCGCTTCGTCGAGCAGCTTATAATACTCGTCGAACACGAGGTCTATTATCTGCTCATCGTCAACGAGAACAAGCGTATCCTCGTCCTCGACCTCCTCAATCACGAAAACCAAAGCTTCGTCATCCGCAACGCCTTCAATCTCGGTGATCGGCTTCAGTATAACGTAAATCTTCTCATTGAGAGGAATTACTGCCACCTGATCAAATTCGATTTCGCGGTTTTCTTCATCGTATAACGTTATCGGGTCCTCGTTATTTTCGTCGAGGATCTTATCTATAGGTGAAATATCCATAAACTTTCTCCTTCATATTCGTGTATGACTATTTTATCATCTCATCTTGAAATTGTCAAGCACTAAGAGGGTTATATTGTTGTAAAAGCGAAGATGCGAGGTCAATTTTGTAACATTGTCATCCTGAGCGAAGCAAAGCGGAGTCGAACCCGTAGGGCGATGCAAAGCATCGGGATCTCATTTTTGCTGTTTTTTCAATTATTTCGTGCCGCCCGAGATCCTGCCCGGCAAAAGCCTCGCACTGCTCTGCAGTTCGACTTCGCTTACGCTACGCTCAGGATGACACAGGCGGGGGCTAACTTTTTAAAAAAGCACGGTAGAGGTACTGCGTATACAGCATCCCTACCGCTTTTTATTCGGTTATCCCTAAATGACAGCTCCATAACACCGAGCATAGCGAGGTATATCGCAACCGCGTGAAACGAGGTTATATCGCATTCGCATAGCGAATATATCACACGAGCAAAGCGAGTATATCGCATTCGCGCAGCGAATATATTTCATTCGGTTACACCAAAATACGAAAGCCCGAGTCAGAATAGATTTGTAAAGAATCCTACTATCGCTTCTAGCAAAGAGCCGATAAAGGAATTTTTATAAACCTCAATATCCTCTCCGTTCTCGGACTCTGCCACGATCATTTTATATTTACCGTTCTTTTCGATAGCACGAATCTCGAATTCTCCAAGGCTTTTTGCGGTTTCAACATCGGAGCGAGCCTCGATCTCTTCGCGAATTTTTGCATTTTCCGCATTATCACGTATCGTCGCGGCTACGGTTATATTTTCTGTAAACGGCGAAATATTAAAATGGGGATCGCCAAAAGTCAGAACTGTGTTATCATCCCATAGATAAAGGAATAGGCAAGCATTTACGCCGCGTTTTTCGGAACAGTAATCAATGGAATAATCACCGCTATATTTTAATGTAACAGTGCCAACCAACCGTGAAAGATTTGTATCTTCGTCTATGCTATAAAAGCATAAGCGGATTTTTTTATTGTTTACTCTTGAGCCTACCACAATGCTTTTCGACGTATGCGACTCATCGTTAAAAGTAATATCGGTGGAATGTTCCCAAGCTACAAGACAGTCTATCGGGTATCTGCGGTAAATGGAATCTCCAAAAGAGGGTGCATAGCGCTCATTTGCATCATCGGTATTCACCGAAGAAATACCGTATTTATTCGTTTTATATTCGAACTTTAGCAAATGCTCGAGCTTGATAGGATGCTCGATGTCGGATACTGCAATTGCGTTGCCCATACATTGGTAATACATCGGGAAACTGCTAGCCAATAGACTCTCCGCTAATCCGTCACCCTCGGTGCCGTAAATCTTTATATTAATTTCACCGTGTCCCTCACGAAAGAAAGCTTTGGGCAAAACGACTTTTTCTGCCTTTGGATATTCATATTCTTCGTCGAAACCGTTACCCTTTAAAATAAAGTCGTTTGCGTCATAATAACCGTCGGTGTGGTAAACAGTATACTGTTCGGCTTCGTTATAAAAAACAATTTTATATTCTCTGACAGTCTCATTATGTTCAAATTTACTTCTGTAAAAACCGTATTTTACGGTTATTTCAACATCCTTGTCTTCAAATATATCGGTCTCTGTTTCAAAGGCAATCGTTCCCTTCTCGGCAACGTCGCCCGCAAGGCTGAAATCAAGCTCCTCGGACTCTTTTGCCGCCGAGCAAGAAACGACGGAAAGGGTCAGCAGTAAAAGAAGCAACGAAATAAATATTCTTTTCATATATGCACCTCCGCGATTCTATTTTAGTTTTTGATATTGAGCTGACCGAGGTCACCAAACGACAGGTTTTCCGTCATCACCGTAATGCCAGAAGGTACCCTCTTCCGCAGGCTCGTTTTCCATATAGTAATAAACCGTTATCTTCACCAGACCGTCACCGCATTCGGGGGTTACGGGCATATCTTCCCATTCTTCCTCCGTGCCCATAAAATATACGCACTCCATTGATCGGCAATTGCCGAAAGCCAGATATCCGATATCGGTCATATCTTTAGGAAGCACCACTACCGATAAATTTATGCAATTCAAAAAAGCCTTTTCGCCTATCGTTTTCACCTTATCGCCAATAATAATGCTTTGCAAACCACCGCAACCGTCAAATGCGGACTCACCTATATCGGTGACGTTTTTACCTATTACAAAATCTTTCAGTCCTCTGCAAGAATCAAATGCTCCATTGCCTATCTTCGTCACGCTATCGGAAAAGGTAACGTTAACGAGAGAATAGCAGTCAGCGAAAGCGTAGCTACTTATTTCGGTAATACCTTTGCCTATAACAACGTATTTCAAGTTATCCGTGCGATCAAACGCATAGGGCATAATTTCGGTTACTTGATCCGGAATTACAAACTCGGACGCGTTATTTCCTGCCGCATATCTTATCAAAGTTTTGCCGTCTTTAGAATAAAGATTTCTATTAACGGATAAGTAATTCGGATTATCTTGATCAACCGTTATAGTATTTAAATATCTGCAACCCCGAAAAGCGTACTCGCCGATTGACGTGAGGTTTTTGGGGATGTTAATCTTTTCTATATTACTGTCGCAAAAAGCATAATTACCAATAGACGTTATGTTCTCGTGAATATTTATTTGCTGCAAGCCGCTGCGATTAAAAGCATAATCACTTATCGACTGCACGGTTTCGGGGATTTCAATCTTCGTCAGAGCAATGCAAGACTCAAATGCCGATATCCCTATCGAAGTGATGCTTTTCGGAATTGCCAAATCAAACAACTTTTCGCATCTCGAAAATGCTTCATCTTCAATAACCGAAACACCATCCAAAATATCTACCCATCTTAAATTTTCGCACCAATAAAAAGCTTGTTTTCCTATCGTCTTTACGTTGCCGGGAATCTCAACGATCTGAAGCGTATCGCAACCAAAAAACGCGCCTTCACCTATCGAGGTGACCCCGCTGCCAAAATCAACGCCTGCCAATGCATTGCAACCAAAAAATGCATGCTTACCGATAGTCTTAACGCTATCCGGAATTACAACGGAGATAATATTATCATTTCCTGCTCCATCTATGTTGAAAGCATTCTCGCCTATCGCGGTTACAGGCAGCTCTTTATACTTTTCGGGAATAACAACTTCTGTCTGATCGCCCTTAAATTCGACCAGGGTATATGATTGTCCATCTCTATTCAGCTTAAACTTGAAGCCGTCGTGCCCCGAAGGGATAAGGCGATCGCAACCGAATAGGCAGCATATCATTATAATGCTAAGAAGCAATATAAATACTTTTTTCATAAACATTCCCCCTTCACACTGTTATCTGCAAAAATATCTTTATGCGAGTGAAAACTAGTAATAAATACTAGGATCAGGCGGCAAGGACTTCCATTTCTCTGTCTCTTCGAGAATATCTACTATTTCCTTCACCGCTCTGAGATATCTCTTTCCTTTCGGAGTCTGACCGTACGTGAGGCCTGCGATATTCTCTGCGGTAACCGTTTTATCGACCTCGCCCGCACGCACAGAAAGTACAACCGTCATACACGGATCGGCACCTTGTATATCAAATCCACCAAGCTTATCGTCAAAGCTTTCGATTTTCATTTCTTTAATAATGTTATAAATTACCTCGAGCTCATCCTCTGTCATTATGTAGGTGGTAACGAATTTATCGCCACTCTTCTTTCTGAGCTCCCCCGTTGCGCTATCATAGTAACTACCCGAATAACCCCATCTTACGTAAAATGTAAAATCATCGGGCATTTCTTTCGGCAATGCGGTCGTATTTATGCACCCCGTAAAACACAGAAGCAAAGCGCAAGCGACGAGTATTAAAGAGAGTATTCTTTTCACAAAAGTCCCTCCAATTCTTTTATTCAAATACGTTTTTTAACTATGCCAAGAAGCAATATAAATATTTTTTTCATAAACATTCCCCCTTCACACTGTTATCTGCAAGATGCAGATATTTAATTACCCCCGGAAGGATCAGGCGGCAAGGACTTCCACTCCTCGGTTGCTTCGAGGATATCTACTATTTCCTTCACCGCTTCGAGATATCTCTTTCCTTTTCGGGTCAGACCTGCGGAGAAACCGGGAATTTTCTCTGCGGTAACGGTTCTATCAACTTCGCCCGCTTTGACGGAAATCGCAACCGTCATACACGGACTGCACCCGTAAAGCCCTTGGACATCTGAATAACTGAGCATATCGTCAAAGCTTTCGATTTTCATATCTCTAATAATGTTATAAATGACCTCAAGCTCATCTTCTGTCATTATGTAGGTGGTAACGAATTTATCGCCACTCTTCTTTCTGAGCTCCCCCGTTGCGCTATCATAGTATCTACCCGACTCTCCCCAGCTTACGTAAAAAGTGAAATCATCGGGCATTTCTTTCGGCAATGCAGTCGTATTTATGCACCCCGAGAAAGATAACACCAAGGAGATTAATATCAGAATTGTTGCAATTGTTTTTTTCATTCTATATCCTCCTATTATATATTTAAATGTTGTCATCTATATATTACCATGTTTGTATAAAAATGTCAACGAATTGCCTATGATTTCGAAACAATTTGGTTAATATTTACATATAATTAATATTTAAAACGTTTTTCCGCTTCATAATAAAATCATTTCAAAAAACTAAGACTTCAAATTTTAATTAAAACGGAGTTTTGATTACGTTTCCCTTGTCTTTGGGCAATAGCAGCCGCAAAGGGATTTTGCGGCTGCCGAGCTCAAATTGATTTTTAGAACAATCATTATACAAAGTTTTTTAAGTGAAGATATATGCCGTGCCGTTGTAATAGCTCAGGGGATTTCCAATTCCGTCATACGTTATGTTTGTACTCCTGTACGACGTGAGCAGATCGCAACACACAGCTTGAATAGACTTAATTCACGCACGGTTTGGGTCGAGAGCCCGACTCGTTAGATGAATCGAGCCCCATGAGTTAGTCTTTTTTAACCGAATAACTATTTGTAAAACATCAGCACATACCTTCTTTGTATTTTACGTAACCACCTTTTCGGATTTTTTGCATTTACGGCGATTAATATAATTATTGTGCTAACAATTAAAGGTAATGTTAAAAGACACATAAAGAAAATATTGACGAATAAAGACATTTTTTCTTTTTTGTAGACCGTGTTTCCAGAATATTTAACTTCAAGTAATTCATTTGTAATATCACTAACGGTAAGTGTTATCGTTTCTCCCGGGGCAACAGACCAAATTAAGTTTCTTATATGTATCTCTTGTTTAGCTCCGTCGGGAATTTTAAAAGAGTCAACGTCAGTTATCAATTTATCTTTTGTGCATTCAACTAAAATTTGATTATAGTCCGATTGCACGTTTTCGCAAATCATCATGAAACAAATGCAGAAATCAATAAATAACAACACAAAGAGCATAATACCAAAAAGTATATTAAGAAACTTTTTTGATCTCCTTTGACCAAAAAGAAATTCTCCAAACGTTGTCCATTTTGCACTCATAATCATCTCCTACCTATAAACCGATATAACGGTCGAAAATCTTCCACTTACAAAAGAAGTTGTTTCTCTACATACTTGCGAAATTGCTTTATCAACAAACTGTTTTGATGCATCCATCATTATTTTGCCCTTCCACAGTGATGGAGATTTGAAATTACGTCCCACATATCCCAAAGAATTTGCAAATTCTTTTAATTGAGTTTTGCTTGCTTTTTCTATAAACTCTCCCGCTAGAACTCGTCCCACAGCTAATCCAACTGCATCTCCAAATAAAGACCCACCTGCGTTAATTAATGCATCATATATAATCTGTCC
Source organism: Eubacteriales bacterium (assembly GCA_045654585.1). Classification (GTDB taxonomy): domain Bacteria; phylum Bacillota; class Clostridia; order Oscillospirales; family CAG-272; genus UBA1740. The sequence continues at coordinate 30,613 of JAZONS010000014.1, forward strand.
GTCAACATTGCCCGCAATCACACTATTAATTGCTCCTGTTGCTCCAGATATTAAAGCTCCTGCAACGGGTCCAACGAACATTGTTAATGCACCTTCCACCATTGAAACACCAGTTTGTATCCATGCATTCAGCGACCAATCTTCGCTTATAGCTTGATCTACTATACCACCTAAAAGACCTATCGCAGCACCTATACATAAAGTAGTAAGCCAAAACTCACCGTCATGATCAACCCTCATAACAGGGTTATTATCGCAATATGAATAGAGGTTTTTATCTGTCAGCGCAGTTGGTGTTGCAGTTATTATACCCGCATCATCCGCCGAGATAAACCTACTCGTCAGTTGATCATAATACCTTGAATTCAGATAATAAAGCTTAAGATCAAGGTCGTAGTAATAACCTCTATATCTGAACGGATTTTTAGCAACCGGAGTAGAACTAGCACCGTTGTAGTACATGAGACGGAAATCTCCCCATGCATCATAATTATAAGTTACGAGCTTTGTTCCTGCAGCATTATAGACCGCAACTACATCACCGTGTAAGTTTTTCTCATACCAATACGCATCCCAAACACCGCTTGCATACGTTGATGCGCGGTAATGGAAGCCTATGGGGGCTCCGCTTGCGTCGTAGATATATACGGTAATATTGCCGTTCGTTTCTTCGGCAACTATCTGCGAGCCGTTGAGGTAGTAATTAGTTGTTACTCCGTTAACTGTTTTACTCGTCCTTATACCATCATCGTTATACGTAAAGGTATAAGTCTTACCGCCAGTTACGGCTTGCGTTAACTGCCTGCCACTCCAACTGAAGGTATATGCCGTGCCGTTATAATATGACAGTGGATTTCCGTTTGCATCGTAGGTTATATTAACACCCCTAAACGATGTGAGCATATCTCCCCAACCGTCACTGGCGTAACCGTATGTGTAAGTTGATGTTGCGTTTTCAGGTGTAACTCCTTCAGCCGTCAAAGCATACTTAACCTTGCTTGTTATGTTGCCTGAATCGTCATAATTGTAAACATAAGTTGCATTTAATAAGCTATTATCTTCTCTTATAAGTTGCCCGAGATCATCATAAACATATCGTATTACTTTACCGGTGTTATAAACAATTCTGGTGATATTATAGTCAGCATCATAGGTATACGTATACGCTGTCTGGGTGCTACTGTTAACCGCGCTGACATATCTTTTGACTACGTTTGACGTATGCGATGTTTCCTCTGTATCATTGTAGTATAGATAATTAACTGTATTTCTAAAGGAACCTCCTGCGTTAGCACTATAATAAACGATCTTTGAGCTTACCCTTCTATAATCATCATAATTATAATTTTCTCCTCCGTTTCCCATATCGGTATATACAGAGAAACGTTTTATTGAATCATCCGTGTTATAATTATAGAAATATTGGAAATTGCTTTTGAATATGAGTCCGTTTATCGTCGGACTTATCGTTTGCTTTACAGAATATACAAGTCCCTTGTCATCATATACGATGTCGGATGAATATTCACGCAAAGGGTCATCTATATCATATTCCATAGAGAAAATAAGTCTGTCGTTTGCATCGTACTTATACTTAGAAACTTTACCGTTTAAATAATCGGTAAATTGATGCACCTGACCGCTCGACGTATATTCATACGAATACGCAAGACTTCTAATTCCGTTATTAGTATACCATATCTCCGAAATATTTTCAAGGGCATTATATACGTATTCCTCTACAAATCCGTTTCCATATGTTATTTTATTAAGTTTACCGTTATATCCCTGATACGTATACGAAGCAAGCGTATTGCTGCCCGTACTAATTCCGGTTACTTTTCCAAAAACGTCATAGCTGAATGTGTATGTAGTTGATTCTGTTGAAATGGTGCTTAAAAGATTATTACTGTTATAGGTATACGATACGTTCTCTGCACTTGTATTTGCGCTATAATCGGCATATGAGTCCACGTTAGCAGGCATAACGCCTATGAGTTTTCCGCTGCCGTCATACGAATAGCAAACACCGCTGTCTTGAGAATAATTTATGGTCGCGAGCAGTCTGCCGTTTGCAGTGTCATAATAGTAATTGATGGGGTTATCAAGAGCATCATATTCACATAAAAGCGCGCCAAACGTTTTTGAATCGCTTTGCTCATCATAAATATACTGATGATAAATTAAATCCCCATCTCTTGCTAAATCGGAACTAACGGTATAAGTTTCGGTCATTGTAGTTAAACCGTAATCATTATAATCATAATCGGTTTTAATTTTGGGCGTTTTTGTTATCAACGCATCGTGGTTGGAATAATTATACGGATAATCGGTAGTAGTGTTATAAAGAAAATCGTAATCTACAGTATATTCCGTAAGACCGCTATCGTTATATACAAACTCGGTAAATTCTCCGTCATTATTCGCAAGCCTTACAAGTCTTCTCTCATCATCATAAAAATAATACTCTCTTGAATTGTTATATAGCTTTATTTTTACAAGACCTGTCTTCTTACCGTTTTCGTTATTAGCATCACCGTTCTTGTAATATGTGTATTCTACCTTTTCTATATCCGAGGCTTCAATTACCGAAATGTTATCGAAATACGCATATCCGCTAGCTTGATATGAATATTCGCAATATACGTCTATAGCTCTGACTTTATTGTAAGTATTCGTATCGCCATCGGTGCTTAAATGCGCTGTATTAAACTTTCCGCCTGTAAACTGCCATCTTTTGCAATTTGGATTAAAATCAAAGTAATGTGAAACAACAGCATCTGCTATACCGGTTCCTTGATAATACAGTACGTCAACTCTTATTCTGAAAGGCGCATTTCCTGAGCTCAAGGATGACGATGCATATCCATAACCGCTTACGATGTACTCGTTTCCGGAGTTATTATACAAATTATTAAGCTCCGCTTCGGATATCTCATACACCCTTTGCTTGACGTAGCGCTCACCGGTTATATTAGCATTTACTTTTGCGACATATCCGGATTCCGTAGTATAGTATAACGTTATCTCAGACGAAGAGGGGTCTGATTCCCAATAGTCGGAAAGCTCTACTGCGGTTCCATTTAAATCTGTCGAGCTTTCATCAAAGCTGCCATAGCTTACAAGACTGAATTCCGAAGTTCCTATATTATGCGAGAGCATAACGCTGCTTACGGTAATAGTCGGTAGAGTAGTTACTTGTTCATCCGCCGCAAATAATATAGTAATTTTTAATCTTTCTGTTTCTGCAGTAACGTCAAACGTCGTCGAGAAGAAGGGAGTGATATTCATCACACTGTCCGTATTCATGGGGATTACTTCCGTATGAGAAACGTTGGTCGTTCCAACAGAGGTTATACTCACCATTCCGTTTATTCCATAACAACCTTGTGTCATATAGGGCATAGATAACGTATAAGCACCTTCCTTTAAGGTAACATACTGCGTTATGGATGCCGTAGCTCCCGAAGTCGGATAAAAGGACATAGAATATAATCCGTTTGAGTTTTCATCAGAAAAACGGTTGACCGCGCCGTTCACTATCCATTTATCAAGAGTATCGTTTGAGGAAGAAACGCTTTCTTCAAAATCGCCGTTCAGAAGATAATTGGTAGCTGAACCACCGAGAACGATTTGATCTTTTAAATTATTTTTCACTTCTTCCTGTGTTTCATACGTACCGAAGGTTGCACCAAAAAGCTCTTTATTTCCCGCAGCATAGGAGTATGAACTGATACATCTGCCTCGTTTATCGAAATTATAAAGCGTCATAATATCATCATCGTCGTTGAATGTATCATTACCGCCCGAGTTTCTTATTGAGCAATATCCCGTAAAATAACTATACGTCATACGGTCCCCATAAGATAAACCGCCTTTCTCTTTAACTGTACTTATCTTCTTGCTTGCCCAAGTGTATTCGAACGCTCTCGAAAGAGTTTCATCGGCTATTGAAGTAATGTATCCCGAAGAATTATATGTATACGTCGTAATTGTATCTACGGTTATATTTGTAGTATAGTTCGTATAAGTAATAAAATATGACCAATTAGATTCTGTTGTGTTGCTGTTTCCATGAGCAAAATCTATTCTTCGAAGGTAATTGGTGCTACTTGCGGATATATCACCCGAGTAATCGGTTGAATATCTGAATGCGGCACCTTCTTTACTTGTCGGATTATAAATTCCGCTTATCCTGCCCGTGGAATTATAATATATGTTTAGAAAATCTATCGCGTTAAGACCATTGGGTTGTATGGAAACCTTCGTCGGTCTTATATTTGAATCATAAGTAAAAATTACCGAATTGCCTGAAACATCGGTTATTTTAGTTAGATACCACGCGCCGAGAACAGTTGATGAGGGATTTGAGCTTTTTTTCGTGAAAGTTCTGGTTATCTTGCTGTCATCTGTTATGATAATGTTTCCGTTAGTCAATACGGTCAAAGTCTTTTGAAGTCCGTCTTCGTCAACGAAAATGCCGTTTCCTGCATCATAAAATCCGTGCTCCGTTCCGTCAGCGTCGGAATATACGTAATAATAGACGGTTGCGCCGCTTTTGTCAACAAAACTTTTCTTTATAACGCTTTCTCCGATATTAAGCATAAATCCGTAAGGCATATATGCGTAAGTGTTGGCTGTATCGGCATTCCCGTAAATATGCGTTTTGTTCGCAAGCAAGGAATTGTATACTAAAGTCGGAGTATACGGTATCAGGCTATCCGTTGTTGAGAGCGTGGGTATACTCAGTACCATATTTCCGGTTGCAAGATTTACGGAGATATCACCTGCGGCTCCCGCGCTTTGAGATGAATACGTCCAATAGCTCTCAAGCCCCTTCATATCTATATATGAAACGGAAAAAGTCGGTGCGCCATTCGCGGTTGTGCTTTTCCAGGCTCGCATAGTATAAGTGCCGCTCGCAGCACTGTCTGCATGTAATTTTATAGCTATACCGTAATTCGCTACGGAAGAATACCACGAGTTAACAGCATCGGTTATGTCTAAAGTTCGATATTTCCACCCTGTATCGGTAAACGAAATATAATCCAATACGGTTGAATTTATACTTCCTGCACCGCTCGTATGCGTATTATACGTCATATTTCCGTCCCAAGCAGACGTGACTCTGTGTGCGCAAAACTTCGGAACGGTACTGTTTACACTGCAATACAAACTAAGCTCCGCTTTAGTAATATATGCATTACTTGGTATTGAAGGCAGACTGTTAGCTTTCCAATAAGCAATTCTTGTGTTACTTGAGTAAACCGTTGTAGCCGTTCCGTAAGATCTTGTAGGAATATCGGAATCGATATAAGTATCCGTCGCATTCGTGCTTGCAATTTCCAAGGTTGGATCAATAGTTACAGGAAATGCTCTCTCATCAGAATTCATCCATTCGGAAGAAACGTTAACACCCAGCAAATACTTTTCGCCGTTTGTTTCTTCTAGCGAATAATAAGCCGCATTGATCGGCGCATAGGAGCTGTTCGAGTCAAAAGCTATTATCGCAGGGATTATATATATTATATCTCCGCTGTTTTCATCGCAAAGTACTATTTCTCCTACTTCATTAAGCGTAGGTACAAGCCCTCCAAGCTTCAACTCGAAGGAATAAGTATAAGACTCCTGCTTTTCCTTGACAATAATATTCTCCTTAATATTCCACGAGTCCACGACGTACTCTATATCCGTTCCCGAGAAAACGTCCGCATAGGTTACAACAGCGGATAGCTTCTCAAGATTCATCATCTTCTGCAGCTCGGTATCGTATTCGGAATCGGCGCCGTTTGTCACGGTACCTGCCGTTCCTTTGTTACCGTCGATAATACTCATAGTGACGGAATACTCACCGTCCTTGAGGGCGAAGACCTTTCCACTGCCGTTTATCTTCTTTGAGAATTTAACTCTCGCGTTCGAGGTGGAAAACTCACCGCCCGAGTCCTCGGTCAGCGTATTGTCTATATCCTGCCAATTACCGTTCCCGTCCATATAATGAACAGGCAAGGGATATTGCGCCGCAACGTAGCTTCCGTCCTCAAGATGGAAGTGCTTTACGTACTCTTCACGCAAGGGCTCGGCTTCATAAAGCTCGCCTCGCGGCGCATCGGTATTACCCGTAACGGCGCTGTCAAGAGCTTCAACGTCCGTCACGCTTGACGAAGCATCACTCTCGTCACTCGAAAGAAGGTCTGCCGCTTCCGCGAACACCGCAGAGGGTATAACGTAAAATAGAAGAACGATAGATAAGGTCATTGCTATAGCGCGAGTGCAGATCGAGTGCCTGCGCAGAAAAGCGAAAAGCTTGCTCATAGCTTTTCCAAAACTTGTTGTCTTTTTCATCTGTGCTTTTCTCCTTCTTTAATTTTGAAAAATACTTTTGAATTTCTTCGCTCGTATCGCATTTCACGCACATTGGCATCACCCCGCTTTTCTGTATTCTGTTTTCATTTTAGCATAGGTTTCTAAATTTGTCAACAATATTATGTGACAAATAATATAGTTGCTACAAAAAATATTTGCTTCAAATTACTTGACTTATGCCGTGCTTTGTGGTAAAATGAAGCAAAGTGACACCAAAAGTCAGAAGGGAGACCGATTTTGGCGGGTACTTCGGATATTAAGGAAAAGTTAAAGCGCGGATATTTGGAAATGCTTATTCTGCAGCTTCTTTCCGAGGAAGATATGTACGGCTATCAATTAAAAACCGAAATCCTTGAAAGAAGCAATAATCTGCTGGATTTAACAGAGGGCGTGCTCTACCCTCCTCTCTACAGAATGATTGAAAAGGAGCTTATCTCCGAGAGGAAAGAAACCGTCGGTAAACGGCGAGTAAGAGTATATTATCACATCGAGGATTCGGGAAAAGTTTTTCTTGAGTATCTTAAGAGTGAGTATAAAAAAGCTATGGAAGGCGTTTGCCGTGTTATGAAATGGGGTGAGTCCAATGAATAAAACAATAAAGGCAGAGGTCAGAGCATACCTTAGAAAGATAAGAAAAGCTCTCCCCGGTTCCTTTAATACAAAGCAGGCTGTTGCTTCAACATTAAAATCTCAAATAGAAAGCTATATTGAGGAAAATCCCGACGCATCAATCAATGACGTTATTGAGCGTTTTGGAACGCCCGAAACGATAGCAAACGAATTCGACGTTACAGAATTCAGTGCAGAGATCAAAAAGTACAAATTTAAAACGTTGATTTTGAGTGTTTTAGCTGTTGTTCTCGTTGTGCTTTGCTTATGGCTTACGATTGCGTTGATATCGTCCCTCGAAGAAGGTACTATTGTAGTAGATAACGATTATATTATTAACCAAGGATGATGAAATGACTATGAAAAAAATCACATTTTTTGCTTTAACTCTTTTACTTCTGCTCTCCTTTTCCTTAACCTCTTTCGCCACAGCAGATACTCCGGACGTGCTTTTATCAGATGGTGAAACAATTACATATCTTGATGACGGAGATTATATCATTACTTCTCTTACTTTTGGTGCAGACCTTGTTAACTCTCAAAGAGCAACCAATAGCGTTACAAAAACAGGAACTAAAACCGTTTCCTATTACAGCGATGATAATGAACTTGAATGGAAATACACTTTAACAGGAACATTTACCGTTAATCCCGGCGTTTCTTCGGTTTGTACAAATGCTTCTTATTCGACACAAATACATTCAAACAAATGGAGTTTTTCCGATGCAAATACCTATACGGAGAACAACGTTGCACACGGTCAGGGACTTTTTAAGAAAAAGGTGCTTTTAATAACAACCAAAAAAATTAACGTCGATGTTTTTATTACATGCGATATAAACGGTAACTTTACGTCTTAAGATATTTTTCGGCAGGCACTCAGCCTGCCGATTTTTATATGATTTTCCCTTTGATATCTTATCTCCGCACGGCTTTTTATACAAAAGGAATTACCAAAGACGGGCAAACTTTGTTATATTATACACTTGACAAAGTTGTCAAATAGTGATAAAATATATAAAATAATTTTGCGCGGGCAGGTTCGCGCTAAAGGAGTATTTATGAAGAGAATTACCGATAATATCATATGCAGCGACAGAATGACCGATAGCGATATGGGTGTTGTGTCCTCTTTTTCCGGTTTTCTCCCCAAATCCAAATCATATGTTGCTTTACTCGGCTTTTGCGATGTGCACGTTCATTTTCGCGAGCCGGGTTTTTCTTATAAAGGAACAGTTGAGGCAGGGTCAAAGGCATCCGCGAAGGGCGGCTATACCGCAGTTTGCACAATGCCAAACCTGAATCCCGTACCGGACTCTGCGGAGCATATATCCGAGCAGCTCGCTATAATTGAGCGCGACGCGGTAATAGACGTTTATCCTTACGCCTCAATCACGCTCGATCAGAAGGGCGAGCGCCTTTCGGATATGGATGCGCTGGCGCCGCTTGCCATCGGTTTTTCCGACGACGGTAAGGGCGTTCAGAGCGAAAAGCTTATGGAAGAGGCTATGCTCAAGGCAAAGAGCCTCGGCAAGATAATCGTTGCGCACTGCGAGGATAACTCCCTGCTCCGCGGCGGATATATCCACGACGGAGAATACGCAAGGGCTCACGGTCACCGCGGAATTTGCTCGGAGAGCGAATGGGGACCTATCAAGCGCGATATTGAGCTGCTCCGCAAGACGGGCGCCGCATATCACGTTTGCCATATTTCGACAAAGGAATCGGTAGACCTCATACGGCAGGCTAAAAAAGAGGGTATAGATATCACCTGCGAGACTGCTCCGCATTACCTTATTCTCGATGATTCCGACCTTCGTGAGGAAGGACGCTTCAAGATGAATCCCCCGCTCCGCTCACCTTCCGACAGAGAGGCGCTCATCGAGGGACTTCTTGACGGCACGATAGATATGATAGCGACGGATCACGCGCCCCACTCGGCAGAGGAAAAATCCCGAGGCCTTGAAAATTCAGCCTTCGGCATCGTAGGTATTGAAACCGCGTTTTCCGCTATGTATACACATTTTGTTAAGACGGGTATTATCACGCTTGAGAGGCTCGAGGAGCTGCTTGCTATAGCGCCGAGGGAGCGCTTCGGACTTCCCCTCTCGGATGCGGGCTTCTCTATCTGGGAGCTCGACGAAAAGTATACCGTCAACCCCGATGAGTTTATCTCAAAGGGCCGCGCGACACCGCTTGAGGGTATGGAGCTTTACGGACGTAATATGCTCACCTACCATCGCGGAAAAGCCGCTTACAAGCTTGTTTAATAAATTTCGGAGGATATAAAAATTATGGCAAAGAGAACAGATCTGAAAAAGATTCTAATCATCGGCTCGGGACCTATCGTTATAGGTCAGGCGGCTGAGTTCGACTATGCGGGAACGCAGGCGTGCCTTGCGCTCAAGGAAGAGGGCTACGAGGTCGTGCTCGTTAACTCAAACCCCGCAACGATCATGACCGACACCGTTATTGCGGACAAGGTCTACATGGAGCCACTCACACTTGAATACATCGCAAAGATACTCCGCTACGAGCGCCCCGACGCTATCGTACCCGGTATCGGCGGTCAGACAGGTCTTAACCTCGCTATGCAGCTCGAGAAGAAGGGCGTTCTTAAGGAATGCCGCGTTCAGCTTCTCGGAACGAGCAGCGAGAGCATTGAGAGAGCTGAGGACAGAGAGCTATTCAAAGAGCTCTGCCAGTCCATAGGTGAACCTACGATCCCTTCGGAAATCACTTACAGCATCGAGGAAGCAAAAGAGGCGGCAAAGAGAATCGGTTATCCCGTTGTTCTCCGTCCTGCATTCACCCTCGGCGGAACCGGCGGCGGCTTTGCAGCAAACGAGGACGAGCTCGTTGAGATAGGTATGAACGGCTTCGCGCTCTCACCCGTGCATCAGGTGCTTATCGAGAAGAGCGTTAAGGGATATAAGGAGATCGAATTCGAGGTTATGCGTGACTCTGCTGACAACGCGATAACCATATGCGGTATGGAAAACATTGATCCCGTCGGTGTTCACACAGGTGACTCTGCCGTTGTTGCTCCCATACTTTCCTTAAACGACCACGACCTCAAGATGCTCAACGACTCCGCTATAAAGCTCATAAGAGAGCTTAAGATCGAGGGCGGATGCAACGTTCAGTTCGCTCTCAATCCCTATACCAGCGAATACTATCTTATCGAGGTCAATCCGAGAGTTTCACGTTCCTCGGCTCTCGCTTCAAAGGCGAGCGGATTCCCGATCGCGAGAGTTACCGCAAAGATCGCGGTAGGTATGACTCTCGACGAAATTGCGGTAGCAGGTACGACCGCTATCCACGAGCCCCAGCTTGATTATATAGTTGCGAAGTTCCCGAGATTCCCCTTTGATAAGTTTACCTCCGTATCGAACGTTCTCGGCACGCAGATGAAGGCTACGGGTGAGGTTATGGGTATCGGCTCAAACCTCTGCGAGTGCATACTCAAGTCTGTTCGCTCTCTCGAGATAGGCGTAAATCACCTCTATCTTGCGAAGTTCGATTCTATGTCAACGGACGAGATATTCGAATATATGAACGAGTTCAAGTCGGACACACTCTTCGCCGTTACCGAGCTTATCCGCCGCGACGTATCGCTTGAAAAGCTCCACGAGGTAACGAAGATAACTCCCCTCTTCCTCGAGGCGTTCAAGAATATCGTAGATATGGAAAATATCCTTAAGACGAAGAAGGACAAGAAAACTCTCGAGGCAGCAAAGATAATCGGCTTCTGCGACGCTTATATCGCAAAGCTCTGGGGCTGCACCGAGCTTGACGTATGGAATATGCGTCATGAGTATGACATCAAGCCCGCATTCAGAATGGTTGACACGCTTCACAGCGGCGCGTATATCCCCTACTTCTACTCATCCTACACGGGAAAGAACGACTCTATCCTCACGAATAAGAAGAAGGCTATCGTGCTTGGCGCAGGTCCTATAAGAATAGGTCAGGGCGTTGAGTTCGACTACTCCACCGTTCACGCGGTTATGACGATAAAGAACTCAGGCTACGAGGCTATCATAATAAATAACAACCCCGAAACGGTTTCAACAGACTATACCACCTCGGACAAGCTCTATTTTGAGCCTCTCACTCCCGAGGACGTTATGAATATTATAGAATTCGAGAATCCCGACGGCGTTATCGCTTCTCTCGGCGGTCAGACCGCTATCAACCTTGCCGCTCCCCTTATGAACCGCGGCGTTGAGATAATCGGTACAGACTGCGACGCTATCGACAAGGCTGAAAACCGCGATATGTTTGAAAAGCTCTTAAAAGAGCTCGGCATTCCTCAGCCCGAGGGCAGAGCCGTTACGAAGATCGAGGACGGCGTTGCCGCGGCGGCAAAGATAGGCTATCCCGTTCTCGTCCGCCCGAGCTTCGTTCTCGGCGGCAGAGCTATGCAGATAGTTTCAAACGAAGAGCAGCTCCGCCACTACCTCAAGACTGCAGTTGAAATCGACGAGGACAAGCCCGTTCTCGTTGACAAGTACATCACGGGTAAAGAGGTCGAGGTCGATGCTATCTGCGACGGACGCGACGTTTTCGTCCCCGGCATTATGGAGCTCGTTGAAAGAACGGGTATACACTCGGGTGACTCTATCTCGGTATACCCCACCTTCTCTATCTCGAATAAGGTAAAGGGTATTATCCTTCAGTACGCAAAGAAGCTTGGTCTCGGTATCGGCATCAAGGGTCTTTACAATATTCAGTTTATCGTAGATAAGGACGACAAGGTCTTTATCATTGAGGTTAACCCCCGCTCCTCAAGAACGGTTCCCTTCCTTTCAAAGGCAACGGGATACAGCCTTGCGGATATCGCAACTGAGGTTATCCTCGGCAAATCTCTCAAGGAGCAGGGTATCTTCGATATCTATCCCGAGGAGAAGAAGAGATGGTACGTTAAGGTTCCCGTATTCTCCTTCAGCAAGATAAGAGGTATCGACGCATATCTTTCACCCGAGATGAAGTCCACAGGTGAGGCTATCGGCTATGACGATAAGCTTAATCGCGCGCTCTACAAGGCGCTCCAAGCATCGGGCACTCACCTTCAGAACTACGGTACGGTATTCGCGACTATCGCGGATAAGGACAAGGAGGAGGCTCTTCCTCTCATCCGCCGCTTCTACAATCTCGGCTTCAACATCGAGGCTACCCAGGGAACGGCTAAATTCCTTAAGGAGAACGGAATCAGAACTCACGTTCTCAAGAAGATAGGAGAAGGCAGCACAGAGATCGTTGACTCCATTCGTCAGGGACATATCGCGTACGTTATCAACACAAGCGGTCTTGGCACGAGCGGAGTAAACTCCGACGGCTACTATATCAGAAAGGCAGCGACCGAGAGCAACGTAACTATCTTCACCTCTCTTGATACAGTAAAGGTTCTTCTCGACGTTCTTGACGAGAATACGATCCGTATCTCCACAATCGACGCGTAAGGTGATGACAATGAAGCAATCAATATTTGAAATCACTGAAAACAGACCTCTCACGAAAAACGTATTTCTTATGCGCCTTTCGGGAGATACGTCTGATATAACCGCCTCGGGGCAGTTTGTAAATCTGAAGCTTGACGGCTTCTTCCTCAGGCGTCCTATCTCGGTATGCGACTCCGAGGACGGAATACTCACTCTTATATATAAGGTAGTAGGTAAAGGCACCGAGTTTATGAGCAAAATGCGCCCCGGCGAAAAAATTGACATCCTTACAGGTCTTGGCAACGGCTACAACCTCGATAAATCAGGTGATGCTCCCCTGCTGGTTGGCGGCGGTGTTGGCGTTCCCCCTCTCTATCGCCTTGCAAAAGAGCTTTGCTCTATGGGCAAGGACGTGACCGTTATCCTGGGCTTCAACACGAAGGACGAAGTGTTCTACGAGAAAGAATTCGCCGCTCTTGGCGCAAAGGTACTCGTTGCAACGGTTGACGGCTCTTACGGTATTAAAGGCTTTGTTACCGATGCTATGAAGGAACTTTCATACACCTACTTTTACTCCTGCGGTCCCGAGCCAATGCTCAAGGCGCTCTACCGTGCTTCAGAGAGCGACGGCGAGATGAGTTTCGAGGAGCGTATGGGATGCGGCTTTGGCGCTTGCATGGGCTGCTCCTGCAAGACCGTTACGGGAAATAAGCGCATTTGCAAGGAAGGTCCCGTGCTCGCAAAGGAGGACATCATATGGTAGATTTAAAGGTAAACCTTGCGGGAATTGAGATAGATAATCCCATAATCCCCGCCAGCGGAACGTTTGGCTACGGCTATGAATTTGCCGAGCTTTACGACATAAATATTCTAGGAACATTCTCCTTTAAGGGGACGACCAAGGATGCCAGATTCGGTAACCCCACCCCGAGAATCGCGGAATGCCGCGAGGGTATGATAAATGCCGTAGGACTTCAGAATCCGGGCGTTGAAAAGGTCATCTCCGAGGAACTTCCAAAGCTTAGACGCTGCTTCTCAAAAAAGGTTATGGCGAACGTGAGCGGATTCTCGGTTGAGGATTACGCTTACACCTGCGAGAAGCTTGACAAGATTGACGACATAGGCTGGCTTGAGGTCAACGTTTCCTGCCCCACCGTTCACGGCGGCGGTATGAGCTTCGGTACTTCTCCCGAGGCGGCAGCCGAGGTCACAAGAGCTGTAAAGGCGGTAACTAAAAAACCCGTTTTCATCAAGCTCTCCCCCAACGTTACCGACATTGTTGCCATCGCAAAGGCGTGCGAAGAGGCAGGCGCTGACGGTATCAGCCTTATAAATACTCTTCTCGGCATGAGAATAAATCTTAACAACAGACGCCCGATAATCGCAAACAAAATGGGCGGTTTCTCCGGTCCGGCCATCTTCCCCGTTGCGGTAAGAATGGTATATCAAGTAGCGCACGCAGTAAAAATACCCGTTATAGGTATGGGCGGCGTATCCTGCGCAGAGGACGTTATCGAGCTTATGCTTGCGGGCGCAACTGCGGTCGAGGTCGGTGCGGCAAACCTCGTTGATCCATTCGTTTGCAAAAAAATAATCGAGGAGCTTCCCTCGGTTTGCGAAAAATACGGTATCACTTCACTCTCCGAGATAATCGGCGGTGTAAAAGACTAAATATACAAGAGGTAGAAAAAATGGGAAAAGACGTTATAATCGCGTGCGACTTTGACAGCGCGGAAAAAACATTTGCATTTCTTGATAAATTTACAGGTAAAAAGCCCTTCGTTAAGATAGGTATGGAGCTTTACTACGCAGAAGGTCCTTCAATCGTTCGTGAGATCAAGGCAAGAGGACATAAGATATTCCTCGACCTCAAACTCCACGATATCCCCAATACTGTTAAAAAGTCCATGGCTGTTCTTTCAAGACTCGACGTGGATATGACTAACCTTCACGCGGCAGGCACAGGCAGAATGATGGAGGCGGCTATCGAGGGACTTACAAGAGAGGACGGCACAAGACCCCTTCTTATCGCGGTAACTCAGCTTACCTCTACCGATGAGGAGACCATGAAGCGCGATTTGCTTATAGATAAGCCTATTGCAGACGTTGTTATGCATTATGCTGAATGCGCTAAAAATTCCGGACTCGACGGCGTTGTTTGCTCTCCTCTCGAGGCAGGCAAGGTGCATGAAAGATGCGGCGCTAAGTTCCTCACAGTTACCCCCGGCGTAAGATTTGCTGACGGTGACGTCGGTGACCAGAAGAGAGTTATGACTCCTGCTGAGGCAAAGAGAATAGGCTCGGATTACATCGTTGTCGGCAGACCTATCACTGCCGCAGAGGACCCTGCCAAGGCATACGAGAGATGCGTTGCCGAATTTGTTGACTAATATTTGAAGGAGAATAAAAATGGAAAGCTACAAGAGAGAATTTATTGAATTTCTTGAGAACGCAGGCGTTCTTAAATTTGGCGATTTCACCGCTAAAAGCGGCAGAAAGATCCCCTACTTCATCAACGCGGGAATGATCAAAACCGGTGCTGATATCGCAACGCTCGGTGAGTTCTACGCAAGAGCTTATTTTGAGAAGCTCGGCAAAAAGCAGGCTGTTCTCTACGGCCCTGCATACAAAGGCATTTCACTTTCTGTTTCCGCTGCAGTTGCTCTTTCCAAAGAGGGACTCAACGTTCCGTTCTTCTTCAACAGAAAAGAGGTCAAGGATCACGGCGAAGGCGGAGTATTCGTAGGATACGTACCTAAAGAGGGCGAGGATATCGTTATAATTGAGGACGTTATCACTGCGGGTACCGCTATACGTGAGAGCATGGAGATCCTTTCTCACCTTGAGGGCACTAAGGTTGCCGCTACATTCATTATGGTTGACCGTAAGGAAAAGGGTCAGGGCGAAAAGGGCGCTATGGTTGAGATCGAGGAGCAGTTTGGATTCCCTGTTTATTCCATAGTTGACGTATACGACATCATAGAGTACCTTGAAGCAGACGAAAAGAACACCGAGAACGTTGAGCGAATCAAGAAGTATCTCGAGGTTTACGGAGCGAAGGCATAAGATGAGAAGCCTGATTGATATAGATAATTTCTCGGTCGAGGAAATAGACGGTCTTATATCCGTGGCAAAGGATATTATTGAGAATCCCGGAAAGTATTCCGAAGCTTGCCGCGGTAAGAAACTCGCTACCCTCTTCTTTGAGCCTTCAACAAGAACAAGACTCAGCTTTGAGGCGGCTATGCTCGAGCTCGGCGGAAGCGTGATCGGATTCTCCGAGGCAAGCAGCTCATCCGCCGCAAAGGGCGAGAGCGTTGCGGATACCGCAAAGGTAATCAGCGCTTATGCTGATATAATCGCGATGCGCCATCCAAAAGAGGGCGCGCCCTTCGTTGCATCCCTCAACGCATCTATCCCCGTCATCAACGCGGGTGACGGTGGGCACTGCCATCCGACGCAAACTCTCACCGATCTTCTCACAATCTCTGCAGAGTGCGGCAGACTCGACAATATGACAGTCGGCTTCTGCGGTGACCTTAAGTACGGAAGAACGGTTCATTCGCTTATCAACGCTCTTGCGCGTTATAAGAATATCAAGCTCGTGCTCATCTCCCCCGAGGAGCTTAAGATACCGAGCTTCATAAAAGAAGAAACTATAAAGAAGTGCGGTATGGAATACGTTGAAACCGCATCGCTCGAGGATGCGCTCCCCGAACTTGACATTCTCTATATGACGAGAATACAGAGAGAAAGATTCTCCGATCCCGAGCAGTACGAAAGACTTAAGGACAGCTACATTCTCACTCCGGAGAAGATGCAACTCGCAAAGCCCACTACGGCAGTTCTTCATCCCCTTCCCAGAGTTAATGAGATAAGCGTTAAGGTTGATGATGACCCGAGAGCCTGCTATTTCAGGCAGGTACGATACGGAAAATATATCCGTATGGCTCTCATCCTGAAGCTTCTCTCCGAGGTGAACGAGCCGAAGCTCACTCCCTCGTTTGACGGCGATGATTATATCAAAGAAACGCATACCTGCGGGAACAGAAGGTGCATTTCCACCTGCGAGCAGGAGCTTCCGAAGATATTCAAGATAACAGATAAAAACGAAAGAATTGCCAGATGCGTATACTGCGAAGGCAAGCTTAACTACTGATAAAAGTAAAGGAGATAAACCAATGGCTAAGTTTATTAATGAACCCTCACATACCTTTAACGAATATTTGCTTATCCCCGGATACAGCTCATCCGAGTGCGTACCCGCAAACGTAAGCCTTAAGACTCCTCTTGTAAAGTTCAAGCGCGGCGAGGAGAGCGCTATCACTATGAACATCCCCATGGTATCCGCTATCATGCAGTCTGTTTCGGGCGAAAAGCTCGCTGTTGCTCTCGCAAAGGAGGGCGGAGTTGCGTTCATCTACGGATCGCAGACCATTGAGGATGAGGCTGATATGGTAAAACGCGCAAAGGCCACAAAAGCAGGCTTTGTTATCAGCGATTCTAACATCACTCCCGATGCTACTATGAGAGACGTTGTTGCTCTCAAGGAAAAAACGGGACACAACACGATTGCCGTAACCGAGGACGGTAAGCCCCAGGGCAAGCTTCTCGGTATCGTTACCAGCCGTGACTACAGAGTAACGAGAATGGATCCCGACACCAAGGTTTCCGAATTTATGACTCCCTTCTCAAAGCTTATCTACGCTAAGGAAGGTACGACTCTTAAGGAAGCAAACGATATCATCTGGGATCACAAGCTCAATTCTCTTCCCATAGTTGACGATAACGGAAATCTTCTCTACATGGTATTCCGCAAGGATTACGATACTCATAAGAAAAATCCCAATGAGCTTCTCGACTCCAACAAGAGATACGTCGTTGGCGCAGGTATCAATACAAGAGACTACGCAGAGCGTGTTCCCGCTCTTCTTGACGCAGGTGTTGACGTGCTTTGCATCGACTCCTCCGAAGGCTTCTCCGAGTGGCAGAAGCTCACTATTGAGTGGATAAGAAAGCACTATGGAGATACCGTTAAGGTAGGCGCAGGTAACGTTGTTGATGCCGCAGGCTTCCGCTTCCTCGCAGATTGCGGTGCTGACTTCATCAAGGTCGGTATCGGCGGCGGTTCTATCTGTATCACCCGTGAGACTAAGGGTATCGGTCGCGGTCAGGCAACTGCTCTTATCGAAGTATGCGCCGAGCGTGATAAGTACTTCGAGGAAACAGGTATATACATTCCCGTTTGCTCCGACGGCGGCATCGTTTACGATCACCACATTACCCTCTCACTCGCTATGGGCGCAGACTTCGTAATGCTTGGAAGATACTTTGCAAGATTTGACGAGAGCCCTTCGAACAAGGTTTCCATCGGCGGCACTTACTACAAGGAATATTGGGGTGAAGGCTCTGCCCGTGCGAGAAACTGGCAGCGTTACGACCTCGGCGGAGATAAGAAGCTCTCATTCGAAGAGGGCGTTGACTCATACGTTCCCTATGCGGGAAGCCTTAAGGACAACGTAGCTATGTCACTCGCGAAGGTTCGCTCTACAATGTGCAACTGCGGAGCTCTCTCGATCCCCGAGCTTCAGGAAAAGGCAGTTCTCACCCTCGTTTCCGCAACGAGTATCGTTGAGGGCGGCGCTCACGACGTTATCCAGAAGAATAGCAGCGACAGCATCAAATAATAACACAAAGAGCAAAAATATATTTTTAATTTTTGTTGAGCATCTACGCCAACATTTATAATAGAACTTTTTTAATACAAGCAAAAAGCGATTGCTCCGCATCACCAATGATGCGAAGCAACCGCTTTTTTGCGTGTATATGCAAGAGCTTGCATATACATATATTTACTTAATAAAGGTCATTTCGAAAACCGTCTTGCATATGTGCATCTCTTGCACACGGGGTGTATCATTTTACCGTTATTGAAGCCTTTTATCATATTATCGGCAACGGGAGAACAGAGTATAGCATCGAACGTATCGGTAAATATGTTACCAAGCGCTATCTGCCCCTCTGAATCAAGGCAACACGGCACTACTGTACCGTCGGATAGAATCGCTATCTGGTCTGTAAGTCCGTGGCACTTTCCGACATCGGTAGGCTCGGCATCGCTCTCGACGGGCCAGGTAAATATGCCGTCAAGCTCAAGGAAGGTACGGTATGCCAGCCTATATCCCGAGTATCTTTCTTGCCACGGGTCGGGGTATTCTGCGTGAAGTATATCAAGTATTTCACGATTTTCGCTATTTTTTCCCGTCCGCTCGACAGTATCGAGATTCCATAATCTGAATACTGCGTTTTTATCAAGAGCGGAAAATCTTTTAGCAAAGGCTATAACTCCGTCCATATATTCGAAAACCGAAAGCTTTATCGCGTTTGCCTCGTGTGCGTGTAGAGATATGCTTACCTTATGAAGCACGTCAGCATGGCTGAGAAGAAGCTCGGAAAGCTTTGGCAAAAGAGTTCCGTTAGTGGTTATTGAAACCGAAAAGCCGAATTCTCGTGCAACCGTAAGGAGCTTATCCAGCTCGGGGTGCAAAAGAGGCTCTCCCATAACGTGAAAATAAAGATGACGCACCTTTCCCGAAAGCTTTTTGCATATATCGGTAAATTCGTCTACCGTCATCTGCCTTGGAGGTCTTTTAGTCCCCGGGCAGAAGGAGCATTTTAAATTGCATATATTTCCTATTTCTATATAAGCGCGATCTATCATCAAAAAGTGCAATCTCCATTATTGTCTTAGAGGGAATCACAAGTGGAATTCCCTCTTTTTTGCTATGTTTTGTAAACTATTATAATCAAAATCCAATTTATCCGAGAGCTACACCGTCATCCGGCTTTACGTCGTATCCGTCGGCTATGATCTGAACCGAGCTACCTGGAAGGATATCAACAAGCACGTAGCTTCCGTTCTCATCCGAGAGGATATTGAGATTCTCTCCGTCAAGTGTTGCTCCCGCCCAGCTCTTGGGAATCTCAACTCTTACAGTGAGAGCCATATCGTATCTCGGATCGGTAAGGTCAGTTTCAAGTGCTACGGTTATTACGCTGTTATCGTGAATTTTGCTGCTTACCGTGGATTTACTCCACTCGACGTAGTATTTTGATGCATCGTTGTAGCTTGCTATCCACGCATCATCACCATATGCATTAGCGTAAGCAAAGAGCTGTTTTGCTTGACTTTCATAGATATGATGATCGCTGCCCGTGTAGTTATCAGGTCTTATTTCGTGTATGCAGAAGCTTGCCCAACCGCCCGTTTCGATTGCGGTATCCATAAAGTCAGTCCAGTTCTGAATACCCGCGGCAAGACATTCCTCGTTCGTAGAATTTTTATCGGTAGATCCCGCGGGATCCGTCGTATAATGTTCTATCATATACGCCGCTAAGGACTTCAGGTTACTGTTCGTCAGCTCTTCGGGAAGATAAATTCTGCTATTATAATCTGTTACTACGACTCCCGCACCAAACGTACCTCTCGATACGAGATACTCGCCGCACTCGAGGTAAAGATTGTTAAAGTATCCCGAATGAGGTGCGCCTACACCCGGAAGTATCAGTGCGATACTGTCGTCCTTGCCTGCAATATCCATTACTATCTGGTTTGACGCAACAAGCTCCATAGTTACGTTTCCTTCAGGTAAATCGGCTGTTTGCGCATACGTACCGTCATTCTTTTTATAGACGAAAATTCCGCCTGAATCGTTATCGCCCTCGTAGGTATGAGTTTGCGTATGGCTTGCAAGATCGGCTTTTCCGGTTGCAAGGATCTTTCGCCAGAAATCAAACTTTCCGTCTATCTCCGTATAAGAATATTTACCGTTTTCGTCTATCACGTAAACGGTTTTTCCATTCTCATCGGTAGTAGTATTCATCGTTGCAACCTTTTTTGTTATAAGCGCGAAGGTTGCCGTAATATTTTCATACCCCTCTTTTCCAAAGATGTTGTTATACATAAAATTAGCCGTGCTTTCCGTACCGTCATCTATGACGAAGCAGATAGTTCCCTTTGCGCCGTTCTTATGTACTATACTTGCGCCAACCGAGCTTACCGTATCCGAATAGAAATTGAACGAATATACTCTCTTAAGGCTGTTTACGGATACAGTTATCTTAGCTACCGCGTTATCAGCAGTTGCCTGCACTACGTTTACCGTAGCGTTGGAATTAACCGCAGTTGCGGAAATCATCGGGTACGTACCGTTTGATTTTAAGGAATAACTATTTTTAGTAGGATTGAAGCCTGTCATTACAGCACCATCGATCTTCACCTCGGAAAGCAGAGTCAGATTAGCAAGATCGGTAGGTGTATAAACGTTAGTTTTACCTACTCTGTAATCATAGATATTAAACATATACGATTCGTTTATCGTCTTTGAAATTATGATTCCGCTAGCCGTATTATAGGAAAGCAATCTGTCCTTGGCAATATTAAGCGACTCCACGTTTCCCGCGGTGATGAAGAGCTTTCCGTGTTTCATAGCTATTTCATATCTACCGACAACCGATCCTGCTCCGAGTGCCGTATAATCCGCAACACCGAAAATTACGTTTGCCTCGCTCTCACTTGCCGCCACGATCGGCTGCTTGCCGGTAGCCTTGGCAATTCTGTATATAAGATTTGCAAAAGACTCACGCACTGCCGTCTCCGTCGACGCGCAGAAGAACGTATATCCGTTTTCGGTAATATTGAGCTGCTCGCTCTCGGGAATAGGAGGATTGGGGATAACGTCCTCTTTATCCTCTTCGTTTTCATCGTTCTCGTCATCACCGACGTCGGTGTTTTCATCCTTATTATCGCCACCGCTATCGGTGTTATCCGGAGGTGTATCCTTGCCAATTATCTTGTTTATCAAACTACAAGACGTCATAAGGCAAGAAGAAAAAATCATAACCAATACAAGTAATATGCAAACAATTCTTTTCATTTATCACCCCTCCTTGCTTTCGTTAACATATTTTTTAACTTCTTTTGAGTAAGCGTATATTGCTGCGAGCTCATCGAGATTCTGATCGCCTGCCTGAGATTTACAAAGCGCCATATCGACCGCTCCCACAGCATTATCAACAGTGATTTTGATACCGTCCGCAAATGAAGCTGCATCCGTACCGATCTCGATCGAAGATTTGCCTCCGCATTTGCCGGAAGTAACACTGAATGCATCCGTACGCTCATTACCGTTAAGAGTGTACGTTACATTTATAACACCGCTGAATGCAGAATTCAAGGTTAGCCTATAAGCTATACCGTTTTCGCTTACCACGGAAACGGAGCTTAAAGCGCTTGACACAGCAGATATATCGGCTCCCGCATCTTTTATTTCGGAAAGCACGGTATCCGTGTTATATTTTTTAGCTATATCGTTATAAATATTGTTTGTATAGTTATCGGGAAGCTGAGCCTTTATGCATCCAAGCACTGAAAGAGCAAGTCTGTACGTATTGTATCCGTATCCGCCCGAAAGCACTTGGTCAAGGTACTTAAGAAGATTTATATCGTACCTGTACTGTCTTTCTCCGTATGCTGACGAAACGCTTACCATCACCTCTATGGTGTTTGCGCTATTCACAGCCGAGATCGCACCCGTGTTGAATTTATAATAGGTTTTTCCGTCAACCTCAACTATCTTGGCATCGCTCATCTTATACGTAACGTTGCCAACCTTCACCGACGTGAAGTTGATTTCGGATATATAGAAGTTGAGCGAGTAATTCATTCCAAGCTCTGCGGATATCTTAGTTTCAAAATTCTGAGCCGTTCTCAGAGTATAAGTTGCGGCAGTGGCAACGGGAACTATTTGGGGTATCTCGTATTTTACCTCTCTTGTGCTTTCGGGAAGCTCGAAGGGGCATATCGGAGTATCCCCCACGCGCCAGTTTTCGTCGCGTGATGCGTTAGGCCATACCCAGCTTATCTTCGCGTAAGATTTTGTTACTATATACCTATAACCCGTATCATCGTTGATACGCGCTACTGCACCGCCGTCAAAATTCAGATTAAGTGCGCCCATCTCATCAAGAACAGCAAAGTTGAGAAGAGTTCCCTCACCTATAAAGGCGGTTGCATCCTTATTTGTGTTAAGCTTGCCGAAAAGATTATTGCAGTCGTACTTACCGCCTTTAATAGTCACGGCACCCGCCGCTTCGGTTGCGAATACTCTCTCATTGGTTTTCATACAGCAATCAAATGCGTTGATAACCGCATTGTTATTCGACACATTTGAAGGCTTATACACGTTTACTATCGTTTTATACGTCTTTATATTGCAATCCTTGAAATTGAGAGTCGGAGGAGCCGAATTGTTGTTGTTCGAGTACAGATCTATCATATTATCGTAATCTTTTGTAAAATCTATCTCGCACTTATCAAATGTTGCGTTTCCGTTTTTGACGATAGCAATCATCTTGCACGCATCTATTTTAAGGTTGCTCGCTGTAAGCACAGAGCTCTCCGAGGAGGTAACGAAAATTCTGCGTCTTGCTATCGACGTAGAGCCTACGGGAATCCTTCCGTTTTTGTAAGCCTCTATATTACCGTTTTTGACCGTAAGATTACCGCCTGCACCGACAGTGAACATTTCTCCCGTACCACCCTCAGTCATGTGAAGTGTATAACCGCAGAGGTCAACTGTCAAGGTCTTGTTGCTTACGGTAAACGCAGCTTTGGTATAGACATCGGCAAGCAGATACACGGTATCTCCGTTTTGAGCATTGGAAATAAGAGTTTCCGTTTCGTTAACGTTATACGAATAAGTCTTGGTGCCGCTCTTATTAGCCGAATAAGCTACCGGTTTTTCGTAAACCAGCCAGAATTCATTGTTGTAAGGAGATACGACTCCGAGATCCATAACCACTTCTCCGCCCTCGCTCTTTGAGAAGCCGATAGCCTTCCATAGAACGCCGTCTACGTCGATTGTAGGCGCGTATGCAGGAGGAGTGGGAACCGTTCTGTCGGTATACGTCTGCTTTTCGGTTTTATCACCGAGGTGCCAGATTACCTCAACAGAATCAAAAGGTGCGAGAAACGAGATGGTGTTCTGACTCTCTACCTTTTCAAAACCAACCGCATCGTAAGTAAAGCTATATTTGTTGGGGTTATATATACTGCACTCGCAGGTAATGTCAATCCTTTCGTATACGTTAGCAAGAAGCGTTATTTCGTCTCCTGCCTTCGTAGCAGCCTCAAGCTCGGAAACCGTCGAATATTGCTTATCACCTATTTTGGCTATGGCTGCAGTCTTAGGAAATGCGTAACCGTCCTTATACGTGGAAAGATCGAACTCCTTAAGATTTTTTGAGCTGTCTGCAAGCACCGACGCTAAATTTCCCGTATAGGCACTCGTAAGCTTGGTAGCTTTAACGTTATCAAAGCAGAAGGTATCGGTTACATTAACCTGCCTGCCGTTTAACTGGCTTATACGCAAAGAGTGCATATATACGGCATCGTTTTTGAATATCTTACCCGAGCCAATGAAATTGCCGTTACAGTAAGTATAAAGCACCGAATCAACAGAGCCTGCCCCGGAGGCATCGTTCAGCTCCGTCTTAACCACGAAGGTAAGATGCTGCCATTTTCCGCGCTCCTGCTCTATCTCAACGGTTTTTCCCGCCGAGGTAATGGTGAATTTTCCGTTCGTGTCGGTAGATAAATGCGGCTTCTCATTACCGAAAACCGAGCTACCGCTTGCATTTTTTCCTATAAATTCAAACTCAAGCCTATCAAGATACTGCGTTTCGGTAGCAAAATCAAACTCAAGTATGAAATATTCGACGTCATCATCGGGACCGAGATAAACGTCACTGTATTTAACCTGAACGAAGCCGTGCGCCGGATTCTTACCGGTCAGCGTGGGATGAAACACGGCATATTTGCCTCCGTCCGCGCCCGTTTTGCGAGTCAGCGCTGACTGACCGTAATTCACACCGTCCGACGCTTTTGCGTTCTGCGCTCCGCAAATGCCGTTTCCCGACGTAAAGTCATTGGAATTAAGCACAACAGCGCCGTTATCCGCAAAGGCGGATAGCCCGACGGCGCACAGTAAAAGCGCAACACATACGAAAGCTATGGCAATTTTTTTCTTATACATAGATGCATTCTCTCCAATCTTAATTTTTATAGATTTACATTAATAATTATATAATAACATCGTAATCAAATCCATTGGATTATGTCACCAAAATATGTCAAATTGTCACTTTTTTAAAAAGGGCTAGCTCAGCTTTTTTCAACTTAAACTAGCCTCTTAGATATTAATTATTTAAATACCAAGATCCGAAATTGCACATGTGCAAAGTTAAACTTTGCAAGAGTGGTAAGTGCAAAAGCACTGAAAATTAAGGCTCGAGACTAAGATAAGTGCTCAATATCAGTCTTTAAGCTTTCTTGCGCCGAGCTTATCGAGTATCTCACCGCAGGTCTTGGCATCGTCGCAGGTGAAGCCTATAGCACCTCTTTCGAGAGCGAGCTTATAATCATCTTCATTCGTATTACAGCTGAAGTAAACGCACGGCTTGATACCCATAAGTCTGAATTCATCAAATCTCGCTTGCGCTTCAACGACAGATTCGGGATGAGGCTGAGGCATACCCTCGTTGGATTTCTGACCACGGCAGAAAATACATACCTCGTCATAGTATTTATAAGGATCGTCTTTTTCCCAGCCTCTCATTAAAGTCTTGGGATAGAAGCCGTGGATAGCAAAATCGTCCTTTGTATATCTCGTTCTGAGCCATGCGCACACACCTGCGGAGAAGGTTACAACGGTAAGTCTTTCCTTACCGAAAACTCCGTATTCCTTGCAAAGACGGAGAGTCTCACCTGCCGATGCATATGCGAAATCGCCTATCTCCTCGGGATAATCCTTAAGCTCGAGCAAAACCTTTACGTCAGGGCGTGTTGCCATAAGCTCGAGAAATTCATCAAGCGTCGGAATCTTTTCTCCCTTGAATTCCTCACCGAATTTGATTCCCGCGTCAGCTTCTCTCACCTCATCAAGAGTCATATGATAGATAAGTCCGCTCTTATCGGTAGTTCTCTTAAGCTCCGCATCGTGGCATACGACTATTCTGTAATCCTTAGTCATATGAACGTCCATCTCTATCGAGTCAATATCAAGCTCAAGCGCCTTCCTGAAGGCTATCATCGTGTTCTCGGGATACTTCTGTCTGTATCCTCTGTGAGCTGTAAGCGTTATTTTATTAGCCATTTTTTTCTCTCCGTTATATTTAATGTTTTTTATCAATAAACTTAATCAGATTCTCCGCGTATACGCCAAAGCCGAGATCGTTTGGATGCAGGTATGTATCTGCAAAGAACTCAGGACGCGGAGGCACAAGATCAAGTCCGGAAATGACCTCGAATCCGCGAGCAACTGCTTCGCGCTCAACCATTTTGCGTTTTTTATCGAATTCCGCGCCCATAGGCTTCATCTCCGCGCCTGCACGCCATATGGGTGAAATAACGATAACGCGCTTATCCCCGTACGCTTCTTTTACAAGATCGAGATATCCTTTAACCCTTTGCTCCATATTCTCAAAAACCTTGAAGCGCATGGCGTCGTTAGTACCGTAAGCGATAATTACAATATCCGGATCAAAATCAGGTTTATCAAAGGTCTTAGGCTCATAGAAGGCTCCGCCGATACCGTTTATAACGCTCTCTGCATCATAGTGATTAGTAACTCTCCATGCAAACGAAAGCGTATCGTAATGAGAGTTCCAGCCTTGAGTTATCGAGTCCCCGATAAAGAGCATCTTAACCGAAAACTCATGACGTTTAACGTATGCTCCGTCATCAAGCTCTGCGTAATAAAGCTCCGAAATACCGTGACTTGAAAATACGAGAGTTACTCTTATATCGTCTTTATGATTTCCTACCGAATCGGTAAGATCGAGCTTAGCTTCAATAAAATCTTCACCGTTATTCGGGAAATAAAGACCTCGCTGCATTCCATCGATCAGCACCTCGAGCTTTCTGCCGGTGCCACGAAAAGCAAAGCTTTTAGAGTTCGTATGAAAGTCCAGTCTGATGCCTGTCGTTGTTTTCGCACGATCTCCCAAGGTCTGATCTCCAAATTCATACCATGCCTCGATCTGCCTATCGGTGCATTTAAAGAAGTTAAAATGCCCATCGCTGTTTTCGGTGATTTTTACCGCTCCCACGGCTACCGACTTTATATCCTCTAAAGTGAGTCGCATAAAAACATCCCCTTTCGTTTTAACTAAAGTAAGTTTATCATCTTTGGAAAGCAAAGTCAATATAAAACCGACAATCATTTTTGTTTTTCTCTTGACTTTTGCGCGTCTTTTATGTTAAAATACCTGAGCAATAAAGAATACGGAGCGAAAAATGAAAAAATATTATCTTCATTTAAAATACGTTTATACGTTTTATAACGCGGGGGAGATAACGATTGAGGACGTTTTTGACGAGAAAGAGGAAATACTTGACACGCCTCATAGGTTTCTTCTGCACGATCAGGAGGACGGCAGCTTTATTTTAAGCGAAGTGAGAAATAATCACCTCGGGAATTACGTCACCCTTACCTATCCTAATAAAGACGTTCTGATGATATACGAAAACAAGACGTGCGAGCTTGAATACGATGAGTATTTCTCGTCTTTCGGTGACGATAATCACAACGTTTATATAGGCTCTCTGACTCTTTTAGCGGAAAAATAAACCACATAAATAAAATCAATGGCAACCCTGCTTTTTAGCTTTCGGGTTGCCATTTTGGGTTTATTTTGAGAGCAATAGTTTACAAACTATCATTTTATCTCTGTCACGAGTGCTTCATTGTCATAATCTATGATAATTTCACTATCCGGTGCTATATCATCGGAAATAATTCTTTTTGCAACGAGCGTTTCAACTTTCGACTGAACGAAGCGCTTGAGAGGTCTTGCACCGTAGAGCCTATCATAGGCAGACGAAACAATAAAGTCCTTTGCCCTATCGGTAAGTAATATTCCAACTCTCCTATCGGCAAGTCTTTTTGCAAGATCAGCAAGCACGAGATCAAGTATTTGCTTCACGTTCTCTACTGTGAGCGGCTTGAAGTAAATGATTTCATCGAGTCTGTTCAAGAATTCGGGGCGGAATGAGCGTCGAAGCAGCATATCAACCGAGGAACATACCTCATCAGAAAGCTCTCCGGAGTCCGATATACCCTCGAGGATGATATCCGAGCCGAGGTTACTCGTCATAATAATTATCGTGTTCTTGAAATCTACCACTCTGCCCTGACTATCGGTTATTCTGCCGTCGTCAAGCACCTGAAGAAGTACGTTAAAAACGTCGGGATGAGCCTTCTCTATCTCGTCAAAAAGCACCACGGAGTAGGGCTTGCGGCGTACAGCCTCGGTAAGCTGACCGCCCTCATCATATCCGATATAACCGGGAGGAGCTCCAATGAGTCGCGATACCGAATACTTCTCCATATACTCGGACATATCTATTCTGACGATGTTTCTTTCGTCATCAAAGAGCGCCTCGGCAAGAGCCTTTGCAAGCTCCGTCTTACCAACACCCGTAGGACCCAGGAACATAAACGAGCCTATCGGACGCTTCGGGTCGCGTATACCCGCTCTCGACCTGATAATAGCCTCCGAAACCTTTGTTACACCCTCATTCTGGCCTATTACACGCTTGTGAAGTATTGATTCCATAGTAAGAAGCTTTTCCCTCTCACCCTCGACAAGCTTTGACACGGGTATACCCGTCCACCTTGAAACTATCTTTGCTATCTCATCGTCGGTAACCGCATCGCGGAGCAGAGTCGCTTCTCGCTCGCTCTCCTTTTTCTCCGCTTCCGCGAGCTTTTTCTGCAGCTCGGGGAGCTTACCGTATTTGAGCTCTGCCGCGCGGTTAAGGTCGTATCTGCCCTCGGCAATCTCGATCTCTCGGGATACCGCGTCTATCTGCTCACGTATCTTCTGAGCATCGGCTATCGTTGCCTTTTCCGCTTCAAGACGAAGCTTCATCGCGCCAAAGTTCTCGCGGAGTCCGGATAATTCCGACTGTATCGCACCAAGTCTTTCTTGCGAAAGCTTATCCTTTTCCTTCTTCAATGCGGCTTCCTCAATCTCGAGCTGCATTATCTTACGCGAAATCTCGTCCATCTCGGTAGGCATTGAATTCATCTCGGTCTTGATCAAGGCGCACGCCTCGTCAACAAGATCTATCGCCTTATCGGGTAAGAATCTGTCCGTAATGTATCTGTGCGAAAGAGTCGCGGCGGATATAAGCGCGCCGTCGTGTATCTTTACGCCGTGGAATACCTCGTATCTCTCCTTGAGTCCGCGAAGAATTGCGATAGTATCCTCAACCGTCGGCTCATCAACGAGCACCGGCTGGAAGCGTCTTTCAAGCGCCGCGTCCTTCTCTACGTATTCGCGGTATTCGTCAAGCGTTGTAGCGCCGATACAGTGAAGCTCACCTCTCGCGAGCATAGGCTTGAGTAAGTTACCCGCATCCATCGCTCCTTCGCCCTTACCCGCGCCGACTATCGTGTGTATCTCATCGATAAAAAGAATTATATTCCCGTCGGATTCCTTAACCTCGGTCAAAACAGCCTTTAGTCTTTCTTCAAATTGTCCGCGATATTTTGCGCCCGCAACCAAGGCTCCCATATCAAGAGAAAACAAAGTCCTCTCCTTTAAGTTATCGGGAACGTCACCTCTGACTATTCTTTGCGCAAGTCCCTCGGCTATCGCCGTTTTACCAACACCGGGCTCACCTATGAGGCAAGGGTTATTTTTAGTTTTTCTTGAAAGTATTCTTATTACGTTTCTTATCTCGTCATCTCTGCCGATAACGGGATCGAGCTTCTTTGTTTTTGCAAGCTCTGTCAGGTCCTGACCGTATTTCGTCAGCACGTCATACGTGGATTCGGGATTATCTGTTGTCACTTTTCTGTTACCTCTTATTCTCTTAAGTTCATTTAAAACGTCTTTTTTCTTTATTCCGTGCTTTACTATAAGCTTTTTAATTCTATCCGATGAGGAGTCGGTAAACGCAAGCAGAATATGCTCAACGGAAATGTATTCGTCTTCCATTTGCTTGCGCTCGGCATCGGCTTTATCCATTACACGTTCGGCGTCGGCAGTTAAGTAAAGCTTATCTAGGGAATAACCTCCGCCGCTGACCTTTGGCATCACCTCGGCTATTTTCTCAAGCTCCGAGGAAAGCTTTGCCATATCACATCCTATAGCAGATAAGAGCGAGCTGCATAACCCCTCTCTGTCCGAGATGAGCGCTAAAAGAAGATGAACGTCCGAAATAGCAGATGCGGAATAGCTTGCCGCGAGATCTCTCGCTCTCTCTATCGCTTCTCTTGTTTTAGCTGTTATTTTTTCTAAATTCACAAAATCACCTCCAAACTTTCTACTGATACAAGTTTACTGCTATTTTATGAATAAATCAAAAGCAATTTATGTATTTTTTGTAAACATTAGCAGAGTTAACGCACGAGTGCTAAAAATCCACACTAAAAAAGTCTTAAAAATGCACTTTTTACCAAAACACCTTAGCACTCGATACAATCTTTAACGCAAAATCAATTGTTTTTACTTTTCCTGAAATTGCTATTGACATTTATACGTAAAAGTAGTATTATATAAAAGCATTTTGAGAATAATTCTCATTTTTTGAGGAGATGTATGAAATACAATACAGGAAAACGCGCGCAAATAATCAGATTCTTGCGTATTAATTCCTCAAGGTCCTTCACTCTTGAAGAGATCTCGGATGAAATAACCACAGACGGACACGGACGCAGCACGGTTTACAGAATCGTATCCGAGCTCGTTTCCGAAGGCAAGCTTCGCCGCCTCTCCGACGGGAAGACGAGGCATTGCACATATCAATATATAGGAGATGATGAATGCTCATCTCACCTTCATCTTAAATGCCGCGATTGCGGAAGGCTTATCCATCTTGAGGATGAAATATCGCACGAATTCGCAGCGGCACTTCTCTCACTCGACGGATTTACCCTTGATGCGGGCACTATGCTTTTCGGAAAATGCAAGGACTGCAAAACGGGCGTGCCCACAGCCTCTTCAGAAGAGCACGTATGCCACAAGGCTCATAAACATTAAGCACGGAGGAAAAAATGAACCCATTATACATAATATTCTTTTCGACCGCCGTGTTAAACTCATCCCACGACGGACACTCGGGACTTTCGCATTTTCTTGTCGAGAAGCTGGGCAGTTTCGGTGAGTTTTTGGAAGAAGTAATTCTTCACGCACTGATAGATACCCTGCCTCTCGTTCACTTCCTTTTTCTCACTTATCTCCTTATGGAGTTTATCGAGCACAGGGCAACCGATAAGACCGTAGGATTTTTGAAGAAATCCGGAAAATTCGGCCCTTTACTCGGCGGTGCCGTAGGAGTTATACCACAGTGCGGCTTCTCCTCCGTTGCATCAAACCTATACTGCACAAAAATTATATCACTCGGTACTCTTATTGCGGTATTTCTTTCAACATCGGACGAGATGCTACCGCTTCTGATAAGCAATCCCACCATCAGCTCAAAGAAAATTATTTTTATTCTTCTTTACAAGGTAGGTGTAGCTATCCTTATCGGCTTTGCAATTGATATCGTTATGCATTACTGCATACGTAAAAAAGAACAGATAAACATCGACGAGCTCTGCGATAACGATAACTGCCACTGCGAGCGCGGTATTTTCTATTCCGCATTTCATCATACGTTAAAGATATCACTCTTTATTCTGCTCTGCACACTCATTATTAATACCGCAATATTCTTCATCGGCGAAGAATATCTTGCAAAAGTCATGTATAACAAACCATTTATCAGCCACCTTATCGCTGCTGTATTCGGTCTTATTCCCAACTGCGCGGCATCGGTTGCGCTGACAGAATTCTACACCTCAGGCTTTATTACCCTCGGCACAATGCTTTCAGGACTCTTCTCTGCATCGGGCGTAGGTCTGCTCGTGCTCCTCAAAGTAAACAAGCACAGAAGTGCTAACCTTGCAGTAATAGGTATACTGATCCTTTCAGGATTTACCGCAGGTCTTTTCGCGGACATTTTAGGTATCGATGCACTGCTTTCAACATAAAAACAATATATCGTTAATAAAAAAGGCAATATTGTTCTTGAAAAATATATAATTATATGTTAGAATAGTCAAAAGAAGATAAATTGGAAACCCAAATATACATTTTGCAATCACAAAAGCAAAGCTGACTCGGGCGGTTTATCTATTTGAGAGGACATTTTATGAAAAAAAGACTTGCGATAATCGGATACGGCGGTCAGGGCGCCTGGCACGCAAACTGGGCAAACAAAAGCGACGTTATCGAGCTTGCCGGCATCTTTGATATAGCAGAAAAAAGAATAAACGCGGCACACGAGCTTGGCATTCGCGTTTATAATTCTCGCGAGGAGCTTCTTTCGGATGCGAGTGTTGATATCGTGCTCTGCGCTACCCCCAACGACTCGCAC
This sequence comes from Eubacteriales bacterium, assembly GCA_045654585.1. Taxonomy (GTDB): domain Bacteria; phylum Bacillota; class Clostridia; order Oscillospirales; family CAG-272; genus UBA1740. The sequence continues at coordinate 62,521 of JAZONS010000014.1, forward strand.
AAGGAGATAGTTATAGATGCATTAAATCACGGTAAGCACGTGGTTTGCGAGAAGCCCGTAGCTCTCTCACTCTCTGATTTTGACGAGATGTGTGATGCTGCAGCCAAAAACGGAAGAATTTTCACCGTTCATCAGAACAGACGCTACGACGTAGATTACCTTGCAATGCAGTCTATCGTTAACAGCGGCGAGATAGGCGAGGTAGTCAATATCGAGTCGAGAATACACGGATCACGCGGTATTCCCTCAGACTGGAGATGCCATAAGCCTCAGGGCGGCGGTATGATACTTGATTGGGGCGTTCATCTTATCGACCAGATGTTAAGACTGATTCCCGAAAAAATCGTCAAGGTATACTGCGAAGTAAATAATATAACAACAGACGAGGTTGACGACGGATTTAATCTCCGCCTCACCTTTGAATCGTGTAAACACGCAACCATTGAAGTTGGAACGTACAATTTCTTAGCCCTCCCAAGATTTTATATGCAGGCAAAAAGCGGTACTGCAATAATCGACGATTGGCAGAAGAAAACCCGCGTCGCAAAGCTCAAGGCATGGTGCGAAAAAGAGGTTCTCCCTGTTCAGACCGCTGCAGGAATTACCAAAACAATGGCACCCCGTGATGAGCTAACACTGGATTTCTACGAGATAGACCGTCCTACGTCCGACGTTCATGATTATTACAGAAATCTTGTTGCTACCATTGACGGCAAGGCTGATATTTTCGTTAAGCTTCACGAGGTAAGACGAGTTCTCTCAGTTATGGAATCTGCGTTCAAATCCGCAAGTTGCGGTAGCGCAATTAAAACAGACATATAAAACAAAGGTCGGTGTATTGGAAAGCTCCTTTATACCGACCTGAAATTTTAATCGAAAACGTTGTGGTAACGAATAACATTTTTATATAAAGTTGGATATACTATACTTAGTAAATAAAAGAGAAAAGTTGATTTATGGAAAACTATAAGAAAAGAGCGATCAATCTGCTTATTGAACTTGCGCTTGCAGAGAGCAAGCATCCGTCTGTTATTCCCTATATTCCGCAAAAGACTTCCGTCAGCGGAATCGGTGTTCAAGACCTGCCTCGCAGACTTGGAGGTAAAAATTATAAGTACTCGCGCGTATTAAGAGCCTTACTCGAGGAGCTTGAAGCAGAGAAAAAAGCAAATATACACAGCTTAACGGTAGTAAAGGACTCAGAAATAATTCTCGAAGCTTCTGCCCCCGGATACGATATTAAGTTCTCGCATCTTGCGCATTCTATGTCAAAAACCGTCACGGGTCTTGCTTTAGGCTTCCTTTACGACGAGGGAAAGCTTTCTCTGGATGCACGCATTCTTGACTTTTTCCCGGAGGTGTCATCACCTGACGAAAAATATCTTACTCTTACGCTCTTTGACCTTCTGACTATGAGAGGCGGCTCCGGATTTGCTGAGCTCGGTACGGTGACCGAGGATAAGTGGACAGATGCATTTTTCGAGTCAAAGCCCATAGCTAAAATCGGTGAAGAATTCTCATATAACAGTATAAATTCATATATACTCGGCAGAATTATCACTAAAATTACAGGTGTATCACTCTATGAGTATGCAACGGAAAAACTCTTTACGCCTCTTGGAATAACCGACCATTTTTGGGAAGAGAGCCCCGAAGGATATACGAAAGGCGGATTTGGACTCTACCTCTCCCCCGAAAGTTTCGCCAAGCTCGGACTCCTCGTCATGAACGGTGGCACGTTTGGGGATAGGCGTATACTCTCCGAGGAATACGTATCAAAAATGTGCGAGCCTCTATCCGACGTGCCTAATTCTATCGGTGGCTTTGATTACGGAATGCACGTTTGGGTAAGTCCCGGCGGTGAGGAGATACTCTTCAACGGCATGCTCGGTCAAAACGTATGGATATATCCTAAAATGAACATCCTCGCAGTTATCAACTGCGGTAACAACGAGCTGTTCTCCGACAGTCCGACTCTAGCCGTATTACGTCGCAATCTGAAGCTGAACCGAGATGATTATACCGCTACCCGTGCTGATTATAATCACTTAAAAGCTAAGGTTGACAGCTTTTTCCAATCACGCAGAAACGTCATTCCGAAAAGTGAACTTCGCGGACTTCTTTATTTTCTTGGAATCAAACAAAGGCGCCCTTTTATAGAAGGTTTCACACCGCTTATCGGAAAATACGCAGCCCGGAGCAACAATTCGGGTATACTTCCCCTTTTCGTTTCGGTTATGCAGAACAATTACTCCGGCGGTATCGAATCGTTTGAATTCAAGCGTTACGGAGAAAAGCTCATATTGACATCGGTCGAGGGTGGTACTTCATACGATATACCGATCGGTCTTTACGGATATGAGGAATCGGTTTTGGATTTCTCGGGTGAAAAATATATCTTACGCGCGACAGCGGAGATACTTTTTGATGAGGAACGGCAGCCGATATTTAAAATCGAGCTTATCTTCCCCGAGCTGCCGAACGTCAGAATTATTAAAATAACTCACACGGATGAGGGTATTCTTGTAAGAATGAGCGAGATGCCGAACGAAAAAATTGCCGAAACATATTTTGAAAACCTCACCTCGGGCACTAAGGGCGGATTTATCTTGAATCTTATTGAAAAGAAGATGGGCGAAGGTTTTATTAAAGAAAAGATAAGTTCGGTATTTAATCCGTCATTACCTATGATAAGCACCCTTGCTCCGGGATTTGAAGAAAAGCTGAGAGTTGACAACAAAGAGATCGCAGAGAAAAACGAAAAATCCGCAGGTCTTTTAAAATCGCTTGCATCAAAATTCCTTTCGGATAACAAGGATGACTCAAAAAAAGATGAGAGAAAATCTTCTCCCCTCGGCTCCTTCTTCAAAAGCGCTCTATCACTTCTGCTCAAAGTCGCAAGGGTAAAGCCCGAAGATACAGACCACGACGGTATCATAGAAATTCCAGACGATGCAATAGCCTTTCTTGATTCACCCGAAAACACTATATCAGACGATGAAAACGGCTAATTTTATAACAATAGTAGTCATTTTTATCACAAATATAAATAATTACAAATAAACGTCGGCAGATTTTCTCTGCCGACGTTCTCATATTTAATAGACCGAGAGAATGCAAAAACCTCACTTTTACACTCTCCGCTCAAATTAAAGCTTAGAAAAACCGAAGCTGTTTACAAGAGCATCTATTTTCTTCCCTGCTCGGCAAAGCGGGCATTCGTGAGAAGGATAGCTCTGATAATCCTCAAGGTCAGACGTCTCAAATACAGAGCGAACCGGATAACCCATACACTCATCAACGCTCGCGAATATTGAGGCGATTCCCGCAACGTGACCGCCGTAATACTGAATAGCCTCAATTGCAGACTTCGCGGTATATCCCGTAGTTACGGAAGCGGCAAGAATAAGCACGTGCTTACCTTGTATAGCCGAAAGAAGTCCCTCTCTGAATATTAGCTGGCTTCCCGTAGTATGCTCCGGAGTCAAAACGTATACGGTCTGATGCGCGTTTATCGATACGAAGTTTCCTTTGGTAAGCTCCTCCGCAAGGCACGTACCGATAACCTGAGTACCGTCAAGGCAAAGCACCGTATCTACGATCGTTGTATTACTGTAATAGCTTACAAGCTCGGTCGCAACAGCCTGAGCCTCTGAAAGGCGCGTTTTCTGCGTGGTAACGTCTATATAATAATTTATATGGCTGTGGTTGGTTGCGAAATGTCCCTTCGATACGCGAAGAAAGACGTTTCTCTTCTTAGTACGAATTTTATACGATGTTTCAGTTGGCATGTTTTATCCTCCCTTTTATAAAAAAGATGTGTATATATTTTACACAAAAACCGAAGTTATGTCAATAAAAACTTGACACGCCAACGAAAATATGGTAAAAAATACAAAAAAAGGGACTCGCAAAAAGCCTGCGAGTCCCAAAATTTATGCAATTTGAATATATATTGAAAATAAAAACCTGTAACCGTTATAAGCTTAAGCTTAAGCCTTCGCAGCCTTTTTCTTTTCGATTCTCCGCTGAACGAATTTTACAAGCTCAACAACAGGAATTACGCAAAGACCAAGGAGTATTGCCACAGCATATTCCTTGAAGCTTACCGCTTCAAACTCAAACGCCTTTGCAAGGAAGCCTACCTCGCAAACGAGAGTCGTTGCTACGAACGATACGCCTGCCGCTATATAAAGCATTTTATTATGTGTTTTAAGACCGAATATGCTTCCGCGTTGGCTTCTCATATTCAAGCTGTGGAATATCTCTGCCATCGACATCGTAAGGAATGCCATAGTTACACCGTGGCTGCTGTTTGTGATCTCCCAGTTACCGGACTCCATAAAGTGACCGATGAAGTACGATGCCATAACGAGAACGGTAACGAGAACGCCTTGGTAAGCAACGTCAACTCCCATACCTCCCGAGAAGATTCCCGCTTTCGTATCTCTCGGCTTACGCTTCATTATATCCGACTCCGCCTTCTCCATTCCGAGAGCAAGCGCCGGGAAGCAGTCTGTAACAAGATTTATCCAAAGAAGATGAACAGGCTCGAGAATTGTGAATCCGAGGAGAGTTGCAAAGAATATCGCAAGCACCTCGCTCATATTGGAACCGAGAAGGAACTGGATCGCCTTACGGATATTATCGTATATGCGTCTGCCTTCTTCAACAGCGCCTACTATCGTCGCAAAGTTATCGTCCGCAAGCACCATATCCGCTACGTTCTTCGTAACGTCAGTACCCGTGATACCCATTCCGACACCGATATCTGCTGTTTTAATCGAGGGAGCATCGTTTACTCCGTCACCCGTCATAGCGGTAACGAAGCCAGCATTCTTCCATGCGGTAACTATTCTTGTCTTATGCTCGGGCTGAACTCTTGCGTAAACGCTGATATTGCGGAATACCTTTTCGAACTCCTCGTCGGAAAGCTCGTTCAGCTGCGAGCCCGTCATAGCGCCGCGCTCATCCTCTATGATACCGAGCTCTAGCGCGATAGCAACTGCGGTATCTATATGGTCACCCGTGATCATAATAGGACGGATACCTGCCGTACGGCATTCTACTATCGCATCCTTAACCTCGGGACGTACCGGGTCTATCATACCTGTAAGACCGACGAAGCAAAGCTCGCGCTCGAGATTCTCGGGAGAGCTATCCGCAGGCAGCGCGTCCCATATTCTCATACTTGATGCGAGAACTCGAAGCGCCTTATCGGCCATTCTCTTATTATCCTCAAGAATCGATGCCACGTACTCCTCGGTAATGGGAGTAGGAACGCCATCCTTGAGATAATGCGTGCACTTACCGATAACAACGTCGGGCGCACCCTTGGTGTACTGAACGAAGCGCTCACCGTCACTGTGCACGGTAGACATCATTTTTCTGGATGAATCGAAGGGAGCCTCAGCTACTCTCGGATACTTTGACTTAAGAGCGGATTTATGATGACCGAGCTTGTTTGCAAAGGCTACGAGCGCAGCCTCGGTAGGCTCACCTGTAATATTTCCCTCATCGTCGATCTCCGCATCACAGCAAAGAGCCATAGCGCAAGCAAGCTTTTCCTCGCTCTCACCGAAGAAATCAACGACGGTCATTTTATTCTGTGTAAGAGTACCGGTCTTATCGGAGCAGATTATCTGAGCGCATCCAAGCGTTTCAACTGCCGTAAGTCTGCGGATTATCGCGTTTCTCTTTGACATATTCGTAACGCCGATAGAAAGCACAACTGTTACGACCGCGGCAAGTCCCTCCGGAATAGCCGCAACTGCAAGTGAAACCGCTATCATAAACGAATCGAGCGCGAACTCGGCATTAAAGCCACCGCCCGACGAAAACTGTCTTATTATCTGAACGCCGAATACAACAAGACATATACCAAGCACGAGCCAGGTAAGTATCTTTGAAAGCTGGTGAAGCTTTATCTGTAAGGGAGTCTCTCCGTCTTCTGCCGTACGGAGCGCATCCGCGATCTTACCCATCTCGGTATCCATACCGGTTGCGGTAACTACTGCAACACCTCTTCCGTAAACTACGGTAGAGCCCATATAAAGCATATTCTTTCTGTCCCCGAGAGGAACGTCACGCTCGCCATCACGAAGATTGATAATATCAATAAATTTGGTAACGGGTACGGACTCACCCGTGAGAGCCGCCTCTTCCACCTTAAGACTTGCGTTCTCAAGAATACGCGCGTCGGCGGGTACCGCATCTCCTGCCTCAAGAACTATAATATCGCCAACCACGATATCTTCACTGTGAACGGTAATAAGCTTTCCGTCACGAATTACCTTCGAGGTCGCGGCAGACATTTCCTGCAACGCTTCAATTGCCTTTTCAGCTTTACTCTCCTGATAAACTCCAAGAACCGCATTAATAATAACTACCGCAAGGATGATTATTACGTCGGCAAAGGACTCAGGTGATTCACCCGGTTTAAGATTTGCGTTACCAACAATGGTAAGAATTCCGCTTACCGCAGCAGCGATAATAAGAATAATTATCATAGGATCCGAAAGCTGCTCAAGAAATCTTCTGAACAAAGACTTTCCCTTGGTAGCGGCAAGCTTATTCTTACCGTCACGCTCAAGTCTGGCTGTAGCTTCTGCTTCTGTCAAGCCGTTAGCAGAACTTCCAAGCTCGGTAAGTACTTGCTCTTTGTCTTTACAATAGTACATACTTTTTCTCCTTTTTAAATTTGCTTTTCTTTCTAAACAAAAGAAAGGGCTCATGCGAGTTTGCATAAGTCCTTTTCATATCAATATATGACTCACACAAAAACATGAGTCTGGCAATTTAAAGCAAGCCAGGCTTTCGCCAAGATGTTGACTTGCTACATCACGCTTTTCGCACGATGCATGCTACTCCCTCATTCGGGCACCGCATGGTATTTTATCACACATTTCTCCTTTTGTCAAGAAATTGTTTTACAAAACAATTAATTATTATTAATAAAACAGAAAATAAATTACTTATTATCAAAATATTGCATTTGCAGTTAAAAAATGATATAATGAAAAAAACTTTACTATCGAGGCATATAAATGGTAATAGAAAACGTAAAAGCAAATATACCGAAGCTTGACATCTGCGCAAGAAAAAGCGAAGCGCACAATGTTCCTATTCCTCGTCGGATATCCGATGTGCATTATCACGATGAGCTGGAATTTCTCCCCGTCTTTTCGGGAAGATTTCTATGCCGTGTTGACGGCGTAGATTATATAGCAAGATCGGGCGAAATAATATTTATCAACGCTGGCGTACCTCACGAAACCCATGTTATAGAAGAGGGTACGGTCACCGCGCTGGTTCAATTCAGGGAGAGCAACTATATCAACCTTGAAATCAGAAAAATAATCAAGTATTCAATAAGGCTTCTTAACCTTGAGTCCACACCCGTGAGAATTCTGAACTCAAAAGAGCTCTTCGCTCTTTTTGAAGAAATACTTGTCGAATGCGAAGAAAAAAAGAACGCATACGAGATAATAGTTCGTTCTCTCATACTCAAGGTAATAGGACTTCTTTACAGAAATAATATTCTCTCCGACGGTGAGCAAGTCTTCAGCACGCCTGCCGTTCAGAAAATATTACCCGCCATGACTTACATAAACGAAAACTATTCGGAAAATATAGATCTTTCGGATATAAGCAGCATGCTCGGATTTGACAGAAGCTATTTCTGCCGTATATTCAAAATTGCCACGGGTGCCACCTTCACCGAATATTTAAATTTCGTTCGTATATGCAAAGCAGAAAAAAAGCTTTCATCGACCGATGAAAGCATTCTTGATATTTCGTCAGCAGTAGGATTTTCTTCCGTTTCTTACTTCAACCGCATCTTTAAAAAGTACAAAAATTGTTCCCCCAGCGTTTACCGAGAAACCAAATATTGCAAGAATATGTAAACTATTATTTGCTTTTAACCCATTTTAAAAAACAAGCCGAATCACTCATAACCAATTCCAGCAAAGAGTAATTCGGCTTTTTAATTAATCGTTTTTTCACTTCTTTTGAATCTTTTTCTTATCCGGTGCTGAACTTAAGTAAAGATTTATCACGCTCTCGAGTGTCTTTGTCAAAGCGATACGTTGCTTTGCAGAAAGAACACCGCTCTTTCTATAGAGAGTAAGGAGCTCTATCTCATCCTCGGAGAGATCTCCCGAATCGTGAGTTATAGGCATATCAAGCAACTCGCCGACACTTACATCAAAAGCATCCGCAAGCCTCGGCAGCATCTTCATATATGAAGAAGAACGTCCGCGACGCCAGTTATTTACGGTTTTAGACTGAAGTCCGACTTCCCTTTCAAAAGCAGCATCGCTTTCAAATTCATTTTCGATCAAAAGAAGTATTTTATCACGCGTTGTTATATTTGCTTCAGTTTTCATTTTTTACCTCTTTTTTGGGTTTTGCGGTACCCGTTGCACGTTTTTTTGTGTTTTTCTTCTTTTTACCTTTATTGTTAGTTGCTTTTTTGGGGTTCGTCCCCGCACCTTTTGATGCGCCACCGACAAAAAAACGTTCCTTCTTTTTTCCCGTCTGAATTTCAACCGCGCGCTCAGTTTTTGGTGCGGTTCTTTCGGATTTTGCATCGTTTTTTTGATTACTGTTACCTTGGCGTTTTACAGCAGAAAATCCAAACTTACCAATTCTTTTACCCAGAGAGTAATACTCACCGTGTGCATAAGCCATAAGACCTGCTCTCTCGATACACATTTTTCCCTTCTCGTCAAGAAGCTCTTCTCTGACGGTTACGTTTACTATATCAGCCATAAAAACGTCATGCGTGCCAAAATGAAGCACGTCAAACACCTTACACTCAAGTGCGAGCGGACTCTCTGCGATAGTCGGAGCTTTTACCTTTTCGCTCTCGATCTTAGTCAATCCGAGCTTCTCAAACTTATCAACCTTAGCGCCTGTATATATACCGGCATAATCGGTTGCAAAAGCAAGATCTTCCGTTGTAAGATTAATAACAAACTCGGGATTCTCCATAAGGAGCTTATGCGAATGCCTTGAGGGGCGCACGGAAATGTACGTTCTCGCAGGATCACTCGAAAGAATTCCCGTCCAACCGATAGTAATGATATTCGATTTTTCCATATCACCAACCGTTGCCATAACCGCAGGAAGCGGCACGAGAAGTGTCCCGGGATTAAAGCTTTTCCTCGCCATTACTTTTCCTCCGCAGACTTTTCTTCGTTTTTCTTGAGCATACCAAGCCAAAGCTTTGTCAGAATACAGTCAGGAACAAGCTTGAAAAGTAGATGCTGAAGCTTTGTGTACCAATTCGTAACGTACATAGCGCGGCCCTTGATGCTTGCCTTTACGCATCCCTCAACAACTTTTGATACGTTAAGCAAAGGTTTCATGCGCTTCGGAACGTATGCGTCGGGTGCATCGAGTGATTTCGGCAGGAACGCCGTATCCACCCAACCGGGACAGAAGCAAGTAGCGCGTATACCGTACGGACGAAGCTCGTAGTTCAATGACTTTGTATAATGAAGAACAAACACCTTCGACGATGAATAGATATTAAAATGAGGCAATGGAGTAAAGCACGAGCCGCTTCCAAGCTCAATTATTCTTCCGCCCGCCTTCATATATGGCACACTCATGTGCGTTATAAGCACCGTCGCCTTGATGTTAAGGTCTATCATATCCGTGACCGTGTCTTCCGACAAAACGTCAAAAGAGCCGAACACGCCAAAGCCGGCTGCATTTACGAGGAAGGCTATTTCAGGCTTCTCTTCTTCGAGAGCCGCGCGGTACTTCTCAATCCCCTCGAATTTTGTCAGGTCGGCAGATATTATCTTACAAGGAACACCAAGCTCATCCCTGACCTTTTCCATTCTTTCAACATTTCTTGCAATGAGCCAGAACTCAGTGACCTTCGCAATATCACGAAGCTTAAACGCGAACTCGCGTCCGATACCGCTGGATGCACCTGTAATAACAGCAACTGACATATTTTTCTCCAATCATATTACATTTATATTCATAATTATTTTACCACAAATTACGAAAAAAGTAAACACTTTTTACGAAAGAATATTACAAAAAAATAAGTTTTAAAAAAGATGAAACCCTACTCGGTTTTTGTCGTTATAATAAATGAAAGGGGGAATAAACTTGACTGATGAAAAAATAGTTGAATTATTCTTCGAGCGAAACGAATCAGCCATAGCCAACTGCGAGCTGAAATACGGAAGGAGCTTAAGAGCCTTCGGCGCACGTATAACAAACGATGTGTATATCGCCGAGGAATGCACTAACGACACCTATATGAAAACGTGGGAAACCGTTCCTCCGACCGATCCGCGAAGCTATCTTTTCGCCTATTTATCGAAAATAATGAGAAATCTTTGCTTTGATAGAATACGACGCGCAAACCGAAAAAAGCGCGTAGTTTCTATTACGGTTTTATCCAACGAGCTGACAGAAGCAATCCCCGAAAAAGACGGCGCGGATGCCGAAGTCCTCAGATCCGAGCTTTCTGTATTAATAGAAAAATTCGTAGCAAAGCTCCCCGAGGAAACAAGAAGCATCTTCATATTAAGATACTTCTATATGGAAGACTTACATACTATTTCAAGGAAGCTTTCCGTTACACAAGGCAAGGTTAAGACCGTGTTAAAAAGAACGCGTGATAAGCTTAAGCTCCATCTCGAAGTATACGGTTACTCTATATAACATCAAAATCTTACGGAAGGGATCTAATAATGAACAAAATAACAGGTAGCGAACTGCTCGAAGCAATAGGCACTTTGCCGGAGCAATACCTAACTTATCCCACAAAAGCACGCACCCGTTCACTGTTTTTTAAGAAAATTACGGTTGCAGCATCGCTTCTACTGTGTGTAAGCATAGTTTTAACCTTCATGATAAACAATCTCGATTTTCTGTTTCTTGGCGCAAAAGGAGATTCAAATTCATCATTCGATGAAGGTTTAAATAACGGCGATATGGAAAGCGGCAACAATGATTTCAGCCCCGGCGGCAAACCGAACACAGACACATCGCCCGATGATTCAGACGATAATGATATTTTCGAGCCGCAACCCGATCATCCCGAAAGCTCAACGCCACAACATCAAACCGAAATAATCATCGATTTAAACGGTAAAATTACCAATCATTACTATTATGACTATAATAGTTTACAAATTCCGCGTTTCGACGGTAATTCAATCGCTATTATTATCGATGCAGCGAGCGAAGAAAATCTGCAAATAAAAGTTCATCAAACAGTATCAGGCTCGGCATCCGAAGAAGTATTCATTGCACCGGGAAGCGGAAACGGAAAGCTTTATTACTATTTCGAAATAAACGAGTATACAGAAATCTATTTTAGAGGTAAACCTCTGGCAAAGGACTTTAAGCTTTGCATCACGCCGAATAATGACGTATATCTCATCAAATATGAAGTCATATATAACTAAGAAAGAAACATGTTAAATCGACCGTTCAAAAGAACAATCTTCCATACGATTTATCCGCGTCATTCAACGCAGAAATAGATATAGTCATTAATATACCTCATTCCCATTCAAGCGTCTGAAGATATTATTAACTTGTTTTCAGAAACCAAAATAAACTAATGTTAATAGCAGATCTACGTCCGTCTGCACACTCCACGTAAATGTTCTACAATCAGCAAAACATTGAACTTTAGAATCGTGAGTGTGCAAACGGACGTTTATTCTTTTTTATTGCATAACGATATGATTTAAACTGTTTTCAACTATAAGAAGTTTTAACGCTTTAGCAATCAATGCATTGCGAGCGGTGCATTGTTTATTCAAAAAATATTCTTCCTTTTTTTCGAAAGAGTTCTTTCGGTTTTAGGACATTTACCGTTAGTAATTTTTACGAAGTTTTACAGGAGCTTTTTTCATTATATTAATACCACTAAACACCGTTGCTATTCGTATCATTTTTCATCCTCGCTCTCTCCCCCCCTCGTTAATTAGGTTGTTCAATAATTTCGATTATATCGTCCATTTTACAGTCTAATCTGAAATTAAAAAAGCATTTATATGTTTTCACCAAAACAAACGCGATTTTAAAGTACGTTATCGCGAAGCTGCAACTTCAAAACAGTTTTAAGTATTTGATAAAAATATCGCTACGTTTGCAATCACGTATTATTTTAAATTTCTCTTTATTATGATTAATTACTTTCAATCTTATAAACCGTTATTTATCCGGCAAGTTTTAAAGCATCATTTTTAAACATTCAATACGTCTGACCGCATCTCGTATTTTCTACAAAAAGATCCTGTTTTTATTTCAAAGCACTTACTTTCTCCATACAAAGAGAACCGCATTTTTTATCATTTGTATAAAACATTATTTGTTTGCATATCTTTTAAAATATAAGAAAACAAAGATTATGGTGCAAAAATATTTCTCTTTTTTGGTATTTTATTTTCTTTGCAAGTAGATTATCAAATCTTAACCAAAGCACAGCTTCAAGCTCACAATACTACAAAATACATATTGCAAATTCTTCTAATCTATGTTAGAATTTATTCAATGAAACGAGGTATTATATGATTTTCGACTACACGCGCCAATTTGGCTCCAAAGATTACACTTACGGCTATTTAGCGGGCAGCAACGTTATTGTATTTATAAAAGCCGGTCTCGGCGGCAACTGTTTCGGAGACGAGGAGCGTTATCTGCAAATTGCACATAACTTACGCAACAAACTCGGATGCAGCGTAATCTGCGCTTCTAATCCTAATGACGGTAAATTCCATATCGAAATCGACAAACAGGCGATAAACGACTATATTTCATCGAGCAAAGTAATTCCTCGCGAACTATTCTTCTTAGGCAATTCCAACGGATGTACAAAAGGACTCGAGCTCGCAACAGCCGGAATCAATTTTAGCAAAATGCTCCTTATCAATATGCCGCTTATGATAAATCCGCATAAAATAAGACGTTATATATCAAGCATCCCACAAACAAAAATCATTGCAGTTTACGGAGAAAATGATCCTTCCTTTTCATTCATCCCCTTCTTTGAAGGAAAGTTTAACAATCTAAAATTCAAAACCATCCCCGACGCAGATCATAATTTTGCAGGAATGAGCGATATTTTCATCTCTCTTGCGGATATTTTATTCGAACAAATCCCATGAGATACTATCGAGCAAATGCTTTTCAATAAAAATGATTTGCATTGGATATCAAACTATTATTCCTTTTATCCCCCGTTTTTCTTTTCAAACTCTTCCATTATTTCAATCTACTTTCATTCTTTTTTCTAATCATTTCAAAAAATCTTTAAATTATCAGTCATACCATATATTTTTACTAAACCTATTCGTCTAAAGTTTATCAAATTGCCAAGCACATGAACTAAAAATACAAAAAAGAAAAAACAAACAAATGTTTTTTATAAAAAATTAAAAAAGCACTTGACTTTTCCATATCCAAGTGCTATAATATACTAGGTTTTTCGAAAAACCGCAATTTTTTCGCATATCTGGGTGTGGCGCAGTTGGTAGCGCGCTACCTTGGGGTGGTAGAGGCCGCAAGTTCAAGTCTTGTCACTCAGACCAGGAAAAGCATAGAAAACAGCCGTTTTCTGTGCTTTTTTCTTTTGTTTTTAGCGGTTTTTCATACTTTTT
>JAZONS010000015.1:0-23471 GCA_045654585.1 Eubacteriales bacterium
GAGCTAAGAATATGTGTTATAAGGTTGAAATTCTACGAATTTCTCCATCAAATTAAAGTCATTTTCTATTTGCGTTTCCCTCCCTCGACGTATTTATATACGCCTCACAGGTGGGAGAACGCAAATTTTCGCTCTAAATCCTCCTAGCCCCTTAGCGCATTCGAGGGTAGCTAAAGTTTTGTACAACTTGAGCTACCCTCTTTTTTTTATCCTTGATTTCGTTTTCTGTATTCACTTGGTGTCATTCCAAAGGTTGCTTTGAAAATTCTGTTGAAACCGGAAACTTCGCTATATCCAACCTCGTTTGCGATTTTAAGAATAGTCATATCCGTGTTTAAAAGCAAATATTCGGCGTACGCCATTCGCGTATGGTTTATATATACTTTTGGCGAGAGCCCTGTGTACTTGATGAAAAGCTTCCTCAGATTCGGAACGCTCATTTTGCATGCCTGCGCGAGCGCATCCTCATTTATCATTGCCGTGTTTGCCATGTGCGCGTTTATCAAGCTGATAGCGGGCGCGATTTTGTGGTAATGCTGACGGTTTGCCATAATAGGTTCTGCATCAATAGGGTGTATTTTCATGTAACGGGTGCAGGCTATAATAAACGAACCTATAGAAAATGCCAGAGATATATCGGTATATTCGTCTTTTGTTTCGCTTTGACTTATAATATTGTTAACGAAATTAGTCAGCCCAAGATTTTCATCCGGTGAAAAAACTCCGCTGAAAGGGATATCTATGTTTGCCGCCATCAGCGCTTTATCGGGGTCGAGCATACCCGCGAGCTGCATAAGCTTGATCGGATCGAAGAAAACAACCTTCCACTTCGCCGGATAACCGTGGTCGGAATTGGAATAATGCGGCGTAAAGTGGTTGACGAATACTATATCTCCTTTGCCAAAACGATACAGTCTGTCGTTAATTTGAAATTCACCGCTACCCTCCACGCATATTCCCATTTCATACATATTGTGATAATGCAGTTTTTCTATCGGATTCGCGGGTGCGGAGTATGATGCGTTTGAAACCCAATACGGCTCTCCTTCTGCCCACCGCACGGGAGAATACTTTAAATATAGCTTTTTCGTTCTTTTTTCGTATTCCATAACGCTACCTCTGCTATGTAAACCGAAACGGTTTAATTTTGATTGGATTATCTGATTTTATTATAAAGCTTTATATAGAAAAAATCAAGGTATTTTTATCGAAACGTCCAAGTTTTGATTGAAATTTATTTGAATATCGTGTATTTGATATGTTATATTACAATTGAGATTATATAATTTTTATAATTTTTCAAAATTGTATTCAAATATTTAAGAAGGAGAAAACTATGAAAGCAAGAAAAACAACAGTAAGAAAAATATCGCTTTTTGTTACGGCGATAGCAGTACTTGCTCTTTTAGTCGGTACGGTTATGGTGGTTACTGCCGAGGAAAACGTTCAGGTCGTTGGCGAAATGGTTGAAATAAAAGAAGCATTCGCCGATTATCTTGTTCAGGATACCGCGAGAGCAAATGATGATCACGTCGGTGATTATCAGTATACTGTATATTATGACACCTCAAAGGGTGATGTAAAAACGAGTTACTTTGGAACACCGGTAATAGTTTATACGATAAATCATCCTGCAATAGAAAGGATAGGAACAGATTCTAACGAAAAGATAATTAAGTCCATGCTTGATAATGGATACGTCGTTATAGTTGTTGACTATCTCGGTAACTACGATGCTGTTGGATATGATCTTGAGATTTCCGTTCAAAAATTCAGAACGAAGGTCTATAACGGCGATATTTTTACAAATACGGAAGTATTCCCGAGCGGTAAATATAGGGAGAATTTCCTTGTTCCCTCAGGCTATAACGTGCTTCTCAATCAGGTGTTCTGGGAACTCGATAAGCATTCAGTTGACGGAACGTTTGAACAGATAGTAGCGAACTGGAATTCGGACTTCCGCGCAACAAAGGGCAGTGAACTCGTTTATTGGATGCACGAGGACGGAACGAGAAAAGCGGTTCAGAACGACTTTGACGGCAATTCACCCGTTTGGTATGATGCTGACGGAAATGTCGATGAAAACGGAGAATATACCTACATAAAGTACACCAAGGCAGAGGTTATCACCGACTGCGTTGACCCCGACGGCAGCTTCCTTGATACTGAGCTTCGTATTCATATCGTGTATCCCACAAGCCCGGAAAATAAGGTTCCCGTTATGGCGCACGCCTGCAGCTCGGGAAATCTTCACTCAGCACCTACTGATGACACAGTGTTAACTGAAAAAGGTCAGTTGGCGCCGCACTTTGTTTTGGATGGGTATGCGTATGCGTTGTTTGATTACCTATGGCAGCCTATGGGAAGAAATACTTCTTGGGGATATTATGACGGAGCTCAGGGCGTAAGCAAAGACCATATGAACTATTCGCTTCATATTTATAACGATAAGCTTGTAAATACGGCAGCGATGCGTTATATCCGTTATACCTCTCTTGCAGGTGGTGATACTTACAATTTTGATATTGACAAAATAGGTGTTTTCGGAAACTCAAAGGGCGGTTGGTTTAACTTCCTCGGTGAGGCGGTAGTTCAGTCACCTCTTGTAGATGCAACAAAATATGCAACGCCGGAGGCGTACGAGGACGCGATTTCGCTCGCTCTTGAGTCGTTTGTATCAGATCGTACCTATAACGGTTACCACGGCGCAACGCGTTACAGTGTCGGTGGTGATGGCGCCGCAGAATTCAAATATGACGGTATTACTATTGCGGCAGCCGAAAAACAGCCTTGGCTCACCTACGGAGGCAAGGAAATAATCTCGGGTTGCCAGATCACTATTCCCGAGAATGGCGGATCTGCTATTGATATAACCGAAGGTCACGTGCCGATTTTCGTCACGAGTAATATGACCGATTACCTAAATGCTCATTACGGAGTCACGCTGCAAATATACAATATTTGTCGCGAGCTTGACAATCCGCTGCTTCATCTTGAATTGCCGATAGGACATGCGCTCCCCACAGGTAATGATATTAATTATAACGTTAATGCTACTGATATAGTTGCAAGATTTGCAAACTATTATTTGAAAAACAGCGCTATAAGTGTAGCTTATATTACTCCCATGGATAACGCGGGTGGTGTCAGCTCAACAGAAAAGATTACAGTTGTATTCGTTGGTCAGGCTGAGCTTGACGAGGTTAAGAAGATCACCGTTACAGCGTCTGACGGTACTCTGATCAGCGGTACTTGGGAAAGCTCCTTCGGTGGTGTATCCTGGACGTTTACTCCCGATGCACTCCCCGGCAGCACCGAATATACCGTTACAATTCCTGCCGATTTTGCAGGTACAAACGGAGCTGCTATGAGCGAGGCTTATACCTCATCCTTTATAACGGAGTTCGGTAAGGATACAGCTCCCGAGTCCGTATCCGAAAATGTATATACCTTTATAGCGCCCGAATTTACCACGGGTAACAGCTTCTTCTTCCGCTTTAACGTAACGAACGATGCTGCAAACGTTGCTGAGGTTTATGCGGGAAGCGCAGACGGCGAGAAGCTCGGCTCGGTTAACCTTCGCGGCAATGGCAGCTACGAAATTGATATTACCGATTACGTTGCGGCAAACGCTGGCGAGGAGATAACTCTTGTTCTTAAAGCGGGCCGTACGGTAGGCGATACCGTGGTTAAATCCGACGATCTTAGCGGAGATCTGAGCGTAGTTGAAGACGTAAAGCTTAATACGACAAACGTTTCGTTCACTTGTAGCAGTGAGATAGGTGACAGAGTGGCACTTGGCGCTTCGCTTAACAAGGCGTACAATTATAATTACTCTAAGTACTATAATAACCCCACTAAGATCATCACTTATAACAACGTAACGGGCGGTGAGGCAGTTACCAAGGATGACCTCGGAAGACTTTACACCTTCCGTGTAGATATATACGATACGATTGACAGAGTCGTTCAATTAAGACTCAGAGATATGACCGATAAGACGGGTCACCAGACTATAGACTACGATAACGTCCGTTTGAACGTTAAGACGGTAGCAAATCAGTGGACTACTTACACGTTTACGTACAGAGTTTATGAGCCCGATTACGGCACGATGTCCCAGGGTAAGATACAGTATCTTGATATTCTGGCTTCTCCCGACGGAGATACGGCTTCTCCTATTTACGTAAGCAACCTCGTCGTTACGGAAAACGTTACGGAAATGAACGTTGCAAATGCGGTTATAGCAGAGAAGAGAGAGGGTGGCTTTGATTATTCCGCGCCCGTATCCGCTTCTCCCTTCGCTATCTATAACGGTGATACTCTCGTAGGAGAGTATGACGGTTGGGCAGCTGTACTTAATGCTTATACCTCGGGATATACTATCAAGCTTCAGTCCGATTATACCTTGACAGATGCGGACGTAAGCAGTAAGCTCGGAAGCTTCGCTAATGTTAACCTCGAGCTCGGCTCATATACCGTAACGCTCGCCAACCTCTCGAACTCTCTTATCTGGATAAAGGCGACAAACGCAAGCGCGACCAATATCAACGTTTCGGGCGGATTAATACTTATCGGAGATACGCCTCTCATCTCATATGAAAGCGCTTCGGCATCCGGCTCGGGCAAGAGCGTCAACATAAGCTTTACTTCTGTTGATATCGGTCTTGACGACGGCTCGATGGCAACCGAGCTCATCTCCTCTTCTGACCTTGCCTCGGGTGTTGCTCTTAAATCGGCAATAAGCTTCACTGATTGCGATTTTAATTTCCCCGATGCAAAGAGAGTGTACGACGGAGCGACCGTTTTCCCCGCATCGGCGTCGGTGGGACTTGACCTCTCTTATACTCTTTGCGGCGGTAGCATTTCGCTCACCTCGGAAAGATGGCTTACCATTCTTGAAAGCGTAAATTCCGTTAGCTTCACGAAGGATGAAAACGGCGAGTATACCTCGCTTATTATGCCCGCGTCTCACACTTATCCGCTTGAGGGCTCGTACTCAAGTGAAAACGGATACGTATCCTATGCTGCCGCGAGCGAGGAAAACAATCTTGTAACCTACGAGTTTGAGGTTAGCGAGAACGCTACTATTTACGGAGTAATTCCCGATAACTATGCGAATAGCGCAACTTATCCCTTCGTTCTCTTTAAGGACGGAGAGTTCATTTCGGGTCATAAGACGTTCACCTCGGTTGTAGATGCTGCGAATACGCTTATGACGGGAGCAGGTTGCGAGAATGAAACCGCGCAGATTCTCTTAAGAGCTGATCACGTTGCAACTAATTCTAAGGCTACGCCTTATGACTCCGCTCGCGGAACGATCATATTCGACCTTGGCGGTCACACGCTGACAAGGGGCGGAAACGCAATCGGTACGGTAGTGTTGAGATCAACGACCTCCATTTATCACGAAACCAATATCGTATATAAGAACGGACGCGTTGAGACGCCAAAGGGCGTTATGTTCGTTACTCAATTTATCGGCTCCAATAGCGGAACGAAGACCTTTAACTTCACGTTCGAGAACGTAACCTTCGGCTCGTCAGAAGACGCTACCGCGCTTAGCAATTCCTTCTGGACGGTATGGGATGCGGATAAATATCCGGTATCTACTATCGTAACCAATATCACACTTCGCGACTGCACCTTCGACCTTGATAACAATAAGCCCTCGGGCAAAGCGACGCTCTTTGATCTTGATACCGCTCAGGCTGTGTTCAACCTCGTTATAGAGGGCGGCAAGATCATAGGTAACGGCGCGGACATAACCTTCGCGGCGGTCGATTCAAAGGATACTCTGACCCTTGCACCGAACGCGAAGGGCGAATATCTTAAGTTTGTACCCAAGGATGGCGGTACCGCACCGAATATCGCCAACTTCGCGTTTGACGACGGTAAGTACAGGACATTTGCTCTTGACGAGGCAAGCGGAGAGTATCTTCTCTCCGAGGGCGGTGTTGAAACTCCCTACGGTACTATTACCTCAGAGTATGCGGATGCGGAGACCTATCCCTTCGTCCTCTTCAAATATAACAGCAGCACTAAGAAATACGAGTGTAAAGGTGGAAAGAAAACATGGAACGGTGCTACGGCATTGATCCGTGATAATGCAACGTCCGCCAGCGGTAAAGTGGTGCTTCTCGTACGTCGTGATTACACTAACACGAGTGATGCTTCTAACGATGACGCTCTCAACAGGGCGAAGGGAACCGTAACGATCGACCTCGGAGGTAACACGCTCACGAGAAAGTCCACCATTTTCAGCTTCTTCGCAAAAACGGGTTATATAGACAACGTTGCCGAAGTAACAATCAAGAACGGTACCGTGCTTACTACGAAGAGCCAGATCTTCTGCTCTCAGATAGGCGGTACGACCAATGTTACCGGAAAGACGTTCAACGTCAGAGTAGAGGACGTAACTCTGGGCTTTGCTCCGGGTGCGGAAAGCGGCAACAATATGTTCTGGGCAGTCTATACCAATAAAAAGTATGATGCTAGCCTGGGTGAATATCATCCGACAAAGAACGTTGACATAAACGTAGAGTTCGTTAACTGCACGCTTGATCTTGAAACAAACAAACCTTCAAGCGGCACTCCTAAGCTCTTTGTATTCAAGGACGATAACAGCAACGACCTGATGAATCACAAAGTTTCGTTCAAGGGCGGTAAGATAATAAGCGAAGATCTTTCGGGCGTTACCTTTATGAGCCTTAACACGGGTAATGATACCGTAACCTTCGAAGCGAATGACAACGGTGAGTATACTAAACTCGTAAGATCCTCGACCGCAAAGGATGCCTCGCATCATAATAAGGCGTATCCGATGGTAGACGGAAACGGATACTTCGTTGAGATAGCCGATGACGGTATCACTTCGGTTTACGAGCTTACAAGCCTTAAGACTCCTTACGGTACAGCTCCCACAACCGCAAAATATCTCTCTGCGGTAGATTATCCCTTCTATATCTTCCAGGGCGGCAAGTTCGTAGGTGCGGCATCGACCTGGAAGGATGCGATGAGCACCGCGCGCGGACTCGTTGCAGATGCATCTGCCACCGATCTTTCAGCAGAGATAGTTATGCGCCGCGATTACGATATTTATAAGGCAACCGATGGAAGCGTGACCTTTAATACCGCAAGAGGAACGGTTATACTCGACCTTGGAGGATATAGGATCACGACGGTAGACGGATACTTCATCGATATATCCATCAACAATGAAACTGCGTCTTACCTTGGATATGAGTCACGCTTTATTGTAAGAAACGGCGAGATCTTGAACCTACGCACGACCTTGCCTTCTATCGGAATCGGTCATAACGGTAAGTCTCCCGACGGCAAGAAAAAGACTCTTACGTTCACCTTTGAGAACGTAACCTTCAAAGCCACCGCATACTCCGTAATAAGAGATTGGGGTCATTCGGGCACTACGGGACTTAACGTTAACATAGTATTCAACGGATGTACTTACGATTTCAATTACCTTACCGACGACCCGATTATGTTCTACTTCAAATCCGGTAACGCAAAGGTAGTAACGAACGTTAATATTATAGGCGGTAAGATAGTAGCATCCAAGATATCCGGCTTCACCCTCATCAATTACAACAGCGAGGATAAGGTCGTTTACTCGAAGGACGGTGACGGTAATTATACAGCGCTCATTCAGCCCACCAAGGTGACGAGCGTGGCACCGAACGATACATTCAGTAACGCAAGCGGTCTGGAGCTTACCTTCGTAAAAGAAGGAACCGATGGCGACAATACGGTATACAGACTTATGTCGAAGAAGCCCGAGAACTTTGAGTTCGTTCCAAAGAACAGTATAACTCTCGGCTCGGACCTCGTATATAACGTATACGTTCCCGTAAACGACTGCCTCACGCTGTTCACGCTTGACGGTGTTGAATACGCAGATTTCACCGAGCTTTTGAAGAATACGGTTACTCTTGACGACGGAAATGATTACTATCTTATAAGCATTCCTCTCGCTGCAAAGGAAGCGGCAAGGAATATAGTTCTCGCGGTAAAGGTAACGGTTGACGGAAGAGCTTACAGCGCAACCTTCACCATGAGCGTAGTTAAGTATGCGGCAGCGCTTCTTGAAACGAGCACGAGTGAAGAGGAGAAAACTCTTGCGCTTGACGTGCTTCAGTATATCAGAGCCGCATATACCTACTTCGGCACTACCGACGAAGAGCAGATGGCTAAAATCGACACGCTCCTCACTGGATACGCGTCTAAGCCTACCGTAGAGGGAAGTGACGTAGTTGAAACAACGGGACTTTCGAGCGCGACTCTCGTTCTCTCCGGTAAGCCCAGCATCAGATTCTATCTCGCTGACGGCGCTGATGCATCCGCATATAAGTTCTACATAGGCGGAAAACAGATAAAAACCGTTGTTTCCGAGGACGGAACATACGTTGATACGGACGTTTACGCATACGAGCTTTGCGAGACCGTGACCTATACAATAAACGGTGAGGCTGCGGGCAGCTTCCATATCAACGCGTACTACGCATTTGTCAGTGGCACGGATGAGAATTCTTACACCGGCGCAGACAAAGCAGAGCTTACAGCTCTTACAGAGTGCTTCTGGAAGTATCTCCAGAGCGCGAGAGTATACAGAAATTCCGTTGTTGAAAACTGAGAGGAGGTAGAAAAATGAAAAAGTATATAAACCCCGAGCTTGAAGTAATTGAGCTTGAAGCAGAAGATATTATCACTACCTCGATAGGTACCGAAACAACTCCGAAAGAGGATAACGACGGTATCTGGGACTTTGATCAAGGATAAATAAGACTTTCTAAGCAGAAGTTTATGACTCCTTCCACCGTCAACGACGGTCCCCCATATTGCCTTCTCCCACCGGAGAAGGCTAGAGGTATCCGTGACTTTGATTTAGGTTAATCACAGAAGTTGCTTACGCAGTGAAGTTTGCCCGATGGGCAAGTGAAGTTGTCCTTCGGACAGTGAAAGCTGCCCCTCGTCAATGAAACTCACTTTGCGAGCAAGCGAGCAAAACCTCACTGCGTATAACGCAACTTCACTTTTGCGAAAAGCAAAAACTTCACCAATAGAAAAAGAGATAACATTTCGGCTACGAACCGATTTGTTATCTCTTTTTTCTGTTTTATATAATCGAAGACTCGCGAAGGAAGAGGTCGGCATCTACCGTAACGCTTTTTTCATAAGGTTCGCCGAGGATCATACTCAGTATCGTATCCGTTGCTATCTTCGCGCACTCTGCGAGCTTAATTCCTACGCTGGATAGGGAAGGGCAGATGTATTTTGATGTGGGATTATCGTCAAAGCTCACGAGAGCTACGTCATCGGGAACAGAGAGCCCGTGTTCTGCGAGGGCACGCATAGCTCCGTATGCTATATTGTCATATCCGCAGACGAGGGCGCGGGGGAGAGTGCATCTTTTTATCAGATGCTCTGTCGCCTCGTAGCCACCTTCTTCAAAGCGATTCTGTGAGATACAGATGCAGTTCTCGTCATATGAGCCGTATATTTTTTGCATAGAGTCTTTGAAACGTATGAGCTTTGCCTCCGTCTTTTCCTCGGAAACAAAGCCGACGGAGGTAACACCGCTGTTTTTTAAATGCAATAGCGCATTTTCGAGTGCGGTTGCTGTGTTTAATTTAACGCAAGCGGCGTTCGTATCGTTGCCGTTATTGCCTATATAGACGCACGGCGTACCGAAGTCCTCGGGAATACTGATATTCCCGTCAACGAGAATTATACCGTCTGCGTTGGTGTAATTCGAATAATAGTCAAGAAGGGCTTCGTTCTTCTCGATAATAAAGTCCGCCGCCGTGACTATCATCGTGCAGTCGCGGGCACTCAGCTCCTTCTGTATCTCGGAAATAAGAACGCCGTAGTTTCCGCTGTGATATTCCGGAATTACCACCGCTATTACTATATGAGGATATTTTGCTTTATAGAATTTTTTGAAAACGCCGTGCTTTTTCGCTACGTCAAATATCAGTTCGCGTGTTTCCGCATTGACCTCGTGGCTGCCCGAAAATGCCTTAGATGCAGTAGACACGGAGACGTTAGCGAGCCCGGCGATTTTTGAAATAGTAATCATAGTGCTCCGTCTTAAATAATCTTCAATTAGATTTTACTCGCCTAATGTTAACACACTCGGCAAATAAAAGCAAGTATATTTTAATAAAAATATAATTTCGAAAATTTTTCGATAAAATAAAGGTTGCTTTTTTTAAAAAGAATGCTATAATGATTTAGGAAATAAAAGCTTTGGAGGTAATAATTATGGATGAAGCTTTGAAAAATGAAAATACAGACGTATATAAAAAAAGCCGACTTTTTTATATTTTTGAGGCGGCGGTAGAATATTTCCTCGCAACCTTCGTTGCGGGTACTTACCTTGCGAAGATGACCACCTCGATAGGTATGTCAGACAGCCTTACGGGTATTATCTCCGCTTTCGTTTCTCTCGGCTTCGGCTTTCAGATATTTGCCTTGCTTTTAGCGCAGAAAAAGCCTATAAAGCCGCTGATAATCGTGCTGAATCTTTTAACTCAGCTCGCATTTTCGTTCCTATACGTTATACCGATCATAAAGCTTGGTAAAACGGTCAAGATCGTAATTTTTATCTGCCTTTTCCTTCTCGCGGAAATAGTTAAGAACGTAATATATTCTCCAAAGATGGCGTGGGAGATGGGTATTGTTGATGACCGTAAGAGAGGCATATTTACCGCAAAGAAGGAGATGTTCTCACTGCTTTCGGGTATCGTTGTTTCTGTCAGTATGGGAAGTCTTATAGACTACCTTGAGGCTGAGGGCAATCATAGAGGCGTGTTCATTATCGGCGCTATTACGATGTTCGTCTTAACCGCTATACATACAACTCTTCTCCTTCTCATTAAGGAGAAGCCCGAGGAGGTGTCACGGGAGCCTATCGGTCAGCTTATAAAAAGCTCTGTGACCGATAAAAGACTGCTCATCCTCATACCTCTTTTCGTATTCTGGAATATGGCGACCTATTCGACGACACCCTTCTACGGAACGTATCAGCTCTCGGAACTTGGAATGAATATGACGACGGTTACGGTTATTGCGGCTGTCGGCTCAGTTGTCCGCGCTGTGGTTTCAACGCCTATGGGTAAGCTTGCCGATAAATATTCCTTCGTAAATTCCTTGAATCTCTGCTTCCTGATAACCCTTGTCGCTCACGCGGCAAATATGTTTGCAGGTGTCGCATTTTACACGGTATACGCCGTTTTGCACGCGGCATCCATGGCGGGCATCAACAGCGGTATCGTAAATCTTGTTTATGACTTCGTACCGAGAGAAAAACGCACGAGCGCGCTCGCGGTCAAAAATACCGTGGTTGGATTTGCCGGCTTCTTTACCACTCTCGCCGCAAGCCCACTCGTTGAGTACGTTCAGAAAAACGGAAATAAATTCCTTTTCTTCGACCGTATATACGCTCAGCAGATACTGTCTGCGTTTTCGGTTGTAATAATAATAATTTGCATTCTGTATCTTAATCTGGTCGTTAAACCCGCAAAGCCAAAACGCGAGGTTGAACAACAGTAAAATGCTGTAAAATCGGAACAAAAGTTTACAAAAAGTCAAAACAACGAGCTTTACGAATATTTTCCGTAATTTTGATGCTGATGAAAATGACCCCGCAAATTACGGTTTTGTATTTACCGATTGCTATATAGCTCAGCTCGAGGCAAACGGACTTAAGGCTTATTACCGTCTCGGAATTACCATAGAAAACCACGCAGAAATTAAATCTTACCGCACTGATCCTCCAAAGGATTACTACCGTCTTTATGACGTCTCGGTAAAGTATCTCAAAAAGAGATTCCCTGATATAAAAATAGGCGGCTATACCGCTTCGGACTTCTACGCGATAACCGAGCCTAAGGATATTCTCGAAAAACAAGAGCAAGAACAGAAGGATTTCTCCTCTTATTCTTGCTCTTTTTTGCTTGTATAAGGTTTTTGGCTTAGCCCAAGTGCATATGATCGGTCAAATACAAATAATTTTTTTGAATTTGTGCTTTTTTAGTCTGCAATCCTCACTATTCTTGAGTTCTCAACCCCGAGGATGACCGTCGTGTCACGCGCTTCTCCCTCGAGGATAAGGCGTGAGGCGGGCTTTGTGAATACGAGGGTCGCAACCGTGTTGCCTTTTCCCGATATTCTCACGTTGCCGTCAACGATGGTGTTCATAAGAATATTGCCGTTTCCCGAGAGAATTATGGAATCCGAAGAACTGTTGCGGAAGGTGTTGCCACAGATGCGGTTTTCGTTACCTTCTATGCGAAGGGCAGGAATCTTTATATGCGAGGGCTGACGCTCTTCGTTACTCGTTGCGTTATCGTCATAGTACCAGAACGTACCGGGATCATCAAATAAGCAGTGGCTTATAGCGCACCTTGATACGCCGTCAAAGTAGACTGCCGCGGGTGGGTGACCGTCACCGTCGCGGAATGCGCCGCCGTTTCTTACGAAATGACTGTCGAGAATCTCAAGATTGTGTATAGACTTGCCCCTGCCGCCAAGGTAGAAGCCGTAATACGGATTATCCGCAATAATGCAGGAACGTACGCGCACGTAATAGGATGCCCTGGGGGAGAACCAGATGCCGTTTCCGCAGCCGTCTGTGTTTATATTTTCGAAGATGCAGGCGTCTATTTCGGCGTTGCCCGTGGCAACTACCGCGTTTGCGAGTCCGCAGAAGGAGAGCTTAGTAAATGCGCATTGGTCGGTGCGTACCGTGTCAAGACAAAGGCCTGCCGCAAGTCTCGGCTCGTCAAAGTTGACAAGGGGGCGTGTATCCATTCCGACAATATCACCTTGCACGCCAAGATTGCGGATGATAGCTCCGCTGATGGGATCGGTCGCTCTTCCCATAACGAGGGCGGGATAGTCGATACCGTGCATTCTTATCTTCGTGCCGAATTTTGACTCGAATACGCCGTTCGGGTCGGTGTTGCACGCCCAGATGCCACCGTCAAGCGCCAGAGATGACGTATCTAAAACGATAGATTTTTCGATATCATATCTTGCGGACTCAAGATTTAAAAGTCCGCCACGGACGGCAAGGGCGTCAAGCTCCGACTGTATTCCCGCGGTCTTATCCGCAGAACGGTAAGGATTTTCTTCTGTGCCGCTACCTTCGCGAACGGTAGTTGTGATTTTGTTAAGCATAAGTAAAGCTCCATATATGTAAAGAATTATTTCAATCTGTGCGTATTGTTAGCGCATTATTCGTTAGGAGTTATTTAAAACTTATCGTTTGTTCATAGCCGTATGTTGAGAACAGGTTGCGTTTTTATTTTTTGTAAAAGTATACATAATTATCGCGTTCAGGGATTGATTTATACGGTTTTTATGATATAATCATATCATAGAGATTTTTATAAGTCAATGAAATTTTAAGAGATTTTGAGGTTAAATCTGATGAAGCTTTACATTACGCGTCACGGAGAGAGCGAAACGAACAGAAAAGGATGCTGGACAGGCTGGCTCGACATACCGCTTACGGATAAGGGACTTGCCGATGCCGAGCTTGCAAGAAAAAACCTTTGCGGCATAAAATTTGATAAGGTATATTCGAGCGACCTTATAAGGGCAAAAAAGACGGCAGAGATAGCTCTGCCCGGCTATGAATACGAAACTACACCGCTCCTTCGCGAGATAGGGCTCGGCAGCCTTGAGGGAAATCGGCTCGAATCGATTACCCCGCAGTTGAGAGCTACGCTTACCGACGGGTATTCGTCTATCGGAGGCGAGAGCGTTGCGGAATTCCGCGGAAGGATAGAGGGCTTCCTTAAGCTTATGGAAAATTCTCCTTATGAAACGGTTGCCGCTTTTTCTCACGGCGGATTTCTCACGAGCACGCTGAGCGTTATTTTTGGCGTGGACGTTCCGAGAAAGAATATATATTGCGGAAACTGCGCGACGCTTGTGCTTGAGTTTAAAGACGGCGTGTGGAGAATGGTCGGCTGGATAAATATATAACGTTTTGCCCCACTCTTTAAGTATCTCATCTATACGTAAGTGCATTGTATTACCTCCACACATTATCTAATGTACACATTGTATATCAAGATGAAGGCTGACAAATAGACTTTTACATTATATAATGTATACATTAGATACGATACCGTTTTTTAAAAAAATATGTGCGAGGTCGATATGATAGTTGCATTTTGTGGGCATTCTACATATGTAGAAGGGGCGGAAGATGAAAATAAAGTTATTGAAATATTAGAAACCGTAGCAAGTGGCTCTACGGTTGATTTTTTTCCGGGAGAGTACGGTGCGTTTGATTGTTTTGCTTATAAGTGTGCTAAAAAATTCAAGGCTAAATACAAAAGCGTAAAACTGATATACGTTACTCCGTATTTGTCTTTTGCTAAAAGGGATGATTTTTTTGCAAAAGGATTTGATCAAATAATTTATCCCGAGATTGAAAGCGTTCCGTTGAAATATGCTATCGTACATCGGAATAGGTGGATTGCAGATCAAGCGGATGTGATAATTGCTTACGTTAAACGCGTACGGCGGTGCGTATAGAATGTATAGCTACGCGAAAAAAACAAAAAACTTTATAATATATCCGAAAGCGCTTCGATTGAATGAAGTCTTTTTCTAAAATATATTGATATTTTAAATAAAATATGATATAATCAAAAGAGGAAAACGGCGTGGCGCCGGAAAAGCCAAAAAGGAGATTTTATTATGGGCAAACAGTATGGACATTACCTTCCCGGCAGCTCGGATTTTTGCATAACCGAAGCTGATATTCCGAGAAACTGGTATAACTATTTTTGGAACGATAACTATATAACATATACGTCGCAGGTATGCGCGGGAGAGAGCTTCCTTCAGGATGACCTCGGCAGACGTATCAAGCTCGTGCGCGACAGAGGATTTTTCGTGACCGAGGGTGATACCTCTTGGGGTATCGGCGGTCTTCCCGTTAACGAAAAAAGAGATGCGTATCGCTGCGTACATAAGAGAGGTAAGAGCGAGCTCTATACCGAGAAGTGCGGTATCGCTTCCACTGTCAGCATCTTCGTTCCGAGAGAGCTTGCATGCGAGCTCTGGAGCGTTAAGGTGAAGAACCTTACCGATAAGGCAAGGGAGCTTACCGTTCTCGCATTCTGCGGAAGCGATTTTGACGCAGGCTATGCAAGACAGGGATATAACACCGAGACCTCGAAATATGACGAGGCGCGTGGACTTCTTTATATTGAAAAGGGCACGAAATTCGGCGGTGAGGGTGTAAGAGCTCACGGATTTATGGGTGTTTCGGGCGGCTGCGACGGATTTGCCGGCGCGTATAACGCAATCGTAGGTCCTTACGGCTCGTTTGCTTACCCCGATATATTGAATAAGGGCGGTTGCAATAACACAATCGGCTGCGGCGAGAAGCTCGCTTACGCTATGGAGAAAAAGGTGACTCTCGCTCCCGGTGAGGAGCGCGAGATCGTATATATCGTCGGTATCGCATTCTCGCTTGACGAGGCGGAAGAGATGAAGAACAAGTGCGCGACTCCCGAGTTCTTCGCTGCGGAGAGCGAAGCTGTTCTCGAGAAGTACAGCTCCGAGGTCGAGGCGGTCACTATCAACACTCCCGACGAGATGCTCAACAATATGTTCGAGTGGCTCAAGCATCAGTCAAACCTCGGCTCGCGCTGGGCAAGAGTAAGACACAACGGATACCGCGATATGACGAGCGATACCGATTGCCTTGCCTGCATCAATCCCACTCTTGCGCTTGAGCGACTTAAGAGAATCCTTTCCTATCAGTATTCCGACGGATACGCTCCGAGAACCTTTAT
This sequence comes from Eubacteriales bacterium, assembly GCA_045654585.1. GTDB lineage: Bacteria > Bacillota > Clostridia > Oscillospirales > CAG-272 > UBA1740. The sequence goes on from JAZONS010000015.1 coordinate 15,843, forward strand.
TGACGGACAGATAAAGCCTAATAACTTCTCGGATAATACGGTATGGCTCAACTTCACCGCAATGTCGGTGCTCAAGGAGCTTGGCAAACGTGAAATTCTCGATATCGAGGTCCCCTTTAATGATGGCACTGTCGGTACCATTTACGAGCATCTTAAACGCTCGGTTGAGTTCCTCTATAACTTCAAGGGTCACCACGGCCTTGTAAGAATCTGGGGCGGTGACTGGAACGACTGCATGAACCTCGCAGGTATGGAAGGCAAGGGCGTTTCGATCTGGCTTTCTATCGCCTGGTACAGAGCAAACAAGTTCTTCGCTGAGATCGCAGAGATCAACGGCAAGCCCGATGACGTAAAGGCGGCATTCGAGCGCGGTGAGGAGATGCGCGATATCATCGAGGAGTTCGGCTGGGACGGCGAGTATTATATCGACGCTATCAATGATAAGGGCGTAAAGATAGGCTCTAAGGAAAACGTTGAAGGAAAGATGTTCCTTATTCCTCAGATCTGGTCTGTATTCTCGGGTGTTTCGAGAACGGGCAGAGAGGTTGAGGCTATGGACGCTGTTGAAAAGTATCTCTCCGATCCTCTCGGTACGGTTATCTCAAGCCCTGCGTATACTAAGTGGGACGGCGGTATCGGAAGTGTTACCACCAAGCACGCAGGTATCCACGAGAACGGTGGCGTATATCTTCATACCATCGCCTGGAAAATAGCGGCTGACGCTATGCTCGGCAGAGCGGACAGAGTTGAGGCTGATATCGAGTGCATCCTTCCTTTCCGCAATAAGGTAGTTGACGGAAGAGCAGAGCCTTATATCATGTGCAACTCCTACTTCGGTAAAGAGACCGGCTACCGCTACGGAACGCCCGGTCAGAGCTGGAGAACAGCGGCAGGTCAGTGGTTCCAGAAGAGTATGGTGAACTACGTGTTCGGACTTCTTCCCGAAATGGAAGGCCTTTCTGTAAAGCCTTGCCTTCCTCCCTCGTGGAAGACCGCGTCGATAGATAAGAGCTTCCGCGGTACGAATTATCATATTAAATTTGAAAACGGCGGCACCCGTGTGAAGAAGATACTTGTAAACGGCAAGGAGATAGAGGGTAATATCCTTCCTCTTGTCGGCGGTGATGCAGACGTTCTCGTTGTAACCGAATAATAGATAAAAAACAGAAAAAATCCACGTAGAGGCGACTTCGTATTTTGTGTCGCTGCATGCGTGGATTTTTTATATTTTATCACTAAATGTAAACTAAAGATTTCAAAATATGTGTTTTTTAAATCAACAACAAAGAGAAGAGGAGCATCGTTGCAAGGAAAGTGAAGTTGAACGCGGAGAATACGAGAAGGTATTTTCCGCTTTTTCCGGGATTGTGCTGCGCGTACTCGCGGAAGGTGATCAGGCTCGCAAGAGATGATATTATCGTGCCGCATCCGCCGATATTGACACCGAGGAGAAGCTCCTTATAATTATCCGTAAACTGCGATAGCAAAATAGCCGTCGGAACGTTGCTCATAAACTGACAGGATAGAGTGCTGACAACGAGGGTGCTCTTATCGAGGAGCATTGAAAACAGGTCGCGTACCGCATCTATTCTCGCCATATTTCCCGAGAAGATAAAGAAGAAAACAAAGGTTAAGAGCAGACCGTAGTCAACGTCGAGCAGGGCGCGTCTATCCATTAAAAGAATTGCCACGGGTATGATGATAAGCGCGAAAACGTACGGTATAAATCTGAATACGCAAAGTATAGAGAATACGAAGAGAATAAGATATACGGATACTCTGACGGGCGGCAACTTTCTTTCAACACCCGTTACCTCAAGCGGCTCGGGCTTTATGAATATAAGGCACGCGGAGGTTATCATAAGTATAGCTAAGGTGAAGCAGGGGAGCATTATCAGCATAAACTCACCGTCGGGGATGTTAAAGCGTGAGTAAAGATAGAGGTTCTGCGGATTGCCGAAAGGGTTCAGCATACCGCCGAGGTTTGCCGCTATGTTCTGCAGAATGAATGTCACGCACATATATTTTTCCTTGTGCGAGCTGACGAGAACAAAGTAGCCGAGCGGCAGGAAGGTGAGAAGCGCCATATCGTTGGCTATCAGCATAGAGCCGATAAAGGTTATGTAAACGAGCGCTAAGACCGCAAGCCTTGCGTTCTTGAAGCGTTTTATTATTTTTTCGGCTAACGTATAGAAGAATCTTACGTTCCGAAGGGCGCACACCACGCATAGTACCGTGAAAAGGCAGGTGAGCGTTTTAAAATCGAAATACCCGATATACTCCCCGTCGGGCGGAACTATTATCATCGTTATTACAGCAAGCGCCATTGCGATAAACATTACGGCGTTCGCCTTTACTATATGTATAAGTCTTTTCATAATCTGCCTCACAAAGGGTCTGTCCCAAGCTTTTTCCGCTAACTATTATATTCCTCGCGCGCGGAAAAGTCAATATGTATTTTATTGTTTTATATTTCGCTTATATTGTTTATATTTATTATTTCTCTTGACTTGAATTAGATATGTGTGATAAGATTAATGCGGAGCGGCAGGTCCGTTTTGAAACTGCTGATTTTTAAAAAGTGATTGGAGTTTTTTATGAAAAGAATAGACCTTTGCGGCAGCGATTGGAAGCTAATCTACGTTAAAAATAAAAAATACGTAACCGACGGTGAGTGCTCTTCACTAAACGAGCTTTTCGCGAGGGGATATAGCGAAATAGACGCAACGGTACCGGGTAATCTTGAGATAGACCTTGAGAGAGCTGGAAAGATAGACGATCCGTTCTATGCCGGTAACCACGCGAAAAGGGACTGCGAGTACCTGCACGCATTTTATATAAAGAAATTTGAGTACGGCGGCGGATTTACTTTGCCGAAGCTCGTGTTCGAGGGGCTTGATACTGTCTCGGAGATATATCTCAACGGCAAAGAGATCGGCAGGACCGAAAATATGCTGATAGAGCATACGCTTGATATAGGGGATGCGCTTCTTGAAGGTGAGAACGAGCTCGTCGTTCATATCCGCCCCGCGGTTATCGAGGCGAGAAAATATCCGCTTACGTCAAACGAAAGCGGTCAGAGATATAACCTTGAATCGCTCCATATAAGAAAAGCTCCGCATATGTTCGGCTGGGATATTATGCCGAGGATAGTTTCGCTCGGTATATGGCGTCCCGTTTACATAGCTGAAACGAAGCGCGAACGTATTACCGAGTTTTATTGCTATACTGCAAACTGTAACGAGGCGAAGGCGCAGTTAAGGTTTAATCTCACGGCAAGCATTGATAACGACGAGTGCACCGATTATAAAATTTCGGTCAAGGGAATATCGGGCGAGAGCAGCTTCTGTTATGAAAAAACGCTCTACCATACTTCGACAGAGGGAGACTTCACCGTTAATTCTCCGAAGCTCTGGTGGCCGAGGTTTCAGGGGGAGCAGAATCTCTATGACGTAACGGTTACGCTTCTCTACCGCGGTGAAGCTGTTGATACCTATAAAACCATCCTCGGTATACGCACGGTCGAGCTTGTAAGAACTTCGTATATAGACGAGGACGGAAACGGTGAGTTCTGCTATAAGGTCAACGGTAAGCGTATCTTCCTTATGGGTACTAACTGGGTGCCCGTTGATGCTCTTCATTCAAGGGATGCCGAAAGAATTCCCTCGATACTTCCGATGCTGACAGATATAAACTGCAACGTTATCAGAATATGGGGCGGCAACGTTTATGAGAACGATATGCTCTATGATTTCTGTGATAGAGAGGGTATACTTATCTGGCAGGACTTTATAATGGGCTGCGGAGTATATCCTATTGACGACGGATTTATGAAAAAGCTTGGCGCAGAGATAGCATACGCGGTTAAAAAGCTTCGCCACCATCCCTCTATCCTCGTATGGGCGGGCGATAACGAGAACGATATAGCTCTCACCTGGCGAGGGCTTGCGAAAAGAGATCCGAACGGTAATACGATAACGAGAAAGCTTATTCCTCATATTTTAAGAATGCACGATTATACAAGGCCGTATCTTCCGTCGTCACCTTATATTGACGATGCGGTGTACGAGAGCGGAAGACGTCCGACCGAAGATCATCTTTGGGGGCCGAGAGATTATTTTAAAGGTAATTTCTATAAGAATTCTGTCTGCTGCTTTGCTTCGGAGACGGGATATCACGCTTGCAACTCGCCCGAGTCTGTAAAGAGATTTATTCCCGAGGAGTATCTTTGGACGTCGGAGAATGCCGAAGATTGGCGCGGAATAGATAACGATATGTGGCGTTATCACGCGGCATCTCCCGAGCTTGACTCACCTTATACATACAGAATAAAGCTTATGGCAAAGCAGGTCGTCGTGCTTTTCGGTAAGAGCGTTCCAAACACGCTTTCCGACTTTGCGAAGGCAAGTCAGATCTCTCAGGCTGAGGCTAAAAAATACTTCATCGAGCGATTCCGTATCAACAAGTGGAGAAGGACGGGTATTATCTGGTGGAACTTGATCGACGGATGGCCGCAGTTCTCCGATGCCGTCGTTGATTACTACGGAATAAAGAAGCTTGCGTACCACTATATTGGGCGCTCGCAGAACCCCGTGCTTCTCGCGTTTGATGAGCCGATCTCGGGTGAAATCGAGCTTTGCGCGGTGAACGAATTCCCGAAGGATAAGACCTTGAAATATACCGTCACCGATCTGACGCGTGACGAGGTGCTTCTCTCAGGAGAGGTCACCGCAGAAGCAGAAAGTACCACCCGTGTCGCAAAAATTCCCGTAAATGACGGCGAAAAGCGCTTCCTTTATATAGAATGGGAGCTTGATGGCGTGAAGAATAGCAACCACTATATGACGAATATTATAGATATAAACTTTGACGAGTATTTCTCTTATATCAAAAAAATAGGCTATGACAATTTTGAGGGATTTGAGGTGTAAAAAGATGAGCGAAAGAATACTTTTTGTTGATAACTGGCTTTTTCACGATGGAGAAATAAAAACGGAAAGGCCTGCGGTGAAGGGCCCTGTATACACAGAGGCAAAGACAGAAACCTACAGGCGCGGTCCCGCTTCGATAAATTACGATGACAGACCGAACGATTTCGGTAATCGCCCCGGGCATATGATAACTCACGAGAGATGGGATACGGTAAAGCTTCCTCACGATTATATCGTGAACTCGCCCATCGACCCGAAGGGAAATAATGCGCTCGGATTTTACGATTATCACCCGGCGTGGTACAGAAAGCATTTTAAGGCGGAGGAGTCGTGGCGCGGCAAACGCGTTGAGATAGAATTTCTCGGCGTAGCCACCGAGTGCGATATATACCTCAACGGCGTATATATGACGGGAAGTATGACGGCTTATACCCCGATAGTCGTGGATATAACCGACTTTATAAAATTTGACGGCAAGGATAACGTTATTGCCGTTCACGTTACCTGCGATACGATTGAGAATTGGTGGTATAACGGCGCGGGCATCACGCATAAGGTATACCTTAACGTATCGGAGCAGCTTTCGGTCGCGCGCGACGGTGTTTTCCTTGCGCCTAAAAGACTTGATATGGATGCGTGGGAAATACCGACCTCGGTTGAGGTAAGAAACGGATATTTTGAAGATATGCTTGCGACCATCACGACCGAAATCCTTTCGGATACGGATGATGTTATAGCGAGTGCTTCAGGTAATCTTACCGCTGCGGCAAGAGGGGTATCGGCGATAAAGTATAATCTTACCGTAAGGTCACCCGAGCTTTGGGATATAGACTCGCCGAAGCTTTACCGCGCGAGAACGAGAGTATACTGCGACGGTGAGCTTTCCGATGAGAGGATAGATAAGTTTGGATTCAGAACTATTGAGTTCCACCCCGAGCGCGGATTCTACCTTAACGGAAGGAATCTTAAACTCAACGGTGTTTGCGGTCACGAGGACTTCGGTCTTACGGGTAAGGCGGTTCCCGATAACGTGATGCGCCATAAGGTGCGTATGCTTAAGTCGATGGGCGCTAACGCATACCGCTGTGCTCACTCTATGCAGGACGAGGCGCTTATGGATGCGTTTGACGAATACGGTATGCTCGTTATGGCTGAAACAAGACATTTTTCCTCGACCCCTACTCATATGGCGGAGCTCGCCGCCCTTGTAAGACGTGACAGAAACCGTCCGTCCGTAATTATGTGGAGCGTAGGAAATGAGGAGCATTACTTTATTACCGACGAGGGCAGACGAATTGCCGAGAATATGATATTCGAGGTCAAAAAGCTCGACGCAACGCGCCCCGTTATGACGGCAAATGACAAAGCGCCCGAGCAGTGCACGGTTTACGATAGCTCCGATCTCGTTGCCGTGAATTATAACCCTCATCTATATGATTATTTGCACGAAAAATTCCCGAATAAGCCTTTCTTCGTATCCGAGTGCTCGGCGGCGAGTGGAACGCGTGGCTGGTACTACGGTGACAGTCCGTCAAGAGGATACAGAGAGATGTATGACATAGATACGAATAGCTGGTTCCAAAGCCACGAAAACGTTTTTACTCACTTTAAAAATAGACCGTGGATATTCGGATGGTTCGTTTGGTCTGCGTTCGAGTATCTCGGTGAGGCGGTATGGCCGCGCCTTTGCTCGGTTTCGGGAGCTATCGACCTTTATCTTCAGCCTAAGGACTCTTATTATCAGTTAAAGACCTATTATTCGACCGAGCCTACGGTGCACATCCTTCCGCATTGGAATATGGAAGAGGGCGACGTGGTACGCGTATTCGTTTACGATAACTGCGACTCGGTTGAGCTGTTCTTAAACGGCAAGAGCCTTGGCAGAGAAAAGACGGAAAAATACGTTCATCACGAGTGGCACGTTCCATTCGAGGCGGGTAAGCTCACCTGCATCGGATATGATGCCGACGGCAACGCCACCGCCGAGTGCTGCCGTGAAACTACGGGTAAGCCCGTCTCTCTTGCGCTGAAGCTCGAAAACGGTGATGACCTATGCGCTAACGGTGAGGACTTGGCTCTCGTTACCTGCTATATGGTGGATAGTGAGGGAAGAGAGGTTCCCGATGCCGAGGGTATGGTTTCATTTATCACGGATAGGGGCGTAACCATAGTCGGAACAGGCTCGGACAACGCCGATCACACACCGCCCGCCTGCCCCGACAGACGTATGAGAGCGGGTAGAGTGCTTTGCGCTATCCTCCCCGAGCGCCCGGGAAAAACAACGCTTATAGCAAAGTGCTATGGACTTCGCTCGGCAAAGCTTGAAATCGACGTAAAACCCGATAAAAATCCCGTCCCCGGAAGAGTATATCCTAAGTACGAGATACGGGGTTAGGCAAATTTATAAATTGGTAAAACTATAGAATAATAAAACCGCATATAAAACATAAAACAGAGATATTGCAAATAAAAGTTGTCAATATCTCTGTTTTTTTGTATAACGAAAACCACGCGATAGTCGCGTGGTTCAATAAAGGTTAACCGGTGAAAAGAAATACTCCAATATGTTATAATAAAGTGACCTGCCAGTCAAAATAAAAAAACATATTGGAGGATTTATCTATGAAAAAAGAGAGCATAGACAATAATATTTTAGCACATACATCGTGGAATTGCAAGTACCACATTGTCTTTGCGC
>JAZONS010000016.1:0-10220 GCA_045654585.1 Eubacteriales bacterium
GTGCAATATGTTATGATAACAGTAACTGTGCATTTGTTGTGCAGTATTATTTCAGAGCAGTCCTCTGCGTAGCTCCGCACGAATGCTCGTAGTATTAAGGAGGGCCTATAAAATGGAAAAGATCCAGGCTTTTGTAAGTGAGCAGCTCAAAACTGAAATTCCTCAGTTTGGCATTGGTGACGGTGTAAAGGTTTACATTCGTATCACCGAAGGTGGAAAAACAAGAACTCAGCTCTTCGAGGGTACCGTTATCGCAAGACACGGTGGTGGAATCTCCGAGACCTTTACTGTAAGACGTGTTTCTTACGGTGTAGGTGTTGAAAAGACTTTCCCACTTCACTCTCCCAACGTAGAGAAGATCGAGGTATTCCGTCGTGCTAAGGTACGTCGTGCTAAGCTCTATTATCTTCGTTCCAGAGTTGGTAAAGCGGCTAAGGTTAAGGAGAGAGTATAATTCTCGCCCCGTCGCAATAAAAAAACAACCGCTTGTTCAAAAGCGGTTGTTTTTTTCATCAAACTGAATTAAGAAATTATGTTTTGTCTTCTCGTTATGCCATATTTTCGGAGAGCTTCTTTCCTCCGAGAATGTGGAAATGAAGATGCTTCACCGATTGGCATCCATCCTCACCGATGTTGGAAACGATGCGGTATCCGTTCGCAAGTCCGAGTTCTTTCGCAATTTTCGGAATAGCTTCGAAAATTTTTGCGACGTTTTGCGAATTATCCGCATTGATTGCATCTGCGGAGGGGATATGCTCCTTCGGAACTACGAGGCAATGAACCGGAGCCTGAGGCGCGATATCGAGAAATGCATAGCACCACTCGTCCTCGTATACTTTGTTTGACGGAATGTCACCCTTGATTATAGAACAAAATAAGCAATTCATATAAAGTACCTACTCGATTTTATTTGGTAAGATAATTTTAACACAAAAATACGAAAATTTCAATAAGGAAAGCAGATTTAAATGCCATATTTCAAAAATAAGCTTCCAGAGTATCCCGTAACGGAAGATATGTGGGATAAAATAGCTAAAGACCCACGCCCTGTTATGGTATACGGAATGGGGAACGGCGCGGATAAGCTCTTCACGAGGCTTGAAAAGTACGGAAGAGTACCAACTGAGGTCTTTGCGTCCGACGGCTTTGTCAGAGGCCATACTTATAGAGGTTATAAGGTGATAAGTCTTTCGGACGTAAGAGCAAAATACGATGATTTTATCATTCTCTTGTCCTTTGCTTCAAACAGAAGCGAGGTAATAGAAATGATAAAAGAGATAGATGGTAAAAATACTATGCTTATTCCCGATATGCCCGTTGCGGGAGAAGAGTATTTCGATAAGGATTTTTACAATGCTCATTACGCTGAAATATGCGAGGCATACAGTGCGCTTTGCGACGAGGATTCCAAAAACGCGTTTGCTTCAATTATTAATTATAAGCTGTTTGGCGAGCTGAAATATCTTCTTCAGTGCTATTCCGATGAGTCGGATATATATAATTTGCTGAAAAAAGATATCGTCTGTGCCGTAGATGCGGGAGCATATAACGGTGATACCGTCAGAGCGCTTTTGTCCTACAGACCGAAAACCGGAAAAATAATTGCCATTGAGCCCGACCGCAGAAACTTTAAAAAGCTCTCGAAATACGTTTCCGAGGGGGAGCTTTCCTGCGAGGTCGTTACGATAAATGCCGCAGTATATTCAAGCGATTGTGAAGGGCATTTTTCGGGCAGCGGAAATAGGAATTCCTCAATTTCCTCGACCGTTTCCTACGAATCGAGAGATGAAGAGGTTAAGCTTGTCAGAATAGACAGTGTTGCGGACGGAAACGTAGATTATATTAAATATGACGTTGAAGGAGCCGAGCTTGACGCGCTTATAGGCAGCAGAGAAACGATAGCTGAATGCAAGCCCGATCTTCTCGTATCCGCGTATCACAGAAGCGAGGATATCTTCTCCCTTATAAATTATCTTAAAGGAGAGCACCCATTTTACTCGCTTTATATGAGAAGAACCCTGTGTTTTCCGGCGTGGGAAATAGCTTTAATAGCAAAGAGCGAAAATATTATTGCAAATCGAGCAAGAATATGCTAAAATTTAGTAAAATACTTTAAAAAGGAAAATTATTATGAAAAGACCGGAAATACTATCACCGGCAGGAAATTTTGAAAAAATGAAAGCGGCTATCCTTTACGGAGCAGATGCCGTATATCTTTCGGGCAAGATCTTCGGAATGCGTGCCGCAGCAGATAATTTCACCGTTGACGAGATGAGGGAAGCGGTTGCGTATGCCCACGAGCGCGGAGTAAAGGTGTATCTCACCTTGAACACGATGCCGAGAGAGAACGAATATCCCGATCTTAAAGAATATATAAAGAGTATATCGGATATTCCGCTTGATGCTATGATAATAGGTGATATAGGCGTTATGGCGCTAGTATCGGAAATGCTCCCCGAAATGGAGATTCACGTTTCAACTCAGGCGAATGCGGTAAGCACTGCAGATTGCCTTGCTTGGTACCGTCTGGGCGCAAAAAGGGTGGTTCTTGCAAGAGAGCTCACTCTTGAGGAGATCAAGATAATACGAATGAATATTCCCGAGGATCTTGAGATAGAGTGCTTTGTTCACGGATCTATGTGCATATCCTATTCTGGAAGATGCTTGCTCTCCGGGCATATCATAGGCAGAGACGGAAACCGCGGAATGTGCGCTCAGCCCTGCAGATGGAACTATACCCTACGCGGATATGAGATAACGGAAGAGAAGCGTCCCGATTGCACGATGCCTATAGAAGAGCATGCGGGCGAAACGTTCATTATGGCAAGCCGCGATACTTGCACGATAGAGCATATACCCGAGCTTATTGAGGCGGGGATAAATTCCTTCAAGATAGAGGGAAGAATGAAGTCGGCATACTATGCCGCAGTCGTAACAAATACTTATAAAATGGCTGTCGATGCATACTTCACTGGCAACTACGAGTACGATCCTCTCTGGTACCGCGAGCTTCTCTCGGTAAGCCATAGAAGCTATGCAACGGGTTATTATTTTTCCGATTCTCACTTTGATGCGAATACGACTGAGGACAACGGATATATAAAGGATAAAGCATATCTTTCGGTCGTTCTTGAATATAATGCAAAGACGGGCGAAGCGCTTATGTCGCAGCGTAACAAGATGAATCTTGGCGAGAAAATCGAGGTATTGACCCCGGGGCGTGTCGGAAGGAGCATAGAAATTAGTGCTTTATATGATAAAGATCACGAGCCTATAGACGCGACACGTCACCCTTATATGGAGTTTTATGCAAAGACCTCGGAGCCTCTTCTTGCGGGAGATATAATAAGAGCTGCAGATTAAGCAGATTAAATAAAAAGGAGTCTTTATGAAGTTCTTAGAGATTATAAAAGCTGTTTTTCTCGGTATAGTAGAGGGAATAACCGAATGGCTTCCTGTCAGCTCAACGGGGCATATGATACTTTTTGACGAGTTTGTCAAACTCAACGTTTCCGATGAATTCAAAGAAATGTTCTTCGTTGTAATTCAGCTTGGAGCGATCTTAGCCGTTCCGACCTTGTTTTGGAGCAAGCTTTGGCCATTTACTAAAACAAAATCCAAAGAAGAGAAAAAGGGAATTATTGACCTTTGGTTAAAGGTTATTGCAGGAGCTGTCCCTGCGGCAATTCTTGGCTTCTTACTTGATGACTTTTTGGATGAATATTTATACACGCCCTGGGGTGTAGCCGCGGCTTTAGTTATCTACGGCGTAGCTTTTATCCTGATAGAATACTTCAATAAAAAGAACGATAAGACCTTCCGTGTAAACGATATTTCGGAACTGACTTATAAGGATGCGCTCACGATCGGAGCTTTCCAAGTGCTATCTCTTATTCCGGGAACGTCAAGATCGGGTTCAACAATTCTCGGGGGTATGATGTCGGGTGTCAGCCGTGTTGCCTCTGCTGAGTTTTCCTTCTTTATGGCTATCCCGATAATGCTCGGCGCATCGGGACTGAAAATTCTGAAGCTTATTCTCGAAGGCATTTCTGTTACAAAAGCGGAGATAGGCTTGCTCCTTATCGGTATCGCAGTTGCATACCTTGTTTCGCTTGCCGTTATTAAGTTCTTAATGGACTTTGTTAAACGCCATAGCTTTTCGGCATTCGGTATATACAGAATCGTCCTCGGCGTTCTGGTTATGGGGTATTTTATTATATTCTAAGCAAAAAAAGTTTGCTTATGTTTAACATTTATAAAAAACTATTTGAAAAATAACAAAAGCACTAAATTCTCATAAAAACGAGAGTTTAGTGCTTTTATTGTTAAGAATTATTTACATTATTAAGAGAATTCGATTGTTCCGTCAGAATTCATCTTTGAAATTTTAGCGAGAGATTCAATTCGGTAACCCTTTTCTCTTATCGCCTCGCCGCCCTTCTGATAAGCCTTTTCAATTGCAATTCCCGCACCGACGACGGTTGCGCCGCCCGCCTCGCAAAGCTTGATAAGAGCGCGGAGCGCGCTTCCGTTAGCAAGGAAGTCGTCTATAATAAGAACTCTGTCATCCTTCGTTATATAATCCTTGGATGCGATAACGTTATAGGTATTTCCGTGAGTAAAGGAAACTACCTTTGCAGAGAGGAAATCATCGCCGATATTTGAGCTTTTGACCTTTTTCGCGTAAACAACGGGAACATCGAACTCAAGGGCAGTAATGCAGGCAATACCGATACCGGAAGCTTCAATAGTAACTATTTTAGTGATATTTTCACCCTCGAAAAGGCGTTTCCATTCCTTTGCAAGCTCGCAGATGAGCTTAACGTCTATCTGATGGTTAAGGAATTTATCCACTTTAAGAACAGTTCCCGAAAGTACCAATCCATCCTTTAAAATCTTTTCTTCGAGCAGCTTCATTTTCAATCTCCCTCCTTAAAACTTGTTTCTATAATAAGTATACAACTATTTTCAAAATTTTTCAATATATATTTCCGTATTTTTAAAATTTTTTAAATAGTTTTAGACCAATCTATCTCTGAAAGTGAATTTTTCTTTAAAAACTCGTTTGCGAGCCTGAAATGATTGCATCCGAAGAATCCCGCATAAGCAGAAAGAGGACTTGGATGCGCGCATTCGAGTACGAGATGCTTTTTATTAGTTATCAGCGCTTTTTTTGCTCTTGCGTTACCGCCCCAGAGTATGAATACTGCGGGCTCATTCTTTTCGTTAATAACGGATATAATCTTATCCGTCAATATTTCCCAGCCGTGTCCCTTATGGCTCTGAGGCTGCCCCTCGCGCACTGTTAGGGTTGTATTGAGCAGTAGAACGCCTTGCTTTGCCCAACCTGTTAGCTCACCTGTTGCAGGCATTGGCATACCGTATTCATCGTTGAGCTCTTTAAATATGTTTTGCAACGAGGGAGGAAATTTAACGCCGGGCTGAACTGAGAAGCAAAGTCCGTGAGCTTGTCCCGCGCCGTGATAAGGATCCTGCCCGAGAATAACCACCCTGGTATCACGGCAAGACGTATAACGCAGAGCATTATATATATCATTCATCGGCGGATATATGCGTTTTGTGGTGTATTCGACTTTCAGGAATTCGCGAAGCGAAAGATAGTATTCTTTTTTGAACTCCTCTTCAAGAAGTCCGTCCCAATCATTGCCAAAGGAAATCATTTATTTCTCCAATGTAAAATCTATAATCTTTTACATAAGTATACAATATTTATCCCTATAAGTCAAGAAATATAATAAAAATCAGCCCCGAAGCTTTTTCAAGCTCCGGGGCTGAGGATCGATATTTTATTCTTTAAAATTATTCGGGAAGCTTTTTGTAATCGTATTCGAGATTAGCCAGAGCAGCTGCCTTAACAGGCTGGAGCTCCTCGTACTTAGTTCTTATTCCTGAGAACTGATACCCATTATCAGCTAGGAGAATATGGTATCTGTTCCTATAAAAATCATCATCAACGTCTGCATACATGAATCCGATAGCGTCCTCGAAGAATTTATCCATCGATGAGCCCATATTCTGACGCATATAACGGATCATATCAAGGTTACCCACATTAACGGTTTCGCCTGTTGCTGCATTAGTCACTAAAGTATACTCATAGTAATCTTCAACGATTGCTTTCGAATGAGAGGACTGATACTGAATGAATGCGGAGCACTGTACAAATTTTGTGGTGTTGCGATTGATAGCACCTGCGCGTGCTACTACGTGCGGCTGAGTTTTATAATCATCGCCCGCTCTGAATACGGGAACGGGAACGATACCGAAGCCACCTCTTGTGGAGGTCTTCATCTCCTGGTATGACTGATATTCAAGAGAACCGAGCATAACTATACCGCCGAAGAGAAGCTTATCACAAGTGAACTGGTTACGGATAGCTAGCAGGGGAGTCTTAGGACCTTCAAAGTTAAGGCTATTCGCATCAGCGCTTGTTACGTAATATACACCGTTTATATCTATCATATTGGAGATTTTATCAAAGAGGTCATAGAGGTCGGTATTGTTTGACGGATAGGAGTAATTGTAGGCTCCCTCATCATCATTCCAAGCCTTTTTAATAATATTAACGGATGAGGAATAAATAAGACCTGCGGCAGGTTGACCGTTTGCTCCAAGTGCGAAGCCAAGTCGGGAATTGATGTTTTCGTTAGTGCCTGTTTCGTTAGTCATATATATTGTCTCGCTGAACTCGAGAAGTCTGTCGTATGTCCATCCGACTTCGGCGCAATGCTCGGTGCACCTTGTTACGGCGTTCTCGTTTGTGCAATCGCAGGGCTTAACCTCCTCGAGGAAGGTATCGAAGGTAGGATTACTAACTTCGGGATACATTTTAACTGCGATTTCATTGAAGAGTGTTACGTTTACGGGAATAACGAATAACGAACGGATAATATCAATGAAATAGTCCGATGCGATGACGTACATTTTGCTCTCGGAAAGCGTAAGTGATTCCATAAGCTCCTGCATATAGCCGTTATTAGCGAGAGTAAAATAGTTCTCGCCTGCATACGTTCCATAGCCGTAATGGGTAGAATAAACGTTAGCGAAGCAACCCTTGAGGGAGCAGATAAGAAGGTCGGTTATCCAGTTGCAGTATATATCGGGAGTAGAACTGTCTGCAGCAAATACCTCACGCTCTATAACGTCATACATCCTCGAGAAGCCGAAGAGCTCAGCGTTATCGTCGTAGTACTTGTATGTAACGTTTACGTTTGTGAGGTCGTAAGCATTATCGTTTCTGTTTCTAACGAGTATGTCAATATTCTCGGTTCCAACGTCACCGCCCTCACCTGCAAGATATCTCTCGCATCCGGAGGAAAGCTCTTCCCTGTTCGAGCAATTTGTCATCATGAAGATAAGGTCGGTCTCATCATACGTGATATCTTCCCACCATTCGATCTTTTCCTCGTGATCGGGATCATCTACTGCGGGTCCGTCCTCGGGAAGTTCTTCCGGTACGTCATTTGAAATCCAAGTTGCGTAAAGAGTCATATCCTTAGTAACTGCATAAGCTACGAACTTCCAAGGCTCATAGTCGTTTGAAGCAGATTCGATGTAACTCCATCCACCGAATGTATATCCGTCTTGCATGGGTTCGTTTTTTGGCATCTCAATCTTGTAGTTTTTGGAATAAATCTCAAATGTGTCACCGTCGCCAAGATCAAATGTGACTTTATAAACGCCGGTTGCAAGTCCGGTTGAAGGTACGGAAAGTTTACCAGCGTCAATCGTTTTGCCGTTTGAGAGGATAAAAATCAAGTGTCCGTCTTCGTTTACAATAGAGCTTGAAATAGTAACGGCATCTTTACCGTTTTTACCGTTCTTTCCGTTGTTACCGTCCTTGCCTTTAACTTTCTCGCGAAAATCATCAAACGATCCGTCGTATCCTAAATCTTTTGCTTGGTCGTAAAGGACGCTGACGTTTAAAATGTTATCTGTATTCAGTTCGTTGTATTCTTCGTTGCCTTTAGCAAAGATCTCATCAATTTTATCGCAGGATGCAAGTGAGAATGCCAAGACGGTAAGGAAGAATAGAATAAACAGCTTTTTAATATAGCTTTTCATATTTTCTCCTTTGTTATAATAGTGTTTAGTCTTGTCCGGCTAACGCACTTTCTTTCCAGGATGCGTATAGCGTTAGATCACTTGATACTGCGTAAGCGCCGAATCTCCAAAATTCATAAGAATCTGTCGTCGGCTCGTAATAAGTCCAACCGAGAAATTCATAGCCTTCTTTTTGGGGATTAGTAGGCTTATCAATACCGTAGTCCTTGCTGAATTGCTCAAATGTCTCTCCGTCGCCAAGATCAAATGTGACCTTGTAAATGCCGGATTCGCTCGGTGCAAGGGAAGGGAGCTCACCGATATCAAGTGCGCGTCCGTCTGAGATAATAAGTATGAGATGTCCGTTCTCATCTATGTAGGAATTCTTTATGCTGACACCGTCAAGACCGTGCTGACCGTCCTTTCCGTGCTTGCCGTTATCGCCTGTGATGAGCTCGAGGAAATCTTCAAGAGTTCCATCATAACCGAGTGTTTTTGCCTCGTCGTATAATTTATTGATATTTTCAATTTCTTCTGAACTTAACGCAGTATCTTTTTCATTTACTCCAAACGCGCCAAGAGCGTTACTGCACGCTGCAAGAGAGAAGACTGTCAAAAGAATACAAAGCAGAAGAATAATCTTTTTTATGCAAATTTTCATATTATCCTCCTATTTAATCAAAAGGATTTACGTAGTTGTATCCGTAAGTGATCGGAATTTCATACATTTCGCTGAGGTCTGAGTTCGATTCATGTCCGTTACAGATTTTAATATCTATGGGCATCGCATCAGCGCTTTCCTCAACGATATTTATCTGCTTTGTGATATTTAGAACGTTCGTAATAGATTTATCGGTCTCGTCCTCGGGATCATAGTTGTAATGGAATACGTCATTTCTATATGCCGGGAAGAGGTAAAGATTGGTCGCCTCACTTCTGAAGTTTTTGATAGTTACCGTTTCGGGAAGGTAGCAATCGTAACCGAAGTCCCAGAGCCAATACCCACCCTGCTTAGCCACCTTTTCAGCTTCAGTGTGTGCTGCCGCATATGCTCTTTCTTTAGCCTCTGCCTGAGTCATAGATCCGTTTGCGATATAATCGGCATATTGGTCCATTTTTTCGGCAAATGTAGCTTCAAACTGCGAGTTATAAACTGCTTCGAGGTTTTCGGATGTGCGGAATCCCGAATTGTTAGTGCTGAATCCGCTGTTGATTATCGTGCCGGTGACATTAGGCGTAGCATTAAAATATCCGCCTCTGTTCGTGTTGTATTGATAGTAATTATGGAAGTTACAGTCAATAAGGTTCATATCGCCGCGGAAGGTTCCGCCGTAGTCACCACGAAGCGTGATAAACGAACTACCGATAATTTTAGTAACGCCGATAGCGTTAAGTGTACCGCCGCCGATAACGTTAAACGAGTGACCAAGCGTTGTATTTATAATAGTAGCGTTCCAGAAGCCCTGGTGAGCATCAAAGCGGTTGATGGCGCAGTTCTCAAATCTCATATTTTTCGAGCCGTTACTCGACATAATACCCCAGTATCTCGAATCACCAAGACCGGTATTAAGCTCTACACCGGGATTATCGGGATCCTCGGAGAAGCCCTGAGTTACGTTGTAGAAGTTAACGTTGCAGCTTCGTTCAACCACGAAGTCATACGAGCCCGCAGCAACGGGAGTGGGCACCTTACCGCCGGTAGAAGCGGTAGCGGGCTTATCCTCGTAATACGTTGTGTGTCCCGTAAGGCTGCAATCCTTGATAAGAAGGTTGCTCGTATGCTGAATGAAGAAGAAGCCGTAGTAAGGATAGCTTTCCTGCCTTGAGCCAAAATTTTTGCAGGAAGTATCGCACTCTGGATGAGAATAAGAGTTTTGAATAATGTGCATCTCGGGCTCATTCTTCATTCTGTGCTTAATGTTCTGAACGGTTACGTTAGGACGGGAGAACTCAAATCCTCGATAGTACGCGTGATACTTAACCTTGAAGTCGGTCTCCGCAACCGTCTGGCAGCAGATATTGTAGAACGTTCCGTTCTCGATAGTGATTGGAGCATCGTCGTTGCGGTAGATTATAAGCTGAGTGATATCGGAATTAAAGTTACCGCTGTCAAGAGCTGCTCTGGTTACGCTGGGGTCGTTTACGTCAGTGCAGAC
>JAZONS010000017.1:0-65132 GCA_045654585.1 Eubacteriales bacterium
CTCCGGATGCCTGCGTATATACTACGCTAAAGAGTGCTTTTCCGTTATGGATAAGCAGAAGCTTGCCTTCCTCTTCGGGCGGAAGCTCGTCTGTGTTTCCGTCACCTGTAGTATCTCCGCCGAGTCCCGGGATATACTGAGCAAGTATATCGCAAGATGCCAGCGCAAATACTGTTACAAGAGCAAGGGCGAGAAGCAAAATTCTTACAAGATTTTTCTTCATTTTTTCCTCCGTTTTTTCGAGCTATGCTCATATTTTCGCGTGTATATTATAGCAAACGTAATTTTACCAGTCAAGTAACTATTTGTAAATTCGTAGGAACACACAAAAGGAAACATCCTTTATTGTCTATATTGCTAATATAAAAAGCGCACGTACACATTAAATAAATAATTTGTACATACGCTTTTCATTATTTATTCAAATTTGTTTCAGCTGTCCTTTTGGATGCGCTTCTTTATTACTACCCCGAGTGTATAAAGAACGGCAGCGCCGACAACGCAAATCGAGCTGACTATAATAACAGCCACCCAGCTTACTTCTCCGAGATTTGCGAACGTGAATTCTCCGCTCTCCGCATTTTGAAGATGCGGAGCTATGATTATCGTATCAATACACGCCGCAAGCAAAATCAAGAAGCTTGCAATATGGGGCAAAACTTCACACGCCACGTCACTTTTTGTATTGCACGCCCCATAAGACGGCGAAAATCTCGTCGGAACGTTCTTCGAAAAATCGATAACCTCTCCGATCCACGCACCGACAAGCACCGAAATAATCGTTTCGGGTATCATATACGTAGCATTATAGCCGATAGAATAAATGAGCGCAGCCTCGGTCGGAACAGATAATCCCGCCCACACGGTTGCCCCACCGATTGTATGGCAAATAAAGCGCAAAATGCACACTAACCCCATACCCGTTGCAATTTCTATCTTCTGTTTCGTAGGCGGAAGAAGCTTTTTCAGCCCAATTCTGTTTCTGAAAACACCGCCAATTCCGACAATGGTAAAGGCGAGAAGATAATCAAGCAACATAACCGCTACTACCGATTGCCAGGTCGTAAAATAAGAGAGATTATTAAGGCCGAGAAGCTGCTGTATCAGCGAATAAACACCGCCCGACGCGAAGCCGATGCCAACACCGTGACGATATGATACAATAAGTATCGGAAGCATCGATGCGAGAGTTACTGAGCCGCCGTACGGCATTTCAACAACCTTGAATAAGCTCAGCACCGTGGCTAAAGCTATCATAACGGACGCTTCAACCATTTGTTTTGTGAGATTTTTGGTTTTCATAGTTTCCTCCTCAAGAAAAAAATCGCCACACAGAAAATATCCGTGTGGCAAAATCAACCGAGAGAGTTAACTCTTGTATATTTTGGTCAAATATCTTCCTACGACGGCATTATCCGTATCAGGTTAAAGGGTTTGCGACGTATCGCATCTCAGCAAAAGCACCCCTGATATATTCTGTTTTGGCGAACCGCATCAGATTTACGGTCAAATGAATTCTAGCACAAACTTTTTCCTTTGTCAACACATTTTCCGAAAAATTTCAAAATCGACAAAAGATACCGAAAAACACGCTATAATTTTACACGCACAGCGCCAAATTATATATCATAACTCACATTTCTTGCATTATAAGCAAGGTTCCGTTTTTAACAGAAATCTCAGCTTTACGGTTATCTATGAAAGAATTTGACACTCCCAGGGGGCAAGATGCTTTCAAAGTTATATTTTCTACCTCATACTTAAGCCCTTTTATACTCACTCCGTGCGCATCACCGCCAAAAGCAAATACAGAAAGTCCGCATCCCACTCTAGAGAAAAGCTCAATGTTTTTGTTTTTAATAGCAAATATTTTCATGCCATTCCCAACAAGATACGCTTGATTGTTATCGTTTATTATCTCAATAAGTAAACAATAGTTTGCAAAAGTGTGATCTTCTCTACCGCCAACGCCACCGTAAAGATAATATTCATCGCATCCGCGTGACACGCCGATCTTGTAAGCAAGATACATATCCGTTTCATCCTTTTCGACGGGATAACGTATAATTTCAACCTTTTTTGAATCGGGTAAATTCTCTAACGAATCAAAATCCCCTATCAAGACGTCAGGCTTAATTCCCGCTTTCAAAAGATGAGCGTAACCGCCATCGGCGGCTATAACAAGGTCACCTTTCTCAACACGGATGGGGGTATATATATTACCCGCGCCGACAATAATACATCTTTTCATCATTTTTCCGAAAGATCGAGCATTTCATCAACAGCACGCATAACACCAAGCTTGCCGTACTCGTAAGTAAGACCACCCTGCATATAAGCAGTAAAGGGATAAACAAGAGGACCGTCACAGCTGAGCTCATTCGTAGCTCCCGTTACGAACGTACCTGCAGCCATAATCTCGGGGTGGGGGTATCCCGGCATTTCTCCGGGCTCGGGAATGCAGTAGGATTCGACGGGTGAGCCCATCTGAATACCCTTGCAGAATTTTATAAGCTTATCGGCGGAATAAAGGTTCATCGTCTGAACAATGTCAGTTCTCTTCTCATCATACTTCGGGTCAACATCCGCAAATCCGACAAGCTCAAGGAGTCTTGCGGCAAACGCCATTGATTTCAAGGTCGAAGCTACGCACGAGGGCGCCATAAAGAAGCCTTTATAAAACGATGCGAGCTGATTAAAGTTCGCTCCCAGGTCCTTGCCTACACAAGGCGCGGTAAGTCTTTCCGCAATATCTTCGATAACGTCACGTCTTCCAACGCAATATCCGCCGCTGACGGCAAAGCCCGCACCGAGATTCTTCATCATCGAGCCAACAAAAACATCTGCGCCAACATCGGTGGGCTCTCTATCCTCGGTAAATTCACCGTAGCAGTTATCTACCATTATGACGGTTTCGGGGCAAGCTGCCTTAACCACCTTGATAGCCTCGGCAATTTTGTCTATTGTCAAGCTCTTTCTTTGCGAATAACCGCGGCTCCTCTGTATCGCAGCAACCTTAATATCGCCGCGAGATACTCTCTTTCGGATGGCTTCAAGATCAAATTCGTTGCCTAAAAGGTCGATCTCCTCGTATTTCACACCGCATTTTATAAGAGAATTCCTGCTATCCCCTGCAGTTCCGATGACGCTTTTCAAAGTATCGTAGGGCTCACCCGATATATAAAGGAGCGTCTCACCGTGCTTTAGAAGTCCGCCAAGGGTCACAGCAAGAGCGTGAGTTCCCGACATGAGCTGAGGTCTTACAAGCGCATCCTCGGCACCGAAAACACGCGCATATATTTCTTCAAGCTTATCTCTTCCCGAATCGGTATATCCGTAGCCGGTTATTTCAATAAAATCAGCCGTTGATACTCTGCATTCCTGAAAGGCTGTAAGTATCTTTGCCGAGCAAAGAAGAGAATTCTCTTCTATTTTTTTAAAAACTTCACAAAGATCGCGCTCTGCCTGCTCTGCCATCCTTGCGGTATAGTCACTTATTTTATATCCGTAATACATTTTTTCACACTCTTTTCTGTACCGTAATCTTTATTTTCTACCATTTTTAATGGTTTTTTCGCTTTTTTTATCTTTCAATACTATTTCGATTCTTTTTGCCGTTCACAGCATTTTCAAATCAAATTTCGAGCATTTTTTAGTTGTTTCACAAGTTTGCACCAAACAAAATTAAAAATACAATTTTTACTCTATTTTAGCGCACCGTAATCTTTATTTTCTTATATTTTGCTTAGAATTTGAAGCAATTCTTCAAAATTCCTTGCAGAATACTCGGGTTTTATATCCGTATAAGTAAAATCGGATCCGTTTGTATAGTGACAGGTATGTATTCCCGCATTAATTCCACCAAGGATATCAGAGGTCAAGCTATCACCGACTATCAACGTTTCTTCTCTTTTAGCATTCCGGATTTTAGCAAAGCACGCATCAAAAAACTCAGGCGACGGCTTATGCGCTCCCATACGCTCCGAAATGAATATACCGTCAAAGTACTTCGCTATACCGCTTTTCTTTATTCTTCTGTCCTGCACGAAAGCTGTTCCGTTGGAAGTTATGTATAATCTGTATTTACCAAAAAGAATACGAAGCAGCTCCTCCGCACCTTCTATAAAATGGGCGCCCTCCGAAAGCTTAACCTCATAATACGCCTGAACCGTCTGTGCAGACACCTTTTCACCCACAGAATCAAAGAAAAGCTCAAAACGTCTTGTTAAAACCTCATCGCGCTTCATTTCACCTCGCTCAAGCGCTTCCCAGCAAGCACGGTTGAACGAACGGTATCTCGCGATGATCTCATCGGTAACGTTTACCCCGAAATGGGATAGAGTATCCGTTATAGCTTCCCTCTCCCCCTTGTGAAAATCGAGTATCGTATCATCCAAGTCAAGAAAAATGTTTTTAATCATAAAAGCTCCATATAATTTTGAACTTCAATATTTTAACACAAAACTTGATTTAAATCAATATATATTTTGAAGATAAGCATAAAAATTCGATAAACACTTGCTATTTAAGCGAAGTTATGGTATAGTATAAACGGTTTTCAGCCGATTACTTATCGGAAACAGCCGCGATAATGAAAATACCAAAAAAATTGCAAAGGAGTATCCGCAATATGAATCCTTTATTTACAGAATTTAAAAGAAAATTTTCGATATCAATGTATAAAAATATGCAGATTTTGCTTGGGGAGATGAACTTTCTCAAAGATTTCGTCAATGATACCAGAGGAGATCTTTACCCAATCTTTGAAAAGAGCGCGGACTGCAAGGAGCGCGTAGGTGAAAACCGCTTCCACGTTGATGGCGGCTCGACCGAGCGTGTATTCTGCCAATTCTTCCCGTTTGCGACCTATGAGCTCACTTCGGACAAGGTCGAAGGAGAAGTCGGATTTGCGTTCCGTATCCCGGGAGCTTCTGCTTTTATTACCGTAAAAAGATGTGCGGACTCCGCTGTTCTCTCGTACAAGTGCGGCGAGCATACCGAGACCTTTGATCTCCCTGCCGACTTTGCAGAAAATTCGCCATGGCTTGTCACCTGCCGTCCCGGCTTCTTCGATATTTATTACAGAGTAAACGGAGGCGCAATTTATTATCTGACAGTAGATGAGCCGAAGTTCTCCGAGTCCAACCGCTATGCGACCTTCAAGGACGGAAACGTTTCTCTCCTCGCATCCGGTAAGGTGACCGTTTCAACCGTCACCTCCGCTCTCGATAACGGTGTTTCGATAGCAGACTTCCGTGCCTTAAAATACGAGGACGGAACGCCCATACACGAAAACGGAAAGGTATACTTCACGGCATCGATACGTACCCACGCGGGCAACTATCAGTCAATCTTCTCGTGGGTTCCCGGAACTATGCAGTTTGAGATGACGGGAATACTCTTCTTCGACCACGGCGACGGCTTCTGGAGAGGATATATCGCATCGTCAATTCTCTACCACAGAGCGAAAAAGGAGTGGTACGTTTGGGTAAGCTCATTCGAACACGATCACATTCTCGCTTACGGCTCATTCAAGGGCGATCCCAGATTCGGCGTCGGTGTCGCTGATGTAAAAATTATGGATAGAGCCACCAAGGATAACAAGATGACCGACTTTATCGGCTTCTTCCGCGACGAGGATCCCGACCTTATTTATGACGAAGAAACAGACCGCTGGCTTCTTGCAATCTGTCGTATCGATCCCGAGATCAAACGATACCGCTACGTCTTTTTTGAATCCGATGACCCATTCAAGAATTTCCGTTGCATAGGATGCGGCGTACAAGAGGAATCGAGCGAAACCGGCGGCTCCTTCCTTCGCGTTAACGGAGAGCTTCACTTCGTATGCGGAAACTCTTTCGACAGACGATCCGAATACCGTATTTACAATAAAGACGGTATGAAGCTTGCAAAATTCCGTTACCCCGACGGCGGTTTTCGCGGATGGGGCTGCGTTATGCCCTTGACCCTCGGCGCAAGAACACGTTATTTCTGGCTCACATTTGACCGTCACAACGGAAGTACATACAACTGGAGTTATGGAAACGTTTACTGTTTTGAAGCCGAAGAATGTTGATTAAATCAAACAATTGTTTACATATAGAACCGTTAACGTTAAAATCTGACCATAAAAAGCATTAAACGAAACACAGAGTAAATATTGTGTTAAACAAAAAAGCGAAGGTGCAAAATTGCATCTTCGCTTTTTTTGTCAGCCAAGCAAGCTTGTCTGTTTTAATTTATAAAAGGCATTTTTTTGCGTTTATACATTGATACGCAAATCAACCGAGCATCGCTCTGTCACTTGAGAACTCATCACCGCTTGCACGGCTGAACAGCGCGAGAAGATCCTCGACCGTAAGCTTTGATTTTTCCTCGCCGCTAACGTCAACGACTATTCTGCCCTCATGCATCATTATAAGACGGTTACCGTATCTGATGGCATCACGCATATTGTGAGTTATCATGATCGTCGTAAGATTACTCTCGTTAACTATCTTTTCGGTGATCTCAAGAACCTTAGCGGCAGTCTTGGGGTCAAGTGCTGCGGTATGCTCGTCGAGAAGAAGAAGCTTAGGCTCCTTAAGTGTTGCCATAAGCAAGGTTACAGCCTGGCGCTGTCCGCCCGAAAGAAGTCCAACCTTTGAGGAAAGTCTATTCTCAAGTCCAAGCTCAAGCTTAGCAAGGACAGGCTTATAGCTCTCTCTTTCCTTCTTTGGAAGTCCCCATATAAGCTTACGTTTAGTGCCTCTTCTTGCGGCAATCGAAAGATTTTCCGCAATTTCCATATCAGGAGCAGTTCCCTTCATAGGGTCCTGGAAAACTCGTCCGAGGTATTTTGCTCTTTTGTATTCGGGCATATGAGTTACGTCAACACCATCGATCTCGATAGTTCCGAAATCGGGATTGAATACGCCCGATATAGCATTGAGCATAGTACTTTTTCCCGCGCCGTTTCCGCCGATTACGGTTACGAAATCACCGTCGTTAAGAGTCAAATTCAAGCCGTTAAGAGCTTTTTTTGCATTAACTGTACCGGGATTGAACGTTTTGTGGAGGTTTGTTATTTTAAGCATTTTCATTAACCTCCCCTGTGTTTTTCTTTTCCTGCGAAGTCTTTGCATCCTCAAAGATCTTCTGCTTGGTGAAATATTTTTTCTTAAGATACGGAAGCGCCAAGAATCCTGCAACAACAAGCGCGGAAAGCATCTTGAGAAGGTCCGTATCAAGTCCGAGCCAGATTACGAACGTATAAACGAGGTAATAAATTATACCGCCGCCGACAACGCCTATAAGCGATACGACGAAATTAGGTTTTATCTTAAGAGAGATGGAAAGACCGATAATTATAGCCGCAAGTCCAATAACGATAGCTCCACGTCCCATATTTATATCGGCAAATCCCTGATACTGAGCGAGAAGCGCTCCGGAAAGAGCAATAATTCCGTTCGAGATAGCAAGTCCCAGAACCTTATTGAAATCAACGTTGATTCCCTGCGCGCGGCTCATATGCTCGTTATCACCCGTAGATTTAAGCGAGAAGCCTACTTCGGTATAGAAGAAGAGATAAAGTCCTACGATGATTATTACACAGAATGCAAGCGCAACAAGGATGGATCCCAAAGCATCTATAGACGAAAGAAGAACGTCATACTTTCTTGCACTGATAGAAAGGTTAGCCTTTCCCAGTATTTTAAGGTTTATAGACCACAACATAAGTTGAGTAAGAATTCCCGCAAGTATCGCCGGAATACCCATAGCCGTGTGAAAAAGTCCTGTTACAATTCCCGCAAGCGCTCCCGCAGCGAAGGCTGCAAGAAGGCACAGAAAAATATTTATTCCATGCGTCAGCATTACAGCAAATACGCAAGCTCCCGTACATATAGAACCGTCAACGGTAAGATCCGCAATATCAAGTATTTTATAAGAAATGTAGAGTCCTATTGCAAACAGTCCCCAAATAAGTCCCTGCGCTACAGCGCCGGGAATAGCGTTTAAAAAACCCATTTTAACTCCAAATTATTTTTTATTATTCTGCTTCGGTCCCTGCGATTACAACGTAACCTGCAGCCTTGAGAGCCTCAACGTCAATTCCGAGATTGATGCAAGCCTTCTCGTTGTATTTCTTAACGGGAGCATCGTCGTTCTGAATAGCAAGCGTGGTGATATCCTCTTCACCGAGAAGAACCTTCGCAGCCATCTCTCCGGTTACCTTACCGATATTGTAGTAGCTAATAGAAAGAGTTGCGTAACCGCATCCTGCGCAAGTAGCCTCCTCGCCCGCGAATACGGGAACCTTCTTAGGCTCGCAAACGTTATTTATAATGGACGTATTGGAAGCGACAACGTTATCGGTCGGAACATAAATAGCATAAACAGAATCAGCAGCGTTTGCAGCGATAGTCTGAAGGTCGTTGGAATCGGTGAACTTATAATCCTGGCAGGTATAACCCTTGCCCTCGAGATATGCCTTCACAACGTCTACCTGATACTGAGAATTAGGCTCAGCAGAGCAGTAAAGAAGACCTATCTTAGCGCCGGACTCAAGAGAGAGAGTATCGATCATCATCTGAGCCTGTGTTTCAAGGGGAGCAAGGTCGGATGTTCCGGAAATGTTTCCACCAACAACACCATCAAAGTTCTCTATCTCCAAAGCTACACCATACTCCGTGATGGAAGTACCGAGAACAGGAATGGTTACGGTAGCATTTGCAGCTGCCTGAAGAGCAGCGGTTGCGTTTGCCATAATAAGGTCAACGTCATCGGCAACAAAGCTGTTTACAATAGTAGTGCAAGTATTGGAATCGCCTGCGGCGTTCTGCTCTTTAAATTCAACAGTTCGACCTTCTTTAGCAAGAGCAGCAGTAAGAGCATCCTTGAAGCCTTTTGTTGCAGCATCAAGAGCATCGTGCTGTACCAGCTGGCAGATGCCGACTACGTATTTCTCTTTATCCGGATTAATTTTAATCTCAGTTTCTTTGTCCTTGCAGGATGCAAGAGCAAAGCAGGTTCCAAGGCAAAGAGCCAAGGCAAGAATAAGCGATACGATTTTTTTCATTTTTGTTTCCTCCAAAAAACGGTTTTGATTTATAATCTGCACATCTTATCTTAAGCGATAAGGTAATGTAAATTAACTAGTTAATATAACAGAGAAAGATACTTTAAAAAGATAAACTTTGTTGCAGAAAAAGAAAAAACCCCGTTCTTTCACAAAAGAAAGATACAGGGACAGCAATATATAATTACCGTGTTACCACTCTGCTTCACCCTTACCTTACAGTAAGAGCCTCATCGGGTGCAATCACACCCTCGGCGATATAACGGTCGCTCCCGATAAAACCTAATCACTCCAAAGAATTGGAATTTTCAGCTCACAGCTCACGAAATGAATTCGCCTCGGTCTTAACACTGCCTCGCACCAAACGACAGCTCTCTGGAGATAAAACGTAAGGTTACTACTTTTCGCTCAAACGCTTTTGCTTATGATATTGCATATTTTAGCAAATGATTTCCGTTTTGTCAAGCATTTTTGAAAAAATTATTCATTTTTTTGTATATTCCCGCTTCACCGAGCCAATAATTCTCTTTTCTTATGCATTAATACTACATAAATATTGTTTTTTTACGCTTTAACGAAAAAGATACAAAAAATTCTTGACCAAAAAGGCGATTTGTGGTAAACTAATAATATTATAAACAAACAATGTGAATTACATGAGGCAATTATGAAAGCATACGAAAGACTTATAAAATACGTTAAGATCTGCACGCAGAGCTCCGAGGAAAGCGGACTTCATCCAAGCACCGACTCTCAGTTCAAGCTTGCGGAAATACTCAAGGACGAGCTTGTAGCTCTGGGTTGCACCGACGTTAAGCTTGACAGCTCGTGCTATTTATACGCAAAGCTGCCCGCAACCAAGGGATATGAAGCCAAACCTAAGATCGGTTTTATAGCGCATATGGATACCGCTCCCGATTTTTGCGGAGAGGGAGTCGAGCCCATAATTCACGAAAACTACAACGGAGAAAAGATCCCACTTTCGGACAGCGGACGTACCCTCGACCCCGAGCAGTTCCCTCATCTTAAATCCCTTGTCGGAAGAACTCTTATTACCACTAACGGAAAGACGCTTCTCGGTGCCGATGACAAGGCGGGAATTGCAGAAATTCTTACCCTTATTGAAAAGCTTCAGAGTGAAAATATTCCTCACGGGTGCATACTTATCGCATTCACGCCCGATGAAGAGATCGGCGAGGGCGCTGACGGATTTGACGTTCCCGCATTCGGTGCAGACTTCGCATACACGGTTGACGGAGGCTCCGAGGGATCGCTCGAATACGAAAACTTCAACGCGGCAAGCGCAAAATTCGAGGTTAACGGCTTTAACGTTCATCCCGGCTCGGCTAAAAATACTATGGTTAACGCCTCGCTCGTTGCAATGGAGATAAATTCCCATTTGCCAACGCTCGAAACTCCCACGCACACGGACGGTTACGAGGGATTCTACCATTTGACCGATATGAGCGGCTCTGTGGAAAAAGCCACGCTTTATTATATCGTAAGAGATCACAGCGGGGAGCTTTTCGATGCAAGAATAAAAACTCTTCTCCATATAGAAAAGATTATAAACGAAAAGTACGGCGACGGTACGGTCAAGCTTGAGATCAAAGAAAGCTACCGCAATATGAAAGAAAAGATTCTGCCTCATATGCACCTTGTCGATAACGCGATAAAGGCAACCGAGATGGCGGGACTCACCGCATCAATTGAGCCTATCCGCGGAGGAACCGACGGCGCGCGCCTATCGTTTATGGGGCTCCCCTGCCCCAACCTCGGAACAGGCGGTTACGCCTTCCACGGGCCTTTCGAGCATATCACCGCCGAGGGTATGGATATCGCAACAAGTATCCTTATAAACATAGTTAAACTATATTCCGAAAAATAAGTTTTTCAGCGAATGTTCGCTTATTTGAAAGCTATTATTTACATTAATCTCATTTTAACGGAGATAAAATATGAATATAATCATTATAGGAAGCGGTACAGTTGGTTCAGCCATCTGCTCTCAGCTTGTAAAAGAAGGTCACGACGTCACAGTTATCGACTCTGATGAAAAGAGTCTTGCCGAAATATCAAACACCTATGACGTGACCGGAATACTCGGTAACGGCGCGGACATAAGTTTACTTCGCGATGCAGGAGTAGAGAGCGCAGATCTCCTTGTAGCCGTTGCGGCTATGGACGAGATAAATATGCTTTGCTGCTATGCCGCAAAAAAGCTTGGCACGTCATATACAGTAGCAAGAATCAGAAATCCCGAGTATATCCCCTTTATGAATCTTATGAAATCCGATGCGAATCTCTCGATGACTATAAATCCGGAATACGCAACAGCGAAGGAAATCGTGAGAAACCTTAAATTCCCCGGCGCTACTAAAGTTGATACCTTCTGCGACGGCATGGTCGAGATGGCTGAATTCACGGTTACAAAGAGTTCCCCGATATGCGATCTCTCACTTCTCGATATCAGAGAAAAATTAAGCATTAAATTTCTTGTTTGCGGAGTTCTTCGCGGCGATAAAGCATATATACCTTCGGGTACGTTCGTTCTCAAGGAAGGTGACTCTATTTGCATTACCGCGTCAGAGGAAGAGCTTGTGAAATTTTTCAGGCTTCTCAGCGGAAAACGCAAGAAAGCAAAGCGTTTAATTATCACGGGTGCAGGCAGAACGACTTATTATCTCGCGAAGCTTCTCGGTAAATCGATAGCAAACGCGACTATAATCGAAAAGGATGAAGCGCGTTGCGAAGAGCTGAGCTCGGAGTATAATATCAGCGTAACGCACGGTAACAGCACGAGTCAGGAGCTTCTCCTCGAGGAAGGAATCGAAAGCTGCGACGCGTTTCTCGCGCTCTCCGACGTTGACGAGGAGAACGCAATCGTTTCAATGTACGCAAAAAAGATGGGTGTTCCGCAGATCATTACTATGATAAGATCACTTTCATATATAAACTTCTTCAAGGATGCGGGTATAGATTCCATCGTTTCCCCAAAATCATCGACGGTTGACTATATTCTCCGTTTTGTCAGAGGTATGGCGGATGCTCAGGATTCCGAAATAGAATCTCTGCATACCGTTCTTGACGGCAAGATCGAAGCCCTTGAGTTCATCATCAAGGAAAGAATAGACGGTCTTACAGAAACACCTATCTCGAAAATCAAAAGAATTCCAAATTCCCTCATTGCTTGCATAGCAAGAAATGACGATATCATAATTCCCTCCGGTAGTGATATTATAAAAATCGGTGACCGAGTTATCGTTCTAGTTACGGGTTCAATAAACAATATTAAGGATATTTTAAACTGATGAATTATAAGATGCTGGGCAGATTTTTGGGTCTGGTGCTTCTTATAGAAGCAGGACTCCTTATTTTCCCTATGCTTGTCGCTCTTATTTATAACGAATCGGCAACCCCTTACCTTATTAGCATAGGTATACTTGCCGCCGTTTCTCTGCCGACAAGATTTATAAAACCGAAAAACAAACGTTTTTATGCCAAGGACGGATTCGTTTGCGTTGCGCTGAGCTGGATATTGCTTTCGGCATTCGGAGCTTTGCCTTTTGTTATAAGCGGAGCAATACCGAATTATATCGATGCATTCTTTGAAACCGTATCGGGATTTACCACCACGGGAGCAACGATCATCCCCTCGGGCGGAATTGAAGCATTGCCGAAGGGCGTACTCTTCTGGCGCAGCTTTACGCACTGGATCGGCGGTATGGGAATACTGGTATTTATGCTTGCCATAATACCTAATGCGGAAGGAAACGTAATCTTCCTTATGCGCGCAGAAGTCCCGGGCCCCCAAAAGGGCAAGCTTGTTCCGAAGCTAAAGGACAGTTCGCTTATACTTTACGTAATATACCTCGCCCTGACACTCATTCAGGTCGTAGCCCTTCTCTGCACGGGAATGCCGATCTACGACTGCCTTATCAATGCCTTTGGAACTATGGGAACAGGCGGATTCTCGGTTCTGAACGATTCTATCGCAGGCTATAACAATCCCGCCGCAGAAATAATAATTGCCGTATTCCTTATAATTGCGGGAACAAACTACAATATCTTCTTCTACGTTCTCATCAAAAGATTCCGCGCTATTTCAAAGAACGAGGAATTAAAGCTCTACCTTACTATACTGTTTACTTCAACCGTTCTCATATCGGTCAACATATTCAACGCCGCATCCCTTTTGTACAACTCGTACGGTCACGCGCTCAGAGATGCCCTGTTCCAGGTCGCATCGATAATGTCAACTGCGGGATTCACTACCGCAAGCTTCGATATGTGGCCGTATTTCTCGCAGACTCTAATCATTATTCTGATGTTTATCGGCGCATCTGCGGGCTCTACCGCAGGCGGTCTTAAGGTTTCAAGACTTCTCATACTCTTCAAGAGCATGAAACGCGAGGCTCGAAAGATCTTCAAACCGAATTCCGTAAAAACGCTCAGGCTCGACGGAGATACACTCAGTGAGGATACGGTAAAATCAACGCTAAGCTATTTCTCTTTCTACATCATGGCAATGATCGTATCCTTTATCATTCTGTCAATCGACGGAAAGGATTTTTTGACTACGTCAACCTCTGTAATCTCTTGCTTTAACAACATAGGTCCTACTTTTGGAGAAACCTACGCTACGTTTGAAGTATATTCGGGATGGGCAAAGCTTCTTTTATCATTCGTAATGCTCTTCGGAAGACTTGAAGTCATGCCAATGCTCGTGCTTTTCTCCCCTTCAACCTGGAAGAAAAACTGATAATTTTATTAAAATAATTATTTTTTCACTTTTTTTAAAAAAGGTATTGCTTTTTTCAATACTTTATGATAGAATTACTATATATTTTAATGCCCTTTTGGCAAACCCCCAGAAAGGAATAAATAATGGAATACGTTCTTCTCAGCATACTTCTCGTATGCGCAATCGTTATTACGGTAGCAGTTACCTTACAGAAATCCAACGAAGGCCTTTCCGGTACTATCGCCGGTGGCTCTGAAACATATTACGGTAAGGACAAAGCATCTCAGACCGGTAAGAAGCTCTTCAAGATCACTCTTATCCTCTCCGTTGTATTCGCTGTTGCAGTTCTTGTGGCTTACGTTATGCAGCCCGACTACAGCACTAATACGGCTAACGAGTGGATGGAGCTCAGCAGAGATTTCAAAACCGCAATGGAAAAAGCAAAATAAAGAGGATTTTTATAATTCTCTATAGAGAGGAACTTTCGAGTAAAGCTCCTCTCTATTGCTTTATTATGCATATTGCAGTAAATAAATTTATCAAAAACGCATATGATAAGCACGTATTGATCTATACCGAACGAGAGCAGCATAATAACTTATAAAGGAAAGAAATGAAAAACACTAACAAAGGATTTAAAAAGTTTTCTTCGCGCTCTTCCCTGCGCGAGCGCTCTAAGCGCGAGCTATTGCGAATTGCAGAGGAAGTTAACGTCGGAACAAAGGCGGCAAAGGTGAAATTCACCGAAGCGCCTTATCCGAAAAGCTCCTCAAGAGGCAAGGATATTTTCGCAGAGGGAATCTTCGCCGAAACCGCGAACGGATACGGTTTTTGCAGACTTGATAACGGTGACCGTGACGTTTTTATTCCGGAATCGCACACGCTTGATGCGCTCGACGGCGACCGTGTTAAAATAAGGTATCACAAATTCCTTTCTTCGAACGGAGAGGAAAAGACCGAAGGCAGAGTTCTTGATATACTTGAATTCGGTAAAAAAACAGTTATAGGCACTGTTGAAAACGATCTTTACCGCATAGGCAGACGAAGAATAAACCGTCTTTACGTAATTCCCGATGACGGAAGTATAAAAAAACGTATATTTTTAAACTATGACGGCGGAGCAAGAGAGGGAGATAAGGTTCTCGTTAAGCTTATACGCTCGGCTCATTCCTTCACTCTTACGGCTGACGTTATCTCAAACTTTGGCGACAGTATGTCACGCGAGGCTAATTACGAAGCGATACTTGCGGATTGCGAAATTGATACCGAGTTTTCTTCCGAGGAGCAGAGATTAGCAGACGAAGCAGCGAGCGAACCCATTTCCAACGATGGCAGAGTCGTAAGAGATGAGATAATATTTACGATAGACAGCGAAAACGCCAAGGATCTTGATGATGCAATATCGCTGAAAGTCAACACGGATGGTACGTATAAGCTTGGAGTACACATTGCCGACGTATCTCATTATATCAAAGAAAAGACCGCGCTGGACAGACTCGTTATGGCAAGAGGCACCAGCGTATACTTCACGGACAAGGTAGTTCCGATGCTGCCTCCCTCGCTCTCAAACGGCGCATGCTCACTGAACCCCGGCGAGCCGAAATATACTCTTTCTGCTATTATGGTACTCGACTCCGACGGTAATATTCTAAGCACATCTATCGAGCCGTCTATAATAGTAAGCAAAGTAAAAGGAATATACTCCGAAATAAACAAAATATTCAACAAAACCGCAGATGACACCCTCCTTGATAAATACAAGGATTGCCTCGAGTCCCTCGATAAAATGCACACGCTCTACACCGTTCTTTCAAAAAAGGCAAAAGAACGCGGCTCGGTCGAGCTTGAAAGCGCAGAGGCGGAAATTATCCTCGACACAAACGGAACGCCGGTCGAGATCGTAAAGCGAGAGCGCGGCGATGCAGAAAAAATGATAGAGCAATTTATGCTCACGGCAAATGAAGCAGTTGCCACTCTGCTCCTGAGAGAGTCCATCCCATGCGTATTCAGAGTTCATGAAGCTCCGCCCGAGGATAAGCTTTCCGACTTTATAAACTACGCTCACAATCTCGGCTTTACTACCGATTATATAAGCGCTGAAAAATGCGAACCGAAGGACTTGGCAAGGCTTATTGACGAAGCTAAGGCCAGAGGTATCGGCGAAGCGGTATCCTACGCCTGCTTGCGCTCAATGGCAAAGGCTACCTATTCGGAAATACATCACCCGCACTTCGGACTCGGTATTAAGAATTACTGCCACTTCACGTCCCCGATAAGACGCTTATCCGACCTTGCAACTCACAGAATAATCCACAAGGTTTATCTCGGAACGGTTGCAAAGGAAAAATACAAGTCTTACGCAAAGCGCGCTGCCGCTGCCGCGACAGACGGAGAGATGCGCGCGCTAACCGCAGAAAGACGAATAGAAAATCTCTATAAAGTCATCTATATGGAAAAACACGTCGGAGAGGAATTCCCCGCCATGATAACATCCGTGACCTCCTTTGGGATATTCGCAACGCTTGACAATACCTGCGAAGGTCTGATACCGATATCCACGCTGGAGTACGGCTCGGTTTACGATGAGAAAAACGTTACCATCAGAAGCAACAAGGGATTTTATCGCGTAGGCGATACGATAAGAGTCAAGCTTGAGGAAGCGGACATTACCCGAGGAAAACTCAGATTCTCACTGATCAGCAAAGAGGTACCGAGAAGTGGCACAGAAAATTAAGCTTATAACAATAATCGATCTGTTGTTTCTTCTTATCCTCAGTGCTTCAGGCTCGGTGAAAAACGAATTTGTGTCAGATCTCGTTTATTACCTCGCATTTCTTATACCCACGGCACTTGGTGTGAGCCACATTTTCGAAGGCTTCGGGAAGCAAAACAGCTCAATGCCAAAAAAAGTTGAGCTTAACGACTTTAAGCTGACACGGGATGGGGCTATTCTATCACTGCCGCTTATCTTTCCCGAGATATTGGCAGTTCTTTCAATCTCCGTTGCGACATCGGCGCTGATGGCTATTTGGGGGCAGGAAAATACTGCATCCTTCACTGAACCCTTTATATATGCAGTGTTTATCCACGCGCTGATTCCCGCAATTCTCGAAGAGCTTCTTTTCAGATTTGTTCCCATTAAAATGCTGAATGGAGAGGAAAAAACCGGAATAATCCTCTCCTCCCTTATGTTTGCATTCGCTCACGCTAACATTTTCCAGATTCCTTATGCTTTTACCGCGGGACTCATCTTCGCATTCGTCTACGTTGCGACAGGAAGCATATTCCCCTCTGTTATAATGCATTTTATGAACAATCTGGTTTCTCTTACGTCTATATACGGGTTTGGCGACGGATGGCTAGTTCCCGTGCTCGCCGTGCTCTCTCTGATATCCGTATTTTTTATAATGATGCGGAGAAAAGCATACGCAGAAGTATTCAAAGTCTTGCGCAAAGGTAATAAAATTTATATAAGTTATTTACCGCTTTTATTTATTGGTGTATCGCTTATTTTAGCAGTATCAACATTGTTAGTTTGATTTTTGCTAAGCATTGTTTACAAACGGAGGTCATATGGATAAAAAAACCGATTTCGAATATATGGAAGAAGCAATAGCCGAAGCTAAACTTGCAGAAGAGATCGACGAAGTTCCGATAGGTGCTGTTATAGTCAGGGACGGCAAAATAATAGCGAGGGCGCATAACACACGAGAAAGCTCAAAATGCGCAACGCACCACGCAGAAATACTCGCTATCGAAGAAGCCTGCCGAACACTTGGCGGTTGGCGGCTGCCCGAAACAACGATATACGTTACGCTCGAGCCTTGCGCTATGTGCGCCGGAGCTATAATCAACGCAAGGATACCAAACGTTGTTTACGGCGCTCCCGACCTTAGATTCGGCGCTTTCGGCTCACTCATAGATCTTTCCGAGATACCTCTTAATCACAAGCCCGATATCAGGCGCGACGTACGCGGTGAAGAATGCAAAAATCTGCTCGGAGAATACTTCCGAAAAAAACGCAAAAAATAAATATACATAAAGCTCCCCGGATAAGACACGCCGCGGGAGCTTATTTTATTTTTTCAAAAAGGTTACAAAAAAATGAAAATAACAGAAGTAATAAGCGATACCAATATAGGCGGAGCGGGAGTTTTATTGGCTTCGCTCGCGGAAGGACTCAGAGGTGAGTTTGAAATTGAAGTGATAATGCCAAGAGGCTCTCTTTTATATAACAAAATGCCAAGCGGCATCAAAATAACCGAGCTGCAGATTGCAAAGGACAAAAGCTTTTCGGGCGCCGACTTTCCTCTTTTTTACCGATATTTTCTAAAAACTCAGCCGGATATTATTCACACACACGCATCCCTTACGGCAAGACTCGCGGGTAAGCTTGCCACAGGTGCATTCTGCCTATCCACAAGGCACTGCGCAAGGCCGATAGGTTCAACAACGAACACTTCGCCGTTAAAGAGTAAAGCATATAATTTTTGTACCGATCTCACAGTATCCACGGCAGACTTTGCAACGCACAATTTAATATACGAGGGAGTTGCCGAAAACCGCATAATTACCATAAAAAACGGCTCTCCTGACTTTAAAAAACGTGTTACGGGTACCGATTTGTCTATTTTCAGAAGCCTTGGACTCTCTCCCGACACTAAAATTATAGGCTCCGTCGCAAGACTCGAAAAGGTTAAGGGGCAAGACCTTATACTGAGATCTGCACCCGAGATACTTGCTCATTTTCCAAAGGTGCATTTTTTGTTTCTCGGCGAAGGAAGTATGAAGCACGAATATAAAAAACTCGCCGCAAATCTCGGAATTGAGAAAAACGTTACGTTCCTCGGATTTGTTGAAGAGCCCGAAAAATATCAACAGATCTTCACTGTCAACGTAAACGCGTCGAGAGGAACGGAAACCTCCTGCCTCGCGATCTCGGAATGCCTATCGCTCGGGATACCTACGGTTGCCTCCGACTTTGGCGGAAACACCGAGATGATAAAGGATTTCGAAAACGGTTTTATCTTTTCATCGGACAACCCGCACATGCTTTCGGGTATCATAATAAGACTTCTTCGCGATACCGCGCTATATCAAAAGCTATCAATCGGCGCAAGAGAAAGCTATCTCAAATCCTTTTCAAGAGATAGAATGATAGATGATTACAGAAAGCTTTTTCACTATTTGGACTCTGCGCTCAAAACAAAAAAGGAATCCGCAAGAAAGCGGAGTAACGTATTACAAAGGCGCTCGAGCAATCGTTAAATGCTGTTAATTACTATTTATGCGTATATTAATTAAAAAAGATTGACAACAGTTCTCTTTTTGTGTTAAAATACTTTGTATGAAAAAAGAATTTCTTGAATGCGGAAAAATCGTTGGCGCTCACGGCGTCAAGGGGTTAGCTAAGGTTGAAAGCTGGTGCGACTCGCCTAAAATTCTTGCTGCGCAAAAGCGCGTTTTCCTTGCCGAAAAGGACGGCAGCTACAGGGAAGTTAAGATAGAGTCGGCATCCGTTTCCGGTCCTTTGGTTCTTATGATGCTCTCGGGCGGCTTTGACAGAGAGCAGATACAGGGTATGAAAAACACCGTGCTGTATCTGAAAAGAGAGGATATTCCCTTAAAAAAGGGTGCTATGCTCCTCGCCGATATAATAGGTCTTGACGTTGTCGATGTTGACACGGGTGTTACCTATGGACGGGTTAAGGACATAACCGAAGCTCCAAGATCACGTATATACGTTGTAGAATGCGAGGGTGGGCGCGAGGTTCTCATCCCCGACGTTAAAGAATTTATCAAGGAGATAGATGCCGAACGCGGAGTGCTGATACGCACTATTCCCGGCTTCTTTGACTAATATGAAATTTCACGTTATGACGCTTTTCCCCGATCTTATCGAAAACGTTCTCGGCGAAAGCATTATAGGAAGAGCGAGAAAAGACGGTTACATCTCGCTTGAGTGCTATAACATACGCGATTATTCGACCGACAAGCACAGAAAGACAGATGATACCCCATTCGGCGGCGGTATGGGTATGGTAATGACCTGCCAGCCTATATTCGACTGCTTTGAGTCAGTTAAGAAAAATATATCCGATAATGCTCGTACCCGTGTTATATATATG
The DNA here is from genome assembly GCA_045654585.1 of Eubacteriales bacterium. Lineage (GTDB taxonomy): Bacteria > Bacillota > Clostridia > Oscillospirales > CAG-272 > UBA1740. The sequence goes on from JAZONS010000017.1 coordinate 19,931, forward strand.
TCGCCGAAGGGCAGGCATTTCACGCACGAGGTCGCAAGAGAGCTTGCGCAGTATGACGAGCTCATTTTCCTCTGCGGGCACTACGAGGGTGTTGATCAGAGAGTTATTGACGGCATAGTTGATGATGAGCTTTCAATAGGCGATTACGTTGTTACCGGCGGAGAGATACCCGCCTGCATCGTTATAGACGCAACCTCAAGACTCATCGACGGAGTTCTCGCATCAAAGGAATGCTACGAGGACGAATCTGTTGCATCGGGCATTCTCGAATATCCGCAATACACAAAGCCGAGAAGCTATAACGGAATGGAGGTTCCCGAGGTGCTTCTTTCGGGTGACCATAAAAAAATCGCAAGGTGGCGTCTTGAGGAATCGGTAAAGATAACAAAAGAAAGGCGCCCCGACCTACTTCTCCTTCACCCCGAATTTGAAGAATCGCTCAAGCCAAAGGTGAAGAAAACAAGAAAAAGAAAGGTAATTGACGAGCCAAATGAAGTCTAAGTTTTTGGATTTTATCTTCGGATACGAAGACTCGGAAAAACGCTTCGAAGAGAGCGCTATAGCAAAAGCGGAAAAAAGATTTTCCGACAAGGTTATCAGCGGTATCGGTTCAGCGTATTCAAAACGAGTTCTATCCAGTCCCGCCGTCGGCTTCATATCGAGCTTGAGAAGCGCGCTCGCGCGTGCATCCGTTAAAAGCTACGGTATACTGTTCCTTGCTTTCGGACTTATCACCCTGCTTGCGAACTTTGCCGAATATTATTTCCGCGACATCCCGGGAAGTCCTGCGTTTGAGCTTGTTATCGGAATTGTATTTGCGGTAATCTCTATTCCGCTGCTTTTCGTGGATATGCCGCTTGCGGATATTCTGGAACGAATCCCCTTAACCGAGTTTATTTTGTTCGACTTCTTCTGCCTTCGCAGAAGCGCATCATTAAAAAATCAAAACAAAAAGTACGAGTTCTCGTGGCTTATCCCCATATTTGCAGCCGCTGTGCTTGCAACGTTCGGATTTATATTCCCTCTTCAAATCGTGCTCATAGCCACGCTTGCGCTGGTCATTCTCGCGCTTGCAATATCATCTCCCGAGTTTTCTCTGATGATAACGCTCATGCTTCTTCCGCTGATACCTATACTGCCGCGCTCAACGCTGATTCTTACGGCGCTGATCGCCGTTACAGCGGTTTCATACACAATAAAGGTATTGCTTGGTAAAAGACTTTTCCACTTTGAGCAATACGATGCGATAATGCTGATATTCATGCTTTTTGTTCTTATAAGCGGAATATTCAACAAGGGCATCGTTTCATTTGAAAATTCGCTAGTCATCGTTGCGCTCGGATTTACCTATTTCCTTGTAAGCAACATTCTGGTAAACCGCAGGCTTGCCGAAAACGCAGTAAAAATTATCGTTTTCTCCTCCGTTCCCACTGCAATCTACGGAATAATCACCTATTATTCGACGTCGGTACGCCCCGAGTGGCTCGATCCAACGTTTAATAATATAGAGTCACGCGCTTATTCCACATTCGGAAATCCAAACGTATATGCGGTATTCCTTATCGTTTCACTGATATTCGCCATAGCTCTGGCTTTTGAAAAAGCAGAGAGAAAATACGCTCCCGCATATGCACTGATAGCCGCGCTTAATCTTTTCGTACTCATAATTACGTGGACGCGAGGCGCATGGCTTGCCGTGATAATATCGGCTATCGGCTTTGCTGTCATCCGCAGCAGACGTTGCCCGAAGGCTTTTCTACTCCCTGCGCTGCTGGTGCCGCTTGCCGTACCGTTCATTCCGTCAAATATAACCGAGAGATTTCTTTCTATCTTTAATATGCAGGATTCCTCTCTTGCATCGAGACTTTCGATATGGCGCTCATCACTTCGTATGTTTTTCGATAACCTCTTTATCGGTACGGGTGTCGGAAGCGATGCGTTCTCGGAAGAATTTCTGAAATACGCAGAGGACAGCGTTACCGCTCCTCACAGCCACAACCTATTCCTTGAAATAGGCTGCGAGATAGGCGTTTTCGGACTTCTTCTCTTTGTGTTTATGTTGCTTATAAGAATAAGACACAGAGCAACCTACGCAAAATACGTCCGCAATTCATCCGTAGATAATCTATGCACGGTATCCGGTACCGTACTCCTGGCTCTTCTTGTTTACGGTATGACGGATTACATCTGGTATAACTCGGCAATGTACGTACTGTTCTGGGCAGTATTTGGCATCGGAAGCGCAACGCTGAGAATATCAAAAAAGGAGTACGATGACTCTCTCATTGCAACTCCCGCTGAAGCTGAGAATTACTCTGCAGAAATAAACTTCATAATCGAGCCTCAAAAGAAAACCAAGACGTAAGAACGTATAAATTCTCATTTTTTGCATAAACTTTTATCGTAATAAAAAAGCACAGGACAGTATAAGGTGTCTCCTCCGTGGGACACCCTATTTTTTTAAAAATATGCGATTTAGTAAACAATTGTTGTCTGTATTTATGGATTTTCTCTTTTTGTCAGCCCTCTTCTCTATAATAGTTTTATCAATTTTTATATTTAAGAATATGCTTTATCCCGAGGGAAAAAGCGATAAAACAATAGTTGTAAAGACAGAAAAAATGCCTGCCGAGTTCGAGGATACGCTCAAAAAAAACGAGGCTGTATATGACACTCTGACAAAAAGGAAGGTCGGAGAAATCAGAGAAATCAAGAGTGAGCATGACGGTGGTAAAATTTCATTCATCATCACTATCGATGCAAAATTCACACCGAGATCCGAGAGCCTCAGAACCGGGACTCTATGGTTTAAATATTACACCGAGAGGGTTGCGTAAAGATGACAAGAATAAACAGTTTTAATAGTTTTTGCATCCTTTCTCTGCTTGCAGCCTTTTTCGTTTTAGGCTGCCATCTGGGGAATGAGAGCAACGAATGCACCTCTACCGTATTTACCGTTACGGTTCATCCCGAAAAGGTATCCGGCACGCCCGACAGCGGAGCAATGGCTCTCATTGACGGTAAGTACGAATGCGCGGTTGAAAAATTCGAAAAAGACGAAATAGTGCTTATCTGCAAAGGAAGTTACACCGAAGCGGGTTATCTGCTTTCGGGAGCAAAATATCTCTCTTTAAATCAACCTGTAAAAGCAATACAGGATTGGGGGTACTTTGACGGCAGAATATACGAAATTAAGCGCTCTTAGGCTTTTATTTCTTTCAAAAATAGAAATCTTTTGCTTTATTTTTCTGCCGCAATACTTTTTATTTTTATAAGAAAGACGGAAAACAAATCGCTTTTTTTCGTAAATCCTGATTTTTTACAAAAAATTACAGAAAAAAGCTTCATTTTGCAAGTATTTTTTAAAAAAGGTATTGATTTTTAATTTTTTATTTGATATACTTGTACTACTAACGGAAATCTCCAAGGAGTGTAACAAATGATTACTCGCAACGTAACAATGGAGAACGGTGTAGGCCTCCACGCAGGTCCCGCTTCGCTCTTCATTCAAAAGGCAAATTCTTATAAGAGCTCTATCTGGGTAGAAAAGGACGATTGCCGCGTAAATGCTAAGAGCTTGCTTGGCATTCTTTCGCTCGGTATCTCAAAGGGTACTACTATCACAATTATTGCTGACGGAATCGATGAGGCTGAGGCTGTTAACGGTCTTTCCGAGCTTATCGCAGGTGGCTTCAATCACTGATTTCATTACATAATAGTTCAGGTATAGTTTAAAACGGCAGTCTTTAGGCTGCCGTTTTGCCTTATAAAAGAACAGAAAGGAGTAGCAAAGTGACCATCATAGAAACGCTTCGCAACAAAGCAAATTCCCTGCCCGAGGCGCCCGGTGTTTACATTATGAAGGACTCGGCGGAAAATATCATTTATGTCGGTAAATCCAAAAAGCTGAAGAACAGAGTCACAAGCTACTTCAGCACAAATCATACCTCGCCCAAAACCGCGAGAATGGTTAGCCTTGTTCGCGACTTTGATTTTATCCTTTGCAAAACGGAGATCGAGGCACTGACACTTGAAAACGTGCTAATCAAAAAGCACTCTCCGAAGTATAATATAAAGCTCAAGGACGCAAAGTCTTACCCATATATCAAGATAACGGCTGATGAATATCCAAAGCTTATAGTCACACGCGACAGAAAGAGTGACCGCGGCAGATATTTCGGTCCTTATCAGAGCGCCTCTATGGCGTATACCGCGCTTGAAACGGTTAAGAAGATATTCTCTCTTCCGACCTGCAAAAGATCATTCCCGAAGGATATCGGCAAGGAGCGTCCGTGCATCTATAAGGATATGGGCAGATGCATAGCCCCGTGCGCGGGCGGTGTCAGCGCAGAGGAGTATTCCTATCTCGTGAAATGCGCGAGCCACGTGCTTGACGGAAATATCAAGGACACGGAAAAGAGCCTTACCGCCGAGATGACTCTTGCCGCCGAGAATATGAACTTTGAGCGCGCGGCAGCCCTGCGCGACAGTATAGCGGCGCTGAAGCGCCTCTCGGATAAGCAGAAGGTAGTAGCCGACACTAAGATCAATAGAGACGTATTTGCGCTTTACACATCCGAAACGGAAGGCGTGCTTGCCACACTTTCTATACGCGAAGGCTCACTCGTCGGCAAAAACGAATTTATCCTTTCGGCAGAGGCACCTACCTCGCCCGAGGATATGCTTAACCTTATCCTCAACTATTACGAGGGCGGCATAAGCATTCCGCGTGAGGTTATGATAGACTTCAAGGCCGAGGCGGACGATACCGAGTTGCTATCCGAGTATCTCACTCTTCTCGCGGGAAAGAAAATTACGGTCCGTACTCCCGAACGCGGTGACGGACGCGCGCTTTGCGATATGGCATATGAAAACGCAAAGGAAGCGGCAAGACAGTACAGACTTGACGGCGAGAGGGATAATAAGAGCTTATCAAGGCTCGCGACCCTGCTCGGACTCGAATACGTACCGCAAAGAATAGAGGCATACGATATATCAAACATAGGCGATGAATGCATCGTCGCATCAATGGTCGTTTGCGTCGGCGGTAAGATGAAGAAGAGTGAATACAGAAGCTTCAAAATAACAACGACCGACGGGCGCGACGACTATGCTTCAATGAGAGAGGCACTGACGAGAAGATTATCGCATATCGGTGACGGCACTCAATCTCTCGGAGAGCGTCCCGACTTGATACTGCTTGACGGCGGAGAAACACACGTCGGAGCAGTTACTCCGATTTTAAAAAAGATGGAGCTTGATATTCCGATCTTCGGAATGGTTAAGGATGACTTTCATAAAACGAGAGCCATCACCGACGGTAAAAATGAAATCTCAATAGCATTTGAAACAAATGTGTACGCTTTTGTTTACAATATTCAGGAAGAAGCGCACAGATTTGCTTATCTGAATTCGCAAAGCTCGAAATTAAAAAGCTTAACAAAATCCTCACTTGAGAACATTCCGGGCATAGGCAAAAAGAAAGCAAAGTTGCTTCTTTCCGCAATGTCGTTATCCGATCTCAAAATTGCAGAGATCTCCGAGCTTGAAAAAATCAAGGGTATCTCAAAAAAGGATGCCGAGAGTATATACGAATACTTTAAAAATATAGGAAATGAAGGTTAATGGGGGTAACCGTGTTGAAAATCATCACAGGAACAGCTAAAGGAAAGATTCTTAAAACCCTTGAGGGAGAGGCTACAAGACCTACCTCGGAGAGGATCAAAGAAGCAGTTTTTTCATCTATACAGTTTGACATTGAATCAAGGAGAGTTTTAGACCTCTTTGCGGGCTCGGGACAGATGGGACTCGAGGCACTCTCGCGCGGAGCTCTCTCCTGTATGTTTATAGACTCGTCCAGGGAGGCTATGGAAGTAGTCAAGGCTAACGTTTTATCGACGGGATTTACAAAGCAATCAAAATACCTCGTCAGCGATGCGAAGAACTATATAAGAAAGGCATCGGGACGCGAGGTCTACGACCTTGTTTTTATAGACCCGCCGTATTCACTCGAATGCTCGGCTGAAATTATGCGTAAGCTTATCACGGGCGGTATGCTTGCCGACGGAGCTATAGTTGTTTCAGAGAGTGGAACAGAGGTTATTGATCCTGAGCAATTTCCCGAATTTGAGGTCACAAAATCTCGCCAGTACGGCAAAAAGACCGCGATCAATATTTTCCTTTATCGCAAGGATAGCGAATAAGTGAGGCGTAATTATCTTATGGAAGAAAACAAAAAAATCAAGTCAGTAATTCTTCCCGGCAGCTACGATCCCGTAACTCTCGGTCATCTTGATATTATAAGACGCGCCGCAGAGAAATACGAAGAGGTCTACGCCGTGGTTTTCATTAACCCCGAAAAAAAATACACATTCACCCTCGATGAGCGCGTAAAGATGCTCATGCTTGCGACAGACGAGCTTGACAACGTTCTCGTCAGCTACTCTAACGGTCTTGTTATCGACTATATGCGAGATCACGATATCGAGCTTATAGTAAAGGGCTACCGCAACGATACAGACCTTGAATACGAAAAGAAGCAAGCGGAGTGGAATCTTAAGCACGGCGGATACGAAACCGAGCTCCTTCTTTCAGACCCTGCGCTCGCGGAAATAAGCTCCACCATAGCAAGAGAAAAAATCAAAAGCGGTGACAAACTTATGGAAATACTTCCGAAAAGCGTTATCGATTATATTAACTCAATTATGCTAAAGTAAAATTTTTTGGAGTATTGCTATGAAAAAGTATCTTGTTTTATTTTTGTTTTTGTTGCTCTCTGTAAGCGCACTCGTCGCATGCGATTCAAATCATACCTGTGATTACAAGCTCGCCTCTACTGAAAATCCGACCTGCGAGTTTGACGGCTATCAGGTCTATGCCTGCACCTGCGGTAATTCTTATAAAGAAACACTTAACTCTTACGGCGGTCATGAATTCGGCGAATATATCTACGACGGCAACGCTACCTGCACTAACGACGGAACTATGAGCGCTGTTTGCTCTCGTTGCGAGGAGAAGAAAACTGTTACCGCTACGGACACGAAGCTCTCTCACACCTTTACCGACTATACCTATAACGGTAATGCCACCTGCGAGTCCGACGGCACAAAGACCGCATATTGCGATACCTGCAGTATAGCAACCGATACCGTTACCGCTACGGGTACGCGCCTTGCCTGCGAAATCGAGCGGTGGTACACTTCTGACAACCTTACCTCACACAGCAAATGCAACGATTGCAATACTGTATCTTACGGTACCGTTACCGAAAGTGAGCACGATCTGGCACTTTATTCAGGAAGCAGAAACGGCTCTTCGGAAGTTGATTGGTTCGTTTGCTCGAATTGCGGTATTTTCTTTGAGGTGGACGACGTTCTAAAGCTAACAATAACCGACGGTAAGCACACGGACGGATTTTGCCTAACAGTTTCGGCAAAATATTCTTCACTTACCTTTTCTTCGGTCGGACTTATGCAGCTCCCATTGGATTTAGAGGTAGAGAGCGACAATTTCGGTGAATATACCGCGCTTTGCGATTATGCTCCCTCTATTACCGAGTTGGTTTTCGAGGAAAACGTACGCGCTATCGAGGAGCTTTCAAAATTTGAGTACGTGGAGCGCGTAACCGCTTCCGAGGACCTTGAATATATAGGCGAAGAGTGCTTTTTTATGTGTGCCTTTCTTTCCGAGGTTTATCTTCTCGGTGATTGCCCGACTCTTGAAGCAAACTCTCTTTACAGAAGCCTCAGAAGCATCGACGACTCTATGCCCTCGCCCTACACTCCGATTCTTTACTACATGCCCGGCGCTTCGGGGTATAGCGGATATAAAATTCAGGGCTTTACGCTTCGCGAGTACGGAGCATCAGCTCCAACTGCCCCCGAGGTAACGATCCTTGAGTATTCCTCCGCAACGGTGGATAAATCTCTTGAAATTGCCGAGGATTTCTTCCTTGGATTTGAGAATAGCGGCAATCTCTTCTACTTAATACCTCACTGTTCCTTCGAGAGATACCGCGATATTTATACTCTCGCCCACAGTCTTACCGATACTCTTACCACCGAAAGCGAAAAAGCAGAGGCTATATTCAATTGGATAATTTCCAATATCACCTATGATAACGTCGCGAGATACTACACGGTTGAAGAGATTTTCGATAAGAAGCTTGCCGTATGTAACGGATACGCTACTCTTATGCACGATATGCTTTCCGCAGTAGGAATAGCCTCGCTCTACACCCACGGTATAGTTACCTATGCTGACGGACTTTCGGTTTCGGAAATACTCGACGGAAGTCACACGGCGAAGTACGTCAATGACCACCACGCCTGGCTTATTTGCTATCTCGACGGCGAGAGCGTTATCTGCGACCCGACTTGGGGACAGTTCGATATCTCCCCCGATGAATTTTCAAAAACGCGTCTTACACTCGGCGTATATGGTGTGGATACCATTCCCGACAATTTCGATCCCCGTCTTTATTCGAATCTTCACTACTACGACGGTGACGAGCTCTACTATCTCGAGTACGGTAATCTTTCCACCTCATCCTCTACCGAAACAACATTCAACTTTTCCCTATCGGTCTCATATCAGTTTTATCTTCCTAACGATGGATACGTTTTCACAGGCAAATCTCCCGAATTATACTCCGCCTACCGTGAACTTATAGCCGAGTACAGTGATATGGGATACCTTTTCACCAACTACTACGACAGCGCGTTCCGTACCTACAACTATCTAACAGTCCTCAAATATATACTCTTTTATGACTTGTATTGCGACACGGATATGACCGTCGAATTCATAGAAGAATATACCTTCGACGAATACGGAAACATATACCTTGTTTTGAGCGACACCGAGCTTGAGTTTATCGGCACTGTGTTTGACGGTAAGAAACTCGTTATTCCCGCGAACGTAGGAGAGCGAGAAGTTATTGGTGTAGGTTGGCACGCATTTAACGGCTGCTATGCCGAGGAAATAATCCTTCCCGACACGGTGGAATACATATCTTCTGCGGCATTCTGGGGTTGCCGCAACCTCACTGAGCTCACCTTGCCTAAGAATTTAAAGAGCCTTGGTGTATCCGTTTTTAGTTTCTGTGAAAAACTGGAGAGGTTGGTTCTTCCTCAAAGTCTCGAGTTTATAGGACTTCCGGATAATAAACAATCCTGTCTGCCTTATCAGATGTTTTCCGAACTCGACCCAGATACGCTTACCGTCGTCTATGAGGGAACAAAAGAGCAATTTGATACTATCAATTTCTATAACCCTTGGGGTGACGAAAGCGGCGACCATTTTGACTACGAGCACTACGAGCATATCCTTGAGTTTATTGAGTTTAATCAATAAACGTAGTTCTCTTTAAGTACCCCGAATATACCCATCATACTTAAAAATAGCAATATACACTGCGACGTGTTCCCTTTCGTCCTTGTATATTGCTTTTTTTATTGATTTTGTCCGCAACAAGAATAAAAAACTCAATTTTACCCTTGACAAACAAGACGGCATATGATAAAATAACAAACGATATATAACAAGTGTTATTCAAAGGAGATGCAATGGCACCTAAGATTAAGATCACTAAAGAAAATATAATAGCTGCCGCGGTTGAAGCGGTACGCGCCGAAGGTATTGACGCGCTGAATGCAAGAGCGCTTGCAGCAAAACTTGGATGCTCCACGCAGCCGATATTCTCCAACTTCTCAACTATGGACGAGGTAGAGCTTGCGGTTATCAACGAAGCAAACGAGCTTTGCGAGAAATATATCAGCCGCGAGGTTGCGAGCGGTAAATATCCTCCCTACAAGGCAAGCGGTATGGCATATATCAGGTTTGCCCGAGAGGAAAAGGAGCTCTTCAAGCTTCTCTATATGCGTGAGGGCGGCGGTGAGGATACTTCTCTCGAATCGTCGCGCGCCACGCGAATGGAAAACACGGTTAAGGGCAATACGGGTCTTACGGATGACGGAGCGAAGCTCTTCCATCTTGAGATGTGGGCATTCGTACACGGTATCGCATCAATGACAGCTACGGGATTTCTTGATCTTGAATGGGAGCTTATCAGTAAAATGCTGACAGACTCTTATCTCGGTTTAAAAAAGCATTTCTGCGAGGAATAAAAATGGAAGCTATCAGAACAGAAAATTTAACTAAAAAATATAAGGATATCACAGCGGTTGATAACCTTAATTTAACTATCGAAAAGGGTGAGCTTTTCTCTCTTCTCGGCGTCAACGGCGCAGGTAAAAGCACGACAATAAAAATGCTCTCCTGCCTTACCGAGCCTACCTCCGGAGATGCTTATGTTCACGGCAAAAGTATTCTTAAAAGCAAAACGGAAGTCAAAACGCTGATAGGGGTCTCCCCACAGGAAACCGCAATTGCCCCGGGGCTCTCCGTCACGGAAAACCTCGAGCTGATATGCGGCGTTCACGGCTTTTCTGCGGAAAAGAAAAAACTGAAGATAAAAGAGCTTTCCGAGCTTCTCGGGCTTGATAGCGTGGCAAAAAGAAAAGCGGGAAAGCTTTCGGGCGCATGGCAACGCAGATTAAGCATCGGCATGGCTCTCATAAGCGAGCCCGAGGTGTTGTTTCTCGACGAGCCGACACTGGGTCTTGACGTTATCGCAAGAAGCGAGCTATGGGATATGATCCGCTCGCTCAAAGGCAAAATAACCGTTATCCTTACTACTCATTACATGGAAGAGGCGGAAGAGCTCTCGGATAGAATAGGTATAATGAAGGACGGCAAGCTTCTCATATGCGGAACGGCAGAGGAGATAAAGAGAACCGCAGAAACGGATAAATTTGAAGAGGCGTTTATCCGCATAGTAAGGGGGAATGCAAAATGAAAATGCTGACACTTGCACAGAGAAACACCAAGGAGATATTAAGAGACCCGCTGAATCTCGGATTCGGCCTCGGCTTCCCTCTGGTACTCATATTCTTACTAAGCGCAATTCAGAAAAGCGTACCCGTAAGTCTTTTCGAGATAGCGCACCTTACTCCCGGTATAACCGTCTTCGGCCTTTCGTTTATGACTCTTTTCTCGGCAACGATAATCGCAAAGGACAGGGGCAGCTCGCTTCTCCGCCGTTTATATACGGCACCCCTCACGCCCTTTGATTTTATTTTGAGCTATACCCTTCCAATGATACCGATAGCAATGGCTCAGAGCGTGATATGCTATATCGCAGCGATAATTCTCGGGCTTGATATCACGGTAAACATTCTTTACGCGATCCTGCTTATTGTTCCCATAGCTTTACTATTCGTCGCTCTCGGTCTGCTCTTCGGCAGTATTCTTACCGATAAGCAGGTAGGCGGCATCTGCGGCGCACTGCTCACTAACCTCTCGGCGTGGCTCTCGGGCACGTGGTTCGATCTTGAGCTCGTTGGCGGCACGTTCAAGAAAATAGCCTATGCTCTTCCCTTCGTTCACGCGGTGGAAATGGAGAGAGCGGTGCTTTCGGGCAACTTCTCGGAAATTCTTCCTCACCTTCTTTGGGTGCTTGGATATACTGCGGTAACACTCACTCTCGCAATTCTCTTATTCTTAAGACAAATGAAAAGGCAATAACTCGTTGAAAAATTTTTCTTATACATTAATTTTAAAAAATAAGTCGGATACTTTTTCGATTTTTATCCCGGATTCATTATAAGCATCAAACAGCAACAACAGAAAACAACAAGATAATCTTTTAGGAATAATACCCAATTCAAGAATTGTTAAACTTCTTGTGCCTATTTTAAGTTTTCTAGCCATAACTTTTTTTGAATAATTCATTTTGTTGCGTAAGTTTTTTATGTTACTACACAAGTTCTGTATCTCTATCTCTGTTTTTTCTTTCATTTTAACCTCTAAATCGCACATTTTTGTGTTATTTAAAACGATTATAGCACAAATTTGTGCGATTGTCAACACAAATTTGTGCTATTTGATATAATTTTAAAAAAAGTACGAGGTAATCAAGTGGGAAAATATAAAAACAGACTCAAAGATCTGAGGCAAGATAAAGATATGACGCAGGCGCAAATCGCAAAATTGTTCTTTCTACAACCGACACAATACAGAAGATATGAAAACGGAGAGAGTGATCTTCCCCTTGAATGGGCGAAGAAATTTGCAATTTATTATGACGTTTCAATCGACTACATAGCGTGCTTAACCGATATACCACGCAAACCAATTTAAATAGGATGCTTCATTTAGGCAAAAAAAAGAGCGAAGATTCCGTCAAAAAAATAACGGGTTCTTCGCTCCGATTTTATATTTGTTTCTTATGAGTTAAAATTCTTCCGCTTTATGAGTCCGACTGAGGATGAATAACTGCGGTTTTTTTCTTTCTGTATTCCTTTGGGGATAATCCCGTATGATTGCGGAAAGCGGTACAAAACTGCGAGCTATCGGTAAATCCAACCTCATCGGATATTACCCCAATCGAGAGATCGGTTTCCTTTAAAAGCCGCTTTGCGACTCTTATTTTCTCTTTTATCACTGCTTGATGAATTGTAATACCGGTTATTTTTTTAAATATTCTGTTTAGGTAAAACGAATGGTATCCAAACTCCGCGGATATTTCGGAATTGCTTATATCTCTATCGTAATTCTGCTGGATATAAAGATTTATTTTCTGAACCGTTACGTTGATCTCGGGAATTTTCGCGTTAGCGTTTTCCACGATATAACAAAGTATTTCCTTCAGCAGAGATGACGTTAACGCGTCCGAGTGCGCAGAGGGATAGCAATAATGCGCAAGACACTGCTGCATTTTTTCTTTTACCTCAAAAGCGTTTTCGATTGCTATAAGGTTTTCAAGCTCTTTCGGCGGATCATTCTCAAAAATCAGTGCGGTTTCAAAGCTTTTTACCGTTTTCGACGGTTTTATCGGATTTTTTATATGAGCTTTCGCACGAGTCATATCAAAATTCAGAACTATGACTTTCACCTTGCCGTCAAAGTAGTACGGCATAGCCGGACGAAAATAAAGAATTGTTCCTGCCCTGAGCGCTATCCTGCCGCACTCGAGCACGAGATCTGCTTCTCCCTCAATTATATAAAATATTCTGTAATCGTACGCGCAGCTTAAGGGGGCGCTCGTTACCGCTGACGGTTGAAGCTCCGCATAGCGAAGGAATGGGTTCATATCACAAAGCTGCATAGTTACCTCATAAGTTTGTTTTTCAAAATTTTTTGTTTGTATTTTACGTTGATTATATCATAGATTTATCTTATAATCAAGATAGAATACTATTTTTATAAAACCATACGTCGGAGGATTTGTTTTTGAAATATATAGTAGGGCTTCCGGTAAGCGAAAACGCTGCTTTTATTGAAAACGTAATAAAAAACCGCCAGCATATAAAAGAGGTCTACTTCTCCTTTGGTGATTCACCGAGCGGCAGAAGTGCTCTGTCATCCGTTTCAAATACGACTCCGTTTGAGGCTGAAATGAATCAGGCAAACGCACTACGCAAGCTTTGCGATGCGGGAATCGGACTCAATCTGCTTTTCAACGCTAATTGCTACGGACGAGATGCGCAGTCGAGAGCTTTTTTTGGCAGAGTAGGCGATCTTGTGGACTATATCGCGCGTGAGTATAAGCTTCTCTCGGTCACAACTTCATCTCCCCTTATAGCAAAATTCATCAAGGAGAATTTCGAGGGAATCGACGTTAGAGCCTCGGTCAATATGGAGATAGGTACAGTAGAAGGTATATCATACGTTGCGGATTATTTTGATAGCTTTTACGTAAGACGCGAAGCCAACAGAAGCCTAAAGACCCTTCTTGAACTAAGACGGTATTGCGACGGGTGCGGCAAAGAGATGTATCTGCTCGCAAACAGCGGATGCTTAAATAACTGCTCGGCGCATATATTCCACGATAATCTCGTTGCGCACGAAAAAGAGATATCGGCAATGGATAACGGATATCAGTTTAACGGTATATGCTGGGACTTCCTGTCAAAGAAGGATAGCCTCAATAGTTGGCTGCAGAACACCAACTTTATTCGTCCCGAGGATATAGGTCTTTACGAGAATATAACTCCCGCGGTCAAGCTCGCAACGAGAGTCAACTCTTCCCCATCACGTATACTTGGCGCGTATATCGACGGAAGATACCGCGGCTCGGTTATGGAGATTCTTGAACCTAATCATAGCAGTATTTTTTATCCAAGCTATATAGAAAACTCGAATTTTAACAAAGATTTCGCAAAACGGGTCATGACTTGCGACAAGAACTGCCGCGAATGCGGATTCTGCACGCAAACAACAAACGATGCTTGTATCAAGCTTGCAAGCGATCCTTCAGAAACAGTTTGATAAGGAGGTTACTTTATGTTAACCAGTGAAATGATAAAAAAGGTAGCGCTTGAGGCGGGCGCCGATGCTTGCGGTATCGCACCTATCTCCCGTCTTGCGGGTGCACCCGACGATATGAACCCAAAATTTCTTTTTCCCGAGGCAAAAAGCGTTATCGGATTCGTTTTCCGCATTCCGAGAGGCGTTCAGAGAGGAATTGAGGAAGGTACGCAGTTCTATCAGTACCCTTCGATGGCTTACGGAGGTATCAACGAAATATTTGCCCCCGCAGTGCTTTATCACGTAGGTAAGCTTATTGAGGACGAGGGGTACGAGGCGTTCGTTTACAGAAATACGGGTGCACGAGGCAGCGTTTCCGATATGGACGGCAGTCCCGGAAATACCCTTTCACCCGAGGAGCAGATAGAAATAAATGAGAACGCAAAGACCTCTACCGCACATCACAGAAGCGTTCAGTTCACACGTCCGACAAGAGATGACAACGTAGCTCCCGACCTGCAGTTCCAGTTCCGCCTTGTTGCGGTGGCGTGCGGTCTTGGTGAGATAGGATGGAGTAAGATGCTCCTCACGCCCGAGTTTGGCCCTTTACAGAGAGTTGCATTTCTTTTCACGGATGCCGAGCTTGAATATGACGAGATGTATAACGGTGAGCCGCTCTGCAGAAAATGCGGCGCATGCGTAAGAGAATGCCCGGGCGGATGCATTCCGCCTATCAATTCGGGCAAAAAGGTGACCGTTGACCTCGACGGCAAGATCTGCGAGTGGGGTGACATTGATATGTGGCGCTGCTATGCCTTCTACACTCACGCAGGACGATACTACAATCCTTTCGTGCCAAAAGAAGTCTTTGACGCAAACGAAAACGGAGATCTCGATCTTCTTGAGGGTAAGACCGACATTGCAGATGAAAAAGAAATCATGAAGGTCTACGGCGCTCTGCAAAAATACTTCCCGAGCTGGGTTGGCTACAATATGGCAAAGTGCGGCGGTTGCATACGCGGCTGCGTTTCGATGCTTGAAAAGAAGGGCGGCTGCATGGAAAACAGATTCAAAGAGCCTCTTCGCCACGGCAAGCCCTGGAAGCTTGACAGATAAGGGAGGATACATATGCTTACAAGTGAATTTATAAAAGAAAAGGCAAAGGAGCTCGGAGCGAGCGTTTGCGGAATCGGAAAGATTTACGACGAGCCCGATCCCGGGCGCGATCCTTTGCAGATACTCCCCCACGCAAAATGCATCATTGGCTTCGGATTCATTATCCCGAGAATGCTGTTTAATACCATGAACCGCGGTGTTCAATACTACACGTATACCACCCTCGGTGTAAAATACCCCGATGAGGAGCTTGCGGAGATATTCTTGCTCAAGATAGGCGGACTTATTGAAAACGAGGGTTATGACGCTTGCTTGCAGAAGGCTATTCCCAATCTCCGTATAAAGGGTGACAAGACCACAAATCCCGAGGTCGTGGACACTTACGAGCTTATTCACGCAACACCCGTAGCACCCGGCAAACCAACTCCTGACGTCATTATAGACTTTGCAAAGGCGGCTCGCGCTTGCGGTATTGGTGACAAGGGACTCAGCGGAAAAATACTTAATGAAAAATACGGACCCTATATGCGATATTGCTTTATCATCACCGATGCACCGCTTGACACGGATGAGCCTATCACTACGCCTATCTGCGACGGATGCAACGAGTGCATAAAGGCGTGCCCGGGTCATGCAATTGACGAGAGCGGACTCGATAGTTGGCAGTGTTCGGTCTATTACAAGGGAGCGCACAAGTCAAATCCGTTTATGACGGAGGATTTTTTAAAGGATCACCCCAACAGAGAAGCTATAATTTCGGGAGAATACCGCTTTGATGCCGAGAGCGCAAGAGCGATATATCCGAGCCTTAACTTTTTACCCAACACGCAGTGGGGCTACTCCGCTTGCATATGCGGCAGAGCCTGCGACCACGCATGCTACGAGCACCTGATCGGAGGTAAGAAAAAGTGAAAGAAAGAATAATTGAGCTTTGCAAAAAATGCGGAGCTGATTTAGTCGGATTCTCTCCGATAGAACGTTTTCCCGAGAACTCTGGCGTACGCAGAATAATGCCCGAAGCCAAAACCGTGATAGGTCTTGCATTTAGAATTCTTCGCGGAATATACAGAGGAATCGAAGAAGGAAGTACTTATTATCAGTACACCACTATGGCGGTTGAAAATATGGAAGAAACGGTTATGCCTATGGCAACCGTAAGACTTTCTATGCTGCTTGAGGAAGAAGGCTACCTTGCTCTTCCGCAGCGCCGCCATCAGCAGATAATGGCAGAAGAAAACTCAACCAACCCCGAGGTTGCGTACGATGCTGTTTACAGGGGTCGTTCGGAAGAGATCCAGATGGACTTCTCCGAGGCGGCAGTTTTATGCGGTCTTGGTGAGATAGGCTTACACGGGGCGCTGCTTACCGACGAGTTTGGTCCTTTCGTGCGCACCTGCTTTGTTCTTACAGATGCTATAGTAGAGCCTACACCGATAAAGACGGCTCACCTTTGTGATAAATGCGGAGAATGCGTTAAGGGATGCCCCGGTCACGCGATTTCCGTCGACGGAAATGTTGATCCTTGGCAGTGCGCAGTTTATTACAACGGCGCAAACGGACTCAAAAACCCCTTTATGCCGCCCGATGCCTTCCGAAACTTCGAGGATAGGCTTGCCATCATAGCGGGCGAAGCAAAGGTTGATCCCGAAACCGCAAGAAAGATACTTGATAATATCTATTTCTACCCGCCCGCGCAGCACGCGTATCAGTGCTCTATCTGCGGAAGAGCCTGCGACGTTGCCTGCTACGTGCATCTTGAAGAAAAAGGCGTACTTACCAAAACCTTCAAGACTCCATTCCGCCGACGCGAGGAATGGAAGTTTGATATAAATGATTTTGACAATTGATATAAAAAACAACGGAATACCCGATATACAGGGCGTTCCGTTGTTTTTTGTTATTCTTTTTAATTCTCTGCGCTTTTTGATGAGGCTTTTTCTTCTTGTCTTTCTTTGGCGAGGAGTCCGAATAAAAAATTGCAATCGAAATAAGGGTAATAAGCTCATTAATAATCACCGAGATATATCCCACAAAAATTGCATAAATTATCCGTGTTATGCAAACAAATGTTCCCATAATTTTGGTATTTTGCGTTTTTTCTGCCAATAACCAAATGTTGCAAAAATACAGGAAAATACAGAACAAATACCGTAAACGTTTTTTCCACGTGAGTATTATAGCACCGATTCCGATGCTCATAAAGAAAGCTAGTCAACCTCGATTTCCGCTTTTTCCTTTAAGAGACGGTATAAAGAACGCAAGACTACGCAAAACGCCTACAACAGATACCACCATACCCTAGGTAGCGCCTAATAGAAGAAAGTGGACTATCCATATAACGTCGGCAGACAACTTTGTAGCCAATATCCGATTTCCCGTTTTCTGCTGAAAGATAAGAAATCCGTGTCCGATTGCAACAAAGCCAAGGCATTCTGCTATTATTTCCGCAGGTTTTATATTTACAAACTTACCTTATAACGATGTATTTATTAGGTTCTATTATATTGCCGCGATATGATGCAGGCTCTGTGGTGAAATTAGCCGCTATTTCCACGCCGTCCTCGTACCTCGTTACGAAAATTCCGTTATCAAGTTTGCGGTAGGACTCAATAAACACGAGCTGCCTATCCCAAAGCGTGCTATATTCCTTAGCTGCGGCTGCAATCACAGCCGCATCGGCATCAAGCTCCTCGGGACTGCCCGACGTCAGATCCTCTTCTCCCATCCAGTTATTGCTGATACCCGTAAATACGTTTTTCTTTGCGGATAAAAATTTAGAGTTGATATAAAACGCCGGCTTACCGCCAAGGAGAGTCATCGTTGATACCGCTTCATCACCCTTTATTGCCGCATTAACGGTGGCAGAGGAAACGTTATAAAGCACTATACCGTGGTAAATTAACTCCATCATAGGAACAACCGCTGATACCATTTTATAGTCCTTTGCGAGGAAGGAAAGTCTACTTGAGCGGAAGCAGTTATAAAGCGAGAAATCAAGCTCTCCGACAGAGAAATCTCTCATCCCCTCCGACGAAAAACCACCAAGCTTTTCGGTATATAACTTCATTATTCTGCGAAGTATTTTAATGGACTCGGAAAGAGTTACTCTGTGATTTTCATCAAAACAGGTATCCGGACGGCAGATGCTAAGACAATCGACGTAATGAATCCCAAGAAAACCAAGCTCATATAGGTCGTTAATATCTCGTTCGGCATAACGAAGCTGAGTTAAAGGGCACGCAGCGTACGACATACCTCCGCCCCAATTTCCGTGCGATTTGAGAGAACCGTCAATACGTTTAACAAGATCTGCGCTATCGAACGTGCTTGCTATTTCGTAGTGATCCGCGTGATTTGTATGGCAGGTCAGCTTATATCCGAGAGATCGCACGTGCGCGACGGTTCTTCGAAGCTCCTCGATTCCGCCGAGCGCCTCCTCTACGGGAAACAGATCGGGCCATCTTCCGTCGTGGCCTTTCGCATTCCATCCAACGAGGGATATTTCCGCACCCTCAACTCCGTGAGCCTTAAGTCTGTCCGCAAGCAGTCTTACGTCGGCAAACGTGCAGGCAACGTGCATCGGCGGCTCGTTTTCGGGCGTCTGATGCAAAATCTCCGGCGGCACGGGCTTCCAGCCCATACGGACTCTAATAAGCGGATATTTACAAGCGTATTCAAGCGCCTCACGCTCAAGGTATTTTTCAGAAAGCGGTCTTATCTCGCCGCGCTCAAGGCGATAATTTCTTATAGCCCGTGCTACTTCGTTGTAATCGGAGCCCGCGGGAAGCGTTATAACCCTGACGATTATATCATCACCGAGAGGCTGAGCCGTCGTTTTGACATTAAAGGAAACTGCGTACTTACCGTCCGACAGAGATGCGCTAAGAACGTAATAATAATTATTCTCTATCATCACCACGTAAGTTGCGGCGTCCGATGCGGACACGAAGAAGGAGAGTGATGGATTGTCTATTTTTATCTCTTCGCCAACGCCGGTGCCGTTAAACTTGATAAGTGCCGTACCAGACGCCTTCTCATCGCCCGGGATAAGGTAATACCCCTCATCACCTATATCGTGGGAGAACGTATCTGACGTGATATCAATAGTATTTTTATCGGCAAAGCTTTCGGCAGCAAGAGAAAAAACTCTTATATTTCCCTCGCGCCTCTCGCAAAAATCGAGAATAGCTCCGTCGTTACTTTTTGCGTAAAACTTCAATTCTTCCATATTTACACCCCTTTATTAATTAAAACAAATATTATTCATATCTACTTTTTTAACGTTGTTATAGCATAAAACTACGCATCTTCGTATTGATTTTAACATTTATATATGATATAATCAATACAAAAAGCAAACACGAATTTTGTAAAAAGGAACATTTTTATGAAAACCGAGAATATAAATCCGCATATCCGTTTTGCAATGACGTTCCGCTATCCCATAAAAGAAACGCCGCTAGTTGCATATGACGCGCGACTGTATTATATCACAAAAGGCAAAGGCACGCTTACCGCAAGTAATAAAACGCTCGAATTTGAAGAAGGCTGCGTGCTATTCGTACCCGCGGGAACGCCGTATTTATTTTCCTCTGACGAAAACATATACTGTATATGCCTTAATTTTGATTTTACAAAAAGCAACTCTGAAATAGAAGATTCGATATTTCCTACGGATATAGAAGTCTTTGATCCCGAAAATATATGCGATAAAGTTTTTTTCGAGGAGCATCCGATTTTAAACGAAGCGACCGTTTTTAAGTCACAGCAGGCGCTGAGGGAAAAATTCGAAAGAATAGAATCCGAGTTTATTTCAAAAAAACACTTATATCGCGAGATAGCATCTGCAGAGCTTAAGGGAATAATATCAGAGCTTCTGCGCTCGAGCATCTCGGGGCATTCTATTGACGAGAAGATCAACCGAGTGCTCGCATTCGTTCAAGAGCATTATTCAGAGGATATACAAAACGGTGCTATCGCAGAAAAGTTTGGCTATCATCCATATCACCTGAACAGACTTATGAAGACTGCACTCGGAACAACGCTTCATCAGTATCTCATATTCTACCGCATAGAAATGGCAAAGCGCTTTCTCACTGACACAGATCTGCCCGTTTCGGAAATAAGCCGTACGTGCGGCTACAATAATTTCAGCAACTTCTCATTCGATTTCAAAAAAAGAGTCGGCTGCACACCCTTAGCTTACAGAGAAATGGGAAAACGCAGATAAGGCGGCACGTGTATTGTGAATTTTTACTTTGGTTGATCATTGTTACTTATTTTACTCGATTGCTTTTCGCTTATTTCAAATTTATAAAGAAAGCGCAAAACACAATACAGACTTTCACCGCATCAAGAAATAAAATAAAACTTACGTACCTAAGCTATAACGCGTATCTCGAAAAGGTTATAGCCTTTTTGCCCTACAAAAGCATCGGAGTAATGCTAGTCGAGTAATGATTTAATAAACGGCACACAAAGCAACTTTTAAAAGCACAAATTAATCACTTATTAAGAGCGTGCGCAAAGCAATAAAAAAGCAAAAAAAGAGAACGGCACGAATGACCGACCGAACAAGCACCTTGCTCCTTTGTCGCGTCACGAACGTTCTCTTTTTTATTTATTACTTACAGTCGGATTTGCGTTTTTCGTCTTGTGTTACGCGAGCGTTTTGTAACCTACGACTTATCAAGCTTTATCCCCACAAGCTTTTTCGGCATATACTAACTGTCATCAAGCCGTCGAAAGTTTCATCGTAATACCCTGCCGCGTTTTAAAAATCAAGCTCCGAGAGCAACCGTTAGTAACTTTATTTTCCTTCTTTTTTTAAGACCGCGAGGAAACGCGCATCTTTAGCTCGGCGGCGAAGAATGACCGTATTCCGCATATTGTTTGCAGGATTATCGGGAGATTTTGCCGTGTATATTTCAATCCCCTCGGTATTGGGAACGGTAAGAGTCAGTGTTCCTGCACCGTCAATGGTAAAGCTCGCAACAAAGCTTCCACCCGCCTTCATTTTATTTATATCGATGAGGTACTTATATCCGTTTATCTCCCCGAGAGAGTCTATCTCACACTCTATACCGCAGGAATACTCTGCCTCTCCCTTTGAATGGAAAATCCAATCGTAGGTATGCTCCGTAGGAGCGCGAAGCTCGGTCAAGTCGGCAATAAGACCGCCTTTTACAGAAAGTGTACGCTCGGCAAGATCCAGATCTGCCCACGCACCGCTCGCAACGCCTGCGGTAACTCCGTCATCGCTCTCCTTTATATACGTTGCGACAACGCCCGTCGGTTGAGCGAGATCAACGCCTATGGCGTTATGGGAGGGATGGAATCTGTACCATTCCTTCGTGAGAATATGACCGTAGCCGGGAGTGCCGAGGTCGTCGGAAAAGGGAGAGATGCGGGTTGAGAGATAATCTCTGTGCATATGGCTCGTCGAAATAACGCCTGCCTTGAGTATTACGTGAAACGGCTGCTTTACGACCGCAAGACGGGTATCCGCCATAAGCACGGTACTGCGCTCCACAGCTCCGAAAAGCAAGGTTTTCGCATCTACGTATTCGGGATTTTCACTTATCAGATCGCGGTTTATAACCTGAAGGCGTTCATCACCCGTAACGCGTGCGGCAATAAGGCTGATCGGAATTTCGTTCGGATACCATCCGTCGTTGAGTGCCGGGATGCTTCTTCCGTCGTAGGATAATGCCAAAGGAGCCGTATATATTCTCGCGTAATCATCAAAGATCTTATCCTCGGGGCAGACGGATGCATAGAAGGAGAAAAAGCCCGAAAGAGCTGATGCCGTGTAGTAATGGTAGGTCATTGATGCCTCGTACCAGATACCGTCACGCGTAAATCCCTTTGCCATCTGATTGCGCAAGCCGAATTCAGAGTTAAGTGCATAATCAAGAAGCGAATCATCCTCGAAATAAACGCCTACCGCTCCCACGGCGCACATAAGCCAGGTCGGAATATTATGTATACTCTTCGCCTGAGATATGATAAGCTTGGCTATAGGATCGAAAAGCTTATCCTTCCAATACGTACGTTTTTCACACGGGATAAGGTCACCGCAAGCAAAAAGAGCTGAAAGAACGTCTATTGCCCAAACAGCCTCGTCAAGCGACTGCCCCATTATCTTACCTTTACCGGCATGCTCTCCGTGTATTGGAAAGGCATCATAATTTTCCGCATAAAAATCAACGTATTTTATAAGGAATGTTAGCGCCTCGGTATCTCCCATCAATGCACTTACCGCAGAGGAATACGCAAGATCGGCATACTTACTTCTATAATAATACACCCACGCCTCGTCGTGATCGCGGCTACTTGCTCGCTCTCCGCACACAGGACAGGTGAAAACGTTACCCGAGCGGTACTCCGTATCGCTGTCGAATATCATCTGCGAAGCGCAGGCGGAACAGGTAAAATTATGCGCCCAGCCGCTGAGCCTATCTGCGCTGTCCGCAAAATGCTCACGTGCGTACTTTGCCCTCTCAAAGCATAAGTCAAGCGCCGCAGCGTAAGACGCGTTTTTCTCACATAGATTTTTTATAGTTTCTCTGCTGTTTGAAAAAGTATAATCTTTGCGTACCATTTTTACCTCGCAATTCAATTAGTTATTTACATAACACTATTTCAAAAGCGTTTGACTAAAAAATCAAACGCTTTTGAGTATAATTGTTTACTTTTTTGCGCTTTTTATCTTCTTTCAGCGCCAAAGGTCTTCTGGAGTTTCTTCATAACTCCGTTTGCAACCTCTTCAATTTCAGCAGAGGTAAGTGTTTTTTCATCGGAGCCTACCGCAAGGCGGATAGTAACCGACTTCTTGCCTGCGGGAACCTGCTTACCCTTATACTCGTCAACAAAGGAAACACCGCGAAGGAGTCCACCCTTTGCCTTTTCCATGGCAGCCGTGTAAATTTCTTCAAACTTAATCATAGAATCAACAAGGAAGGAAATATCGTAATCGTTGATCGGATATTCCGCAAGATGACTAAATTTGTTTGTTCTGGATCTGAAGGGTACGAACTCGTCGATATTAAGCTCAACGAGAACTGCGGAAACAACCTTTATTCCCGCCGTAAGCGCGCTCTTCTTGGAGAGAAGCGCGATGTCACCGATCTTTTTGCCGTTAAGGCAGATATTCTGCCATACAACGTCATCCGCCCAGAAAGGCTTCTCATCTCTTGTGAAGGTAAAGCCTTCCATATGAGTATAGGACGGCATAGCGGCAATAATTCCCTTAGCGTGGCGATAAAGCGACTGAATATCCTCGGTCTTTGCTACGAATGCGCATCCAAGGTGCCTTTCCTGAGTGGGAAGAGCCTCGCCCTTATATTTCTCGGTGTAGTTCTTATCAATAAAGACGAGGGACTCCTCGTAGATATCGAACTCATCAAAGTTACGCTCGTTTTTAACGATAGCGCGGCAGATATTGGGAAGGAGCGAACACTTCACGTACTTCTCGGTAGGTGAAGGAGGAGTTGCGAGAGCAAGAATACCGTCGGTTGAGGGCATAATTGCAGAAACACACTCATCGCTCATCCAGGGGTAAGTGAATATCTCCTGCATGCCCGAACGGAATGCGAGATACTCCTTAACCTTTCTCGTAAGATCGTAATCAAGCTGATTTATAGCAGAATCAAACGAGGTGGTAATAGTTGTTGCCTCGAAGTTCTCATAGCCGTACATTCGTGCAACCTCTTCCATAATGTCTGCCTTAATGGAAACGTCACCGGTCGAACGCCATGTGGGAACAACTATATGCATCATATCCTCGGTGAAGCTTACCTCGTAGCCCATAATACCGAGCTTTTTCGAGATAACCTCCTCGGGAATGCGCTTACCCAGACGGCGCTCGAGCCAATCAAGCTCAACGTCTATTTCAGCGCGCTTTGTTTTGGTGGGATATACGTCGTTGAAGGCAATAAGCTTCATATCAGGGTAAAGCTCCGCGAAAAGCTTCATCGCAAGAGAAAGAGCCTGATCGCAACGCTCAGCATCGATTGCCTTCTCGTATCTTGAGGATGCTTCGGTACGGTTATCGTATCTCTGCGCGGTTCTTCTTACACCTCTTGAATCGAAGTTTGCTATCTCGAGGATAACGCTGTCAGTAGTAGGAAGAACAGAGTCCTTGGCGCCACCCATAACGCCCGCAAGAGCAACAGCGCCCTCGGCATCGGCAATTACAAGGTCGTCGGAAACGAGAGCAAGGTCCTTATCGTTCAGAAGCTGAAGCTTCTCACCCTCACCCGCTCTGCGAACAGATATATGATCTATAATGTGATCGGAATCGAATACGTGAGTAGGCTGACCTACCGCAAGCATTACGTAATTTGTGATATCAACGAGCGCGTTTATAGGACGCATGCCTACTCTCCAGATACGGCTCTGCATAAGGAAGGGCGAGGGCTTAACGCCAAGGCCTTCGATCTTTGCGCCGATGTATCTCGGGCATCTCTCGGTATCCTCAATTCTTACGTCATAAACCTCACTTACATCGGGCACGAAGGGATCGAACTCAACAAGAGGAAGATCGTAAAGAGCGGCAAGCTCTCTTGCTATACCGTAGTGACCCCAAAGGTCGGGGCGGTTTGTCATAGACTTATTGTCGATCTCGAGGATGATATCGTTAAGATCAAGAGCATCCGCAAGAGGAGTACCCGCCTTGGCGTCAAAAGCGGTAACGTCCATAATTTCGTGATCGTCACCCGCAGGGAAAAGATCGGAAAGACCAACCTCAACAGCGGCACAGATCATACCGAAGCTCTGAACGCCTCTGAGCTTCGCGTTCTTTATTTCAACGGGGTCACCCTCGCCGTGCCAGCGCACCATAGCGCCGGGGCAAGCAACAACTACCTTCATACCCACTTCAAGGTTTGAGCCGCCGCATACGATATCCTTGATATCCTCAGTGCCGACGTTTACCTTGCATACGCGGAGCTTATCCGCATTCGGATGAGGAAGAACCTCAAGTATTTCACCTACGACGATATTCTTGAACTGATCCGCGAGATTCTCAGCGCCCTCAACCTCAACGGTCGACATAGTGAGATCATACGCAAGACGGGTAAGGTCCATATCGTCGGGAATTTTAACGTAATCCTTTATCCAATTAAGAGATAATTTCATCTTTTTTCTCCTTTCCGCGCTTCTTATTTAAACTGCTTCAAGAAGCGGAGATCGGTGCTGTGGAACAAACGAACGTCATCAACACCGTAACGCATCATAACAAGTCTGTCAAGACCGATGTTTACGTAGAAGCCTGTATATTCATCGGGGTCAAGTCCTGCCGCGCGAAGAACGTTCGGATGAGGAGTTCCGCCGGGCATTATCTCTATCCATCCAACGTGCTTGCATACGCTGCAACCCTTGCCGCCGCAAACAAGGCAACCCATATCAATTTCAAAGCCGGGCTCAACGAACGGGAAGAAGCCCGCTCTCATTCTTACGGGAACGTCCTTACCGAATACCTTCTGAAGAATGCTCTTTATCATTACCTTACCTGCGGTATAGGTGAAGTCCTTATCAACGATAAGCGCCTCGTACTGGAAGAACGCTCTTTCGTGACGGGCATCGGTGGTCTCATTTCTGTAAACTCTGCCGGGATATACGAATCTGTAAGGAGGCTTATGAGTCTGCATATAGCGCACGCTGTCACCCGTAAGGTGAGGACGAAGACAAAGCTTCTCGTTTGCCTCTCCCGAATCGTGTCCCTCAAGCCAATAGGTATCCATGCTCTCACGCGCGGGATGGTTCGGAGGGAAATTGAGGTTATCGAACGCATAGTATTCGCTCGTGATCTCGGGACCCGAAAATACCTCGAAGCCCATAGAACGGAATGCGTCGTTCAAGTCGTAGCACATCTGCGTGATAGGATGAAGTCCGCCGATCTTAGGTGTGACTCCGGGTAGAGTGAAATCAAAGTCGGGAGCTATCTCCGACGCCTTGAGCTTGAGAGCCTCGCGTCTGCCCTCTATCTGCTCGGAAAGCAGATTTTTAACGTTATTTACCGCCTTACCCATCTCGGGACGGAGAGAAACGTCAAGCTTGGGTATCTCCTTAAGAAGCTCGGTTACGCTTCCCTGCTTACCAAGGAGCAAAACCTTTACTTCTTGAAGCTCAGCCTCGCTCTCGGCGGCTTCGATCTTCGCTGTTCCTTCTCGGAGCAGCGCTTCAAGTTTTTCTTTCATTTCAAAATCCTCTTGAATATATAAATTTTATTTTTAAAAACAAAAAAACTGCGTTTTCCTCTCTTGGAAAACGCAGGGACGGCATTCACCGTGTTACCACTCTGCTTCACTTATGCCTCACGGCATAAATCTTATCAAGTGCAAAAAAACACTCTCAGCAATATAACGGTCGCTCTCCGGAAAAGCCTACGGCTGTTAAATGCGAAATCAATAACGGCTTTCAACTCTCAGCTCGCGAAATGAATTCACCGCAGTCCGCCTGCTGCCTCGCACCGAACGGCAGCTCTCTTGAAGGTTTCTTTTTGGTTACTACTTTTCGCTCAAACGCTTTTACAACATTGGTATTTTATCAAAGAAACGTATTTTTGTCAAGCATTTTATGAAAATATTTTTTCTTATTATAAAATATAGAGCTTTTATTACAAAAAATAAGGCTGCACAGAATTATCCGTACAGCCTTCACAGCCAAAACTGTTTTTTATCCGAGAATAGTGATAGGACAGTAAAGAACGGTAGGTCTGCCGTCGCACTCGACCTCGAGAACTATTCTGTTCTTCGCGTCAACAAAGTCCCCCGCTCTGACTACAACCTCCGTTTCGGCAAGAAGGTTTTTTGAGTGACTTGTCCATTTGGTAAGTAACAGAGATTTTTCTCCGCCTTCAACGCTCAATCCGTCGGGAGTTATCCAATTAAGAGCGAGCGTATAAGGCGCGTCATCGTGATCGTGATACTTGTTTAAGAATTTAACCTGAATGCGAAGCTCTCCGTTCGGCTTGATCTTCGGGCTGTCGGGAAGCGTTATTATCGCGTGATACGCAAACCCCTCAAACTCAAGCGTATACGGCTTGATCCTGTCAAGCTTATCCTTCGTGCGTTTAACAAGATACATCTCGATATCGTAAACGTCACTCGGAATATATTCCTCACCCTCGGTTATGGAAACGTCGGATTTGTTTCTGTCGATATTGACCTCAAAGTTGTTAAATAAAGCTCCGGGCGCGACTCTGACTACTCGGTCTGTAAGCGCCGAACAGGTTGTTGGAAGAGATCTTGCGCTGCTTGCTCTGTTAAGTGAGAGTGTGACTATTTCATCTCCGAGGTGCTCACGCCAATCCTCGGGAATACCTGCCATACCGTTAAGAATACCGAGCGTTGCTCCCACGGTCGCTCCCGTGCAATCGGTATCGTCTCCGCAGTTGATCGCGGCTATCATAGACTTCTTGAAATCTCCCGCCCCAACGAGAAGACCGAGAACAACGTAAGCAACGTTCGAGGGCGCTTCAAACCAACCGTCACCAATATCTGCATTCATCTCTTGAACGGCATCGCGCATCTCGCGCGCGTTCATTCCTTTATCGTAAGCGTCAATAACGAATTTTACGCTCTTCGCAACACGGCACTCCTCGGGAATTGCCGCAAGACCGAGATTTATGCATTTTCTGATATCCGATATAACAAAAGCCGCGCTCTGCATAGCGCCGACAAATGCCGCAGCGTACGTTCCCTCTCCCACGCCGTGGTCAACCTTTGCGTCCTCTATGGCATATTTTGCCGTCGCGCCCGCATTACCGGGAGTAACGCATGCCCATATCTCGGTTCTTATCCAAGCGCCGTTAGAATCGCGCCAGCTATTATCATAATCTCCCGCAAGAGGAGGAAGGAGTCCTCTTTTCATATTTGCTTTGCCTATGCCGTACTCATTCCAATAAGGAACGATATACGAAAGCCAATATTCACCGAGCAGCGCAGAATTGATTTTTTTTGCTCCGTCATGCTCAAGCGCAAGAAGCCATATGAGCTGAAGATCAAGATCGTCGTTCGGAAGAACCTCGCCCTTCTTGGTAACAAATCCCTTGATATCAAGATATTCCTTCGTGCCTTCGTAAGGAGTTCCCATTGTGCCGCCGATATTCTTACCGAGCCAGCACGCCTTTACTTTGTCATAGTATTTTGCGTAATTAAGCTTTATCATAAAAAAAGCACCTCACTTAATATAATATTCGGTTAATTCCTTTAATCGGGCGAGTGAAACCTAATTCTAACACACCCGGGTAAGAAAAAGAAAAACCACGTTCTCCCCTATAGCTAAATTTTATCATGCGAGAGCTAAAAAGAAAAGCACGTGGTTTTACTTAATTTATGTAAATTTATACATATCAGAAATCAATATCTCTGTTTTCAAGCGCCGCAAGACCGACTCTGAATGCTCTTGCCGCAACAAGTCTATCCTCTTCATCATCAGACTCAAGTCTTGGAAGAAGATTTCTGAAGAGCTCACCCTTGACGCTCATATCGCGCTTGAGCTTCTCCGTTCCGAAGAGAGGTAAAGTTTTATCAATCATATCGAAGGAATAAAGTCCGAATGCCTCGGAATCAAGGTTCTTCGGGATAATGAATCTCGGGTCTATATCTCCCGTAAGCTCAACGCGAAGAGCGGTTTCTATTCCGTACTTTTTCTCGCTGATAAGACGGCTGATACGGTTGATTATCTCGTTGTAGGCGTTAACGCCCGTAACGTCTATCTGCTCTGTATGGAAGGTGAGATGACCGAATGTGAGCTTTCTTACATCTATAGAGATACCGCCATTCTTATCGTCAACAATGATAAGATTTGCGCCGCCGATACCGGGATTATCAAAGCCGGTGCATTCAAGCGAGCCGCAGTACGTGTAGAACGAAGCTCCAACTCTCTCGGTATTACCTGCCGCGTGGCGCGAGCCGAACGCGTAATAATCCGCGCCGAATCTCTTAAGCTCATCCGTGGAAACAGGACAGCACTCCGAGCCGATGCGTCCGTCAAGATCTGCGTATCCGCAAACGATGTTTATTCTCGAAATATCGTCAACATGGCGGTCGTAAAGAGGATTCTCCACCATTTTGGGAGTGCGGAAGCCCCAGCCGTAAACGGTAACGTTAAGCTCGTTTATATCAACTCTCGAAAGATGCTCGTCCATTATAACGTGGCAGTTCTGAGGAAGTCGTCCCGAGTTATATATAGGGTTGTTCTCATACGAATCCGAGCTGCCGGGCGCGATAACAAAGATTGCCTCGGGGCAGTTTCTGAACTCTCTTATAAGGACCTCTGCGGTAGTATTCGTAGCATATACCGTATCAAAGATATCGCCGCACATAAGAACAACGTCAATACCTCTGTCACGCACGTACTGCATCATTCTGCTGAACGACTTTCTCAGCTCGCGACGTCTTTCCTCGCTTTTTTCAGCGGAAAGTCCGGTATACGGAGTATCAAGATGAATATCTCCGCACTGCAAAAATTTAATATGTCTTTTTTCAGTTGTCTGACCCATGTCAAACCTCCGTCAGATTTTAAAAATATTTTTCTATGTTAAGTATATCACTTAATTTGACCTTTTGCAATATTTTTTGAAAAAAAGATAGAAAACTCTTGCAAGAATCATAAAAATATGTTACAATATTCTCAAATAAACCGTGGCAGAATGAAAA
The DNA here is from genome assembly GCA_045654585.1 of Eubacteriales bacterium. Classification (GTDB taxonomy): domain Bacteria; phylum Bacillota; class Clostridia; order Oscillospirales; family CAG-272; genus UBA1740. The sequence continues at coordinate 50,023 of JAZONS010000017.1, forward strand.
ACCCTTGAAAATTGGGCGTTTTTTTCGTTCTCCGCGTTTTTTAACCTCGTGAAATCAGACAAGAAAGGAGTAGGCTTATGTTAAATCTCGCAGTGAGAAATACGGGAAAGCTTATAAGAGAAAAGTCAAAAAGTGAGAATATCCGACTTGGAAGACTTTTCACCAAAAAGAACTCGGCGCGTCTTATGGCGAATATGATAGAGCTTGATGATAGCAAGAATGCCTACACCATTCTTGATCCCGGTGCCGGCACCGGTATACTCAGCGCGGCGATTGTTGAGCATATCTGCAAGAATGCGCCAAACTGCCGTCAGATATTCCTTACCTGCTACGAGGATGACGTTGATTTTATCCCCATGCTTGAAGATAACCTCGAGAGGATAAGAAAGAAATGCCGCCACGATTACGACGTCAGACTCTTCGTTACGGTCTATCACGAGAATTATCTTATCGACGTGAGAAATCACTATACCGTTACCTTCTTCGATACGGTAGAGGATAAATTCGATATTATCATTTGCAATCCTCCCATAGATCTTATATCAAAGGGCTCCGAGGAGGCGCAAAGCGTCGGCGGAGTTACAATGCTCAAGGTATCCGCGGCATTCCTCTTCCTGAAGGTTGCGGCAGAGCATCTTGAGGTGGGCGGAAAGCTCGTTATAATGCTTCCGACAACGGTTGCCACTGCATCGTCGCTCACCGAGATCCGTAAGAAAATAGCGGAAACTCTTTCTATAAAAAAGATCCATCTCTTCATCGGAAAGCAAAAGAACACAAAGCGCGCGATACCGCTCAAAAAATCCGTTATCATCTCTTATGAGAACACAGAGCAGCATGAAGATATCGTTATAACGACATCTACCGATGACGGCTCCGAAGCAAAGCTCGTTACCCTTCCCCCTCTTTCCTATGACTTCGTCGTTGATAAGAACGACGGCTCGCTGACTCTTCCAAAGAGCCTTGAGGAAACGAGAATAGTTAAGTATATAGGAGGCTTCCCCGAAACGCTCGCCTCGCTTGGACTTAAGATGAGTACGGGTCTTGTTATAGATTCGAAGTGCAAGGATTCGCTTTACGATAAAGAGATGCCGGGAACGATTCCTGTTATACGCCCCTCCTCAATGATAGCGGGCGGTATAAAGATACCTATGCCCGGCGCAAAAAAGCAGTATCTGATGCCGACGAAGACCTCGCTCTTCCAGAGAAACAAGAATCTCATAATTATAAAGCGAGTTCCCGCAAAGAGCGATGACAGGTTTGTTAACTCAGCCGTTTACTTCGCAGGTCAGCGCCCCGCAAATCAGTATATATCTACTCATAACAAGATAAACTTCATCGACACCAAGGATAACAAAGAGGAAATGTGCGCACGCCTTGTATTCGGTCTTTTCGCTATCCTTAATTCGACGATATACGACAGATATATTTCCATAGTTTCAAAATCCAAGCAGATAAACTCAAAGGAGATGAAGCAACTTCGTCTGCCCCCGAGAAATCTTATCGAAAATATGGGTATGAGACTTATGGCGGGAAGGGACAATTCGGTTGCCGCGTGCGACGCGATAGTCAATCCCACCCTTCACATTAAAATCAAATAACAAAAAAAGCGGACTGTTTCAACGATCACCTCGGGAACAGCCCGTTTTAAATGATAGACGTTTTATAAATTTATGAAAGGAGTTCTGCTATGAAAAGAATAGTAATGGGTATTCTGGCTCACGTTGACGCCGGTAAAACGACACTCTCGGAAGCTATGCTCTATACCTCGGGTATGAAGCAGACGCTTGGCAGAGTTGACAAACGCGACGCATCGCTAGATACTCATACAATTGAGCGAGAGCGTGGAATCACTGTTTTTTCAAAGCAGGCAGAGATAGAGCTCCCCGAGACTGCCCTGACTTTAATTGACACGCCCGGTCATATAGACTTCTCTTGCGAGGCAGAACGCTCGCTTTCGGTACAGGACTATGCAATACTCGTCGTAAGCGCGCCCGAGGGACCGACAGCTCATACTATGACACTTTGGAATCTCCTTTCGGCAAAAAAGATACCTACCTTTATATTCGTTAATAAAACCGATATTGCCGAAAGACGCCGAATAGACCTACTCGGTGAGCTTAAGCGCGCATTTGGCAGTTCTGTTACCGACTTTAATCTCGAGGTAGAGAACCGTGACAGATTTATGGAAGAATGCGCGGGAGCGGACGAAGCTCTAATGTCGGATTACTTCGAGCTTGGTGAGATTTCCGACGAAAAAATCAAAAGATCCATTCGAGCGCGCCGTATAATTCCCTGCTTTTTCGGCTCGGCGCTGAAGTGCGAGGGCGTTAAGCTACTACTTAATGCGATAGACAAATATACCGTTGCGCCTAACTATTCTACCAGCATTTTGGGAGCAAAGGTTTACAAAATAGGTACAGATCCATCGGGCGTGCGCCTCACATACCTTAAAGTTACGGGCGGAAAGCTTCTCCCAAAAGACGTTATAGAATACGTTGGCGAGGGCGGAAAGGTCTACTCTGAGAAGATCGAAGGAATAAGACTTTACTCCGCGGATAAATATAAATCTCTCAAGGCAGCCGAGGCGGGTACGGTTTGCGCCGTTGTCGGACTCAACTATACAAAGGCGGGCGGCGGTATTGGCTCTGAATATGATACGGATACAACGCTTGAGCCCGTTCTTGACTATAAAATGATATTTGAGGACAAGGACACCGATATTCACTTAGCCTTTATGAAGCTCTTACCCCTCGGTGAGGAGGAGCCGTCGCTAAATCTCAGATATGATGCCGCGACAAAGGAAATACGCGTTAAGCTAATGGGCGACATACAGACAGAGGTGCTCACCCGTGTTATCTTTGACAGATTCGGACTTCGCGTTTCCTTCGGTGAAGGAAGCATCCTTTACAAGGAAACCATAAACTCAAAGGTCTATGGCGCAGGTCATTTTGAGCCGCTTATGCATTATGCGGAGGTAAGGCTCAGGCTAGAGCCCCTTCCTTTCGGCTCGGGTCTTGTATTCACTACCAACTGCCCAACAGACAGACTTCGCACCAATTGGCAAAGACTTATACTCTCCCACCTTGAGGAGCGCGCCCACAAGGGTATTCTGACGGGCTCGCCCATAACCGATATGAAGATAACCCTCATCGCGGGAAGAGCTCACCCGAAGCACACCGAGGGTGGCGACTTCAGAGAAGCTACATTCAGAGCTCTGCGGCAAGGACTTATGAAATCCGAGCCTGTTTTGCTTGAGCCTGTATTTGATTTTACCATAGAGCTCCCCGAGGATATGATCGGCAGAGCTATGACGGATATCTCAAATATGCACGGCGAATGCGAGCCTCCCGAGTTTTCTCACGGAATGGCAACGCTTTGCGGAACCTGCCCCGTGGCAACCATGAGAAGCTACGCAAAGGAGCTTCGCGCCTATACGAGAGGTACGGGCAGAATAGCACTCAATCTTGCGGGCTATCGCGAATGCCATAATTCCGATGAAGTAATAGCCGAGCGCGGATACGCACCCGAGCTTGATTCTTCCGTAACGGCAGATTCGGTATTCTGCAAAAACGGCTCCGGTTATGCCGTTCCCTGGTACGAGTCAGACGGTAAAATGCATACAGACAATCCCGAGGAAACAAAGCCTGCAGCCACCGACGCATCATGGGATGCTCAAGCATCAAAATCTAAGGGTAAATCGACCTACAGCGGAAGCATCGAAGAGGATAAGGAGCTTATGCGTATATTCGAGAGCACCTACGGCAAGATACGCCGAAGGAGCGTACCCGACAAAGTTGAAAATGCCGCAAAGGAAGAAAAGCAAAAGCGCATAAAGCAGAAGGACAAGGGCGAGGAGTATCTGATAATCGACGGATACAACCTTATCTTTGCATGGGATAAGCTGAAGCGCCTTGCCGAAGCCGAGCTTGCTCACGCAAGGGATACTCTTATCCATATAATGTGCAACTATCGCGGATTTAAAAAGTGCAACCTTATTCTCGTTTTTGATGCATACAAAAGGCGCGATAACGAAGGCTCGGAGGAGTCTATCGGCGGTATTACGGTAGTTTACACCAAAGAAAGGCAAACTGCGGATGCTTATATCGAGCGAAGCACTTATACCCTCTCCGAGAAGAATACCGTTCGCGTTGTTACGAGCGACTACGAGGAGCAGCTTATAATCCTCGGCAACGGCGCTGCGAGAGTTCCCGCAAGGGAGTTTATTGAGGAGGTCGAGGCAACTACCGATCTTGAGCGTTTCGGAATCGCATCAAACTGATATCAAGGCGCGTGATGCAAACCGATATTTACGCTACCGCACAAATTGTTTTTTATACGCATTTTTATCAGTTAAAAATAATACAATTTAACAAGTATTGACATTTTACTACAAAAGTGCTAAAATACATATGCGGGTGCATAAATTAACACGCTCCTGTTTTATTCCTAAACTACACTTAAGGATGTTTTATTATGAGTGAAAAAATCGATACTTCCAAGAATACCGATTTAGATAAAAATATAGCAATAGAAGACGAGGCGCTCGCCGAAAGTCTTAATGCAGAGGTTAAAATTTCTGTAATAGTTCCGATATACAACGCTTGCAAGCACCTTCGTCCCGCCCTTGAAAGTATATTAGATCAGACTCTCAAGGAAATAGAGATAATCTGCGTTGATGACGGCTCTACGGACACTTCTCTTGATATGCTCAAAATATACCAGAAAAGAGATAGCCGTATAAGAATCATAACAGAAACCAATGCTGGTCCGGGCCACGCGAGAAACAACGGTCTTAAACGAGCAAGAGGTAAATACGTTGCATTCCTTGATGCGGATGATTTCTTCGAGCCCGAGTTGCTTGAGAAGCTCTACAATCACGCCGAAGAAAACGAGCTTGACATTACTATTGTCCAGTATGATATCTTTGACAATAAAAAAGGCAAATTCGTAACTAACGTAGAAAGTGAGCACGGTAAGATATATGAGGGCGGAGCAATTACGTCAAAAAACGAGTACCCCGACTATATCCTGGAGTCAACCACAGGTGCCGCTTGGAACAAGCTTTTCAGAAAGAATTTTATTCTTGAAAAGAATATTACCTTTACCACTGAGGCATTGATATTCGAGGACGTTTATTTTACAGTGTCCGCGCTTGCGTTTGCCGAGAGAGTTGCGAGAATCCCCGAAATTCTCGTGCATCACAGAATATACAGTCAGCAAGCAAGAGTTCGAAGCTTCAAGAAGTATTATCTTCAGGTTCCCGGCGTATTTCTTAAGCTTAAGGAATTCCTTATGAAGGGCGGAATGTATCAGCCTCTTGCAAAGGCTTTCCTAAATCTTTCCTGCAGCCGCTGCTACCATACATTTAATCTTCTCAAATCCGACGCAAAAGAGCTGTTCTGGAATATGCTCCACGACGGTATGAACGAAATGCTCGGTTGGGAGGAGCACGAGGCTGAAGATTTTGAGAAAAAGGAAATATGCGAGTTTTCCGCTAACGTTGAGATGTATACCTACGAACAGTACGAAAAACGTCTTGCCATGGGAAGAAAGCTTGATAAGGAAAGGCTTGCCGCTACCTTGAAGCAGAACAAACGCAGAAAACGCATCAGAACCTTCTTTGCCAAGCTTTTCGGTAAGAAAAAGAAATCTTCCGATACCAATCCTTAACTTCAAAGGGAAAGAACCAAACTATGGAAATAATAGAACTTTGGGAAAACGTTCCGGGTTATGAGGAAGGGCACCACCACCCCACCCTTGAATACTATCAGTCCGAAAACAAAAAAGGCAACGGAACGGTAGTTATCCTTCCCGGCGGCGGATATAGCAAAAGAGCTCAGCACGAGGGTGAGGGTTATGCAAAATTCTTAAACGAAATAGGACTTGACTGCTTCGTTTTACAGTACAGAGTTGCCCCCACAAGGTTTCCCTATCCCCTGCTTGATGCAAGGCGCGCTATGAGATACGTCAGAGCCAATGCGGACAAATACGCTATAGATCCCGAGAAAATCGCTATTATGGGCTCGTCGGCAGGCGGTCATCTTGCTGAAATCACCTCTCTTTATTCGATGGCGATCGACGGTGAGGGCTATGATGAGCTTGACAGTGTACCGTATAGACCCAACGCGCAGATCCTATGCTATCCCGTTACAGATTTTGACAGTCATAACGGCTCGTACAACAATCTGCTGGGTGAGAAGCGCTGTGAGATGATGGAGCTTGTTAACCCCATTTCTATAGCAAAAGAAGATGCCCCTCCGGCATTTATATGGCACACCGAGACCGATGCGACGGTTAAAATCGAATCGACCTTAAAATACGTTGCAAAGCTCCATTCGCTTAACGTAAGATGCGAGCTTCACGTATATCCGAACGGACGTCACGGCTTAGGTCTTGCATCCGACAATCCTATTGTATCACGTTGGTCAAACGACCTTGCCTTCTGGCTCGGTATGATGGGCTACGTAGGTTAAAGTTATTTATTCACAATAATAAAAAACTGCATAAAAAAAGCACTTATGGAAGCTTCAATTTCGCATTTGCGATAGTTTTCATAAGTGCTTTGTATTTTAAATTAAAGATTACTTTTTGAATTTAGGAATGGGAAGAAGCATATGCGTTTCTCTCTTGTATTCCTCAAAGCCTTCCTTTTTCGACTGCCTTTTATCAGCCATAGGAATGCTGACGGTGAAGAAAAGAACGGTATTGAGAATAGCGCCAAGCGGTAAGAACCACGCAAATCCTAAAACCGACATCGCCATAATAGCAACACCCCACCACATAAGTATCTCACCGAGATAGTTAGGATGCCTTGAATACTTCCAGAGTCCGTTTCTTATTAAAGCGGTCGTTCTGTTTTTGCGGTACTTATGCATCTGGATATCCGAAACCGTCTGAAGAGCTACGGCAATAAGGGATATTGCAAAGCCTACGACGGTCCAAAGATTTGCTTCACCGGGAAGATTAACCAAAAGCACCGCGGGCAAAGTCGCCGCATAAACGATGAGCGTTGGAACCATATGTATTCCGATAAAATTGATTATCGGATAAAATTTACCCGTTTTTTCGCGGAGCATAGTATAACGCCAATCCTGATGCTCGATTCCGCGGAATGTATACGCCCAATTTGCAGTAAGGCGCGCTCCCCAGATAAGAACGGCAATAAGCACGAGCACCGATGCCGCGCTAAACGTCTTAACCGATGCGGCAAACGCGATAAGAATTGCCATAGGCTGAACGCTCCAATACGGATCGTATACCGATGCGTTTCCCGATGCTATACTGAATAAAAATACGTATATGGTTGCAAAAACGTCAGCTAAAAGAAGATTTAACCAAGGAGAAAAAGGAAGCACCTGATATGAAAGAAATCCGACGCCGAATGCCATGATATAGACCGCGGCAATAAATATAAAGCTCTTTGCGCGAGAAAGATAGATCATATCCGATTTTTGCGAATCTGTGATAGTTTTGTTACTCATAATTACCTCAACTAATAATGATATCTATATCATTCTAGCACAAGAGTCGAATTATGTCAATAAATTATTGTTTTATAAAAAACAAAAACAGACATGAAGCGTAAGTTTCTTGTCTGTTCTTGCTTTAAGTCAATAATATTCTTCCTCTTTGCTCAGCGGAAGAGCCGCAATAGGATAGGTCGGGTTAACGCGAATATCTACCGTAACACCGTCCGCCGAATTAGACGTCGGCGTTATCAACGAACTTCCCTCTCCTGTTCCCGATACACTCATACTGGCTGAATCATATCTTGAATAGTTTATATTCGCGGCCGCGTGAGTCGCGTTCTCTACCTTGAGAGAAACGGTAACCAATGGATAAGTCGAAACGCTATCATTCGAAATTCCGGTACTATCATCAACAAAGTTGATTCCGTCGATAACGTGCCTTGGCTCTGTATCGGGAGTATCATCGGGAGTTTCGGAGCTGCCAATATCGCCGTTTGCACCTACGTCAAGATACATAAGATATGCAGTACTGGATGCAGATCCTCTTCCTAAAGCATATTCACCTGCACGAACAGGAATTTCAAAATAATAAAGAGCATAAGATGGTAAATTGGAGGATTCACTAGGATAATCAAATAAAAGCGTGTAGTTTGATACATCTCCTGTTAACTCAGTGGTACCATCGGCAAATTCATAAACAATACCATTAGTAGATTTGTCCCTATATATTTTACTAACTTGATGAATCGCTGTAATCTCGTCATCTGAATTTCTATCAACCGTATAAAGCCTAAAAAGCGAACCTGAACCAAATGCAGTTGTAGCAACAGTTGTAACAAGACCTTCGCCTCGTACCCTAAAATCAAGACTTCCCACAAGAAGATCAGAAACCTCAGCTTTATCTAATTTAGTTCCGCTTGGAACGCTAATGGTTTTATTAGAACCCAGTGAGGTTCCATGTGCCTCATAAAAACGCATAGCATGAATTTGTGTTTTAGAAGGATTAGAGTTGCTGTCATAAATTGTTCCATCAATGAACATTTTATCTATCGAATCACGCACTTTATTATAATTGATGTAAGCACTATCACCATTTACAATTGCATAAGTCGTGCCAAAATTGGTGTTATTAGAAGTATAGATAGGCGACTCGTTTGAACCTGTATTGATAATCGTTTCGCCTGTATTATATGAATCTGCGATTTGAACATATTTTTGAGTCAAACCATCATAACCGAGTAATACTAATTTGTTTGCATAAGCAGAATAAAGTACATCTGTAGATATTCCAGTAGAAGTATTGCCGCCATAAGCTCTTGCAAGACGCGCAAAACGTTGAACACCTATTCGAACTCCACCTGTTGCTGAATGAGTTGGTGTTACACTACCAACTATAAATCCTGTATTTGTATCTGAAACGATTTCTCCGGTATTATTTTTATATTGGTTTGTTGTTAATAGATTTGATATCCCATTAGTGCTAGTATGTGTTATCTCATCGCCTTTGAACATTGATTCCGCATCTATATTTAACGGAATAATTGTGCCCAACTGAAGATAGTTTGTAGTATTAGTTGCTGGTTTATATGCCAATATATTACCATAACCCAAACTCACGTATAAATTATAATTATCATCGTGCGAGTAATAGTAATTCGATTTTACATTCATTTGAAAAGCCGACATATAAGTTATTCGCTTGTTTATTTCCAGCATATCAATACTTCCGCCCCAGCTACCTTCGCCATCCGGAATAGTATTATCTTCGTCGGAATCAGTGCCCGGCGCATCTTCCCACGCAACGTTATCCTCGTTGTATTCACCTATAAGCGAAAACTCGGAAACGAGGGAAAGCATCTCAAGTCCGCCTATATTTAAAGCATCAACGTTTTGACCAGTGTAGATATTACTCGTACCTACGCCGACGTTTGAAATACTGCCGTTTACGTAACCCGCAAGAAGTCCTATAAGAGATTGCTTCGTTTCTGTTCTTACGGTAATATTTTTGAGGAAAAGATCATAAACGGCATTCACCTTGCTGCTTATCTCGGTGGTTGCCGAATCATTCGCTATCTTTCCTTTAAGGCTACCGTCAAAATCTCCTATAACACCGAAAAAGCCCACTATAGCCGCAGTTGTATCACCTATCTTATCATCAAAAACTTCAACAGATGCGGGGTGCTCAACGATACCGTTATCTTCATCTGTCTCGGAGAGATAATTTGACACGGTTATACCGGAAATATAATGCCCGTTACCGTTAAAATTGCCGATAAATGGGTTTTCCTCTGTTCCTATTGGGGGTATGACGAGATTTTCCATTTCAATATTATCGTCAACTCTGAAATAAATCTGCTCAATAGTTCCGTCGCTGTCAGAATCGGTATTGAAGATACCGAGATACTGAAGCCATGCAAGGTTATATAAGTGTATGCCCTTCGTCAGAATATAAGGGTCGTCACTCGCACCCGTTCCGCCTGCAAAATATGAGCCAACGGAAGACGCGGATAAATTCGTATCCGCCTCATTGATATGAATTGCATTCATAAGCCACGCAACTGATGCTGTAACAAGAGCTAAAGAAACAGCCAAAAGCAAAATGAGCGTTAAAAGAAGCCTATGCATATTCGAATTCGTATTAGACTTAGCTTTATTCAATTCTCATCACCTCCCGGCTGATTTTTATTTTTTATATTATACTTTTCCGATAACAAACTTTATATCGTTATTATAAATTACCTCGGTATCCGAGATAGAGTTCGTAAACATATAATTGTTTATATATTCAATAAACGGCTCATTATATTCAATAATGAAATAGAATGATACCGTGCTTCCCGCGGCAACGTATATGGGAGCGTCTGAAGTAATTACTGAAAGAGTGTACTCTTTCGTTGGATTATTATTTTCCATTGTAACGAAGGCACTTTCGGTGTTAGTCTTCACTACAACAGGAGTGTCACCTTCAACTGTCGCTTCGGTGAACTTAATGGCATTGCTTATAAAGTTTGTATTTGATGTTGAAATGCCGCCGGAAGCTTCAATGTCAACCGTAACGCTAACATCTTCCTCGCCAGCAGTTATCTCAAAATGCAAAACCAATGCTTTAAGATACTCATCGTAGCTTATTCCGTTAGGGTCATGAAGAGGTAGCGTAGTCACGTGGGTGTCGTGATCAAAGGTATATTTTTTATCAACTCCGTCAACCTTATCGATATTCGTAACACCGTGAATATTAACACTTGCCTCAAAATCAACTGTATTTTTTATATTTATGCTCATACCGTCGGCTGAAACTTGCTTATTATTCGCGAGCCAGGCAAGACTTCCATTTATGGAAGCGAAGACGATGAGGCTGAGTATGAGCACGAAAGCTGTAAAAACAAAGCTCAAACTTGATGCTATTTTCTTTTGCATTCAGCCTCACCTCCGTTTTATTTATGGCATATTGCAAATAATCAATTACTAATAACTACTTAACAACCGATTTATACTTAATAGAAGTATTAGTTTTAAGGAATACTTTATATTCCTCAAGAGTGATAGCCTTTGCGTAATAGTAACCCTGAATAATGTCGCATCCGAAGCCTACGAGCTTATCGAACATATCCTTGGTTTCAACGCCCTCTTGAACTACGGTCATTCCAAGGTTCTTCGCAAGATTAACAACCATCTCAATAACAAGATCGTCCCTCTCTCTGTTTATACCGCCGAAGAGGAAGAAACGGTCGAGCTTAAGCTCATCCATAGGAATATTCTTTAAAATATTGAACGAGGAATAACCCGTTCCGAAGTCGTCTATCGAGCAACGCATTCCGTTTTTGTGAAGCTCTTCAACTATATGGGCTATCTTTTCATAGTCCTCCATAGCAAAGCTCTCCGTGAACTCGATAGTGATAAAGCCGTCACCGATCTTATATCTATGCTTATTTCCTATATAAAACTCAAGGAAATCCGGTGCGCTTGCCGTTACTCGGGAGACGTTAACAGAAATAGGAACTATCTTATCACCGTGCTCTGCGGCATGGCTCATATATTTAAGCACCTCAAGATATATGAAGTGGTCGAGCTTACTTATAAATCCGTTTGTCTCGAAAAGACTTATGAATTCGCCGGGGAACATATACTCACCTCTGCTCGGGTCAAACCAACGAACAAGTGCCTCGGCAGAATCTATCCTGTCCTCTTTAACGTTATATTTAGGCTGAAGGAAGAGCTTGAAATCTCCGTTTGCGAGAGCCTCTTCCATCTGAGCCTCAATCTTTTCGTTACGCGCCGTTTCCGCAGCGATCTCCTCGTTGTAAACCGAGTACGGGAGCTTGTTATCTTTTTTCGGATATCCCGAAGCCGTGGTAGCGCAGTCGATAAGCTCCTTAACAGAGCGTCTTTTTGTATTTGTAAAGCATACACCTACCTCAAATCTGAGAGTAATGCCGCTTGATTCAAGTCCTTCATATTTATTGGAAAGCGTACCTATAAGACGGATCTTATCCTTAAGGTATCTTTCGCTTTCCGCATAGCAAAGGAAGAGGAAGCTTCCGTTGCCCGCGTATCCGTAGGTTTCGTTATCGTCGCAGAAGTTACCGAAAACGCTTGAGATAAATCTCAATATCTCGGTTACCTTCTCTTCACCGAGCGACTCCGAAAGATAATTGAACTGTCTGATCCCGAATACGACTACGGCGTAATTCTTGGAAGTTTTGTAAACCGTGTCGATAGTACGTCTTCTGAACTGCTCCGCATTTGCGCAGCCGACAGAATCATCCGTAAGGTTAGCCGTTGACATCGCTTCCTTGCGCTTCTTATTTAAGAGCATCGCGAATACAAGGCTTACCACAAGAGATAAAATTGCAATTATAAGTATAGTAACGATATGTCTGATATAAGTCATCTCGGTTGCAATAAGACCTTCGCTGGAACTAAGGATAACCAAGGTAAGCTTATCATCAAAATTCTTTATGGGGGCTGAAGCAACGGTATAATTCTTACCGAAAATACTTATCATCTCAGCCTTCTTCTCACCTGAGCGAATCATGTCCATAACGCCATCAACGGTGTTCTTATTACCTGTTACGTTATGAATGAAATCATAATAATGACCGCGCAGATTTATCGTACTGTCACCAAACTCGCTGACAAAGTCATCGGAAAGCTTATCAGCATATATCTGACCGTCCTCGTTTACGATTGCAACAGCCAATGCTTTTTCGTTTATACCGTCATTTATCTTAACAATATTTCTCGCCTCGAGAACCGAAATGATACCGTCAACGTTTGCGTTACCCTTAACGGGAACGTAGAATGCTATGCATTCCTTTTTAACCATAGCATCGTAATATACGTCGGTGCATCCTCGCTCGTCAAGATGAGCAAGAAGCTCGACCATCGCGTCTGCCTCTTCGACGACCTCGGCGCCATATACGTCGTAATTCTTGCCGCCCGAGGTAAATCTCAGGTTTCCGAACTGATCGACGCCAATATATTTCTGCAGCTCTGCACTTATCTCATCCCTCGACTCCGCGTATTTTACCTTTTCCGCAACGTCGAAAAGATTACCGTAATGCATGTCAACGAGCAATGATATTTTTCCCATATCCTCATCAAAATAAACCAATGAGTTTTTCTCCGAGGATTCTTCAAAGAAGGAAGAAGAGAACGCTATTACCGATATGAAGTATACAACAAGAAGCAGAACCGCTACAACAAGCGCGATCCTTCCCGCGTGAATAAACATTTGCTTGCGGTCAAGCTGTGCTTGATTTTGATTTTCCGTGTTTTTTTCCATTTTTTCTCTCCTCCTCTCATTTTTTGTTTAAACCGTTTATTCTTCGGGACTATCCGACTTGATATTTATTCCCTTGCGTGAAAGCTCCTCTACCATAGCGTTAATATCTACGCCATCGGCTTCAAGTCTTTTTATCATAGTGGATATATCTTCCCGATTTTGCTCGGATTCTTTATCTTTTTCAAGCGATATTTTGACGTTTTGACCGTTTTTATCCGAATTTGTGGTAGCCGATCCCGTTTCCTCTTTTAATTTGATTAACCAAGAATAGAGGAAGATTATGCTCATCGCAACAAGCAGTACGCCCATAATGGCAATAAGTCCGCCCGAATCGAGCATATCAGAGAAGCTTTTCAGTCCGCCCATGGTCTTAACGTACCTTCCGACGAGCCTATCCGACTTAGCGGTAACGGTATCATTTCCGTGATTTGCATCACCGCGAGTCACAAACTCAATGCCTATATCGGTAAATATCGGATCTTCTACCACTCTATGGGTATTCGGAAATCCGTAGATCGTCGGGTCATCGGATAAAAAGCATATTATATCGTCTTTTTTTATATCCTCGGGATCTGTTTCCTTTATAAGTATATACGATCCCTCGGGAATCGTTTCGCCCATACTGTTGCTTATGATATGCATAACCGAGTAGCCGAACACCTTCGGCACCTCGCCGCGAAGCTTTGCTCCCAGTATATTCACAAGCAACAGCGCGAGCAGTACCAACACAATCCACCATACGACGGAAAGTGTCAGCTTTACGACTTTTATAACCTTAGTTTTTTGCATTAACCTTTAACTCCGAATACGCATTTTTCCCAGAGCTTCGAGTCGGGAAGGAACTTTGCCGCATCCACAAGTCTTTCGTCAAGCTTAGCTATTCTCTCTATAATTCTTTCATTTGAAGAATGAAGTGAGATAAGAGCATCTCTGTAGCGCTTGATCTTTCTGTACTCGAGAAGCTTCTTTACGTTCATAAGAACGCTCTTTTTCTTCTTTCTGGGAAGAGCAAGGTACTGCGCTCTTGTGTAGGGGATGATCACGGCATTTTCATCACCGTTCGCATCTCCGTCAGCGTATGCAAAGCTCTGCTTAGAGTCACTCTTTGCGCGAACGATTCGAGACGAGCTTCCCGATCCGATTATGGTGTACTGACCTTCGCCGTTATCATTGATGATATTATCTACCAATATAGCTAGGGTATTGTCCTCCACCTCTTCAATCTCAGCAGGCTCCTCAGCGGGTTCCTCTATTACAGTCTCCTCGGGCTCCGCAGTCTCCTCTTCGACAGACTGAGGCTCTTCAATAGCTTCGGGTGTTTCTTCGGCAACAGCCGCTTCTTCAACCGCCGCGGGCTCTTCGGCAACAGCCGCTTCTTCAACCGCCGCGGGTGCCTCGGCTACCTCTGCGGTCTCGGGCTCGTTGCTAATAACGTCTTTAATATCAGCCTTAACGATAAGGGTATTATCATTGATAGTCACTCCCGCAGGGAGAACCACCTTTATAAGACCCATCTCAATAAGCTCTGCATCCTCGTGATACTTAAGGTGATAATCCTCATCCTCACGCTCTACGCGATCTATGCCGAGGATCTCCATAAGTCTTGCGATCAGCTCCTTAGCGTACTTAAGGCTGCGAGGACTTCTGATCTTAACGAGCATAGGATACTCTTCTCCGATGCGCTGATCACTTACGTTCTTAAAGTGGTATTTAGTATTTTCAAATTCAGCAGGATCAAGTGCCAGCCACATATAAAGCGCCTTGCCCTTGACATCGAGCTTAGCGATCGGCATTCTGCCGCGCTTATACGTTTCCTTGCTCCAGCTCATTCTGGATTTTACGCCGCTGTAAGACAA
>JAZONS010000018.1:0-17215 GCA_045654585.1 Eubacteriales bacterium
TTTTTCATAGATAAATCCTCCAATATGTTTTTTTTATTTTGACTGGCAGGTCACTTTATTATAACATATTGGAGGATTTCTTTTCACCGGTTAACCTTTATTGAACCACGCGACTATCGCGTGGTTTTCGTTATACAAAAAGGGTAGCCGCATCTTCGTGGCTACCCTTAAGCATTTTTATTTCAGATATTCTCACCTTTTTTGAGCTTATCTTTTTCAAACTGAAGCATATACAGGCTGTGATAACGGCCCTTCTTTTCGAGCAACTCAAAGTGATTTCCCTGCTCTACTATCTCGCCGTGAGAAAGAACTATAATGTTATCGGCGTGCTGTATGGTCGAAAGTCTGTGAGCGACCATAAGCATCGTTCCGATGTTCATCATCTTCTCAAGTGAATCCTGAATAAGAAGCTCGGTTTCAGTATCTATATTTGCCGTAGCTTCGTCGAGTATCATAACCGACGGCTTGTGTATTATCGTTCTTGCGAAGGACAGAAGCTGCCTTTGCCCCGCGGAGAAGTTGTTTCCGCGCTCTCTGACCTCTTCGTCAAGTCCGCCCTTAAGCTTATCAATAAAGTGATTTGCGTTAACGTACTCGCAGGTCTTCTTTATCTCCTCATCCGATATATCCTCTCCAAGAACAATATTTGAACGGATAGTTCCCGAGAAGAGGAACACGTCCTGAAGCATCTGACCGAAGTGGCGTCTGAGTGACGATATTTTTATTTTTTTGATGTTTATTCCGTCGATGAGTATCTCGCCGCGCTGGATATCGTAGTTGCGGCAAATAAGGGAAAGTATCGTTGTTTTCCCCGAACCCGTAGAGCCGACGAACGCAACCGTCTGCTTTGCTTCAACCTTAAAGGATACGTCCTTGAGTATCCACTCTCCCTCGTTATAGGCAAACCATACGTTTTTAAACTCTATATCACCGCGTACCGTGTCAAGTTCTATCGCATCCTCAGCATCCGTGATAAGCGGCTCCATATCAAGCACGGTGAATATCTTCTCAGCCGACGCAAACGCCGATTGCAATCGGTTAAACTGCTCTGCTAGGTTCTGAATCGGGTTAAAGAATTTAGATACAAACGAATAGAATGACACCAGCGTACCCGCTGTTATCATCTGACCGAGGAACTCGGTATTCTGTATAACACCCTTACCCGAGAGATAAAGAAGACAAAGAACAGAGGAGATATAGAGCATATAGACCATGGGTCTGAAAATACCGAAAACGAATATTTCCTTCTGCTTGGACGTGCCGAGCGCACGGTTCTTCTCCGAGAACTCCTCGAGCTTTTTCTCTTCCTTATTGAAAATTTGAGTTATTTTTATACCCGAAAGATTTTCAGAAAGATACGTGTTGATATCCGTCGTGCAATCCTTTACCTTACGGTAAGCGCGTCTAGAGAACTTCCTGAATATTATCGTAAATAAGACGATGAACGGAACGAAGCAAAGCACCATAAGCGTCAGCATATAGTTAAGGCAGAGCATCGCAACGAGAACGCCTATGATAATAAAGCAGTTCTTGAACAGATTGACAAGGATATGCGTGAACATCATCGATATCGCGCCGGTATCGTTCGCAACTCTCGTTACGAGCTTTCCGACAGGCATTGAGTTAAGCTGAGAGTGAGAAAGACTCTCAATGTGAACAAACGTATCCTCACGTATCTTTGATAGTATCTTCTGTCCTATTTTTTGAAGAAGCAGGGACTGAAAATACGTACAAATCAAGGAAATGATAAGGATAGATGCGTAGACTATAACGTAACGGTAAAGCTCCTTCATCTCAAAATTCTCAACTAGAAGCTGAACTACGTTACCCATAATGATAGGCGAAATGATATCGTATGCTATCGAGAAGAGCATTATAACACCTATCAGAAGGAAGCTTTTTGCGTGAGGCTTGGCATAACCGAGAAGGCGCTTGATGATTTCCCCGTCTTTCATGTGTCTGTCAAAGCCTATCGCTTCCTTTTTGTTCTTCATAAGCGCGTATGCGAGAATGAAGAATACGGAAAAGACTCCGATTATTGAGCCAAGTATCAAAAGAGGCAGATATTCGTACATCGTCAGTCCTCCTTTGCTTCTTCGAGTCGCTGAAGCTCGACCATAGTCTTATATTCGGGAATCGTTGCGACAAGCTCGTCGTGGCGGCCTACCGCAAGTATTTTTCCGTCGTCAACGAAGATTATCTTATCCATATTTTCAACGGTTGAAATTCTATGCGCAATAAGGATAGTAGTCTTGCCCTGTCTGTTTTCCCTAAGGTTGCGTATAATAACTCTTTCGGTATCCGTGTCAACCGCGCTGACAGAGTCGTCAAGGATAAGTATCGATGCGTCCTTCATAAGCGCGCGGGCAATTGAAATTCTCTGCTTCTGACCGCCGGAAACGGTAACGCCGCGCTCGCCGAGAACGGTATCGTAGCCATCCGAAAAATCGACAATATTCGAGTGAACGTCCGCAAGCTTTGCAACACGGGTCACCTCTTCTATATCAGCTTCGCCTCCCGCAAAATCAATATTGTTGCGAATTGTATCGCTGAACAAGAAGTTATCCTGAGGAACGTACGCGGAGAATTTACGCACCGTATGTATCGGTATGGAATTTACGTCGTGGGAGTCGATAAACAGCGTTCCGTCGGGAACGTTATAGGTACGAAGTATAAGATCTACTATCGTTGTTTTTCCCGAGCCCGTTTTACCTATTATACCAACGTTCTCGCCCGCATTTATCCTGAACGAAACGTTAGATAGCGAATCGTAGTCTGCATCCGGATAACGGAATGTCAGATTCCTGAATTCTATATCACCCTTAATAAAATCAACATCGGTAACGCCACCTCTGTCCTTCACGTCCTGCTCTACGTCAAGAAGCTTGCTTATTCTATCAAGAGAAGCCTTTCCTCTCGAGCTCATTTCAATAAGCTGGGATATCGCCATAACAGGCCATACTATTGAGTTGAAATAGCTGATAAATTCAACAAGCGTACCCGCGTTAAACTCGCCACGGTATACAAGATAACCGCCGTAACCGAGTATAATGCATATTACCGATTCAACGAAAAGAGTAACCGATATATGAAGCAGCACCGAGCTTCTCGTGAACTCGATATTAGCTTTTTCGTTATCCTTATTAAGCTTTTTAAACGACCAGAGCTCGCGGAATTCTTTTACAAACGCCTTAACAACGGCAATGCCGGAAAAGCTCTCCTGCGAGAAGTCCGAGAGCGCGGAGAACGCCTCCTGCCTTTTCTCCCATTTCGCCATCATATACTTACCTACAACCGTTCCTATAAAGAGAAGCAACGCCATAGGGATAAGCGTAAGCAACGTCATGGTAAGGTGCATTTTAGCCATTTTAAAAATAGCAAGTCCACCAAGAAGAAGCGCATCAAACATCATAAGAACGCCGTCTCCGTAGCACTCGTTTATAGTTTCGAGGTCATTGGTGAACAGCGACATAAGGTTTCCGACCTTGTTTCTCTGATAATACTGCACCGAAAGGTCCTTACAGTGGTCGAACATCTCGTGGCGTATATCGGTTTCAACCTTTATAGCCGCTCCGAACAGGCAGATTCTCCAAAGGAATCTTCCAACAATCATCGCAAGAACTATCATTACCATCGGCATACATACTTCATCAACGAGAAATGCCATATCAAAGGCGCGATCAACACCGTCAACCGTAACGTAGCCGTTTTCGATTCCGTTGATAACCATACGGTAGAGCTCGGGTATCTTCAGCTGAAAAAGATCGACAACGAACAAAGAAAATACACCCAGCAGGAGCCAATGCAAATATTTGAGGTAATATCGATTTATATGTTTTCCGAAAATCAAACCGAATGCTCCTTTCAAAAATAAAGTGTGTTCTTTAATTATAACATATACAAATATTTTTTCAATATATTTTCAGTATTTTATTTTATTTTTGTAATTTACCCTATTTCCCCGTTGACAACCGAGAAGAAAAATAATATAATGAACTCAAAGGAAAGCTAACGGAGGTTAATATGTCAAATATTATAAAAAACGCTCCCGCTGTTTTTGCGGTAGAGCGCAATTATTCGATCTTTATTCAAGTAACCGAGAGCTCGGTTATGTGGATCCGTGTCGGCGACGAGTGCTATTACGATCACTCAAACGGAGTTCTGAGATCGTCTCGCAATATACACAGTATAACAGTTCCTGCAGAAAAACTTGACTCTGCCGGTGAGTACACGATCTGTTACCGTAAAATGATAGAGAGAAAACCTTATTTCTCCGAGACCGGCGATGTAGATGAAGTGACGTATGCCTTCCGTCCCGTTTCGAGTAAAAAACTTAACCTTTATCAAATCGCGGATGCTCACGGTATGGTAGAGGGCTCCGTAGCGGCGGCCAAGGTCTTCGAAGAAAAGCACGGCAAGATCGACCTTCTGGTGCTCAACGGTGATGTTATAGATCACAGTGGAGATGTGGAAAACTTCAACGCCATATTTGATATTTCCGCAAAAATCACAGGCGGTAATATACCGATAGTTTTCTCGAGAGGAAATCACGACACGCGTGGCATTTACGCCGAGAAATTTGAGAATTATACCCCTACCCGTTACGGAAATTCTTACTATTCATTCCGAATTTCCGACATTTGGGGACTCGTGCTTGACTGCGGAGAGGACAAGTCCGATGACCATGAGGAATACGGAAATACGAACTGCCACGAGGCATTCAGACGCTACGAAACGGAATACCTCGAAAGTATAATCAAAAACAAAGAAAACGAGTACGCCGCTGACGGAGTTAAGAAAAAGCTTATATTTGCCCACGTGCCGTTTACCAGAAGATTCAAGCCTCCCTTCAATATTGAGGAGGACACCTATACTTATTGGGCAAAGCTTCTCAGAGAGGAAGTTAAACCCGACCTTATGATAACGGGACACACTCATAAATACTCAATCGACAACCCCGGATGCGATAACGATGCATTCGGTCAGCCCTGCACGGTTGTGGTAGCCTCACAGCCTGACACAAAAGAGAAATTCTACGCAGGCGGCGGAGTTGTATTCGACAATGATAAAACCACGGTCGTATTCTCGAATCAGAACGAGATAACCTACGAGGAGGATATATAATGGACTTTATCGAGCTTATTAATTCAAGAGCAAGCACTAAAAAGTACACCGACAAAATGCCATCATCCGAGGATATCGACAAGATTATTTTCGCCGGTCTTAATGCCGCAAGCGGCAGAAATCTGCAGGCACCTATCGTAGTTGCAGTTACAAATAAAGAGATACGCGATAAAATGTCGAAAGATAACGCCGCTATTTTAGGAATGAGCACTGACCCATTCTACGGCGCGCCCGTTATCCTCGTTGTTCTTGCACGAAAGAACGCGCACACGTACGTTTACGACGGAAGCCTTACGCTTGGAAATATGATGCTCGCAGCTCACGCAATCGGTCTCGGCTCGTGCTGGATACACAGAGCCCGCGAGGTCTTTGACAAGCCCGAATGGAGAGAATGGCTGAAATCCATCGGAATAGACGAAGAGGTAGAGGGTATAGGAAATCTTATCCTCGGATATCCCGACGGTGATATTCCCGAACCAAAAGAAATTAAACCTTCGAGAGTTTTCTATGTAAAATAAGCAGATTTTGTAATTAATTATTTACATTATCCATAAAATCAAATAAAAAACGACCGAGTGCAAGACAGTTAAAATTTGTCTTATACATACGGTCGTTTTTTCTTATTTGTGATAAAGTCTTATAAGCAGAACACTTATATCAGCGGGGTTTACTCCGCTGATTCTTGACGCCTGGCCAAGATTTGCAGGTTTTATTTCATTAAGTTTTTCTGCCGCTTCAAGACGCAGTCCCGCTATTTCTGTATAGTCGATATCGGCAGGTAAAAGCTTTTCTTCAAGCTTCGAGCCTCTCTCAACCTCAGCAAGCTGACGCTTTATATATCCGTCATACTTGACACTGATCTCCGCCGTTATCTTAACTCCGCGAGGGAGCTCGGGTCTATCGTTATCTATGGGAGCAAGCGCCTCATACGAGAGCTCGGGACGGCGAAGGAGCTCGCCGAGCTTAACCCCCGTGTTGATTTTTGTCGAATTATAAGACTCGAGAAGCGCATTCACCTCAAGGCTTGGAGGTATCGTGGTTTTCTCTATTCTTCTAATCTCGCGGTCTATCTTTTCACGCTTTTCCAAGAACGCCGCATATCTTTCCTCACCGATGAGTCCGACACGGTAACCCATATCCGTAAGTCTTAGGTCGGCATTATCCTGCCTGAGTATCAGGCGGTATTCGCTTCTTGAGGTCATCATTCTGTACGGCTCCTTTGTTCCCTTTGTGACAAGGTCATCGATAAGCGTACCTATATATGACGATGAGCGCGGAAGTATCATCGGTTCCTTTCCAAGGACTGCCAGCGCCGCATTTATGCCCGCAACAAGGCCCTGCGCCGCCGCTTCCTCGTATCCCGATGTGCCGTTAAACTGCCCCGCGCCGTAAAGTCCTTTAACGGCCTTGAATTCAAGCGTTGGGAGCATAGATGTAGGCTCAGCGCTGTCATACTCTATCGCATACGCATAGCGCATGATTTCCGCATTTTCAAAGCCGGAAAGACTTCTTAACATACCGTACTGAACGTCAGTCGGCATAGACGTGGAAAAGCCCTGTATATACATTTCATCGGTATCAATGCCGCAAGGCTCAACGAAAAGCTGATGCCTTTCCTTGTCTGCAAAGCGCACGAGCTTGGTTTCAATCGACGGACAATATCTCGGACCCGTGCCGACTATATTACCCGAATACATTGCGCTGCGCTCAAGATTGTCAAGTATTATCTTATGTGTTTCTGCGTTGGTGTAAACTATATGACAGCTCACAGCTTTGTCATTTATCTCTTCTCCTTCGGAGCGTGAGGAGAACGGAACGGCATTTTCCTCACCCTTCTGCTCCTCGAGCTTTGAGAAGTCTATCGACCTTTTGTGAACCCTCGCGGGAGTTCCCGTTTTGAATCTCTGAAGCGGTATACCAAGTCTTCTTAACGACTCGGAAAGTCCATTCGCGGGCATCATACCGTCAGGTCCGGCGGAATAAACCTTATCACCGACAAATATCTCGCTTTCAAGAAACGTACCCGTGGCGATCACCACCTTCTCCGCTTCCCATACCTCGCCGAGATGCGTAACCACTCCGCTGACGCGAGTTTCTCCGTTTTCACATTCGGTTTTTATATCAACTATCTGCCCTTGAATGAGTCTTAGCCTCGGCTCTCTCTCAAGGGTCTTTTTCATATACTTTTTATACGCGTCGCGGTCCGCCTGCGTTCTTTTCGAATGAACGGCTGCTCCCTTTCCGAGATTCAGCGTTCTCGATTGAAGAGTCACCCTATCAGCCGCATATCCCATCTCGCCGCCAAGCGCGTCAATCTCAAAAACGAGATGTCCCTTGGCAGAGCCTCCGATAGAAGGATTGCAAGGCATATTACCGACCGCATCGAGATTGGTCGTAAACACCACCGTATCAACGCCCATTCTTGCCGATGCGAGAGCAGCCTCTATTCCCGCATGACCTGCGCCTATAACAAGCACCTGTGTTTTAAAATTCGTCATACTATCTCCGAAAATGCATCCGAGATTAAAAATCTCCGCACTGCGTTTTTAACTAAAAATCTATCCCGAAATGCAATTAATGCCTACCCGTACACTAAAATTTGATTCTTTTTATCTCGGTTACCCTGCCGCTTGCATCGTTCACGGTGAATATAACGCCGTCAGCAAAGGGAGCGCCCTCAGCGCACTTAAACTTACCGGGTAGCTTCGTTTTCATCTTAAAAATAACGGACCCTATCTCCATTCCAAGAATACCGCCGCTCTCACCGCACATTCCGACGTCACTTATATATCCCGTACCGCGCGGAAGTATACTCGCATCCGCCGTAGGAACATGAGTGTGCGTTCCGAAAATAACGTTTATCCTTCCGTCAAAGCTGTGAGCAACCGCAAGCTTCTCACCCGTCGCTTCGGCGTGAATATCGAGGATCGCAAGGTCGTAATTTCCTTTTTCTTTACGCAGGACCGTTTCTATATACGAATACGGCATATCAAGCTGAGGCTCGATATGTACGTTTCCCATAGCATTGATAACAAGGATGCGGTGGCTACCCGTGTTAATAACAGTATGTCCGTGTCCGGGTGCGCTGTCACCGTAATTTACCGGTCTTAAGACCTCGGGAAACTCATCCAGCATACGCTGAGCCGGGTGATTCTGCATCGTGTGATTTCCGCCTGTAATAACGTCTGCTCCGGAGCGCAAAAGCTTTTCTGCGGTATCCTGAGATATTCCGCTGATAAAGGATGCGTTCTCACCGTTTACAACGCAAAAATCAACGCCGAATTTTCGCCTTATCGCCCATAAGTTTTTTTCGAGATGCAGAGCCCCTCCGGGACTCGTTATATCTCCTATTGCAAGTATTTTCAATTTATTCTCTTTTCTACTGCCCGAAGGCAAAAAATTAACACGGTGTGCCACAAAAGCTTTTTTACAGTTCGTTTACCGCTAAAAGATATTTCTTTCGTGGCTCGGGGCTACACAAAGGATTCCCGATTGCATAGCCCCGATTTATTCAGTATTTTAATTATTTTGCGTAATCTACGATTCTGCTCTCACGGATAACGCTTACCTTGATCTGACCGGGATAGTCAAGCTCGTTCTCGATCTTCTTAGCGATATCTCTTGCAAGAAGCTTCATCTTATCGTCATCAACGACCTCGGGCTTAACCATAATTCTGACCTCTCTACCCGCCTGGATAGCAAACGTCTTTTCAACACCCTCAAAGTCGCCGGCAACCTCTTCAAGCTTCTGCAGACGCTTGATATAGTTTTCAACGTCCTCGCGACGTGCGCCGGGACGTGCCGCGCTGAGCGCGTCAGCCGCTTGAATGATGAAGTCAAGCGCGGTAACAGACTCTATATCATTATGGTGAGCCTCGATAGCATGTATGATCTCTTTGCTCTCGCGGTACTTCTTTGCGATTTCAACACCGAGCTGGATATGCGAGCCCTCTGCCTCAGCAGTCATTGCCTTACCGATATCGTGAAGCAATCCCGCGCGGCGAGCCATTGTAACGTCAACGCCCATTTCTTCCGCAATAACGCCCGCAAGCATCGAAACCTCAATAGAGTGACGGAGCGCATTCTGACCGTAAGAGGTACGGTACTTCATTCTGCCGAGAAGCTTGATCTCCTCGGGGTGAAGTCCGTGAACACCCGTTTCAAATATAGCACGCTCTCCAGCCTGCTTGATTGCGTTATCAACGTCGCGGCGTGCCTTCTCAACCATCTCCTCAATTCTTGCGGGATGGATTCTACCGTCGGAGATAAGCTTTTCAAGAGCAAGTCTTGCTATCTCACGTCTTACGGGATCAAATCCCGAAACGGTTATAACGTCGGGCGTGTCGTCAATTATAAGCTCAACACCCGTGAGATTTTCTATCGTTCTGATATTTCTTCCCTCACGTCCGATAATTCTTCCCTTCATTTCATCGCCGGGGATCTGAACTACCGAAATTGCAATCTCACTTACGTGATCTGCGGCGTATCTCTGAATTGCGAGAGAAAGAATATCCTTTGCCTTTGTATCCGCCTCTTCCTTGAACTTTTCTTCATATTCTGCGATCTTGACCGCAGTTTCGTGCTTCATCTCCTCATCGAGTCTTGCAACAAGCTCGCTCTTTGCGTCCTCACGAGTAAGGCCCGCTATGCGCTCAAGCGTTGCTATCTGCGCCTGAAGCGTCGCATCGGTCTTTTCTTTCAGGCTATCAATCTCGGCTCTCTTCTCCTGAATCTGAGCCTCTTTTTTCTCCATAGCCTCAAGCTTTGCATCAAGTGTTTCCTCCTTCTGAGTAACACGTCTTTCGAGTCTTGAAACCTCTTTACGACGCTCTTTTACGTCGAAATCGGCTTCTTTTTTCATCTGGAAAATTTCATCCTTTGCGGCAAAAATTGCTTCTTTTTTAGTCGTTTCTGCATTTTTTATGGCATCTTCGAGTATATGCTTTGCCTGCTCTTCAGCAGATCCGATCTTCTTTTCCGCAATGGCTTTTCTAATAACAAAACCGGCTCCGCAACCAATAACAAGGCCGCCGACAATACCGATTACCAAAGATAATGGATCCATTTGCCTTTTAGTTTCCTTTCTGTTTTTTAAACTGTATTTTCACGATTAGCTTACAAGAAGATTTATTTATATTAAATAGCAAAAGTCTTTTGCGAATAATCGTACAAGTTTATTATATAATAAAATATAGTCAAAGTCAAGATAAAATCTTCATAAATTATTTATTTTATATATAGAGCGTATATTTTTTACGTCAAATAATCCAAAATTCGGATTAATATCCGTTTTTTTATGTTAAAAATAGCAAACAGAATGTAAATCTGCTGAATGTTAACAAAAAGTTCATACTTTTTAATTCAAAAATACTTGACACGTATCAAAAAAAGTATTATATTATAGTCGAAAAGTTTAGCACTCCATATTATCAAGTGCTAAAAATTAAAAAAGGAGGTCCCATTATGGATGAAGTTAAGCTCAGTAAAAGAAAGCAGCTGATACTGAAAGCCATTGTAGATGCTCATATAAGTCACGGAGAGCCCGTAGGCTCGAAGTATCTCGCTCAAGAGGTTGGTATATCGGCATCGTCGGCAACGATAAGAAACGAGATGGCAGAGCTTGAGGAAATGGGATACCTCATTCAGCCTCACACATCATCCGGAAGAGTTCCATCCGTTCTCGGATACCGTTATTACGTTGACACGTTGGTGAATCAATACGCAGAAACAAAGAGCGAAATTGATGAGCTCAACGAAAAATTACGTTATAAACTCACCGAAATGGACGAAATACTTGAGGAGGCATCTCACCTCGCATCTTCGTTTACAGATTACACGGGTATAGCCTTCAAGTCCGGCGCGGGCAAGGTAAGGATCAGCAGATTCGATGCAGTCTATATCTCTCAGCGCAGTTTTCACCTCGTTATGAGCTTCTCCGGTGATATCGTAAAATCAAAAACACTTATGTTTAACTTCCCTATTTCGAAAGAAGACGTTTCAAGATTTTCCGATGCGGCGAACATTTATCTTTCAAATCTGACGAGCGATGAGATCACAATGCCAATCATAATGAAGCTCGAAACCCTTATGGGAAGCGCCTACGCTATAGTTCATCCCGTAATTAAAGCAATCTACGAAGCGATGAATGAGCTCGACACCGCAGATATAAAGGTCGAAGGCGTTACAAAGCTTTTGAAATTTCCCGAATATTCGGACGTATCAAAGCTCAGAGCGCTTCTCGACGTTCTTGAGGAAAAGGATAAGCTTCTCGACGTTATATCCTCAAGAGATATGAGCGACGACGGAATACAGGTGTTTATAGGCACAGAGGATGACAGCGGTGTTATGAGCGACACAACGCTCATATTCAAAAACGTAAGCATTGGCGGCAAACGCGTAGCGATCGGAGTTATCGGTCCTAAACGAATGGACTATCAAAAGGTTATACTTATGATTAACAAGCTTGCATACGGTATGGGCCGAATGTTTGGCGAGGGCGGTTTTAATCTGCTCACAAGCAGTGACGATGATGAAACATAATTTAGAAAGGCGGACACCAAGAAGTGGCAGATAAAAAGCACGAAAAGGAAACAAAAGTTGACATTTCCGAAGAAAATATCGCAAATAGCGAAGAAATAACAGAAGAAGCAGAAAAAACAGACAATGAAGCTCCAAGCATAGAGGAGCTCACAAAAAGAATCGAAGAGCTCGAAGCACTCCTTAAAGAAAAGGAAGATCAGCATCTTCGCATGGCGGCAGAATACGATAACTTCCGCAGAAGATCAAGAGAAGAGCGAGAAGCTACGTATACGGATGCCGTTGCAGATACGGTAGGAGAAATTCTTCCTATTATTGATAATCTTGAGCGCGCGTCCATGTATGACGATGACAGCAAGGTAAAAGAAGGTCTTGTTATGATCGCGAAGTCAGTCGAGACCGTATTTGATAAATTAAACGTCGAGTCGGTCGGCGCAGTTGGCGAGACCTTCGACCCTAATCTTCACAATGCCGTTCTCCACGCGGAGGATGACGAGCACGGCGAGGGCGAGATCGTTGAAGTATTCCAGAAGGGATACAAAAAAGGAAATAAGATGATCCGCTTCGCTATGGTAAAAACAGTTAATTAAAAAAATCACATATTATTTGGAGGAAAACAAAATGGGAAAAATTATTGGTATTGACCTTGGTACAACAAACTCTTGCGTTGCCGTTTTTGAAGGCGGCGAGCCTATCGTTATTACAAACCCCGAAGGAGCAAGAACAACTCCTTCAGTAGTTGCTTTCGCTAAGAACGGTGAAAGACTTGTAGGTCAGGTTGCGAAGCGCCAGGCGGTTACAAACCCTGACAAGACCGTAAGCTCTATCAAAAGAGATATGGGCTCCGACGTTAAAGTAGACATCGACGACAAGAAGTTCACACCTCAGGAGATCTCCGCTATGATTCTTCAGAAGCTTAAGGCTGATGCGGAAGCATATCTCGGAACAACCGTTACAGAAGCTGTTATCACAGTTCCCGCTTACTTCACAGACGCACAGCGTCAGGCTACGAAGGATGCGGGTAAGATCGCAGGACTTGAAGTAAAGAGAATCATCAACGAGCCCACCGCTGCGGCACTCGCTTACGGTATCGACAAGGAAGAAGCTCAGAAGATAATGGTATTCGACCTCGGTGGCGGAACGTTCGACGTTTCTCTTCTCGATATCTCCGACGGAGTATTCGAGGTTCTCGCTACAGCAGGTAACAACCGTCTTGGCGGCGACGACTTCGATGCAAGAATCGTTGACTGGATGGCTAACACGTTTGCTCAGGAAAACGGCGGAATAGATCTCCGTCTTGACAAAATGGCTCATCAGCGTCTTAAGGACGCCGCAGAGAAGGCAAAAATCGAGCTTTCCGGCGTAATGAGCACCGCTATTTCTCTTCCCTTCATCACAGCAGACGCAACCGGTCCTAAGCACTTTGAGGCAACTCTTACAAGAGCTAAGTTCGACGAACTTACTCACGACCTCGTTGAAGCTACTATGGTTCCCACAAGAAAGGTTCTCTCCGACGCGGGACTTTCCGCAAGCCAGGTTTCGAAGGTGCTTCTCGTCGGCGGTTCAACAAGAATCCCCGCAGTTCAGGATGCAGTTAAAAAGTTCCTTGGTAAAGAGCCCTTCAAGGGCATCAACCCCGACGAGTGCGTAGCTATCGGCGCTGCTATTCAGGGCGGCGTTCTCGGCGGCGACGTTAAGGACGTTCTCCTTCTTGACGTTACTCCCCTTTCCCTCGGTATCGAGGTTCTCGGCGGTCTTTTCAACAAGATCATTGAGCGTAACACCACTATCCCCGTAAAGAAGAGCCAAGTTTACTCTACCGCTGCAGACGGTCAGACCTCGGTTGAGGTACACGTTCTCCAGGGTGAGCGCGACCAGGCAAGCCAGAATACAACTCTCGGAAGATTCTCTCTTGACGGTATTGCTCCCGCACCCCGCGGAGTTCCTCAGATTGAGGTAACCTTCGATATCGACGCAAACGGCATCGTAAACGTAACCGCTAAGGATAAGGGCACAGGCAAAGAACAGCACATCACCATCACCTCTTCCACCAATATGTCTAAGGAAGATATCGAAAAGGCAGTTAAGGAAGCTGAAAAGTTTGCAGAAGAGGATAAGAAGTTCAAGGAAGGCGTTGAAGCTAAGAACAACGCAGAAAATATGATCTTCCAGATTGAAAAGAGCATGAACGACCTCGGCGATAAGATCACCGATAACGATAAGGCTCCTGTAACCGAGGCTATCGAAAAGCTCAAGGCTACCATTGCCGGCGGTGACACAGAGGCTATTAAGGCTGACACAGATGCTCTCCAGAAGGCGTTCTATCCCATTGCAGAGAAGCTCTACGCAGAGCAGGCTGCAAACGGCGCAGGTAATCCCGACGACGCCGGAGATGCAGGTGCAGGTAACGGAGACGTATACGGAACAGACTTCGAAGATAAGACCTAATTCAGCACATTTTTAAAACAATTGTTTACAATAACCACTTAAAATAAATAGAAAATTCCCGGAGATTATCATTTAACCTCCGGGAAAATCTACAAAAAACTAACCTCAAGTCAAATCAGACGAAGGATCATTATGGCAGATAAAAAAGATTATTATGAGGTCCTCGGTGTCGAAAAAGGCGCATCAGAGGACGAATTAAAAAGAGCTTACAGAAAGCTTGCAAAGCAGTACCACCCGGATATGAATCCCGGTGATGCTGAAGCTGAGATAAAGTTCAAAGAAGTAAATGAAGCTTACGAGGTTCTTTCAGATCCCGAAAAGCGCGAAAAATACGACAGGTACGGTCATGCCGCCTTCGATCCTTCTATGGGTGGAGGTGCCGGATTTGGCGGTTTTGGCGGATTTGGCGGCGGTGCAGGCTTTGATTTCGGCGATATATTCTCAAGCATTTTCGGCGGTGGCGGAGGAAGGACACGCTCTAACGTTATCGACGGCGACGATATCTCTGTAAGAGTGACGATAACCTTCGAAGAATCGGTTTTCGGCTGCAAAAAGGAAATTTCATTCGCAAGAATAGAGGCGTGCGGAGAATGCAACGGCTCAGGCGCCGCAAAGGGTACAAAACCCGACACGTGTCAGACCTGTAAGGGCACGGGAAGCGTACGCGTTCAGCAAAACATGGGCTTCGGGTTCATGGAAACACAAAGAGCGTGCGGTAATTGCCGCGGTACGGGCAAAATCGTTAAAACACCATGTAAGAACTGCAACGGCAAAGGTTATGTAAGAATCAATAAGAAAATGGAGGTTTCTATTCCTGCCGGAATTGACTCCGAGCAGAGAATAATCCTTCGCGGTCAGGGCTCTGCCGGCAGAAACGGCGGCGTTAACGGCGACCTTATCATACTCGTCAGAGTTCTTCCCCATACTATATTCGAAAGATCGGGCGACAATCTATATTGCGAGGTACCGATCTCCTTCGCAGAAGCTACACTCGGTGCAGAGATCGACATTCCGATCATCGGCGGAAAAACCGAGAAATTTACTATCCCCGAGGGTACTCAAACCGATACATCCTTCACGCTTAAGGGCAAGGGCGTGCCAAACGTTAACACCAAACGCAAGGGCGACTATATCCTGACAGTTGTCATTGAAACACCTAAAAATCTGACAGGAAAACAAAAAGAACTTCTTCTTGCATTTTCTTCCTCTCTCGGCGATGGCAACAGCGGCAAAAAGCAAAGCTTTTTCAAAAAACTATTCAATAAGTAAAAGATAATTAAGAAAGTATATCTTTTTAATCATTAACTAAACAAAAGGGGCTGCGTCATTTAGGCGTAACCGAATAAAAAAACGGTAGGGGTATTGTATACACAGTACCTCTGCCGTACTTTTATGCAAATTTAAAAGAACTAAGGTTGAAAACCTGCGTTTTTCTTCCATTTAATTGAAGTTTTTTATTCTACCGCCGTTCACTCAACTCTCGCCGTACCTTTATACGGCTTCGGTCGCGAACGACGATTCCCGCTCTAAATCCCTTTGCCCCAAAAGGCTGTTTCATTAAGAATTTGCGGCAGACTCAATTCTCACTGCATTTTTCATCTTTTTGCTTTGATTTTACTCGATTCTTAATGACTCGGCCTCTTTCATTGTTATATAGAAAAGTAAATTCAAATAATAAATATCCAAAGGATAATAAGAAAGAAAATAATCAACAACCTTAGTCAAACAAGAATAATATCATCCAATATGACTACAATTATTTACATTATTTATCTTTCTTTAATAAAAGTTACTTATTATCAAAACTAAGAAAGATAAAAAGTCCCCGAAATATAGCAGCTTAGATAAACCGTTTTTTTTAAAATTAACCCGAAGTATATCCAAACTTAGAAACTAACACGGTACGGGGGCAAATATTTAACAATACTATCGTTTTAAATTAAGTGCTTATCATGAGAATACTCTCCGGGAATAAGCTCCTTACCATCAAAATAAACAACAGAAACAGATGCATTTTTTGGAAAAGGAAAAGCCGAGGCCAGCTCACTTGATTTAGTTCCGGTAATTTTACCCCAAAAGGCTCGTATTGCAGCCGCGTGACATCCAATGAGTATAGTTTTACCTCTGTTAGAGCCAGCTATCTTTTTTATCTCGCGATAAATCCGTTCTCCAAGATGAGGAACACTTTCACCCATAGGAAGCTCGCATTCCCCAAAATTTTCGCGCCAGACGCTATAAAAGAACTCGCTATATTCATTTATAATATCGTCAACTCTCTTCCCTTCCCAAAGTCCTGCATATATCTCCCTCAATTCACAAGAGTCAACGACTTCAAGACCGCGAAGCTTTGCGTGAGGCAGCGCGGTATTATGAGCGCGCAAAAGGTCACTTGAATATACAATATCAATTTTTAAATCAGATAAATAAGAAGCTGTTATTTCAGCCTGTTTATAGCCGAGTTCCGAAAGATCCTTATCAGTATGACCCAAAAATTCTCTATTTGCATTTCCCAAACTTTCTCCGTGCCTGACAAGTAGAATAACAGTATCATAAGAAGCTTCAAGTTTAATTTGACAACCTTTGGCGACATCTATTTTATCAATATCAATCATAACATTACTCCGTAATTTTCTATTTTAGTATTTTTCGTAGTATTTCGTATTTTTATAAAGATTAAAATTCAAAAAATATGTGTATATTTATTCTTTAATATTATTAAAAAATTATTTATTCTAAACGATTTCAGAAGACCGTTTGCTTACATTTTAATTTTAACACAACCTGAAAATCTTGTCAAGTAAATTTTTATAATAATTAAAATAATTAATTTAATTTAAAATTAAACGTTTTTTATTAATTAAATAGTTAAATCGGATTACACTTGTGATTCAAAAACAAAATTTTAACGACCGTATAATTGGTAGATTTTGTCAGTTTCTTTTTGGAATATAATTCATTGTTATGCATTTTTATTCTTTATTATACAATATTTACCAATTACAGACGAACGTTTTGATTTTGATATTTTCGTATTTATACCGAATTTTTATGATAAAAAATTACGTAAAAAACACGGAGCGAAATTTTAACGATAAAAATTACCATA